>UQDR01000015.1 GCA_900539835.1 uncultured Ruminococcus sp. | reverse complement strand
TCTTGTTATTCTATTTAATATACACCATTTCGCTCTAATTGTCAATTACTTTTTACCTTTTTTAATCAAGTGGGAGTTATTAAATTATTGTATTTAATTAGATATACAGAGCTGTGAAATTACTGATGCTCATAAATTACTAAAAATTATGCAAGATAATTAAAATAAATATATTACAACAAATATTTAATTTTATAAAAAAACTGACTCCGCTTAAATTGCGGAATCAGTTTGTTCTTTAACACATTAAAGATGCTCTTTTGGAGCAATTCAATAAAATCAAAGATTTACTTTACCTGTTGTTTTTCCGTTAACAACGTAGTATGCGGCGTCTTCTTCAGGCTTAACATAAACATTAATTGATCTTACGCAGCCTTTATTGTTTGCCTTGAAGTCTGCTTTTGCAGAAGCGATAACTGAATCGATTTCAATCTCTTTTCCTGCAAACTGCAAAACGACATTTTCTTTTTTTACTTCTGCTTTAGCGGCAGCCTTCTTTGCAGGAGCCTTTTTTGCAGCAGGCTTCTTGTCAGCTGTCTTTTTCTCAGCTTTAGGCGCAGCCTTAACAGCAGTTTCTTTCTTTGTTGTTTCTTCAGCTTTAGCTGCCGGAACTTTTACGGCGCTTTCAGCTTTTCTTGCTTCTTCAGTGACAGCTTTTTTAGTTGCCATATTAATTCTCCTTTTCTGTCTGTTAAAAATTACTTATCAACAGCTTCTTTAAGAACCTTACCTGCTTTAAATGCAGGAACTTTCTTAGCAGGTACGTGAATAGGTTCTTTTGTAGCAGGGTTGATAGCGTCCTTAGCGGCTCTGTCTCTTACTTCAAAAGTACCGAAGCCTGTGATAGAAACCTTTTCTCCGTTTGTTAAAGCTTCTGTAATTGTATCAATTACAGCACTGAAATATTTTTCAGCGTCTTTTTTAGTACAGGAAGCTTTTTCTGCAACAGCAGCAATAATTTCTGATTTTGTCATTTTAACAACCTCCAATTTAAAATTCTGCTTGTATTATAGCCTATTTTCCACTGTTTGTCAAACTTTTGAAAGGCTTTTTCACGTTTTTTAACAATATTTGTTGTTTTATATAAAATCGCTGAGATCCTATATAAAATAATTGTATCAATTTACTCACAAAATGTCCGTAAAACCGTTATCAGAAGCTGTTATTCATTAATTTATTATTTATATTTTTATAAATTTTATTCACCTTTTTATTCTGTTTTTTAGTAAAAACTTTTTAGTATAAACGGAATAAAATGGTTCGATTTTTGTATATGCTTTATAAAATATTGGCAAATAAATAGGGATTTTTGAAAATAATGCTTGACTTTTTGGGGGAAAAGAACTATAATAGAAAAGTGATTATATGCGGCAGATATATTTTTATATTTGCTAATAAAATATTAGGAGGATTAATTGTGCGCCGAACAAAAAAACCAGTGTTTTTCATCGTATTGGTATGTATAATTGCGTTTGCAGGACTTACATATGCGGGAATACATACTCAATACGGAGACATAAAAACCACATATGTTAAAGGTGTTGACGAAATTCGTTGGGGTATTGATATCCAGGGAGGAGTTAATGCCACTTTTGAACCGGCTGACGGTTATGATGCAACTGACAAGGAAATGGATGCAGCTAAGGCAACCATTGAACAGCGTCTTGTAAGTCTTAACATTACTGACAGCGAAGTTTATGTAGACTATACTACTGATAAAGTTATGGTTTCTTTCCCGTGGCAGGCAGGTGAAGAGGATTTTGATCCTGAGGCTGCTGTAGCTGAATTGGGTGAAACTGCTTTGCTTACATTCAGAGAGGGTTCTGAACAAACAGGTGAACTTGTTATTTCGGGTACTGACGTTGATGTAGCTGAAGCTGTTCAGTATACAAATGACAACGGACAGGTTGAATATGTGGTAAGCCTTGATTTGAAGGATGAGGGTGCACAGGCATTTGCTGACGCAACAACAAAACTTTCTTCAACTAAAGGTGTTATTTCAATTTGGATGGATGACAAGTGTATTTCATCTCCGACTGTAAATGAGCCTATCACAGGTGGTAAGTGTCAGATTTCAGGAAGCAGTGCAAGTCCGTTTACATATGAATCTGCTAAGGCTTTGGCTGACAAGATCAACGCAGGTTCACTTCCGTTCAAGCTTGAAACAACAAGCAACAACATTATTTCTGCAACTCTTGGTGAGGGTGCAAGAAATGCAATGGTTATCGCTGGAGCAATTGCTTTCCTTATCATTGCGCTTTATATGATATTCATCTACAAGCTTCCGGGCTTTGTTGCAGCTATCGCTTTGTTCGGACAGGTAGTCGGAACCATCGCATGCGTTTCCGGATTCTTCGGAAATATTGAAAGCTTCACGCTTACTATACCTGGTATTGCAGGTATCATACTTGCTATTGGTATGGGCGTTGATGCCAACGTTATCACTGCTGAGCGTATCAAGGAAGAGCTTAATAACGGCAAGACTTTGAACGGCGCTATTGAAATGGGCTACAAGAGAGCATGGTCTGCTGTATTTGACAGTAACATCACTGTTGTATTTGTAGCAGTTATTCTTATGGGTGCTTTCGGACCTACAGACAGCGTATTCGGAACACTTCTTAAGCCATTGTTCTTCGCATTTGGCGCTTCAACTGCAGGAACAATCTACTCACTGGGTTATACATTACTTGTGGGTATCATTCTCAACTTTGTATTCGGTATATTCTGTTCAAGACTTATGCTTTCTTCACTTTCAAAGTTCAAATGCTTTAAGAAGCGTTCACTTTACGGTGCAAAGGAAGAGGTTAAAGAACGCAAGTCTTTGAATGTTTTCGGACACAGAAAGATTTTCTACACAGTATCATGTGTACTTATTGCACTGTTTGCTGTACTTACATTAGTTATAAAGGCAAATGTTGCTATTGAATTCAAGGGCGGTACGATTATCACTTATACATACCAGGGTGATATTGACACCAACGAGGTTGCAAATACTGTCAAGGATTCTATTGACGAAACGGCAATAGTTACTACAGGAACAAACTTTGCAAGCGATGATACAACAGTTAAGCTTCAGTTTGCTTCTGACGAAGGTATAAGCGAACAGAAGCAAAACACACTAAAAGCTGCACTTGAAGAAAAGTTTGCAGACAACAAGCTTGAGCTTCTTGAGTCAAATGACGTTGCAGCTTCAAACGGTATTGATTTCTTCTTCAAATGCTTGATAGCTTGTGCTTTTGCTGCTGTGATTACAATTATTTATATCGGTTTCAGATTTAAGAAGATCGGCGGTCTTTCAGCCGGATGCTTCTCAGTTGTGGCACTTCTCCATGATATGTGCATGGTATATGGATGCTTTGTAATTTGCAGATTTGACATCAATGCAAACTTCATGGCTGTATTGCTCACGATTTTGGGTTACTCAATCAATGCTACGATTATTATTTATGACCGTATCAGAGAAAACCGCAGACTTTACGGCAGAAGAATGGAGATTACAGAGCTTGTAAACATGTCAATCACACAGACTGTTGGACGTTCGATACATACAACTGTTACAACGGTTCTTGCGATGGCGACAGTTTGCATTGTATGTGCAATCTTTGGAATCACATCAATTATCAGCTTTGCGTTCCCATTGATTATCGGTATGCTTGCAGGTGTATATTCATCAAACTGCATTGCGCCTACACTTTGGGTAATGTGGCAGAAGCATGTTGAAAAGAAAAAAGCTCTTAACAAGGGTTCAAAAAAGGCTAAGGCGTAAATAGAAACAGCGATCCCCTCAAGGAAACTTGAGGGGATTTTTTTGTGCTGTTTAAATGTTCTTATAATAACAATCGTTGTTTGTTAAGCCCAAGATGTAATCTACATTTGTCTGATGAAATTCTGCAAGAGATATCAAAACTGCCGTAGGTATGTCGTTTTCCCCTGTTTCATATTTCGAATATCCTGTTTGGGACATATTTAATATTTTTGCCATTTGGGTTTGGTTCATGTCTTTATCTTCACGAAGATTTCTGATTCTTGGATACATATATCATCACCTCGTTATTATTATAAATAATCTGTTTCAGGTTATTGACTTTTAACCTGAAATAGGTTATAATATGATAAAACGTAAACAGTTTATGTTTTAAATTCTAATTAATGGGGTGGTTTTTGTGAAAAAACGGGTTTTTAGTTTATTTACATCACTTATTATGGTGATAAGTTTGGTGACAGTTTTGCCGGTTTCGAAGACAGTAGGCGGAGCAATTGTGTCGGTTAGTGCGGAAAATTTCAAACGATTTGAAACTTATTCTCAGCATATTGATTATTTGAAAGAAAACGGATATTATTATGAAGAAGAAAATAATGAAGACGGAAGCGTAGACATAACTACTTATACGGGTAACGGATATTTATTAAAATCTAAAGATGGATTATTATATTATTGTAACGATGATGAGACAGTTATTAATGGATATGTAGGTCACAAACTTAATGTTAATATTCCTTCTGAAATTGAAGGAAAACCTGTTACAAAGCTTTTAACTCAATTAGGCGCTGAATATGCAAGCTATGATATAAATGGCAACTATTGTGCCAACGGCGGAGGAGGCGGGTTTGGAATGTACAACAGTGTTAATGTGTATATCCCAGACACTGTTACGCAAATAGGTGAAGAATATAAAAAATCAGATGGTTCAATTGGATATAATTTAATGGATGCGCCAATTCTTATGGTTTATTCGGAAAAGTCTTCCGTTGCAGAAATATTTAGTAAATATGGCGATGAGTTTGAGAGTTATGGATATCGTTCTTGTGTAGGTACTCCGTTTGAAGATGTTGAAACGGAGTTTTGGTTTGATTATGAAATCAAAGAAGATGGTACAATTAATACAACAAAATACAGGGGATATGAAGCCGAAGTAGTTGTGCCAAATGAAATTGGTGGTAAAAAAGTTACGAGCATAGGTGATTTTACATTTCAAGACTGCGACATCTTAACAAGCGTAACAATTCCAAACAGCGTAACAAGCATAGGATTTAGTGCTTTTTCTCATTGTTACAATCTGACAAGCGTAAATATATCTGATAGTGTAACAAGCATTGGGGAGAGAGCTTTTTCTTATTGTGAAAGTCTGACAAGTGTAAATATACCTGACAGTGTTATAAGCATTGGAGAGGATGCATTTTATGATACACCATTTATAAATAATCAGACAACAGATGTAAAATATGCTGGAAAGTGGGCTGTTGATTGTAATTCCAATATTACCTCTGTATCAATAAAAAATGACACAGTTGGTATTGCAGGTCATGTGTTTGAAAACTGCGAAAGCCTAACAAGTGTAACAATACCAAACAGCGTAACAAGCATAGGAGACTGTGCGTTTCAGGAATGTACCAGCCTAACAAGTGTAAATATACCTGACAGTGTTACAAGCATTGGAGAGGCTGCTTTTTCTGCTTGTGTAAATCTGACAAGTATAAATATACCTGACAGTGTAACAAGCATTGGAGAGTGTACTTTTCTTAACTGTAATAGCCTTACAAGCATAACAGTAGATTTAAATAATTCCAATTATTCATCACAAGATGGAGTGTTGTTTAATAAAAATAAAACGGAATTAATTCAATATCCTTCGGGAAAAGCAGAAACAACATATACTATTCCAAACAGCGTAATAAGCATAGGGAATTGGGCTTTTAGTGGTGTCAGCCTAACAAGCGTAATAATTCCAAACAGCGTAACAAGCATTGGAGAGAGTGCTTTTGCGGGGTGTTGTAGCCTAGCAAGTGTAAATATACCTGACAGTGTAACAAGCATAGGATATCAAGCGTTTGGTTCCTGTACAAGCCTAACAAGCATAGTACTTCATAATAACATTACAGACATTGGAGAGTATGCTTTTTTCCATTGTGAAAATTTAATAAGCATAACAATTCCCAACAGTGTAACAAGCATTAGAGGTGGTGCTTTTATTGGTTGTGGTAGCCTAACAAGCGTAACAATCCCTGACGGTGTTACAAACATTGAAGATGCTGCCTTTGCATCCTGTGACAATCTAACAAATGTAACAATTCCGAACAGTGTGACAAGCATTGGACATGGTGTTTTTGAAAATTGTACAAATTTCAAAGATGTATATTATATCGGAAGTGAAAGTGAATGGAAGAAGATAAACATTGGTTCATATAATGGTGCTTTAACTAACGCAACAATTCATTATAATTATGTACAGAATCAAATAGACGGCACCGTTTATTATCAGCAGAAGATT
This sequence comes from uncultured Ruminococcus sp., assembly GCA_900539835.1. Taxonomy (GTDB): domain Bacteria; phylum Bacillota; class Clostridia; order Oscillospirales; family Ruminococcaceae; genus FB2012. The sequence continues at coordinate 49,466 of UQDR01000015.1, read as the reverse complement.
GATAAATCAGCTGTAAGATTTATTGCTGAGGTAGACGTTGAAGATGTTCAAAATTCAAATTCCGGTAATATTAAAATTTTGTATGACAACGAAGAATATAATATAGAAATAAAAACGGCTTATCTTTCGATTCTTGCAAATGGACATAAGGTTGAAGCTAAACAAGGCAAATGCTTTATTGTTTCACCAACGATTCCAATAAACAATGACGATAAAAATTTGGTTACTGCACAATTCACTTTAGACAGCTGCAATGGAAGTTTAATCAGAGAGTTAATACTATAACACATAAAGTAAAATAATATTTAAACTCAGGGCTTAAAACCCTGAGTTTTTTATCTGTTGTAACGCTTCTATTGGAACCTAAACATTATATAATTTTCATTAACATTCTAAAAGGTTGAAAAAATCGTCACTATGTGGTATAATATCTGCATAAGAATTTTATGTCTATTTGTAGAAAGGAGTTAAGTTTTCTTTTCAGAAAACTTATTTGTAAATATGAGTGAAATAAGAGATGTTAATTTGTGGGAAAGTGGAAGCCGAAAAATTCAGTGGGTGAAAGACAATATGTCTTTGCTTCGTAGCATTGAGGAAGAATTTATAAAAGACAAGCCTTTCAAAGGACTTAAAGTTGCACTCTCTGTCCATCTCGAGGCTAAAACTGCATATCTTTGTAAGGTTCTTGCCGCAGGCGGTGCAGAAATGTATGTAACGGGAAGCAATCCATTGTCCACTCAGGATGATGTGGCCGCAGCTTTGGTTCATGATGGACTTGAAGTTTTTGCATGGCATGGCGCTACTGATGAAGAGTATCATAATCATATTTCACAGGTTGTTAAAGCCGGTCCCAATATTATAATTGATGACGGCGGAGATTTGGTTAATCTTATACACAGTGAGTATCCTGAATTGATTGATAACGTGATCGGTGGCTGTGAAGAAACAACTACAGGTATCATTAGACTTATCGCTATGAATAAGGATAAGAAGCTGAAATTCCCTATGGTGCTTGTAAATGATGCGAAATGTAAGCATTTCTTTGATAACCGCTATGGTACAGGTCAGTCAGTCTGGGACGGAATCAATCGTACCACAAACCTGATCGTAGCAGGAAAGAACGTGGTAGTAGCAGGCTATGGCTGGTGCGGAAAAGGCGTAGCCATGAGAGCTAAAGGCTTGGGAGCTTCAGTTATTATCACTGAAATTGACCCTATAAAAGCCCTCGAGGCTGTAATGGATGGCTTTAAAGTAATGAAAATGGAAGAAGCCGCAAAGTTAGGCGATTTCTTTGTTACCGTTACAGGATGTAAAGATGTAATAACCCAAAAATCTTTTGTAAATATGAAAGACGGTGCAATTCTTTGTAATGCCGGTCACTTTGACTGTGAAGTAGATGTGGCAGGACTTAAAAAAATCGCTGTTGAAAGTAAAAAAGCAAGAAATAATATCGATGGATATAAGCTGAAAAACGGCAATTGGCTCTACGTAATCGGCGAGGGACGTCTTGTGAATCTTGCCGCAGGTGACGGACATCCTGCGGAAATTATGGATATGTCATTTGCAATTCAGGCGCTGTCAGCAGCGTATCTCGTTAAAAATCGAGATAATATTCAGGATATGATAATCAATGTTCCTGATGAGATTGACCGTGAAGTCGCTATGCGTAAGCTTAAATTCTGGGAACTGGAAATTGATGAACTTACTGAAGAGCAGGAAATCTATCTAAACAGCTGGCAGTGTTAGCCCACACGCCGCATGTCACGTTATTGGTTTGTGAATAACGTGGCTTTGACCCCGCTGTGGTAAGTTTATAAAATCTGTGTAGGGGCTGGCGTCCTCGACAACCCGTAAAGCAAAATACCTGCCGTACGGACCATATCACGTTATCGGTTTGCGAATAACATGGTTTCGACCTCGCTGCGGAGAGTTTTCAAAAAAGTTGAATATGGTAGTCTTAGCTTATAAGACATATATCAAGTTATAATTCTGTATAAGCTATAGATTTTATAAGTGAAAAGTAGGAAACGACCAAAATCGTTTCCTACTTTTTGTTTGCAAATATTTCTTAAAAAATTGCGTTTTAAAACAACAAATTCTGAGCAAATTAAAATTATGAGTAATTTAAGCGGCAAAGCCGCAGGGAGGTGACAATTTGCATCAGACATTGTTAAAAAATTTTACCGTTTTTGTAATAGGCGCTTTGATATATGGCTTAATTGAAATATCAGCAAGAGGCTTTACGCATATAACCATGGGACTCCTCGGAGGAATTTCCATGCTGGCAATACACATCACCAATGACGCCAGACGAAATGGACTTAATTTTTTTGCACAGATAACTTTAATAGCCTTTTTTATAACGGTTATTGAATTTTTGACCGGAGAAATTGTGAATGTAAGACTCGGAATGAACATCTGGGACTATTCTGATATTCCGATGAATTTTGACGGACAAATATGTCTGCCCTTTGTGGGAATATGGTTTGTCCTGTCAGCAATAGGAGTGTTTCTTGATGATTATTTAAGATGGAAAATGTTCCGTGAGGATAAAAATTTCAGTTATTTCAAGAATATTGATAATAGGCAACAAGCATAGACAGTTTTTAAAAGAAATTTCTTTAATATTATTAAATATTAAAGTTTAGGTCAACCCTTTTTAAAGGGTTGCAGGGGTTGAGGGGACAGAGTCCCTCATCGCCGACCGCAGTCGACGAAATCCTTTTTATGTTAGAGCTCCGCATAGGTGAATTTTAAAAACTTCCAGTGGAAGTTTTTAAAAGAGGGCATGCCCTGCGATAGAGGGCTGCCCTTAAATCAGTAATGTTCAAACTATTTTGAGTTGTTTTTAATATCCTTTTATAATCATTTAATCTTCCAAATGTTCTCCGCATAATCCTTAATTGTTCTGTCGGAAGAGAATTTTCCGGCAGAACACATATTAAGCCAGCATTTTCTTGCAAAAGCAAGCTCATCACGATAATCACAGTTTGCTTTTAATTTGGCTTCTACATAGCTCTTAAGATCGCCGATAAGATAATAATGGTCAGGAACATGCCAGCTTGCACCGTCCATAAGTGAGTGATAGAGTTCTTTGAATGAACCCTCTTCGTTGGAGGGAACTCCGCCGTCATCAAATGAGCCGTCAATCAGCTTGTTGAGTACACGGTTAATTTTTTCATCTGAAAAAGCAATCGAGCGAGGATCATACTCAGGCATTATCTTTTCAAGCTCTTCAACTCTCGCACCGAAAATATAGTTGTTTTCTTCTCCCGCTTCTTCAACGATTTCAACGTTTGCACCGTCAAATGTGCCTAATGTCACCGTACCGTTGAGCATAAATTTCATGTTTCCGGTACCTGATGCCTCAGTTCCGGCGGTTGAGATTTGTTCTGAAATATCTGCGGCAGTAACAAGCTTTTCAGCATACGAAACATTATAGTTTTGTACAAATACAACTTTTATAAGATCCTTTGTTTCAGGGTCGCTTTCCACAAGTTTAGCTATCTCACCGATAAGCTTTATAATTGCCTTGGCACGCCTGTATCCCGGAGCAGATTTTGCACCGAAAATAAATGTAGTCGGAGTAAAATCAGTTATTGAACCATCTTTGATTCCATAGTAAATATAGAGAATAGAAAGTGCATTAAGAAATTGTCTTTTATATTCATGAAGCCTTTTAATCTGAATGTCAAAAATCGTGCCAGGATCAACTTTGATTCCATCATGAGTCTTGATAAAATCAGCAAGCTGACGCTTCTTTTTGCTTTTGATCTCAATAAATTCTTTGAGTATATTTTCATCATCAGCATATTTTTTCAGCTTTGACAATTCATCAAGATTCTTAATCCAACCGTCATTTCCCAAAAGCCTTGTAATCAAATCCGAAAGCTCACTGTTGCAAAGTGCCAGCCAGCGTCTTTGCGTGATTCCGTTAGTCTTGTTCTGGAAACGTTCGGGGTATATTTCATACCAGTCCTTTAACGTTTCTGCCTTGAGAATCTCAGTGTGAATTGCGGCAACACCGTTTGTATAAGATGAAGCATAAACCGCCATGTTAGCCATTCTTACCATTCCGTCGCCTATAGGAGCCATTTCGGTAATCAGCTTTTTGTCTTTTCCAAGCGAATACATGTCCTTGATAAAACGTTCGTTTATCATAAGAATAAAATTATATACTCTTGGTAAAATCCTTTCCACAAGATTACAGCTCCATTTTTCAAGAGCCTCCTGCATTATGGTGTGATTTGTGTAATTGAATACCTTTTGTGTAATATCAAAAGCCTTGTCAAAATCCATACCGTGATTATCAACAAGCTGTCTTATAAGCTCAGGAATGGATATAACCGGGTGAGTATCGTTAAGCTGAATAGTTACCATGTCTGCAAGGTTCTCCAGGCTTCCGTAACGCTCAATGTGTTTTTTCAGAATGTCGGTAAGAGAAGCAGAGGAGAAAAAGTATTCCTGCTTTAAGCGAAGAATTTTTCCCTCTTCAAAATTATCGTTTGGATAAAGCACCTTTGAAATGTTTTCAGCTGAGTTCTTTGATTTTACAGATTCTTCATATTTTCCGTCATTAAATGCATTAAAGTCAAATTCATCAATAGCTTCAGCCTGCCAAAGACGAAGATTTCCGATATTGTCCGTGCTATATCCGATTATCGGCATGTCATAAGGCACAGCTTTAACAGTTTCATCTCCGTAAACTACATTAACAGCGTCAGCCTCACAGCGCTTTGACCAAGGATCACCGAATTTCTGCCAGTCATCAGCATATTCACGCTGAAAACCGTTTTCAATAGTCTGTTTGAATAGTCCGTATTTGTATCTTATACCATAACCGTCAAGCGGTAAATCATGAGCAGCCGCAGAGTCAAGAAAACAAGCCGCAAGACGTCCCAATCCGCCGTTTCCTAAAGCAGCGTCCTCAATTTCTTCTAATTCTGAAATGCTCCTTCCGAAGCCTTGAAGTATTTCTTCAACCTCATCTTTTATGCCAAGACACATCAAGTTGTTGTAAACAGCTCTTCCCATGAGGAATTCCATAGAAAAATAACAAGCGTGTCTTTTTGACAGATGATTTTCAGTGCTTTTATTCCATTTGTCTGTAATTTCATTCATAACAAGCGCTGAAATGCTCTCATGAAGCTGAACAGGAGAAGCGTTTTCAGCAGTTACACCAAATTTCTCCTTTAGATCTTTGTTAAGCTGTTGAGAAAATAATGATTTATCCATAAAATAAAAATCCTTTCAATTATTTTTCAGTATAAAAACTAAATTAAAAAAGCTTGATCTTATAAATTGATATAATTTAAAAGTGTTAATAATCTTTAAATTTTTATATTTTTTTGTTCATAGTTGCACGTTTGCGTGCAAAAAAACGCCAAATGGGGCTATTAGTAGAGGGGGTTAATACGATGTATAAATTTCCGTATTACTTCCATGGAATTTTAATCGTCAAATCTGTTTCTGTCATATAGATTTGTGAGTCCGGCAATTTTTTCTGCCAGTTCCTTGGTGAAACTGTCTTTTGAGCATCTCCATTGCCAGTTGCCGCCCAGTGTAGACGGTATGTTCATTCTCGCAGTTGAATCAAGTTCAAGAAAATCCTGCATTTGAGCAATGGCAGTGTCCGAAACGCTTGCCCATGCTAAACGTATCATTCCCCAAGGAATGTCTTTATTACGCTTTACGTTCAAATAATCACGGCAGAATTTAAGTTCTTTTCTTGAAGCGTGTCTGACCCACCCTAAAACGGTATCATTGTCATGAGTGCCGGTATAGCAGATATTATTTGTGCTTTCAAAATTGTGAGGGAGATAATTGCTTTTTCCGTCAGGGTCAAAAGCAAATTCAAGCACTTTCATTCCGGGAAAGCCACTGGCTTTTAAAAGCTTTGCAACTTGTTTTGTTATAAAGCCTAAATCTTCAGCAATAATTTTCTGTTTTCCAAGCTGTTTTTTTACTTCCTTAAAAAGCTTTATGTCAGGACCCTTTCGCCATTCGCCTACTGTTGCGTCAGGCCTGCCGTAAGGAATAGTATAATAGCTTTCAAAGCCTCGGAAGTGGTCGATCCTGACTACGTCATAAATCTGTGATGCACTGCGGATTCTGTCGATCCACCATTTGAAATTTTCTCTTTCCATAACATCCCAGCGGTAAAGAGGATTGCCCCAAAGCTGTCCCAATTCAGTGAATGCATCAGGTGGACAGCCAGCAACATCAATAGGAGTTTTATTCTTATCCAGTAAAAAATATTGAGGACAGGTCCAGACATCAACACTGTCATAAGCAACATAAATAGGAATATCGCCAATAATTTCAATGCCGAGGGAATTCACATAGCCTTTTAGCTTTTCCCATTGCTCAAAATATTTATATTGAATAAAGCACCAGTAATTTATTTCATCTGAATATTTCTTTTTTGCTTTCTTAATTGCGTCGGCCTCAAACATTTTCAACGGTTCAGGCCATTCTGACCAAGGCTTTCCGCCGTTTTCAGTCTTAAGAGCCATAAAAAGCCCATAGTTTTCTATCCAGTTTTCGTTTTTTTGAAGAAAAAATTCAAATTCCTTTTCAGGATTTTTCTTAAAGTTTTTATATGCAATTTTCAGGACCTTAAATACGTTTTCATATAAAATACTGTAATCTGTGCAAAGTGGATCATCGCCCCAGTTTATATTTTTATAATCTGAGCTTTTAAGATATCCCTGTTCTTCCAGACTTTCAAAGTCTATAAAATAAGGATTGCCGGCATAAACAGAAAAGCTTTGATATGGCGAATCCCCATAGCTTGTGGGAGAAACGGGAAGGATCTGCCAGTATTTTTGCTTTGATGCCTTGAGAAAGTCAGCAAAAGCATAAGCTTCTTTTCCCATTTTTCCTATGCCGTAGCTGTTAGGAAGCGAAGAAATGTGCATAAGAATACCGCTGGCACGCATTAAAATCATTCCTTTCAAAAAAATAAAAATCACATTTATTATACTATATTTTTAAGCATTTAGCAATAGTGACAGGTGATTTTTTATTAATATAATGAGCTGTTTAAGTTTCTGATTAAAAAAGGATATAATAATTTTGTCTTCAGACACTGGATTTATAAATTGAAAATTATGGTTTGATGTATTAAAACTATTTAATTTATAAATAATAAATAAAAATACAAGATGAAATCATTTCAATAAATAAATGGAGGAAAATATATGAAAGACAAGATTTTCGGCGTGCTTCAAAGGGTAGGGCGCTCGTTTATGCTGCCAATAGCACTGCTGCCGGTAGCAGGTCTGCTGTTGGGAATAGGAAGTTCATTTACAAATCCCACAACCCTTGAAACATATCATCTGACAAATATAATAAGAGAAGGCGGAGTTCTTTATACCATTCTCGACATTATGGCCAAAACGGGAAGTGCAGTATTTGACAACCTTGCTCTGTTGTTTGCAATGGGAGTAGCAATAGGAATGGCAAAGAGAGAAAAGGAAGTTGCGGCGCTTTCAGGCGCTATAGCATATCTTATCATGAACACAGCAATAAGCGCTCTTATAACTGCTAAAGGCGGCGTAGAGGCAATGGCAGAAAACTCCACAACATCTGTACTTGGAATAACAACCTTACAGATGGGTGTTTTCGGAGGTATTATTGTTGGACTGGGCGTTGCGGCACTTCACAATCGTTTTTATAAGATAAAGCTGCCGCAGGTTTTATCATTCTTCGGAGGAACAAGATTTGTTCCAATCATTTGTTCCGTGGTTTATCTTGCAGTAGGTATCCTTATGTTCTGGCTTTGGCCTATTGTTCAGCTTGGTATTTCTAAGCTTGGGTTATTGGTGCTTAATTCGGGATATGCGGGAACATGGATTTACGGAATAATTGAACGTGCACTTATTCCTTTCGGACTTCATCATGTGTTCTATATGCCGTTCTGGCAAACAGAGCTTGGAGGCTCAATGCTGATCGATGGTGCAACTATTCAGGGTGCGCAGAACATTTTTTTTGCCGAGCTTGCGTCAAAATCAACAGAAGTATTCTCAGTATCAGCAACAAGATTTATGGCAGGAAAATTCCCATTTATGATTTTTGGACTTCCGGCTGCTGCTTATGCAATGTATAAAGCGGCACGTCCTGAGAAGAAAAAGGTTGTGGGAGGACTTCTTCTTTCAGCAGCCTTAACATCTCTTCTGACAGGTATAACAGAACCTCTTGAATTTACTTTTCTGTTTGTAGCCCCTGTTATGTATGCTGTTCACTGTGTTTTAGCAGGCTTGTCCTATATGCTTATGCACATATTCAACGTGGGCGTAGGTATGACTTTTTCAGGCGGTGTCATAGATTTAACCTTGTTTGGTATTCTTCAGGGCAACGCAAAGACTAACTGGATTTGGATAGTTGTAGTAGGACTTTTCTATGCCATAATTTATTATTTTATTTTCTATTTCATGATAACAAAGCTGAATCTTAAAACTCCGGGACGTGAATCTGACAATGAGGAAACCAAGCTTTATACCCGTAAAGATGTTAACGCAAGAAAGGGAAGCGGCTCAGCTTCTGACAGCTCTTTTGACAGAGTCAGCGCATTGATTCTCAGAGGTCTTGGCGGCAAAGAGAATATTTCAGATATTGACTGCTGTGCTACAAGACTCAGAATTACTGTAGAAAACTCGGATATTGTCAATGATAATATGCTTAAAGAAAGCGGAGCGTCGGGAGTTATCCATAAAGGAAACGGAATACAGGTAATTTACGGTCCGCAGGTTTCTGTAGTAAAATCAAATTTTGAAGATTTCTTAGAAAGCGATGACTCTGATATGACAGACGAGCTTTTGGGTGAAATGCTTGAATCAACAACAGATAAACAGGAAAATACCGAAAAAAAGCACGGTAAAAAGACAACATTATGCGCTCATTTAAGTGGTGATATAATACCACTTGAAGATATAGAGGACGAAGCTTTTTCACAAAAGGTTTTAGGTGACGGAATAGCAATTGAACCAACAGAAGGCAAGCTTTATTCGCCATGCGACGGCAAGGTGGATATGGTTTTTGAAACAAAGCATGCAATAAATCTTATTTCTGATGATGGCTGTGAAATTTTACTTCATATCGGAATTGATACTGTAAAGCTGTTGGGAAAACATTTTAAGGCTCATGTGTCTGACGGACAGCGTATCAGAAAAGGCGATTTGCTTATCACATTCAATATCAAGGAAATAAGGAGAGCAGGCTTTAAGACTGTCACCCCTATGATAGTTTGCAACAGCGATGAATATGAAAAGTTTAATACACTTTTATCAGGAAAAGTATCAGTCGGTGACGCTGTTTTGGAAGTTGAATAATATTAATAAGCTGCGGTACTGAAAGCTGTAAACAAAAAGGAGATAAAACGAAGATGAAATCATTCACTTATACAATTACTGACGAGGTAGGAATTCATGCAAGACCGGCGGGACTGCTTGTTAAAAAAGCAAAGGAATTTGACAGTACAATCACGATCGAAAAGGGCGGAAAGTCGGTTAATGCCTCAAAGCTGATGGCATTAATGGGACTTGGTGTAAAATGCGGAGAAACTGTTACTGTTACGGCAGAGGGAAGCGATGAAGAAAAAGCTGCTTCCGCTTTAGAGGAGTTTTTTAAATCTAATCTGTAATACGTTAAGCGGAGTGATATAATGAGAAAATATAAAGGAAAAGGTGTTTGCGGAGCTTATGCCATAGGCAGAATATCAATATTTAAGCGTCAGGACATTTCGGTCAAACGCCTTCATGTTGATGATACAGAAGCTGAAAAAGCAAGAATAAAATCAGCAAAGGAAAAATCTGCTTCACAGATAAAAAGCATTCATGAAAAGGCTTTAAAAGAAGTGGGTGAAACCAATGCTCAGATTTTTGAGATTCACATGATGATGCTTGAAGATGAGGATTATAATGAGTCCATTGAAAACATTATTGATACTCAGCATGTAAATGCAGAATATGCTGTGGCGGTTACTGCTGACAATTTTGCAGAAATGTTTTCTTCTATGGATGACGCTTATATGCAGGCGAGAGCGGCAGATATAAAAGACATTTCAAATCGCATTATCAGTAATTTATCGGGAGAATCGGCAGATAAAAATGATTCTCAGGATAAGGTGATTATTTGCTCTGACGATCTCGTTCCCAGTGAAACGGTATCTCTTGACAAGAACAAGGTTCTGGCATTTATAACAGCAAGTGGTTCATCAAATTCCCATACTGCTATTCTGGCAAGAAACATGAACATTCCGGCTGTTATAGGTGTGGGAGACAGATTTCTTTCAGAAATAGAAGAAGGCACTGAGGCAATTGTAGACGGATTTACAGGTGATATTTATATAAATCCTGATGAAAAAACGAAAACAGAGATGCTGGAAAAAAAGCGTGCAGACGAAGATAAGAAAAAGCTTCTGCAAAGCCTGAAGGGCAAGGATAATGTAACCTTAGACGGAAAAAGGGTCAATATTTACGCTAATATTGGAAGTGTAAATAATATTGGAGCTGTTCTTGTTAATGACGCCGGAGGAATAGGACTTTTCAGAAGCGAATTTCTTTATCTTGAAAACAATGATTTTCCCTCAGAAGAACAGCAGTTTAATGCATATAAAAGAGTTTTGGAAAGCATGGCAGGGAAGAAGGTTATAATAAGAACGCTTGACATTGGCGCTGACAAGCAAGCGGAATACTTTAACTTGAAAAAAGAAGAGAATCCTGCGTTGGGATATCGTGCAATCAGAATTTGCCTTACTAAGCCTGAAATATTTCGCGTTCAGCTTAGGGCTCTTTTTCGTGCTTCAGTTTACGGAAGCTTGGGAATAATGTTTCCTATGATAACAAGTGTCAGCGAAGTAGAAAAAATTCTTGACATTTGCGAAGAGGTTAAAACGGAACTGAAATCGGATGGTATAGAATTCAGTGAAAATATTGAGCTGGGTATAATGATTGAAACTCCTGCTGCTGCTATTATCAGTGACAGGCTTGCGCCAATGGTTGATTTTTTCAGTGTTGGTACAAATGATTTAATACAGTATACACTTGCTTGTGACAGGCAGAATCCGGACCTTGAGGAATTTTGCGATACACATCATGAAGCGGTTTTAAGGCTTATAGAGATGTCTGCTGAAAATGCTCACAAGCATAACACCTGGATTGGAATATGCGGTGAATTGGCTGCTGATACTACACTTACAGAAACGTTTTTGAGAATGGGAATAGATGAGCTTTCTGTTTCACCCCCTTATATACTTGCATTAAGAGATAAGGTGAGAAGCTTGGATTTATCAAAATAGAAATAAAAAACGTCTTGTTATCAATAACGATAATGAGACGTTTTTATTAAATTTTAGATTTTTATTAGCGATTTTTTTAATAGTAACGTTATATTTTGTCGAAATTATTTGTAATTTTAGAAATAATGCATAATTTATACATGGATAAACTGTTATAAGTTACAAAAAAATATCACATAGATTTACAACTTACTATGTATATGCTATAATGTAAATACAAAGATTATTGTGCTATGATGTGTAATTATAGGGAATATAGGAGATTTGATAGCATGAAGAAACGAATTTTTAGTTTATTTATGTCACTTGTTATGGCGATAAGCCTTATTATGGTTATGCCTGCTGCAGCGACAGATACATTAACGTCGGGGGATTATGAGTATATAGTCCTTGATGACGAAACTGTTGAAATAACAAAATATATTGGCTCAGAATCAGAGCTGATAATTCCGTCAATTATTGATGAAAAGGTTGTTACTAAAATATATGATTATGCCTTGGTAAATTGTGATTTTAAAAGTATAACGGTAGATACAGATAATCAATATTTTTCATCGGAAGATGGAGTTTTATTTAATAAAAATAAAACTGAAATAATAAGATATCCTTCTTGTAGCGAAAGGGAATTATATGTAATACCAAATGGTGTAACAAACATATACTCTAATGCATTTGACAATTGTGATAATCTTATAGACATAATTATTCCGAATAGTGTAATAACTATAGGTGAATATGCTTTTTCTGAATGCTATAAACTAAGCAGTATAGTGATTCCGGATGGTGTAACCAAAATAGCAGCTGGAACATTTAGTAGTTGTTGTGAATTGTATTCTGTTATATTAGGCAATAGCGTAGAAAGCATTGATATTAAAGCTTTTTATTGTTGTATAAATCTAATGAGTATTACAATGCCAAAAAGTTTAAAAAATATTCATTGGTCTTCTTTTGATTATGGTAATATTTTTACAATAAAATGCTATTCGGCTTCGTATGCACATCAATACGCTATTGACTACGATTTTAAATATGAACTCTTAGACTCACATTTAGAGGGCACGGTCTATTATCAGAAAAAAATAGACAACACAGCAGTAAGATTTCTTGCTGAAGTTAATATTGAGGACGTGACAAACACTAAGTCAGGTAACATCAAAGTAACACTTAATGGTGAAGAAGTTAATGTAAAAGTTAAAAATGCTTATAGCTCGATTGTTGCAAACGGCAAAAAGGTTGAGCCAAAGACCGGTAAGTGTTTTATTATCACACCTGCAATTGAAATCAATGATGACGGCGGAGATATAGTTTCAGTTGAATTTACTTTGGATAGTTGTCTTGGAAGCTTGAGCAGAAAGATTTAATCTTAATGAATAATTAAAATTTTAGAGGTGTAACTATGAAGAAAAGAGTACTTCCAGGATTGTTTTCATTGGTGATATTATTGGGTTGTATTGTTATGCCTGCTGCAGCGACAGATACATTAACATCAGGAGATTATGAGTATATAGTCCATAATGATGGAACAGTTGGGATAACAAAATACAATGGTTCAGAATCGGAGTTGATAATTCCGTCAAATATTGATGAGAAACAAGTTACAACTATAGAAGGTTGCTCGTTTGAATGGAATCGTGAGATTACCAGTATAGTGCTTCCCGATAGTTTAAAAAGCGTTGAGAATTGTGCATTTTGGGGCTGTTTGGATCTTGAAAGTGTAGTTATTCCAGAAGGTGTAACTAAAATTGGTGATGCAGCTTTTCATTGGTGTAAATTAACTGAAATAACACTTCCGAATAGTGTTATTGAAATAGGTGAAGGTGTGTTTGAAGGGACTTACTTAACAGACATAAAAATTGGAAAGGAATTGCAATCTATAGGGCGAGGTGCTTTTGATTATTGTTGGTATCTAAAAAGCATAATTGTAGATGAAGATAATATTACATATTCATCAGAAAATGGAATCTTGTTTAGTAAGAATAAAACACAATTAGTACATTATCCTCAGGGTAAAGAAAATACGTCATATATTGTTCCCGACTATGTAACAAGCATAGGAGATGAAGCTTTTTATCAGAGTAGATATTTAACCAGTATTGAATTGCCAAATGGTTTAATTAGTATTGGAGATGAAGCTTTTTCGCAGTGCGTCGGACTTACAAGTATAATTATTCCGAATACTGTAACAAGCTTAGGAGAATATGCTTTCTATAATTGCATTGGCACAAATAGCATGATAATCCCCAAAAATGTTGTCGAAATAGGTAATATGGCTATCGGGTACATTGATGGCAGACCTTTTGAACAAGTAGTTAATCCGGATTTTTTAGTTTGTTGCTATAATGGTACAGCAGGACACAAATATGCTGCTGAAAATTTTTATATGTATATGCCATATAAATTGTTAGACCCACAGTTAGAGGGCACGGTCTATTATCAGAAAAAAATAGACAACACAGCAGTAAGATTCATTGCTGAAGTTAATATTGAGGACGTGACAAACACTAAGTCAGGTAACATCAAAGTAACATTTAATGGTGAAGAAGTTAATGTAAAAGTTAAAAATGCTTATAGCTCGATTGTTGCAAACGGCAAAAAGGTTGAGCCAAAGACCGGTAAGTGTTTTATTATCACACCTGCAATTGAAATCAATGATGACGGCGGAGATATAGTTTCAGTTGAATTTACTTTGGATAGTTGTCTTGGAAGCTTGAGCAGAAAGATTTAATCTTAATGAATAATAAAAATAAGAGAGTCTTGAAAAAGGCTCTCTTTTCATTGCACAACAAAAAAAGCCCTAAAATATCGTAAATACGACATTTAAAGGCTTTGTCTTGGCGGAGAAGGAGGGATTCGAACCCTATAACTTTACATTATAAACAGCGCATTTATGCTATATATTCTTAATTGTGTCACATTTCGTGTCATATTGTTCATAACATTTTATTAAATGCATTGTTTATTTCGTCGGAAATTTTATTTTGCTCATCTTTAAAAGTATGTTGATACACGTTACGGAGCATGCTATTTGTAGCTTGTCCTAAACGTTCCATTGCATATTTGTCTGGCACACCTTGTATTAACATAAGACTTGCGTTAGCGTGCCGCAGTGAATGTAATGTGAACTTAGGCAAGCCATTCTGTTCACAAAGAGATTGGAAACGTACAAAAATACCATTTGGGGACATATTAACAATAAATCCTGACTTATGTTCTTGTTTGTTTAAAATTTGTTTTAAAATATCAGGAACCGTAAGGGTACGAGTTCCTGCATAAGATTTGTTAGTTTCTTTAATTATAGTTTTATTGTTAGAATTAGGAACGGCGGCAGAATGGATATAGATTTTTTCGCCGTCATAATCGTCCCAAGTTAGAGCACATATTTCTGATCGTCTTAATCCTAATGTTAAAGCAAATAATATTGGCAGTTCGATATTTGTATCTTTAGTTATCTGTAAAATCTTCTTCATTTCATCTGTATTAGGTATTCTCAATTCTTTTGGCTGCTTGGGCTTTAGCAATATACTTGAATAATCTAATTTTATTTTGTTCTGCTTTAATGCTGCCGTAATTAGCCCAAATTGATTACGAATTGATTTAGGAGAGTATACTTCAGCATTGTTATTCATCCACTTTTGCAGTTCAATTTCCGTTATCTGATCTATTCTTTTATTTTTTATTTCATTAATAGCATTTTTCTTGATTATATAATACCCTCTAATTGTTGACACACTTAGAGTTTTATCTTTACTTTTAATATAATTTTCAACAGCTTCTTCAACAGTGATTTCAGATTTTTTTACTATTCTTTTTCCATTAAGCCATTCGGCAGCTTTCAATTCAGCTTCCTTTTTCGTTTCTGCCGTAAAAGATTTATACTTCTTTGTATCATTATCGTAAATGCGCACACGATAATTTCCACTCGGCAGTTTTTTAGCTGTAGCCATTAAAATTCTCCTCAATCTGTTCGTTTTCCCCCCTTACTGGTTGCTACCGGTAAGGGGGCGTTTTTGTTGTATTACAAATCTAAAAGTTGTTTTTTCTTTGCATCAAATTCTTCTTGCGTGATAACTCCGTCGTCTAAAAGATTTTTAAATTTAGCTATTTCATCTGCCGATGATGCAACAAATGAAGATATTTGTACAGTTTTATCATTCCTATTTTTATTGCTATCAAGTATTATCTCTAAAGCAGAAATACACTTTTGTGCGTTGTCTCGTGCAGATTTATATGTAAAACTATTTTCCTTAGTTTCAGAAGTAATAAATGAAATATAGATGACATCACAAAGGGCATTTTTCAAAGTGATTTTAAGCTTCATAGATTTACAAATACCCTTGCTTTTTTTACCACCTGTTACACTACCTACGATAGCACCAACATCGCCAAACAAAACCCTTCCTGCAACAGCTCTGCCAAGCCCACCTTTTGTTACAGTTTCGCCGTCCTCAAGTAGTTCATAGGACAATAAATTATCAAAAGTAAAGAAATCATTGGAAACTTTAAAGCATTGATTGTTTTCATCAATTTTTAAATATATACTGATAATTTTAGTAGGAGAGAAAGCTTTGATCAACTCTTTTCTCACGTCAATTGCCTGATGAACCTCATCCAACGAATGTAATTTGGGATTACTAATGCTTGTCATACCATTTTGTGTAAGACATTTTCTGCAAATTGTACCATCAGAAAGATCTGCACCCAACGAAAAGAAACCGAACTTTTCTCCGCAAATATCACAAACTCTTTTTGCCATAAAAAATTCTCCTATCCATATTATGGTGATATAATAATGTTTGGAAGCACAGGAGGAATCCTGTAATCCTATAACCCTAAATCATCCTCATCAGTATTGACGGTACTGGTGGGGATTTGTTTTATAAATAACATACGTTTGTTTATTATATCTTTTGATTAAATTTTACAACAAAACT
Organism: uncultured Ruminococcus sp.; assembly: GCA_900539835.1. Taxonomy (GTDB): domain Bacteria; phylum Bacillota; class Clostridia; order Oscillospirales; family Ruminococcaceae; genus FB2012. Next base: position 33,236 of record UQDR01000015.1, on the reverse strand, counting down.
AATTAAAAGTCAATAAAAATAAATATATGCAACGTTCTTTGTTGTCGACTTTTGTCGTTTTAACTAAATTTTTCGACTCTTATTTGTAAAATGTCATAAAATTTTAAAAATGCTCGAATTATTTGCACAAGTCCTTTTGTGTATTGATTATAAATAATAGCAACGTTAGATAAAAATAGAATGTAATTTTTGCTGTACATTTATTTGGACACATATCTATTGACAAACCGAAACATTTGTTCTATAATGTTTATTGTAAAAACAAACGTACAGAAGGGAGGCAAAAATAATGTGCATTGATAAAGAAATTTTTTGTTTAATAAAGAATTTACCTAAAGATAAATTTGAAATAGCTTTAAAAGAACTTAGAAACCTATCAAAAGATAGTGAAGTTGTTTTAAATGATGCAAATGCAGATAAACAGTCTGACTAAAGATTAATTAGATAATACTATTTACTCAAATCATAAAGATTTTAAAAATTTTAAAAACATTTCCTTCTTCTCAGGTGATAATGACTTAATCATAGTCATAATTTCTTTATCATCAGGTGACATATCGACGGAAGTTGCAGGGGAACTTTCTTTTCCGAGTAGGTAATCAGTAATAATAGATAATTCGTTTTCTGTTAATGATGTTTTTCCATTTTTCCAGTCTGTTAATTTACCACGATAACCGCCTATTAAATCATTCAAAAAAGATAATTTAATCCCCTTTTCTTTTGCTAAAGAGAGTACTTCTTCTTTTGATAAGTTTTTATTCATGGAAATTACGTCCTTTCTATTGACTTCCGATTAAAATCGGAATATAATATACATATAAACAATTAATATGTATTAGTTTAATGGAGGTTCCTATTATGAAATTAAAAAAATCTAAACCAATACCATCTACAGAAACGGAAACACATATTGAAAATGCTAGATTAAGAGAGGAAAATCAGCTTTTAAGGGATTTGCTTGATTATCATAGCATTAAAATACCAGAAGAGCTTAATAAGTTTCTCACCAATGAACGTGATTTAGGCTTAAATGGCATTGCTGGATTAGCGAGTGAAATTAATTCCCTTAATCACGCTATTATGATATTAAATGATATGATTATAAAGCTAATTATGAAAGATTAGTTAGACTTTTTTATTATTTCAACCTCATCACCTATTTGTATCATTTCATCATCGTCGGCTACTCTACCGCCACTAATTTGTGCTGGATCTACATTTAAAGCAAGTCTTTTCCCACCAATATTGAAAGCGTTTGCAGTCATTTTTGATAAAGAAGCTGACATTTTTGCATTTTGGCATATACACATTTTTTCATAGACAGCAACGGCTTCTATTTTAGCTTTGATTTTCTTAAACTCACCTAGTGTTTCTTTGGTATCTGGGTCTTTTACAATTTCTAAATCTTTAGAATATATATAAAATCTATCTCCCTCTATTATACCATTTTTACTACCACCATTTATAATGATATTCATATCATCCATAATCTTTACTACTTTATACATTGACATAAGTCATTCCTCCTTAAAATTATTATCAGTTAAATCATTAGTATAATCTCTGTAAATTTTATATGCTTCTTCAAATCGATCTCTTTTAGAGCCTTGAATTGCATTTTGAAATGCCGAATTTAGCCAAAGCCAGTATCTTAATATCTTTTCGTTTTGTTTTACCGTATTATTTAATTCATTGTTTTTTGCTCTGTATTGTTGTGCTAAGGCTTTGTTATTTTTTTAGCATCAGCCAAATTTTCTGTTAATATTTTATTATCTTTATGCAATAAAATAATTTTTATTATCAATAAAACAACTAAAATAGAAAGTGAAATTATTATTTTTATATATATACTTTCAACAAAAACAACAGCAAAAATAACACCAATTATACCCGAAAACACGCCAATTACATCAAAATTATTCATTATTTTCACCACTATTTTACCTTTTCCACCATTGCGGTGGAATTTTTTTATTATGCTTTTTCTTCTCTTAAACATGTTTTAAAAAAATCATCATCGAGTGTGATGTAATCGTCAACCTCTGATATTATTTTTCTGATGGATTGTCCCTTAACTGCAACTACTATTACGATTTTACCAATAGTTTTTAATTGCTTGTACAAACTAATATAATCCGTATCTGCACTCATTATAAAAGCAACATCATATGAGTTATAAAAAGCCTTTGTTAATGCGTATATTGCGAGATTTAAGTCTGTACCTTTTTCAACTTTGTAGTATGTATTTCTGTTTGCTATATCCATTTCTTCTTTTAAACCAGTTGGACGTGCAATATATCTTCCCTCAATTACATCTGTGTACTTAGAACCATTCATACCTGTGACCCATTTGTAATAGTTTTTTAGATTTTGGTCATCCATTAAGAAGTTGTCAGGCTTTGGAACAAAAATATATGATTTTATATAATCAATTCCGTTTCGTAATCCAGCAACTTTTCTAAAAAGTTGATTATAATCAAGCTTCGGTGCTTGCTGATCCATGGTTCGATAATAATCTTTTATAGCAATATCAAAATTCATATGGTCTAAAAATACCATACCTCTTAACATAATATAACCTCCATATAAAACTAAAAGGCACTGTGCTAAAAAGTCACAGTGCCTCGTTCGAAATCTAAACATAAAGGGTAGGCAGATAGCCAACCTTTACGTTTATATTATACCCACAAACACTGAAAATGTCAATATAGCAAAGCTATTTTTTAAAGTTTTGTTAGCATTAAACAAATTGTTAAACGTCATTTTGTGCATAATGCTAAATCTGATTAAAATCGGAAATATCTATTGACTTCCGATTAAAATCAGATTATAATATATATAGGCTATTACGCAGGGCATAAAAAGCCCCTGTTATTATCAAATTACTGATATTTACTTATATCGACAATTACAGTATATATCATTTAAGGAAAAAAGTCAATAGCCAAACTATATTAAATTTGGAGGTGATAAAATGGCATTTGCTCAAAACGTAAAGCGCTTGAGGGAAGAAAAGGACTTAACACAGCAGGAGCTTGCAAATCTTATTGAGGTTGCACAGCCAACGGTAGCGCAATATGAAAAAGGAATGAAAGTACCGACAATTATAACAGGAGTATTGCTTGCTAAAAAACTGAATACTACATGCGAGCAGCTTGTTGAGTGATGTGATGATTAATTTAATAAGGAGGTGAGAAAAATGCAAATTAAAATTATTGTAACAGAAGAAACTTTTAATTCAGGTGATGTCTTGAGAGAAAAAGTCGATCCACCCGTCATAGAATTTTCGGACAAAGACGGATGGATCAGACGAGCTAAACTTGATGAGCTTGATAAGTTTAGCCAGTTTACAGGTGCTAATAAATCTTTTCTGATGGCATTGAAGCATATAGTGGACACTCTTTCTTCAATGGACAAGGATCATGAGTAGCGTCTGCATTATATTCGCAGTCTGCTCCTGCTTTTAAGTATTGGTTCCCAGCAATATGCGAATAATTAACATTAATTGAGTATTCACAATTTAATACTGGGCAAAAGCCTTTTACTGTTTCAGTCATTTTCATCCTCCTTTCGGCATAATTTATCATATTATAGCACAAAAGGAGAGAATATGCAACAAATTGATAAGGGGTGAGATAAATAAACAATGAAGTTTATAAAAGGAACGGTTGTTGTGGCGGCAAATGTCGTAACGTTGTTTGGCTTGTTTTTCGGAACAGATACATTTCGTTTGTATGTACTTTTGATGTTAATGTATCTGCTACTGGAATTGCATGAGAAGTAAAATGAGGAGGTGATAAAAGTGATTAGTAAAAAGCAGAAAATCTTACGCTTGGAAAACGAATTGAGGAGTAAGAACAAAGAAATTGCTGAATTGCGTTATCAATTAAATGAAAAAGAAAACCATGAACAAGGTGTTTGTAAAAGTGAGTTTTGCGAAGTTTGCAAACATTTTATAAAGGAGTTTGGCGGTTGCAGTAAGCATGAAAAAGCTCCTTGCAAAGACTTTGTATTTGCAAAAAATAATGACGTTAACGTGCAATCTGTGGTCAAAGTCGATGGAAAAACAATTTATAGAGCTATTAAGTAAGGCAGGTGAGAGAAATGCCAAAGGTATCGTTAAGACCAATAGACAGCTTTGAGGACCGCATAAAGCAAAACCTTGTCTTGTGCAAGGGTGGTAAGACAAATGAGGACCTTGCCAAAAGTATGGGCGTAAAGAGGAGTACTGTAGGAAATCGCTTGCGCAAACCGCTTGAAATGAGGCTTGACGAGGTTTTCCGACTTTGTGAAAAACAACATATTGATATTGCCGATTTTGTCGGCAAGGTACTTAAATTAGGATGACAGGAGCCTAACCCATGACCAACACAACAAAAATAATATTGTTAGCAATGCTTTGGGTTGGAGTGATGTATGGCTGTGCAAAAATCGGCGGAGGAGTTGGATTTACGGTATTGCTGTTAGTGACAGCAGTGATTGCGGCGTTGATTTATGCAGAGGATTGCAAAGAGCGAGCCATTAACTCAAGGCAACGTAAATTGCTAAATGAAAGATTTAAACAAGAGCTGCGAGAAGCAGAAAAGTATTAAGGAGGACACAGACCATGAAAATCGCATTACTGATAGCGGCAACGATTATGCTTGCACCAACGTTAACAGCGATAGTGCTGTGCCTGATAAGTAAAAACGATAAGGAGGATTAATAATGACAAAAAAATATAAACTAACCACAGACACTAAAATGTTGTTTGGACACAAGCTTTTTAGGATACAAGCCTTAATTGATTTTGGTAACGTCAAAGCCGGAGATCTGGGCGGATATGTGCAAAAAGAAGATAACCTTAGCCATAACGACAATGCATGGGTTTACGACAATGCATGGGTTTACGACAATGCAAAGGTTTACGGCAATGCATGGGTTTACGACAATGCAAAGGTTTACGGCAATGCAGAGGTTTGCGGCAATGCAGACTATCTATGTATTAAAGGCTTAGGCTCATATAACCGTAACACGACATTTTACAAAACCAAAGATAATGATATCGGTGTTGTGTGCGGATGTTTTGGAGGTACTTTAGACGAGTTTGTTGCAAAGGTAAAAGACACACATGGTGAGACCAAATACGCCAAAGAGTATCTTGCCGCAGTCGAGGTTGTAAAAATACATTTTGATAAGGAGGATCACAATGGATAACAAAATAAAAGAGCCTGCACAGTCTGCCAACTGTACAAGCTCAACAAAAGAAAAATCTATCTATGAATATGATAACACCGAACCAGTGATTTGTCAAGCTCTTAAATTTGCAAAGTTAGCAACAGAGTTAGGAGCTGATATTACATATCAAAGCGGAGTGTTTGTGATAGAGCCGAGAGTAGGTGACAACAATGCTTAGATTTAACTTCAAGAATGATAACGAGCGCAGACGTTTTTTGCAAGAATATGAACAATGGAGAATCTGGTTTACCGAACCAAGAACAAATGTTACATATTATCGCTGTAAACTCCCGAGTGGGCATTTTGTTGTTATGGAAAAACAGCCGGATAAAATTAAAAAGTGTTGTAATATAACATATCCTGCGAAACGTGAAAGGTATCACATGTATAAAGATAGCTATGATTTAAGTGATGTGAGAATAACTGAGATTATGGAAGTATTGCACGCTCTCAGAGGTACGTTTAATATTGAGATAGCGGAGGATCTAAACAAGGGGGACAACACCGATGTGTAAATGTAACGAGTGCGACCGCCAAATATATGACGGAGAGGATTGTTATCACTTTAACGGCGATATATATTGCTCAGATTGTATTGATGAGGTGCTAAACGATGAGTTTGATAACCTCGCTTTAAAAGAAAAAATGGATATTATGAGCGTCAACAGAACGCTTGCGGAGAGTTAAAGGAGCAAAAATATGAAGCTATATGAAATAGACCACGCAATAATGGAATGCGTGGATAACGAAACAGGAGAAATCGTTGATTTTGACAAATTAAATGCCCTCACAATGGCGAGGGAAAAGAAATTAGAGGGTGTTGGGATTGCAATTAAAAACCTGACCGCCGAAGCAAAAGCAATCAGGGAAGAAGAAAAAACCCTTGCAGAACGCCGCAAGGTCTTAGAACGTAAAGCCGAAAGTTACAAGGAATGGCTTGCAAATGTGCTTAACGGAGATAAATTTGAGACATCTAAGATTAAATGCAGCTTTAGAAAATCAAGCAGGATAAACGTCAACGAAGAAAGGTTTGGCGCTTGGGCAATATCTCACGACAGAGAGGAACTATTGATTTTTACAGTACCTAAGCCAAATAAGACGAAATTAAAAGAGGTCATCTTATCCGGAGAAGAAATACCGGGCGTAGCCATTGAAGAAACTAACAGTCTGTCGGTAAAGTAGGTGACACGAATGGAAGAATTAATAGCAATACAGACGGAATTAAAAGCGCCTAAATCACAAACAAATAATTTTGGTCACTACAATTATCGCAGTTGTGAGGATATCCTCGAGGCTGTAAAACCTCTCCTAAAAAAATATGACTGTGAATTAATACTGTCGGATGAGGTTGTTATGGTCGGAGCTCGAATTTATGTAAAGGCAACCGCAGAAATACATAGTAAGAGTGATAACCGCAAAGTAACAGCATACGCAAGAGAAGCGGAAGTTAAAAAGGGAATGGATGATAGCCAAATCACAGGAGCTGCCAGCAGTTATGCTCGTAAGTATGCCTTAAATGGATTGTTTTTGATTGATGATAACAAAGACAGCGACACAAACGAGTACAACAATCAGACAAATAGTGCGGCATCCAAAAATCAAGTTGAACCCTCTAATGAGGTACGTTGCCCGGAATGCGGCATTATTATCAAATCTCAAAAAGATAAACACGAAATAGTCAGATCGCCACAAGAAATCTTGAAAATGTGTGGCGGAGTATGTGTTGCTTGCTACAAAAAAAGAGAATTCAATGGATAGCATAATTACAGACGAAAAGAAATGCTATGTTTGCGGAGCAGTAACTAATCTGCATTGTCATCATATCTTTATGGGAGCAAACCGTAGGATAAGCGAGGACAACGGCTTTAAAGTCTATCTTTGCGGATATCACCATAACCAATCCAATGACGGAGTGCATGGCAATAACGGTCATGCACTGGATATGTGGCTTAAACAAGAGACTCAAAGACGTTATGAGCTTACACACAGCAGAGCGGACTTTATTGCCCTGATAGGCAGGAGCTTTTTATGATAGGACAATTTAAATTTACTGGCAAGCCTGAGTTACAATTTGGCTATGGTCATCCAAATAAACTGGTGCTAACACTTGACCCTCACTCAACGACAGCTTGCAAGCAAATAATTGACGAGCTTGATAGTGACAAAACATATATATGCGAGGTTAAAAATAACAGGCGTAAACGCACCTTAGACCAAAACGGATATTTTTGGGTGCTGTGTGACCGTATCGCCGAGAGATTGCACGAGAGCAAGGAGAGAGTATATCAAGGATATATACGGGATTACGGAGAGAGCACAGTGCTTTGTATGCTGACTGAGGCAGTAGATCGATACATTGAGATATGGGATAAAAAAGGCTTGGGCTGGTTTTGTGATACGTTGCCAAGCAAGACGCCTAAATACACAAACGTAGTAGCATATTATGGGAGCAGTGTGTATGACACAAAGCAAATGAGCAGACTGATAGACGCAGTTATAGAGGACTGCAAATCACTTAATATTAACTACCAAGTAGACGGATATAAATTAACGGAATGAGAGGTATTTTTATGGATAACAATAAGACTTTTGAGTTGGATATTAACACAAATACATTTGTAAAATTTAAGAATGATTTTAACGTCATGCTAAAAGAAATTTTAACGAAAATGCGAAAAAAAGAAGTAGAAGACGCTGATATCACGGTAAAAATGAGTATACGGCTGCCAGAATTTTATGTGGCTGAAATTGATAGAGATTGTATTATGCCTGTGTTTACACATAAAATTACATCAAAAATGCAGTTAAAATCAGAATGTCAAGGTACGCTTGCAGGAAAGTTTGAATTAAAACAAAACAAAGAAACAGGCGAATACTATCTTGAGGAGATAAAAGATAATCAGACTACAATGTTTGATAACAAGGAGAACGAAGATGATTAATAACGTAATTTTAATGGGTCGTATAACCCATGATTTAGAGATAAAACAAACGCAAAGCGGAGTAGCCGTAATGCAATTTTCCCTTGCCGTTGAAAGACGGTACAGGGGTGCAGACGGCGTGCATGAGACTGATTTCATCAACTGCGTTGCATGGCGTCAGCAGGCTGAATTCATCGGCAAGTATTTCCGCAAGGGCAGAATGATTGCTATTGAGGGAAACCTCAGAACAAGAACTTATGACGACAAGAACGGCACAAAGCATTATGTTACTGAAGTTTATGTTGACAATGTATCTTTCACCGGTGAGAAAGCAGACTCAAGTAATGATTACGGCAATAGTTATCAGCAAAACTCACGCAACAATTACAACAATACACCGTCAGATGATTTTGACATTATCAGTGATGACGGAGTACCGTTTTAACGTGAGGTGGGGTTGAGTGACTGAAAATGGATTTATAATCCTTTACAGAAAATTTACAACTTGGGAATGGTACAAAAATCCTATAGTCAAGCAGGTGTTCCTGCACCTGCTATTGACTGTAAATTTTAAAGATAGACCATTTGAGGGGCAAATAATAAAACGTGGATCAAGAATTGCAAGCTATGCGTCATTAGCATCCGAACTTGGTTTGTCAGTACAAAATGTGCGGACGGCTGTAAAACACCTAATATCAACAAGCGAAATAACAATCAAACCAACAAGCAAATATACCGTGTTTACGGTAACTAACTACAACATATACCAAGATGAGCAACAAGTAAACCAACAAACAACTAACAATCAACTAACAAACGACCAACAAACAACTAACAACATAAGAACAAAGATAAACAAAGATAACAAAGAAAACAAAGATATAGAGAGTGGAAAGCCACCTCGTCACAAATACGGCGAGTATAAACACGTCTTGCTGTCAGATGATCAGTACAGCAGCTTAATCAAAGATTTTGGCGAGGCTAAAGTCAAAGACTACATCAGACGAGTTGACGAGTACTGCGAGCAGTATGGTAAGGGCTATAAAAACTATGTGCTTACCGTCCGCAACTGGATAAGGAGAGACGGTGAAAAAAATGGAAATAACAGAAATTATGCAGAAAGCAAAGGAAATAGCTTTGCAGACATGTTCTCAGGGGATGACATTTGACCGTGTAAAATCCTACAACTCAACCAAAGGCACGTTAACAGGCTATGACTGTCCTAAGTGTCACAACAAAGGTAATTTTATGACGGTGGTTGACGGAGAGGAAATCATAAGAACTTGCGAGTGCATGGGAAAACGGAGGATGCTTAAAGTAATACATGACAGTGGCTTAGCAACAGTGCTTGGTCAATACACGTTTCAAAATTTTATTGCGAGCGAGGATTGGCAAAAAAGAGTTAAGCAAAAAGCATTGGACTACATCAGCGACAGCTCAGGCAAGTGGTTTTACATCGGCGGACAGGTCGGCGCAGGGAAAACCCATATTTGCACTGCTATCGTAGGCAGATTTATCAAAGCAGGGTACAATGCAAAATACATGATGTGGCGAGATGAGATAGTAAAACTCAAAGCCATGCGCAACAGTGAGGATTTTGATAATCTAATCGCAGAGTACAAACGTATAAAGGTTTTGTACATAGATGACATGTTTAAAACCGAGCAGGGCAAACAGCCGACACAGTCTGACATAGACATAGCCTTTGAGATAATCAATTACAGATACATGCACAAGGATTTGATAACGATTTTTTCGTGTGAGAAAAAAGTCGGAGAACTGCTTGACATTGACGAGGCGGTCGGCAGCCGTATCTATGAGAGGACACGAGAGTACAATATCCCGATCGGCAGGGACAGGTCACGGAATTATAGATTGAGGAGCATAAACAATGATTAGTTTTAAAATACCTTTCCGGCTGCCGTCACTGAATGAGTACATAGACAAATGCAGAGGAAATCGTTACGGAGGGGCAAATTTTAAAAAATCAATAGAAAGCAATATAATGCTTATCCTTAACACAAGACATTTTTTGATAGCCTCTCCTGTGCACATCACGTTTGTTTGGCACGAGCCAAATAAACGGCGTGACAAGGACAATGTTGCATTTGCAAAAAAGTTTATCCTTGACGCTTTGCAAAAGTCGGAACGGCTTAAAAACGATAATAACAAATACGTTAAAGGCTTTACAGATAAGTTTGTATATGACGGTACAGAGGGCGTAGAGGTGTTAATTGACACGGATATCAAAGTGTTGACATCAACAAAATGATAAGGAGGATAACAAATGGAATACGAAAACTTTTTGAAACAAAAAGCACTTGTGGTTGAAAGTGTAGGGATTGAGGTTAATGCTGAGGAGCTAAACCCTAACTTATTTGATTTTCAAAAAGATATAGTTAGATGGGCATTAGCTAAAGGCAAATCGGCTATATTTGCAGACTGTGGTTTAGGGAAAACCTTAATGCAGCTTGAATGGGCAGAGCAAGTTCGGAAAAGAACCAATTCTAAAGTACTTATTGTAGCTCCGTTAGCAGTGGCAACGCAAACTAAGAGAGAGGGCAAAAAATTCGGAATTAGTGTTAATATATGCTCATTTCAAGAAGATGTAATAGCAGATATGATAAACATTACAAATTACGAAAAGTTAGATAAATTTGTCGGTAATGAATTTGGAGCGATTGTTCTTGATGAATCAAGCATTTTAAAATCTTATTCGGGCAAGGTTAGAAATCAGATTATAAATTATTTTAACAAAGTACCTTACAAACTTGCATGTACAGCTACTCCTGCCCCTAACGACTATATGGAATTAGGAAACCATTCAGAATTTTTGGGGGTTATGACACGAGCTGAAATGCTTGCAATGTTCTTTGTTCATGATGGTGGGCAAACGTCAAAGTGGCGATTAAAAGGTCATGCACAAAGTTTATTCTGGAGATGGCTTGCAAGTTGGAGCGTAGTTGTTGACGATCCTAAAAAATTGGGATATACAAGCGTTAACTATGAACTGCCAGAACTTGATATTCAACAAATCGTTGTTGATGATTTAGGAGGATAAACATGAAGAATAATTTTGAATGTAAATTTTATGAAGAAAAAATAATCGACAATGAAAAGTTGTGGAAGTGCCAAAACGTACAATATTGTATGCCAGCTTGCAAGCAAAAGGACGGCTTTTGCGGATATTATGAGGACTGCGAATACTGTAAAAATCAAGACACTGAAAAATGTGCTAATTGCTATTTAGGTAAAGTTGAATGTTAGCACCATTTTGTTGACATCAACAAAATGGACAGGAGTGAGAGATAAAATGACCTTTATAGACTTATTTGCAGGGATTGGAGAGAGAAAAAATAGACGATGATAGAATTAAATAAAATATACAACATAGATTGTCAAGATGGTTTAAAACAGATTGAGGAATCCTCAATAGACATTGTGATGACACCCATCCCGTATAACATAAGCCAACACAGAAAAATTGATCGTTCTCGAATTGACAGTCAACATTTAAATAGAAATGGAAAAAGAAAAGTATTAGATTTTCATTTCGGGGAATGGGACTTTTTTGAAAACAACGCAGAATACTTTTCTTTCTTGCATGATGTATTTTCTGAAGTGTATAAAAAAATGAAGTCATCAGCCAGCTTGTATATGTGGTGTCCAAGAAGCGAAGTGTCTTTTATTGAATATATTTTAAAAGCGATAGGCTATCATACGAGATCTACCTTAGTTTGGTGCAAAACAAATCCATGTCCTCAAATATTTAAAGTTGGATATATGTCAAGTACAGAATTTTGTATTTTTGCAACAAAAGAAAAGGGTGCGAAGCATTATTGGAATATAGAAAAAGGGCAGAAAAAGAGCTACTGGATTGCACCAATATGTCAAGGCAATGAGCGTACAGAGCATCCAACACAAAAACGTTTGGATATAGCTATAGATATGGCAACTCAGTCCGCTAAAAAAGGAGATATCCTGCTTGACATGTTTGCGGGAAGCGGAACATTCCTTGAGGCGGCATATAAAACAGGACTAAAATTTATAGGATTTGAAAAAGACCAAAAGTGGTTTAATCTTGCACAAGAACGGCTTAATCGTGTTATGGTTCAAATTACTTTTGATGATTTAGATTAAGGAGGACTAACAATGAAATACAATACAAAAGAAATAATAACAATACTTAGATGCTGTGGTAATCAAGCAGATCCATGTCCGTGTTCTCACTGCTTATTAAAAGATAATACACAAGGAAACGAGTGTAAGGAAATGTACAATGTTGCGGCAGACGAAATCGAAAGGCTGTATAAGGAAATTGAGGAGGACTAAAAATGACGTGTAAAGATTGTTATCATTTTGATGTGTGTGCTTATTATCAGCAACAGAAAGGCAATACACTGGGAGTAGATATAGCTGCTACAAAGTGTCCAATGTATAAGGATAAATCCCGTATTGTAGAGCTGCCATGCAAAGTGGGAGATACGGTGTATGTGCTTGATGAATATAGAATTGCCAAATCAACAATAAATACAATTGAAGTTGGCGGAGAAAATAAACTATACTACGAAGCGTTATGTTACGCATCAAACGCAGATGAACCCGAAGAACTTATTGATGCTTTTGATTTGGAGGATGAGGATTTCGGCAAAACCGTATTTTTGGCAAAGGAAGCAGCCGAACAGGCGTTAAAGGAGAGTGAAAATAATGGCTAAAAAATATATTGATGCAGAATTATTAAAAGACAACCTAAGAGCGGCATGTTTGCCAGTAGACGACAAAGGAATATCGGGGATGTTAGGTGATGACAAGTCAATAGCGGATTACATTGATGATGAGCCGCCTGTTGATGTTGCAAAGGTTAAACACGGAGCATGGAAACAAGAAAATGAAATCTTTAAATGCTCGGAATGTGAATATGCATTTGAAAATGAAGGATATATACACTTTTTTAACTACTGCCCTAATTGTGGCGCAAGAATGGATGGTGAGGAAAAATGACAGAAACTATAACTATATGCAACCGTTGTGGTGTGGAAATTGAAACATTTAAATTTTTCTCCTTGAAATACAATTGCAAAAGAAAAAAATTTAACTTGCAGTCGAATGACCGCGAAATAGGAAACATAGAACTTTGCAAGAATTGTAAAGAATCATTTTTTGAATGGTTAAACCGTGAGGAGGATTGAAAATGCGTGAGATTTTATTTAGAGGAAAACGAGCAGACAACGAAATGTGGATTTATGGGGACTTGTTACAGTCAACTGACATTGTCAACTGTGCAGAAATTTCCGAACATACAGGGATGGGTGTCAGATACGACATTATCCCTGAAACAGTCGGACAATACACAGGCTTGACCGATAAAAACGGTGATAAGATTTTTGAGGGGGATATAGTTAAGCATTACAATCATAAAGTTTCTTCACCAGAGTGCGACATAGGTGTCATCTTTTGGGAAGAAAATGACGCTTGTTTTAAAAGAACAAGTGTAAGCGATGAAAAAAACATATTTCATCAGCGCAGATCCTTTGTACCCTTATGAGATTATCGGCAATATCCATGACAACCCTGATTTGATTGGAGGTAATGAATGACCCCTAATGAATACCGTAAAAAACACAAACGCTGTATAACTTGCAAATATTCTGATTATGACAATGGCTTAAGCATTTGTTTAGCCAAAGGCAAAGTTGCCGCAAGTGATCTACGAATTAATTTATTAAAAGGTAGGCTTTGCAAAGTATATAATCCAATTTTGCTAAAGGAGGGAAAACATGAAAAAGCAAAGAGCTAAAAACAGCATCATATTAAATCTAATAAATGATATCTTCCTCCGACGGCGTATCAAGCATCCATGACAGGGCATAATGTAATCGGAGGCGATATGCATGGATATAATCTTACTAAACGGTAAAACAATTACGATAACAAGCAAAGAAGAGCTTTACAAACACTTTGACAACTGCCGATATCCTGCCTCCGATGCCGTTAATGCAAGGAGCGAGGGAATAATCAGCAGAGAGGAATACTACGAAACATTGAGAAGCATTTTTAAGAGAGGGGATAGGAATGACGATTGATGAGCTTAAAAGATATCGTGACATTTGTGCAGAGATAACAGACGTAAAGAAAGAGCTTGCCGGGCATTATGCAGGAGATACGGTACAATCCGGCAGCAAGCACCCATACAGTGTACATAACGTGAGGATAGAGGGGTACAAATCTGATAGCGGCACAATTTCATTGCTTTCACGATTAAGCGTTTTGGAGCGTTCTCGTGCGGATATTGAGGAGTTTATACATAACGTTGATGATTATGACGTGAAACTGATTATGCAGTATAGATTTGTTCGTGGCAAACGTCCGATGTCATGGCAGGCTATAGCGATGAAGCTAAATTATTTGTCAGAGCATACTCCAAAAAGAAAATTACAAAAATATTTTCAAAATGGCGGAAATGGCGGATTTTAAGTGTTAAAATTTAAACTGGAGATAGTATAAAAGCTATTCCGATGTTGTTTTTATTTTGTTGTCTCCTCTTATTTGTTCAACTTTACTCAACGGAGCGAAAGCTCCGTATGTCAGTATAGCATAAGCAGTGCGGCTCTGTCCGGGTGCGTATGGGTGCAAATCCCATTGCTGACAACATAGCTGTTTACCAGCAGTATAAAAGATAAGTCGCATGATTTCCACCTTTGAGTGCGATTTAAAAGGTGCAGGTTTGAGGTTATCCTTGTTCATAAGAAAACCTCAATATGTCTCGTTAGCTTAATGGGTAAAAGCGTTGTCCGGACACTACAACAAGTTTGGGTATTGCAGGTTCGACTCCTGCACGAGACACCACCAAAGAGGACTCACAATCCTCCTCAATAATATTTTTGGCATTCAGCAGTCGTAAGGCTGCTGTTTTGCTTACTCACAAAATTTTACTTGTGATTTTGTGCAATACTACAAAAATTGTCTTTGTATGTTGATTTTTAGGCGACAATATCGGAAAGGACGGTGAACCGTATTGAAAGAAAATCTAAATCCAAGACAAAAGAAATTTGCTGAATATTATGCACAATGCGGTAACACTGTTCAAAGTGCGATAAAGGCAGGATATTCCGAGAATTATGCAAATACAAATGCTTGCAAATTGTTAGAAAATGATAGAGTTGCAGAATATATAAAACAACTCACCGTACAGCAAAAACGGACTCGTATTTTAACTGCTATAGAGCGGCAGGAGATAATATCTAATATTGCAAAAGATGATAAAAATTCTCCTGCCGACAGAATAAAAGCAGTTGATACGCTTAATAAAATGACAGGGGAGTATACAACAAAGATTCAAGCTAATGCTGTAGTTAACAACCCTTTTGCTGAACTCTCCACAGAAGAATTGAAGAAGCTGATAAGCAGTGAATAAAAACCTTGTAAAACTTGGTGCTAAGATAGAACTTGCTAAACGTGAGTTCTTTTTTTATTGCCAACTTAAAGCTCCTGACTTCTATAAAACCGACAGAGTTTTTCTTGTGCAGCTATGTAATGAGTTTCAAGATTTTCTTACATCGGATGAAAAAATAATGATTGTCAATCTTCCGCCTCGTCATGGTAAATCTCGCACAGCAGGGTGTTTTGTCGAGTGGGTACTCGGCAGAGATAAAAACCAAAAGATTATGACAGGGTCGTATAATGAAACTCTTTCAACTATGTTTTCTAAGAATGTAAGAAATACAATATCTGCTGAAAAGGCGGATGTGAACATCCCTGTCTACTCTGATGTTTTTCCCGATACTAAAATAAAGCGTGGAGATGGAGCGATGAACTTGTGGAGCTTAGAGGGTGGATATAATAATTATCTTGCTACTTCTCCGACTGGTACAGCAACAGGCTTTGGCTGTTCTTTAATGATTATTGACGACCTCATAAAAAATGCGGAGGAAGCCAATAACGAAAATATAAAAGAAAAGCATTGGGAGTGGTTTACAAATACCATGCTGTCACGTCTTGAAGAGGGCGGAAAGATCATTATAATCATGACACGCTGGGCTTCAGATGATCTTGCAGGCAAAGCCTTAGAGCATTATACACAGCAGGGTACTAAAATTAGGCATATTACAATGAAAGCGTTGATTGATAAAGATAAACATAAAATGCTGTGTCCCGAAATATTGTCATATTCGTCTTATCAGACAAAGGTAAAAGCAATGGGCGTGGATGTCGCAAGTGCTAACTATCAGCAGGAGCCGATAGACTTAAAAGGTAAATTGTATAACAGCTTTAAGACATATACTCAGCTGCCGAAAGATAATAACGGCAATCTCTTATTTGAGGGTATCTACAGTTACTCCGATACCGCTGATGAGGGCGACGACTATCTTTGCAGTATTATATGGGGTGTGTATATGCGAGAAGCATATATACTTGATGTTTATTATACAAAAGACAATATGGAAATAACAGAATCCGAAACAGCAAAGCGGCATAAAGAATTTTCAGTAAATAATGCGATTATTGAATCCAATAACGGCGGTTCAGGCTTTGCAAGAAATGTCAGACGAATTTCAAATGATGAGCTTGAAAACTATGTAACAAATTTCAGATGGTTTCACCAGTCAAAAAATAAGAAAGCAAGAATTGTTTCCAATTCATCGTGGGTACAAAATCACATTTATTTCCCTGTTAATTGGAGAGATAAATTTCCCGAATTTTATATGGCTATGACCAAATATCAGCGAGAGGGTAAAAATAATCATGATGATGCGCCGGACGCTACAACAGGAGTTGCGGAAACAATGTATAAGTTAGGAGGATAAAATGAGGATCGGAGAAAGGATAAAGGTGAAAATGCAGAATTGGTTAAATATTATATCGCCTATGAACCAAACTATAACGTTGCAGGAAATGCTACCGAGAGAAATCGAAGTGTTGCGTTCTCAGCTTTGGTATAGAGGTGATTCTTTTGAACTTAGACAGTTCTTTCACCAGCTTAATTCTAACAGTGGAAGTTTTTGGGGGTGTGCTCCAAACAATAGCGAGGTAAGAAAAATTCACAGTGGACTTCCTGCCATAATAGCCGATACTCTCGCATATATTGTGTATTCCGATATGGATGATATCAATTTCGGGGATAGCAAAGCAGGGCAGGAGGCGTGGACAGAGATTGAAGAAGATAAGTTTATCACCCTATTGGGCAAAGCTATTGTTGATACTCTTGTTGACGGTGACGGCGCATTTAAAATCTCAGTTGATACTGATATCTCCCCCTATCCAATAATTGAGTTTGTGGGAGCAGATAAAGTCGAATATAACTATTCAAGGGGAGTTTTGCAGGAAGTAATTTTTAAGACTATGTACAAACTGAAATCGTCTGTATACTACTTAGAGGAACATTACGGTAAAGGGTATATAGAAAGTCATTTATTTAACCATAGTGAAAGAGAAGTGCCACTTGATACTGTACCAGAACTTGCAGGAATTGATCCACTGATAGAGTTTGACGGCCATTACATAATGGCAGTGCCTTTAAAATTTTATGCATCGAAGAAATATCCAAACAGGGGAAAGTCTATTTTTGATGGTGGTAAGTCAGATTGCTTTGACGCATTGGATGAGGTTATATCACAGTGGCTTGACGCTATTCGTGCCGGACGTGTGGAAAAGTATATGCCGCAAGATATGATACCAAGAAACCCTGATGACGGAAGTTTAAAGAGAGTTAATAGCTTTGGAACGCATTTCATTAGGATAAATGCAGCTTTAGGTGACGATACATCATCTTCTAAAATTGAAGTTGTACAGCCTGACATTAAATATGATGCGTTTGTCAGCTCATACACCAATTGTTTGCTTATGTGTTTGCAAGGGCTTGTGTCTCCTGCTACTCTCGGTATAGATGTGGGCAAAATGCAGTCGGCAGATGCTCAGCGCGAGAAAAAAGACGTAACCGGCAACACCCGAAATACAATAACAACAGCCCTCGAAAAAGCAATACCTCAGCTTGTATCTGCTGTGCTTATGACTTATGATAATATGCAAAGCAGAGCACCGGGCAAATACGATATATCTGTATCATTTGGTGAGTATGGTGCACCTGACTTTGACAGCCGAGTGGAAACCATAGGCAAGGCAAGTACATACGGCATTATGTCAGTAAAAACACAAGTCGAAGAACTTTGGGGGAGCTCTAAAGAAGATGAATGGAAAGAAGCCGAGGTAAACCGCATAATGCAGGAGAAAGGCTTAACAGACGGCTCGCCTTTGTCGGTAGGTGAGGAACTTGCTTAGTTATAAGGACATTGCTAAAATCTTTGAAGAAATAGAACTCAGGCTTATTGCTTCTCTCAAGCGTAATCTTTTAAGGCATAAGGCAGAAGAAAAGAAATACGGGAAGAACTGGTCTGCATGGCAAGCCGAGAAGCTAAGAAACATTGAACGCTTTCGACGCGAGAATCTTGACATCATGAATGAGTATGTTGATATTATTGATGATGAAACAAGAGAGCTTATGGAGGAGCAGTTCCGAGAGGGCGAGGAAGAAGTAGAACAAGCCGTTTCGGAATTTTTTGATGAGGAGATAACTCCTATTCCGACTAAGCATTTTTTTGGTGTAAACAACGAGAAAATGCAAAAGTTAATTACTGATGTCACAGCTTTAGAAAAGACTGCTGAAACTGCCGTACTAAGAATGACAGATGATATTTACCGTCAGACGGTTAATCGTGTACAACTTGCAATGGCGGCGGGAGAAATGACGTTGCCGGTTGCTATAGATATGGCAACAAAAGACTTTTTAAACGCAGGAATTAACTGCATTGTGTATAAAGACGGCAAGCGAGTAAACATTGCTGACTATGTGCGCATGGCTTTGCAGACATGCGCAACAAGAGCAACCCTGCAAGGCAAGGTTAAACGTTTTGCGGAGCTTGGCTATGATACAGTGCTTGTCAGCGCCTACGGAGGTTGCTCAGAAACATGTGAGCCATATCAAGGCAGAGTGTTTATTGATGATGTGTTTACCGTGTGGAGCGGCGAACGTAATGGAGATATGGGAAAGTCAATTTATTGTGGCAAGTGGTTTCCATTGCTTTCATTTGCAATTCGTGGTGGTCTGTTTCATCCAAATTGTCGCCATACTCTATCGCAGTACATAGATGGCTTTACAAAGATTCCTGAGCCTATACCTGCCGATAGAATAAAACAACAGCGAGAGCTTGAACAAAAGCAAAGAATGCTTGAAAGGAAAATCCGCAAGCTCAAACGCTTTGCGGAAGGCACGCAGAATCCTGAAATAGCAAAAGCATATCGAAAGAAACTTAGGGAAACTCAACATGAACTGAAAGCCTTTGTTGACGAGCATAAGGATTTACTCAGAAGAGATTCTAACAGAGAAAAGTATTATGGGGAAGAAAAATACGCTGCAAATGCGGCTGTAAGAAACACAGGTGCACGACCGATATACAATCCAAAGGCAAGTTTTAAAGTAAAATTTGAGGATTATCCTGACAAAACCAATGAATCTATATCAAAAGCGTGTAAGCAAGTTGCTTATATGGGAGCACAAGACCATAAAGAGCATATGTATCTTGTGGACATCAATAACAATGAAATTTGCTACTTTGAAGATGGCGATGAATCAGGGGTAGGAGGTGCAGATTTTTGGAAATTCATTTCCGAAAACAAATCAAGAAACTTATCTTTTATTCATAACCATATATCTGATGGCTATTTTTCTGAAAGTGATATGCGCACATTACTTTCGACCGAAAATATAAAATCTTTTATAGCTGTGCGTTTGGATGGTATTATTTACGGAACACAGAAAAAAGAGAATGTGAAACTGGACAACTTTTATTTTGATAATTTATATCCAAAAGAAATGAAAGTATTGACGGAACAAGTTAGAAGTGGTAAAATATCAGTAGGAGAAAGAGTAAAAAAACGAGAAACAATCATAGTTGACAATTTATTAAAAGATTACACGAAAGGGTTGATCGAGTTTGATACAAGATAATAATATTTTCACTTCCGGAATGAAAGAAGCACCATTTTATTTTGAGGGAATTACTCTTGAACAATACGAAAAGGAAAATGAATATTTAGGTTACCACATGGAAGATTTACAGAATGGTACATATGTGCCTTTGTATAAGCAAAAGGATCAGTAAGTCACTTTCGCAAGCTGATTTACACAAAATTAATATCGGAACTAAGCACTTTGCTTCGGCAGGGTGCTTTTTTCATACAAAAAAATAAGAAAGGAATTGATTTTTTATGAAGAAATTGAAAGCAATTTTATTAGGAGGCATGGCATCTATCTTATTGGTGTCATTAGCAGGGTGTACAGAAGCGAATAGAGTATCGTACAACTTATCGGAAGAGGCAGACAACTTTAATATAACTTGCAAACTCACGGTTATAAATTCTCGAAGTGACAACATTATTTTTGAGTTAGAGGGGGCTTTTTCAATTCAGGTTGATCAGGCGGACAATCAGCTTGAAGTTACTTGCGAAACAGGACAAGGTGAGTATAAAAAACATTTTATAAATCTCAATGAATGGACTACATATTTTGTTGAAGATTTGAGTGGCGCAAATGTTGATAAATATCATTATGTTGTAAATTATTTACCTGAGGGTAATGTTGTGCCGATTGATGTTAAAAGAAACGACTAATTTTTAGGGAGTGACAAAATCATGAACACACCAATAGCTATAACCGCAATAATCTGCGGTACAATTGTGTTGCTTGCTATAATCGGTAACATAAACAAGCATAGATAATAAAGCACTTTGAGAAATCAAGGTGCTTTTATTATATATATTTTTTTAAGAAAGAGAGGTAAAAAGCATGGACGAATATAAGAAATCCCCTGAGGAAGAAAAGGACAAGGAAACTCCTGAAAATCCTGAACAGGAAAAGCCTGAGGGCGAAAAAGAAGAACAGAAGCCTGAGGAAAAGCCTAAGGACGAAAAGCCGGAGGAAAAAGCTCCTGATGACAAACAGGCGGATGAAAACGGCGAGGGCGCAGATAAGCCGGAAGAAAAGGCGGATAATCCCGAAGAGAAAACGGATGAAGCTGCTGCTGATCCAAAAGACGAAGAAATCCTTAAGCTTAAAACTCAGATTGCCGCTATGCAAATGGGGTTTAACCCTGAATGTATGGAGGACGCTGTTGTGCTTGCAGAAAGCTATGTTAAAAGCGGTGCACAAAAGGATATCAACACAGCCCTTTCAGCAGTCATGAAAAAATATCCTGACTGGAAAGCAGAAGGCGGAAAGTCTGACGGAAAAAAGCAAGGCGGTTTTCGTGTCGGTGCAGGAGGCACAGACAAACAGGAGAGTGCTGATAACGATAAGTTGTCAAAGGCATTTGGTATTAAAAAGAAGAAATAAGAAAGGAAAGGTGTAAACTATGCCAAACACAATTAACTATGCTGAACTGTTCAGCCCACATTTGATTGAGCTTTACGGACAGGAATCAACCTGTGATGCTCTCTATCACTCAAATTCCGGTATTAACATTATCGGAGCAAAAACACTTCATATCCCTACACTCAGTGTATCGGGATATAAGGATCACAACAGAAGCACACTTGGATTTAATGCAGGTACATACTCGAATGACTATGAGGATAAAACACTTGACCATGACAGAGATATCGAATTTGCCGTTGACCCAATGGACGTCGATGAAACAGACTCAATTCTTTCTCTTGCAAATATTCACAATCGTTTTGAGCGTACACAGGCTATTCCGGAGCGTGATTGCTATACATTCTCTAAGATTTATTCGGAGGCTGTAAGAGTGGGTGCAAAGGTTAAGAGCGATGAGCTTACAACAAAAAATGTCCTTGCAGATTTTGATGCTAACCTTGAAATCCTCGAAGATAAGGGAGTGCCGCTTGACAGATTGATTCTTTTCTGTACACCGCAGTTCAGAACTCTTTTGAAAAATGCAGAGGGTATTCAGAGGACTCTTGATATTAAAAGCGGCGGCGGAATCGACAGACGTGTCCATTCTATGGACGATATCGGCAACATTACAACCGTTCCGTCAGCACGTTTTAAGACTGCATATAACTTTACTGACGGTTGCAAGCCAGCCACAACAGCAAAGCAGATTCATTACATCCTTATTGATCCCGAATGTCAGGTATCAAGAGATAAATATTCATATATTCATTTCTTTAATCCCGGCACTGACTCAAGAACTGCTGACAACTATCTGTATCAGAACCGAAAATACAACGGCACATTTGCCATTGACGAGCTGATGAAGGACGGATGTATTATTCACGTGGAAGCTGATAAGACACCAAGTCAGGAGGTATCAAAATGATAGCAGTTAAAAACAACAAAGAATACACAGTAGACGAAAATAACAAGAACGTTTATCTTGCTAAGGGATATGATATTGTTGACGAAAAAGGAAATATCATTGAGCACTCCCCTCAGTCTACAGTTAAATATTCTGAATATGCTGCTGTTGTCGAGGAAAACAAAAAACTCAAAACAGAAATAAAGAAACTGAAAAAAGGTGAGGCTTAATGTACCTCACCTATAATCAGTTTTATGAGCAATACCCTGACACACAAATCCAAGAGGACAGATTTCAAAGCCTTGTACAAAGAGCGGAAACGGACATAAACGGATTGACGTTTAATCGTATTACCGCAAAGGGCTTTGACAGCCTGTCAGACTTTCAGAAATCAATTATAAGGCGTGCTGTGGCAATGCAGGTCAACTTTATCCATGATAATTCAGAGCTGTTAGACAGCCCTCTGAGCAGTTACAGCATATCGGGAGTGTCGATGTCCTTTGATAAGTCTAAGATAACGGAGGTTGACGGTGTGCTAACATCAAAGAGCATATACGGCGTACTGTTACAGTCAGGGCTTTGCTATAGGGGGCTATAAATATGAAATATCCTCAGGTTGTGCCTGATAGGGTTTGCAACACACCTTGTACTGTGTTTAGGACGGACGGATTAAACCGTGACGGCTCTAAAAAACGTGTTGCAATATTTCAGGGCAAATGTTTTCACAGCGAGAAAGCTGTACAAAAACTAAATGCGGAAAAACAGCTTATAACTCTCAGTGGAGCGGCATTATTTAACGGTGACATCGCTCCTGATACTCCTGTTATTGACGGATTTGTGAAGATCGGAAATATTGAATACAAGATATATTCGAGCGAAAAGGCTAAAAATCTTGATGGAACAGTCAATTTTACAAGACTTGAATTAATTTGACAAATTACTATACTCGTGATATAATATCCATGGGTACTGTACATAAAACGGTAGGCGGTTTCTCCCAAAAGGGAGGTGATAACAATGGTTTCATTTTCTGAATTGCTTCAATTCGCGTCAGTGTTAGTCAGCGTTATCTCTCTATGCTATCTTATATTTCATAAGAAAAAGTAGAGTTTCTTACATAAAAATAAGAAACACCGCCCAATCGACCAAAATTGACGGTGTTTCTTTAGCACTATAATTTATGGGAGAAACCGCTTATCGCAGTACCCTTTTCTATTTATATTATATCACAGATAAATAATTTGTCAAGCGCTTTGAGTTTTCAAGGCGTATTTTTTATGTCATGAAAGGCGAGTGATGATAAATATGGGTGTGGAAATTAAATTTGACAAGCAAGCTATAGCAATGCTTGAGAATGCTGTTAAGGAATCTGCCATGACCGCAATGGAGCAGGTCGAGAGCGACCTCATTAGTTCAGCAACAATGCCATTTGACACAGGCGATATGCAAAATAATCAGACTTTTGTGGCTAAGACAGATGACGGAGCAACCATTGTTACAGGCTCACCGCAGGCACGCCGCTTGTATTATCACCCTGAGTATAATTTTTATCACGGTCATAACAAAAATGCCGGTGCAGCTTGGCTCGAACCATACATATCAGGCGATAAAAAAGACTTTGCGGAAAAAACCTTTGCACATGACTATAAAAGGAGGACAGGGGTATGACACTGCTTAACGTTGCGGATACGCTTGCTAATATCCTCGGATTTGAGAGCATATCCGCAGGAAATCTTGACAGCAACCTTGACCGTGCGGTTGGTGTATACAACCCAAAGCAAAGCGGTAATCACAAAATCTGTATAGGCGGAAAAGCCTGTACTAAAACATTAGAAAAACGTATTTCAATACTTATTCACTGGACTGACAACCCGACAGTTTGCGAACAGGAGGCGGAATTGATAATGGAAACGCTTACCGACGTGAGGAATTATAAAACAGATAATTATACAGTCCATTTTATCAGCTGCAATAATCCTGTTGACGTGGGCAGAGATGACAGAGGAACGTGCGAATATGTAATTGAAGCAAATTTATATTACGAAAGGAATGATTAATTATGGCAGGACAAGGAGTATATCCATGTTACGAAAACCAATTTAAGATTGACTGCTCAGGTGGAAGCGGAAGCGCCATGAACCTTGCAGTTATTGCTGATATGGAGAGCTTTTCTGTGTCAATTGACGGTAACGTAGAAGAATGGAAGCCTTACGATCAGGAAGGTTGGACAAGAAGGCTCGTTACAGGTAAGTCAATTACAATATCCATATCAGGCAAAAAAAACGTAGGTGACAGAGGCAACAACTATATTGACTCTCTTGCACTTAAAAAAGGCAAAGAAGCAAGTACGACCCTTGTATGGACATTTCCGACTGGTGCAACACTTACAATTAAAGGCGTTGTAAGCGTTACTGAGTGGGGGTCAGGCGATAGTACAGCAGTTGCACCGCTTGCATTTGACTTTATGTCAGACGGAAAGCCAGTGTTCGAAGAAGCTGCTTCTGTTGCAGAATAACAATATTAAAACCAAATCAGCGTTCTGAGTAATCGGAGCGCTGATATTTTTATAATCGAAAGGAAGTTATTATTATGGCAAAAATGTACACACTCGACAGCAAATTACTCACGGGAACACCTGAGATAAGAATCGGAGAAAAGATTTATCCGATTGACGACAGAAAGAAAACAGTAAAAAAGATTATTAAAATGTGTGACGAGAATGCAAACAAAAATGATATTGATGTTATTGATGATGTGTTCAAACTTGCGTTCTCGGCAAAAGATTACAAAGAAATCGAAGGACTTGACATGTCATTTAACGCTTACAAAGAACTGTTTGAACTCGTGCTTGCAGCCGTAACAGGTGAGGAACCTGAAAAAATGGCTGACCGATTTCAGAAAGAAAAACAGTAAATTTGAAGAAACATGGTATGACCTTGAATATGACCGTGAGCTGATAATACAAAGCATTTCCAAACAGTATCATATTTTGCCCAGTGAACAGGAAGAACTGCATTACAGTGATTGGATTTCCCTTGTTGCCGGGCTTATGCATGACACTCCGCTTGGACAGGTCGTTAGAATCAGAAGCGAAAAGGACAAAAATATGTTAAAGTCTTTTGGTGCTTATGAAAATAAACTGCGGTCGGAATGGTTTGAGTTCCGGTCAAGGCATACGGCACAGACTGCTACAGAGCAGGATAAACTTGATGTTGCAAACTACTTTTATAATATGTTTGCAAATATGTTCGGAGGTGGGAAAAAGTGACAAATGTCGGTACTATATCCCTTGATTTAATTATAAAAGGGCAGATAGATGAACAGCTTGATAAGGTCAAATCTCACATTCACGAAGCTGTGTCTAAGCCAATGGAAAAAGCGGGAGAAACCGTTAAAAAATCAATGGATAAGACTTTCGAGGGTGCTTCCGAGACAGTTAATGAATTTAAAAAACAAACCCATGCTGAGCTGGAAGAATGGGCAAAAAAAGCTTGTAGCCATTTGGTATCACAAGCTGAAATTGCAGCACAAGAAGCAGAAAAAGAAATCAATAAAATAGGTAAATCTAAAGTTAAAGTACAATATGAAAAGTTTGATGTAAAAACAGTTATGTCCGAAGTGGACAGTATTTCGAATAATATTGCTGAAAAAACATCTAATGGTATTAAACAAGCTAAAGAAAGCATAACTGAACAGATTTCCGAAACCGTGGAAAAAGCGAAAGAGAAGCTATCTAACTTTGAAATATCTGCAGACCCTGTGAAACGTCTTAAACAGGAACTTGAAAACACACAGGAAAAAGCGGATTTACTTCAAAAGAAATGGCAGGAGCTAACTGAACAGCTTGATAAAACTAATGATGATAATGTCATTTCTCAAATAAATGCTATTGAAAAACAATTGATTTCACTTGAAAAATCTTCTGAAAAAATTCGGCAGAAAATAAGTGACGCAGCTTCAACTGGTTCAAATAATTTAAAAGATTCAGCACAAAAAGCCACAGACGGAATTAAGAAAACACTTGGCGGTACATTTAAATCTTTGAAATCAGTAGCAGGGAGAGCACTGGATGGAATAAAGGGCAAGTTTTCTAAATTGCATGGTTCTATCGGAAGTCTTGAAAAGCCTGTCAATAAATTAGGACGGTCAATAAAAAATGCTTTTAGGCGAGTGTTTGTAATGGCTGGTATACTTGCTTTACTTAAGGCTTTCCGTTCTGCTATTACTAATGCTTGTAATGGCAACGATGAATTCGCAAAGTCGCTGAATGCAATTAAAGCTAACCTCAACATTGCATTTGAGCCAATAAAGAACACTGTAATGCCATACATTAACGCACTTATGCAGGGATTAGCAAAGGTCACACAGACTGTAGCGGCGTTTATAAACTCATTGTTTGGCACTACTTATAAAAAGTCGCTAAATACGCTGAAAAAAGCGCAGAAAGCAAACAAGGATGCCGCAAAAGAAGCGAAAACATATCTTGCGAGCTTTGACGAGATGAACGTTGCACAAGATACAAGCAGTTCAGATAGTGGCTCATCAGACAATGATAGCGGCGTTGATTATTCTGCAATAAACGGTGATAATGTCAAGCTTCCTGACTGGGCGGAGCGTATGAAAGATGCTATTCGTTCCGGCGATTGGAAAGGTGTAGGTTCTTTGCTCGCCGAGAAGATCAATAACGCAGTTGACGGCATCAACTGGGAGGCAGTTAAGAGTAAAGTTAATAGCTTTATGAGTGGACTTGCTGACGGTCTTAACGGATTTATTAAGACTCTTGACTGGGGTAAAATGGGCGAAGCTCTCGCAAATGGCATTAACACTGTTTTCGGCGGTATTTATACATTTATGAAGAAGTTTAATTGGTCAGCATTGGGTAAAGGAATTGCCGATTTTCTTAACAAAGCAATAAAAAAAGCTGATTGGGGTCTGATTGGCAAAACTTTAGCGTCTAAGTGGACTGCAATCATAGACACACTTTACGCTTTTGTGACCAATTTTGATTGGTCTGCTTTCGGTGTTTCAATCGGCGAATCCGTTAATGCTTGGTTTGATGAAATCGACTGGGCTAAACTCGGCGAAACCGTTTCAGAATCAATTCAAGGTTTGTTGGACACCCTTTTAGCTTTTCTTTCCGAAGTGGACTGGCAAGCAATAGGAGAAGATATAGGAGAGTTTATCTGCGGAATTGATTGGGCTGGAATCGCATCTAAGGTGCTTGAAGTAGTTGCAAAGGCGTTATCTGCGGCAGTAGAGGTCATCGGGGGATGTTTTGATAAACTTTCTACCCCAGGAAAGGTTCTTGTGGGTATAATAGGTTCCTTGACTGCTGCTTTTGTTGCGTACAAAGCTGCATTAGTAGCGATTAGTATTATTAATAAGATAATAGATGCATTCAAGGTTGCTAAGACCGCAACCGAAGGGATGACAATTGCACAAGCAGCCTTAAATTTAGTAATGAACTTGAATCCTATAGCGTTAGTGGTTGCTGCGATTGCTGGTCTTGTTGCAGGACTTGTTATACTGTGGAAAAAGTGTGACGGCTTCCGCAATTTCTTGAAAGCTATGTGGAGCGGCATAAAAAAAGTATGCTCAACAATAGGCAATTTCTTCAAAGATGTTTTTTCTAAAGCATGGAACGGCATAAAATCGGTATTTTCTAAAGTCGGCGGCTTTTTTGCTGGTGTTTGGGATTTAATTAAAAAGCCGTTTCTTAAAGCCGCAGAGTGGTTCAAGGGCTTATTTAGCAATGTTGTAGACGGGATTAAATTCGTATTTAATAAAATTGTTGACATCGTTAAAACTCCGATTAACTGGATTATAGACGGTATCAATACCCTTATAGGCGGTATTAATAAAATCAGCTTTGACATCCCTGATTGGCTTGGAGGCGGTAAGTTTGGCTTTGATATCCCCGAAATACCTAAACTCGCAACAGGCGGACTTGCGACTGCTCCAACTCTTGCAATGGTCGGTGATAACCGAAACGCACGTACCGACCCTGAGGTAATCGCTCCATTAAGTAAACTGCAAGGAATGATTACAGACGGAGCGGGGATATCAGAAATAATTGCACTGCTCAGAGAAATAGTTGATATCTTAAAATCACTTGACTTAACATTTGAAGGCAAAATTAACGAACGTACGCTTTGGAAAGCTATAGTAAAGTTGTACAGAGAACATAAGGTCAGAACAGGAGGTGCACTAATCTAATATGAAAGTATGGGCAAGAGGAGTGCTGCTCCCCAGTGCTGACATTGAGGGAAGTACAGCGCTAAGATATAAGACATGGGCGACCAATTCGGGGCGTGTTTCAACCGGCGAAACAGTCGGCGATATCCAAGGTCTAACGTGGAGAATCGTATTAAAATACTCTATGCTTAGTAGCAGTGATAAGGAAATGATGGATAACCTGTTTAACGTGACAAGTCCTGCATATTTTCCTGTTACATTTGAGCAAGGCGGCGTAAAAAGGACATTTACCTGTTATGCCAGTGACTTTATATATACCTCAGAGATTCCGGTTAGCTCAAATGAAACATGGTATAAGGGCTGTTCTGTCAGTCTTATTGGCAAGTCTATGGAGGTGTAAGATGTATAATACTCTATCACAAAGCACTGTTGATATGATCGAGGGAGATTGCAGATGTTTTCGTGCATTAATGGACTTTGGCGACTTCCAGATTACAAGCGATAAGATTTATAAAATACAGACAGACGGTGCTTCCTGTAGCGATGAAGATGTAACAATCGGTGGAATCTATTCTCAGGGAGTTACAATAGAAGTATCTGAAATACCTTGTCCTCTTGAGGGCAGGGTATTTATGCTGTATTTTTACTTAATGGATTTATCATTTGTCACGCCTGTGTCAAGTGATGTAGATAATCCTTTAACGCACTACACATTAGCAGAGTATACGCATGAGGAATTGGGCAAGTACACCCATGAGGGCTTAAACAAATTAGTTAATATGCCTCACAGACATATACCAATGGGGCAATTTAGGGTGAGCAAATGCAAATCCAAGGCTAACGGTTATACAATTTCCGCAGGAGATTTTTTAGAAGAAGCCGACAAGGAGTATAACTCCGATTTAGTTTATCCGGCAAGCACAAAGGACATAGAAAAGGAGATATGTAATAATCTCGGTATCGAAAATGTAACTAACAGTGATTTACAGTATATGACGAGTGATAAAGAGGTCTATATGACTTATGACAGTGGGGATTACATCCTCTATGACTATGTTGTGTTTATTGATGAGCCTCCTGCCAAAACAACTATGCGGCAGATGTTAGGGTATATCGCATCTTTGAGAGGTTGTTTTGCCTTAGCTAACAGACTGGGCAACTTAAAGTATGCTTGGTATGAAGATAATGGTCTTATCTTACAGCCAAACAGGATAGATACTCCCGAACTGGGAGAAAAGGATATAACAATTACGAGGATTGTTTGTAAAGTCAGCGAAAATAAAACGCTGTATAGCGGACAGATAGGACGCACAATGGAAATATCAAATCCATATATGACACAGAGAATGCTTAATGTTATAGCTGCTGATATCCTGCCTTTTAAATATCGCCCTGCAAGTGTTTTACAGCGTATGGGTGACCCGAGAATTGATGTATGGGATATACTGCACTTGGGAGATTGCAATATACCTGTAATGGATTTATCCTATAGCTTTGACGGCGGTTTATCTGCTGATATTGAGGCAAGCGGAAAGACCGACACAGAAAGTAATTTATAGAAAGGAATGATATTATGCCAGTATATCAAGGAGCTTGCACAGGGGCAATGCTTGATAAAGCCGGAGAGCTTGCGGCTAAATACGGAAACTTTGAATTGGGCAGGGCAACAATAAAAATAACATCTCCCAGTCCTATACCCACAACATCCGTTGATTTTAAAAACGACCATACTAACCCAAGAATTTTTCTTCAGGTGTATGACCCGTCAGCAATTACACCGGGTAGTAAGTCTATTTTACTAAAAGCAACGGTAAGCCGTATTACATCTTCTGGTTTTATTATTGGACTGACAACATCAAGATTTAACGGTGATACATCAAATGGCAATAGTCTATATGTACCGTCCGGCACATATTATGTTGACTATTTTGTAATAGACGAGGGGTGATACAAATGGCTACAAAGACTAAGTTTTTAGAGTTGGAAAAACCCGAGTTACTGGATGCATACAGCGAATTTATCCCGGGTATTTTCGGCAGCAATATGGATAAACTTGACGAGGCTATCGGGTTTAAAGGCACGTTGGAAATAATAGTTGACAGCGATACAAAAAGGGTTTGCCAGCCAATAAACGGCGGTAAATACCACGTAACAAAAGCGATTTTGACTTTGCGAGTATTAAATAACGATGCCACGACGGTCCAGGACGTTGAACTGCCAAACATACAGGTATATAGCTTATATTATCACGGTGACTTTTTTGTCGTTTTGCAGAGTGATGTTAACATACCGCAGGGCACATATTACGTTGATTGGATTGCAACAGGATGGTGATATAAATGCAAATTACAGTAAATGAAAGCTATACTGCTACTAAAAACTTTAGCTTGCTCGGCTATCTTGGCGAAACCAACGCACGAGTAATAGAGATAGACCAGCCTGTAGTTGAGGGTGTTGATACATACCTATTACGCTTTGAGTATTATGACGGTAAGATATATGACGTGCCTATTGCGGACGGTAAAGTAATAATCACAGGCTCTCTCTTGCGTGAGATAGGTGCAATAAAATGCCAATGGATAGCTACAAAGGCGGACGGTGATAATTATACATTGGTTGCTAAATCACAGGTATTTACGCTATCTATAGGTGACAGCATATCTGATGATGTTGCACCGATACCGACTTATGAGCAGTCAAAGTCAATTGCGGATGAGGTGCTCGAAGCGGAAGCAAATTGTAAGGATTATGCCGAACAAGCACAAAAGTACAAGTACGATGCCATGTCATATAAAGACATTGCAAAAGAACAGGCGAGTATTGCTAAAACTGCAACCTTACGGGCACAAGCATGTGCCGAAACCTGTGAATATGCTGTAAACATAGCAACTCAAAAAGCGGATGAGCTGACAGCCATTATTAATGACCTTAACAATGCATTAGAAGTACGCCTTAACGGAGGTGTCCACAATGGCTAATATTGTGACAAATATACATCGGGCTTTAGCTGACTTTGACAGTATAAAGACGGCTATCGAGGATAAGGGCGTTAATGTGGGTAATGCACCTACTTCTGAGTATGGCAATATGATAGCTGAGATACAGTCCGGCGCACAGACATATTACAGTGCCAACGGCAGATTATACACTAAAGACATTGTTTTCCCAAGCGATTTAAAGAATGTAGGCGGAGCAGCATATCAGTATTGTACATTAATCGAAACGGTTACTTTTCCTGATACAATAACAGATATCGGCAACAACGCATTTCAAGGTTGCACAAAATTAAAAGAAATCTATATCCCCGAAGGGGTGACAAGAATCGCTCAAAATGCGTTTTTTGGTAATCCTATATCAACAGTCTATTTGCCATCAACTTTGACATCTATGGGCGCAAGTGTTTTCAGCACACAATATTTTCGTAATGTGACACTGGGTCAAGGGTTTAATTTAAGTTTAAATATAGGTATGGGGTCATATACCGTTGATTGTATGATTGATATGTTTAATGCCCTTAAGGATAACACAGGTACAACAGCCAAAACGCTTACATTGGGAGCAACTAACCTTGCAAAGCTGACGGCAGAGCAGTTGCAGATAGCGACCGAAAAAAATTGGAACGTTGCTTAGGAGGTAATCATGAAAGAATTTTTAGACCTTAATCCCCGAATGCTTATAGCTGACGAGGGTAAGACGCTTACAGACGGAGAGATATATACAAACGTTGTGTATCTCGGAAAGGATGAAATCCCTGAGAATTGGCAGGAGATTGTCGAGGATAATGTGCCGAAAGAGGGTGAAATTAATGGCGAGTGAAATTATTGTAGCATTGTTTAGTTTGATAGGCACGGCGTTGGGAACGTTCGGCGGAACGAGGTTGATGTCATATCGTATTGAGCAGCTTGAAAAGAGAGTTGAAAAACACAATAGTGTTGTCGAGCGTATGGCATTAGCCGAAAATAATATCAAGGTTGCAAATCACAGAATTGACGATTTAGAAAGCGAGGTTAAAAACAAATGAAAAAGTGGAAAACATGGCTTAAAGCCGCAGGAGTAAGAGCAGTAAAGACAGTTGCACAGACATCAGTTGCAATGATTGGCACGTCAGTTGTAATATCAGATGTTAATTGGGTTATGGTCATTTCGGCTTCCGCTCTTGCCGGAGCGTTGTCGTTACTTACATCAGTGGCAGGTTTGCCGGAAGTGGAGGAGTAAATAATGCAAATAAAAAAATACCGTAAAAAGCCAGTAGTAATACACGCCTATCAAACAGACAAAGAGATCACCATACATACTCTCGAGGGCGACATGAAAGCAAGTGTCGGTGACTATATAATTACAGGAGTAAACGGTGAGCAATACCCTTGTAAACCTAATATTTTCGAAAAGACTTATGAACCTGTGGAGGAGGGCTAACCATGACGTATTCAGAATTTATTAAAAAGTACAACGGCAAAGCAAAGGATTATGACGGAGTTGCAGGAGTGCAGTGCGTTGATTTAGTTAAGTTTTACTTAAAAGAGGTATTTAATCTTAATCCCGGTGCATGGGGTGACGCACACTGCTATTATGATAACTTTAACAACATATCAGC
>UQDR01000014.1 GCA_900539835.1 uncultured Ruminococcus sp. | reverse complement strand
GTTGCATTCTGTCCCTTGAAGAAGATTGCCTTTGACGTTGCAAACTGTTCTGCCTGTTCTGCTGTCAGCTTGATCTGAAGCTTTCCTCCTGATGTGTCATAATACTCATTTCCTTCCGGTGAGATCAGCGGTGTCCACTTCCATGATGAGCCTACCTTATTGATTACTGAGATCTGTGCTGATCCTGTTGACTCATAATATACTGTTACGATTCCGCCTTCTTCTGCCAATGGGATTCCTGCTGCTTTGATATCCACATCCTTGTTCCAGCTTCCCAGGCTTTCTGATCCTTCCCAGATCGTTTCTGTTGTGCCTGCAAAAGCTTCCGGACTGGTATATGTTATCTTTGTTACTGTTGCCCCTGATCCCTTCAGATACATTGCTCTTGATTCTACAAGCTGTTGTGCCTGTTCCGCTGTAAGCTTGATCTGGAGCTTTCCTCCTACGGCATCAAAATAGTTATTTCCGTCTGCCGACAACATTTCTGTCCATGTCCAGTCCTCGCCTATCTTATTGATTATCTGGATCTGGGTTGAACTTGTTGAATCATAATACACTGTCAGTATTCCGCCTGCTTTTGCATTCTCAATTACTTTTGCGTCGGTTAACTCAACTTCGCTGCTCCAGCTTGTTTTTGCTGATCCTGTCCAGATCACTTCTGTTCCCTCTGCTTCACTTGAAGAGTCTTCTACTTCACTGCTGGAATCAGGTTCACTGCTGGATTCTTCCTCGCTGGATGAATCAGGTACGTTTCCGATTACCACTGTTCTTTCGCTTTTTCCGACAGTGCCGTCTAAACGGAACAAGGCTTTTACCTTATCACCGTCTTGTAATCCAGTTATAGCGTCTGTAATTAAATAATACTTGCCCTCTGGAGCATAAAACTTCTCGCCATTTGCAACTATTGACTTATATGCCTTAGTCATGGTGATTGTTTCTTTTTCTGTGAAATTATTAGGGTCATCAACTCCTGCACTTGAAATAACTGTTGTGGCTGATTTTGCATTTTCTATTTGAACAGCATCTGCTTCACCAACAAATCGTGCATCATAACTTCCTCTGATCTGATATTTAATATCACAATCCAAAATAATTCTTTCATCTATTACTTCATCAACATAGGGCTGCATTACTTTTTTAAGTTCCTGATATCCGTCTTCATTTGGATGCAAGCCATCTCTATAGTATGCTGTATTGCCATACCCCGTTGTTTTATCCAAAAGGGCATCCCAACAGCCGTCAACATAAGTAACATGTTCATATTCATCTGCAAGCGCTCTAAGCTTGCTGTTATATGATTGAGACTGATTATAGTCAATGTATGAAGTGTATCTGCCGCATGTAGGTAAAATGCCTGTTACATATACCTGTGCACCGGGAATATTGTCATAAGCGAGCTTAAACATTTCCTCATAATTAGCCATTGAGCCTGAATAAGATCCATTATTCCATCCATCAACAGACCAGTCGTTTACACCGCAAATGATAAATACTTTTTCATAGTTTCCATAAGCTTCTGAGAATCTTTCCATTACATTTGTCGATGTGTTACCTCCGACACCGTAATTGTCTATATCGGCTCTTCCAAAAAGAGAAGCCCAGTTACATCCTTGACAAATACTGTCGCCGATAAATGCAATGCCCTTACCATTGTCATCTGTATTCGCCGCATTAGCAATTGATGCCGGTGCAAGTGTAAATACACCGGTTAGAGTTAACATGCTTGCCATTGCCGTTGCAAGCAACCGTTTAAATTTCATGTGATTTACCTCCCAATAATTAGTTTTAATGCTCAAATTTCAGTTGAATCAAATGATTATTGATATTATAGCACTATTTTCCAAGCTATTCAAGTGCATTTATGTATTTTTATCACAGAATCTTCCACAAATTTTTTGAGCCATTTTTGTGGAAATTGCATATAAGTACTTATTTTTTTAAAATTTATAATATATATGAATAATTAGCTATTATACAAAAAATCCCCTGCCAGAACAACAGGAGATTTTTGTTTATATTATTTTAACTTATAATCCTCTACCTTAGGATATATCTTAATGTCTATAAGTGCGTCTGTCAATATTCCGTCGGCAGTATATTCTTCAGAAAAAACTTTTCCGTCTATGCGAATAGTATTAAGCAGTCCTGCCTTATCAAAGGGCAGCAACAATTTGGCTCTTACCGCAGACTGAGGCAGTACATTCTGAATCGCCAGAAGCAGATTATCTATGCCTGTTCCTTCCTTGGCTGATATTTTCACCACATTTTCCTCTGTCAAAATATCATTTGACAACAAAACCTTATCACATTTGTTAAGAACGGTGATAGTTGGTATCCCCTCACATCCCAATTCAGCAAGCAGCTCTAAAGTGACCTTTGCCTGCTCTTCACAATTATCTGATGACGCATCGCAAATATGCAGAATTACATCAGCATTTGCAGCTTCTTCTAATGTGGATTTAAATGCTTCCACAAGATGATGCGGAAGTCTTCGTATAAGTCCGACAGTATCTATAAGCATTACGCTTCTGCCGTCAGGAAGCTCAATGGCTCTTGAGGTTGTTTCGAGTGTGGCAAACAGCTTATTCTCAGCCAAGACTCCCGCCTCTGTCAACGTATTGAGCAGGGTGGATTTTCCCACATTTGTATACCCCACAATAGCGCAAATCAGGACACCGTCCTTCTTTCTTCTTGCACGTTGATGCTCTCGGCGTTTTTCAATTTCTTTAAGCTCCTGATTCAAGGAAGCGATCCTTGTTCTGATATGTCTTTTATCAGTCTCAAGCTTTGATTCTCCCGGACCTCTTGTTCCTATTCCTGCACCCAATCTTGAAAGCTTAATTCCCATACCTGCCAGCCTTGGCAAGCGATATCTGTGCTGTGCGATTTCAACCTGAAGTCTTCCTTCATGAGTCGTGGCACGCTGAGCAAAAATATCAAGAATAAGCATTGTTCGGTCAATTGTGTGAACTTTACAGACATCCTCGATATTTCTTATTTGTGTAGCAGTAAGCTCATGATCAAAAATTATCTGATCAATTTCTTCCCGTTGACATATTTCAGCCATTTCCTCCAATCTGCCGGAACCCACACAGGTTGCCGAATCAAAAGACGGACGCTTTTGAATAATTCTTACAACCGTTTCAGCTCCTGCAGTATCCGCCAGTTCTTCAAGTTCATCAAGAGACTGTTCAGCGTCATACTCACCCAAGTCAACTGCCGCAAGCATTACCCTCGGTTTTTTAATTTCATTATCTATCATAAATTTTCTGCTCTCAAAAAGAGCATTCACTCCCTTCACTGTCATAATAATATTATGCCTCAAATTATTGTAAAATAAAAGGCATATACACAGTCCCGTTGAGCCAAGATCATGTATATGCCGCTGTTTTTACTAATATTATTTAAGCTGTTCTCTTAATTTTTGCTGTTCTTCTTCCATCATCTTCATAAGCTCTTCCAAAGAAGCGGAAGCTGTTTTCCGAGTTGAAGAAACCGATTCCTCAGCGTCCCTATGCTGCGGTTTTTGTTCAGGTTCCTGTATTTCAGCATCCTCATTTTCTGCAACTTCTTCATCTGAGTACTCTTCATCATCAGAAATATCATTATTTTCTTCGACATAAGTCTGATCTTGAATTTCATCTGAATCTGCACCAAAATTTATATCATAATCAGATTCATCGTCATCAGAATTTTTAGTTTGAAAATTTACGCTTTCATTAAGAAAATCTTCTAAAGTATCATCATCCTCATCATCCTCGTCGTCATACTCATTATCATAAACACGTGAAGAAGAATGTGATACAATAGCAATAATAATTTCAATAATAGCTAAAAGCAGCAGCGGAATCACAATGCATATTGCCATTCCTATGTAAGATGTAACAAACTTAATAGCCTTTCCGGCAGTAACATAATTTGTCGTTGCAATTCCTACAACATCCTTGGCTTTTACCTCATAAATGTTTTCAGAATCGCTTCCCTGATAAACTTTATAAATAACGCCGTCAACATTATCGCCCTTGGCAACTACATCCTGAAGCCAGAATACGGAAGTGCCGATATTGGGAACATTTTCACACAAAACTGCTTTTCCGATTTTATCCTTGCTCGGAGATACATTTTCAGCCAAAACCAAAGAATTTTTCGGAACGGCGTCACCCATCTTAGTTGAATCCATCAGAAATACACTGTAGCCTGCAATACTCGGTGTTACATCGTCATTTTTAAATACTCGTGAAACACCCACTATAGCTAATATTTCTATTATCATAATTACAATAAAGAAAATTGCAACTTTTTTTGCATCAGAGGATTTCTTTTTTGTTTTGCTCATTTCTAAACAATCCTTTCAAAATTTTTTACACATATATTATCTGTATAATAAATTATAACATATATCTTTTTAAATTTCAACAGTATAACAAATTTTTTCAGAAAAATGTTGACAAGTTTACTTGGCAGATGTATAATATTCTTGACAAGTAAACTTGTCAAGAATATTTATGAAAGGAAATATCATAGATGACCAAAGAAGAAATCTTAGAAAAAAGTCGAAAAGAAAACAAAAATAAGGATATTTGTGAAATTGAAACAATTAACCAGTCAAGTGCTACTGCAATTCAGATAGGTTTATTGTTATGCTGCCTTATATCAACCCTTGAAGTTATTTTTAACGATAATATAAACTGTGGGGTTTGGACTGTCTTTTTTGGAATGACCGGAGCATTATTTCTAACAAAATACATTAAGCTGAGAAGAAATCATGAGCTTGTTCTTTCAATTTTTTATATTTTATTGGGGACAGGGTTTTTAATAACATATATATTAAATCTATTGGGAGTAATATAATGGACGGAAAATTGGTACTTCAGAATCATCTTAAAACTGTGCGCACCGAAAAAGGGCTATCACAAAGCAAGTTGGCTAATATGGTAGGTGTTTCACGAAACACTATAAGTTCTATAGAAACAGGTCAGTTTTGCCCCACTGCCAAGCTTGCGTTAATACTTTGCACAGCTTTAGATAAAAAATTTGAAGAGCTTTTTTATTTTGAATAAGCAAAACCGCACTTTTATCAAGTGCGGTTTTATTATATGTATTATTAATTATGTCACATCAAATATTCTTATATTTTCATTTGCAACTTCAACTTGGGCAAGAAGAATATCTTTTATCTGTGCAGCCTCGCTGTCAAGCAGTCCGTCTGATTTTACTACAATATTTGCATTTTCTCCGTCAAGATATACAACACAGTCTTCAAAGCCTGCTGCTTTTATAAGGTTTTCCACCGTGCTTTCTGTTTCTATCAGACCTGAGATGGTTGCGGCGTCCTCTGAGGCAACCGACTGCTCCTCCTCTGTGGTATCTCCGCCGTCCATAATTGTTTTAAGCGTTTCTACTGCTTCATCACGTGAAGTCATTCTGTCAATTCTCGCCTGAGCAAAATAATCTTTGGCAGAATCATTGCTTACAAGCTGTGTGTCGCCGTAATTTGCCGCTTCGTTTTCAATTTTGGATGTTTTTTTCAGCTGATTCCCTGTTGCCGAAAATGCATAGTTGATGTAAATAGCAACTCCGAGAATTAAAGTCATACCGGCTAAGATTATTTGCTTTTTTCCGATTATCAATGTTGGTTTTTTCATAATTGTTACCTCCGTAATAAATTATTTTCTGCATTCAACACAAATTTTACTTGACGGCAGATTCAGCGCCGTGGACGCCGCCTTCAGCACACGTTCGTTCAGGCTCGCATCTCCTCCTCCCTGACAAACTATTACCACGCCGCTTATCTGCGGTTTAATGATTTTTCTTACAAGTGCGTCTTTTTTTCCGTTTTCTTCTGTCATAACAATTTGATTTTTATATTGCTCAGATGTTTTCTCACCGTCCTTATCCGTATCAGTATCAAGTTCCTCTGCATAAACATATTCTGTGGTACCTTCAATGGTCACCATAACCTCTATTTCGCCTACGCCTTTTATTTCACCTAATATAGCCGCAAGCTCTGTTTCTATCTGTTTCTTATATTCATATGTATCTTCTGTAACAGGATCTTTTGAAATTACCGTTCCCTTTTCATTCATGTCATCAGAAGGAATAAGTTCAGAAAGCATTATGAGCACAATTCCGCAAATTCCGAGAATAACAATAAGCTTTGTACGATTTTGTTTTGCAAAAAAGTCTTTTAGATTCTCCTTTAAGCCTTTAATATCCACTGATATCCTCCTCAGCAAATTCCACCTCCGCTTGAGGTAAATTCTCACTGACAATCGCTTTCACTCTGTCACGATCAGATTGAGTTGAGTTTTTTAGATAGATCGTTGCTTTTTTTATTTCTAAGGAATTATATTCATCAAGCTGTGAAACTATGACTGTTTTTTCAACTGAGATTCCCTGTTGCTTTAATAATTCCGTCAAGACATTTTCAATATTTTCTGATGACTGATTTAAATACATTTCCTGAAAGTTCTCATTTAAATTTTCATATTCATCCTGTTCAACCAATTTGTCAGCAGCATTAAGGTCAAGCTTAAATCCTCCGCCTAAAAACGGAGTAAAAATCCCTAAAATCAAAATCATGGTCAATATGATTTTCAACTGCTTTTTAAGTGCACCCTCCGGAGACGCCATATCTGTAAAGCTGCTTACTATCCCGATTATACAAGCAGTGAAAATAGCCGTTTTTAAAATATTCACTTTTTACGCTCCTATATTCATTGCCGTCATCATTAAAACAGCGGTTGCAATTACAAAAATAACAGAAAAGCATATTACAACGCTTAAACCGATAGACATTACTGCATTAGTGCTTTTGAGAAATTCATTGCACTCCTTTTGCTCGAAAATACCGCTTATAATCTGTGCAATGGAAACTATGAATTTTATAGCTATAATAGTCACCACAGGTTTTAACAGCATAATGCAGATTATGATAATTCCGATACTTCCAATTCCCGTCCTGATTACCCCCATGCTGCTGTGTATGGTGGAATAAGCCTCGGACACTGCTCCGCCTATTACAGGAATAAAGCTTGAAGCCGCAAACTTAACAGCTCTTGATGCTAATGTGTCTGCGGCAGAGCCCGAGAGTCCCTGAATTGAAAGAAGACCCACAAAAATAGTCATCATACCGCCTAAAATCCAATGACATGCCTTTTTTATTGATTCAGCTGCTCCGCTGAACTGCAAGTTAGGATTTATAGCTGATACTAAGGATATAGCAAGAACAATACTTAAAAACGGCATTATTATGCTCTTGGCTGCAAAACCTATTATTTCACAAAGTATCAAGGTTACCGCATAATAGCTTCCTGAGGCAGTAACACTTCCTCCTACTGCTGCTACGCTTGAGAAAATGGGAATATAAGCTGTCATAAACTCTGCTAATCTCTCAAGGGAAGATCTGATAATCTCAATACTTGAATACACTGTTTCATACATAACCGTAATAGTTGATAGAATGCCTATAATATTAAAAGCTTTTGTAACAGATGACCCCTCGGGCGCCATACTTTTCGCCGTCACACACAAAAGGGTTATGGCTATTATTTTTCCAAGCATTATTGCAGGTCTTTTAATAACATCAGTAAATGATGAAACCACACTTTTAATAACCGAGCCAATGGAAATTTCAGAAATGCTTTCAGGATTTTTAAGAGATATCTCCTGTTCCTCAAGAATTTCATTAACATCATCACCGGCAGCGTTTTCCAACCCTTGAGTCAAATCTTCAACGATTTCCTGATATTCTTCCGATTGTGAAATGTCCTCTCTGCTGCCTTCTGCATAAACAGGAAATGCTTCAAAAAATACAAAGGCAAACACAAACAGCAATACAATTATTTTTTTCATATTGATCCTTTATATTAGCAACGCTTCTATTATTCCGATAAGCGCCCTGAAAAGCGGTAATGATATTACAAGCATCGCAATTTTACCTGCCAGTTCAAGCTGAGTTGCAATAGAACTTTCTCCGCAGTCACGACAGCAGTCACAGCTTAGCTGTGTGATATAACAGATACCCAAGCCCTTGAATATGATAGTCAGATAATCCTCTTCCATATCTGCTTGCAAAAAAAGCTCTCTTATGGCTGAAGTCACGTCCGTAATCTCGCCGATAACCTTGAGAATAACAATACAGGAAGTGCATAACACTAAAACAACTTTTATTTCCCCTGAGTTTTTCTCAAGAACCTTGCAAATTATACAGGCAGTAATGCAAAAACCTGCAATCATAATAATATCCATCAGCCTAATCCAAAAACAGACTTTATGGTGTCAAATAAACTGCCTATTTGATTAACAATCATCATCAGCACGACGATCAATCCTGCAAGAGTAGTCATCATAGCTTGTTCATCACGTTCGGCACGCTTCAAAAGCTGATTAAGAACTGCTACGATAATGCCGATCGCAGCTATTTTAAATATCAAATCAACATCCATTTTTCATCCGTCCTGTCCTTTCATTAGAAAGTGTTAAATTAAGATCACTGCAATAAACGCTCCGCCTAAAGCTCCGAGTGAGTTATAAAGCCTGCATTTTTTAATGCTTTCTTCCCTAAGCCTTTCAAGTCTGATGCGAAAATATTCACGGTATTTTTCAGCCATTAAAAGCTGTCCTTCAAGATCTGACAAACCAAGCTGCATAAAAAAACTACATAGCTGAGCAACTTCTTCTTCATCAAAATTATCAGCATTCTTTTTAAGTGATTCCAAAATGCATTCTCTTATATCAACAGAAGATAAGTCAGCATTAAGAAACTTAAGCTTCTTTGTCTGAGGGCATTCTTTTAAATGTAATATCAATTCCCTGAAAGTAACTGCATTAAAATTAATCATCATAACAACTTCAGCAAACATGCTGTTTACCGCTTCCACATCCCTAATATGCTTTTTTACCCTTGTTGAAAAAGAATTTCCGCAGCCAATACCCGATAGCATTATCATTACTGCTCCGATAAATTTAAACATATCTATATCCTCAAGCTATAATTTATAAAAGCTTAAAAGCTGACCGCACATTGAACCTGTTCCGAGAATGGCAGCATAATCGAATACTTTCTCTTTCATAAGCTTAGACACCCCAGAACGCTTTTTCATTTCTTCAAAGCTTCCTGCATGACAGGTTGCAATAAGCTTCACCCCCGAATTAACGGCATATTCTAAAGCTGCGGCATCGCCTTTTGCACCGATTTCATCACAGACCAAAATCATCGGCGACATAACCTTAACAGCAGTCATAATTCCCTCAAGCTTGTTATATGAGTTAAAAACATCTGTCATTTCGCCAACAGAATTCTGAGTCAATCCATCTTTACTTGCAGATATTTCATTGCGTTCGTCAATAAGAGATAAACGGTATTTACCGCCAAGAATCCTGCATAAGTCCCTTAATACTGTAGTCTTTCCGCAAGCCGGAGGACCTCCGATTATTAAAGACGACGGGCCGTTTGAAAAGGCTTTAGCGCAAATGTCCTCTCCCGCCCCAAACACCTCTCTCGCAATTCTTATATTTACGGAAGAAATGTGTTTTACTGTTTCAACGGAATAATTATCAGTTGAATCAAGAACTGCTGTTCCGCAGAATCCTATTCTGTTTCCGCCGTCAGCCGTAATATATCCATTGGCTATTTCCCTGTGATAACTGTGAAGTGAGTTGCGGAACGCACGCTTATATGTAATATCAATGTCCTCAAAAAATACATCCACACCTTCATTAGCCGTTGCTGAAAGCCTGCCGTCGCATGTGACAAAGTATTCCTTACCGAAAAGAGTAACCGTCAGCTTTTTCCCAAGCCTAAGCCTGATTTCTTGTATACGTTGGCGTTCCATTTCAGGAAT
Source organism: uncultured Ruminococcus sp. (assembly GCA_900539835.1). Lineage (GTDB taxonomy): Bacteria > Bacillota > Clostridia > Oscillospirales > Ruminococcaceae > FB2012. The sequence goes on along the minus strand of UQDR01000014.1, from coordinate 50,864 downwards.
TGCCGCAACAGCACACCTGATTTTCGGAGTTAACAGCTCATAAGCGTCGTTAAGCTTGCTTTTTTCACGAATCATATTATCACTACCCTTACTTGTCCTAAAACATAATATGCTTATATCTTATTTTGTATTCCATTGAAATTTTCGCCTGTATATTTTTAGAATTATTTTGAATTTATATGTTGTCAAAATTCGATTCATATGTTATTATAATATAAAACGAGTCTAAATTTATCAAAATAATAAGGAGAACAAAAATGAAACACAATCTTTCCCCTAAACAGCTTAACGTTCTGAAGCTGTCTCAAAATGTAATCAATGAAATAGAAAAAGTTATAATAGGAAAAAAAGAAATTATAGTGAAGGTATTGTTAGCCATACTTTCAGGCGGTCATGTGCTGATCGAAGACATTCCGGGAGTTGGAAAAACCACTCTTGCCATTGCACTGTCCAAAGCATTATCTCTTGATTATAAACGGCTTCAGTTTACTCCTGATGTTCTTCCATCTGATATAACAGGATTTTCAATTTATAACCGTGAAACTCATCAGTTTGAATATAAACCCGGTGCAGCCTTAACTAATCTTTTTCTTGCTGATGAAATTAACAGAACCTCATCAAAAACCCAGTCCGCTTTACTTGAGGTTATGGAAGAAGGCAAGGTCACCGTAGACGGAAAAGTTTATAAAATGCCCGATCCCTATATAGTTATAGCAACTCAGAATCCGATAGGTTCAGTCGGAACTCAGATGCTTCCCGAATCTCAAATGGATAGATTCATCATACGACTGACTATGGGTTATCCGAACCTTGAAAGTGAAATTAACATGCTTAAATCTAAACATAGCCTTATTAACATGGATTATGTAAAATCAGTTGTAACTGCACAAGAGCTTATCATCGCTAAACGAGAGATAGAAAAAATATTTGTATCTGATGTTATGTTTGAATATATTGCAAAGCTTTCAGCCGCCACAAGAAACCATCCGTTTATAAAGCTGGGGCTTTCTCCAAGAGGTACAATCGCACTTTTAAAAATGTCAAAAGCCACTGCGCTTTTAAAAGGCAGAAGCTTTGTTATCCCTGATGATGTACAATATTGTTTTAACGATGTCTTAATGCATAGAATCATCTTCAGTTCAAAATCTAAAATCAATAATATAACAGGGGAGGATATTTTGAAAGATATCATAAACTCTGTGCCGGTTCCTCGTGTAAATTAATAAGCGGAGATTAAATATGATTTTATTCTATTTAGTATTAATCCTTATATCCTTTACGTTTTATATATTATATAAGGGGATTCTGTCTTTTTATCTTTTTTCATTTCTTTTAATACTTCCTGTTGTTTTGATTATCATCACTGCTATTCAGAAAAGAAAGCTAAAATTAACATTTCTTGATCTCCACTGTATTACGCACAAAGAAAATCAAACTCCAATAACTATTAAAATAGAAAATAATTCTATTTTTCCGGTTGCAAATGCTGAAATAACGTTATCTTACTCAATGAATTTTTCAGATAAAAAAGAAAAGTTTAAAATTAACTCCCCTGTTTTAGCGAAGGATTCACAGCTTCTGAAATTCAATATTGCCTCTAATCATTGCGGTACTATAAATCTTAGGATAACCAATGTAAGAATAAGCTCCTTGCTTAAACTCTTTAAGCCTAAGCTGACAATGTCAGAAATTAAAACTCAAAATGAAGCTCTGATAACTGTTTTCCCTCAGCTTATGCAGTTAAAAAATGAAATGTTAGATTTTAGCAATGACAATTTAGAAAGCAATGTATATTCCAAAATAAAAAAAGGTGACGATCCATCAGAAATTTTTGATATAAGAGAATATGCTGAAAACGATAAGCTTAATCGAATCCATTGGAAGCTTACCGCTAAGCAAGGAATAACCATGGTCAAAGACTATTCCTTGCCTATAACAAATATGATTACCATATTGCTTAACCTGAGTTTTAACAACTCACCTGAAAACAGCGCAGATATATATGACGCAGTTGTTACAGCTGCTTATTCATATTCATCCTATTTTTCAGAAAAACAGATTTCTCATAACATTTGTTGGTATGATGACTCAAAACAAAAAAACATCAGCGTAAATGTCCAAAATGCCGATGATACTAAACAGGCTGTCTGTGAAGTTTTAGCAGCGCCTGTTCATCAGGATGATTGTGCAGTGATTCATAGCCTAAGCCATAGTCAGCCTATGTCTGCACACTGGATTTTTATTACTTCCTCCTTGTCGGACAAGCTGGCGGAATTATTAGAAAACATAAATGAAAAAACACTTATAACTATTGTTTATGTAAACTCAAAACCTTTGTCTTTAAACTATTCAGATAAAAACAATGTAAAAGTTGTATCAGTTAAACCGGAATCACTTTCATCAGATCTTAACAATATTATTTTATAAGAACGGAGCAATTATGAAAAAATCTTCTTCACAATTGAATAAAGGCAATTTAGTCAGCTCCGACGGAATAGAAATAAGCGGAGATATTCAGCTTTATAATAAGGGAAAATATAAGAAGGACTGCTTTCGCTTTATTCAGGGCTTGATCCTTGTTATATCATCATTTTGCGCTGTTTTTATGCTTGCTTCATTTTTCCCCAATCTTTATATTCACAAAAAAATCTTAGGCCTTGTGGTTGTTACATTTTCTTTAGCTTTTTTTCTTATTACAAGCCACAGAAAAAAAGTACGTTATTTATCATCAGCATATGTTCTGATTATTTCCGGATATTTCTTATATTCACTGCCCCGTGTGATTGACGGCTTTTATGTAGCATTAAAAGCCTATTTGCTTAATGCCAAAATACCAAACAGCCTGAGCTTAGACGCTATTGATCCGGAAACCTATTCTCAGTGTGCGACCTATTTCTTTGCTGCTGTTTCATTAATAATAATTCTTTTGCATTTTATTGCATTAATAATAAGAATAGATTTTCCCCTTTTATTTCTTGCTACCTTCCCCTTTTTTGAAATAGGAGTATATTGGGGCTTCAAGCCAACTGCCATATACGTTTTCGGAGTAGTTACTTGTTGGATAATCACACTATCACTTCAAATAATAAATCATAATTCAAATAAAGCAGGCAGAAAAAATACGTTTGTTGTCAATCAAAGAAAAAAGTCCTTTTATCTTACTTCCCATAAAATAAAAAGACAGTTTTTTCAGTCCTTTACTATATTTATATCACTTCTTTGTATAGGAGTTTTTGCCTTTGTCACATTTACCGCTGATTTCTTAGGTTATCAGCGTCCGGAAAAACTAAACGAGGTAAGAGATGATATTTCGGGTTTTACCAAAAATTTAACTTATCAAGATTTTATTAATATACTCTCTGATATAAATCCTTTTTCCTCAAAAGGCAGCGGAGGAATAAACGAGGGTAAATTGGGCAATGTCAATGAAATTAAATTTAAAGGTTCAACCGACTTGGAAATAACCGTTCCCATTTTTCGTGATACTTTGTATCTGAAAGGCTATATATCCGGGGAATATAAAAATAACTGCTGGATTTCCAATAATGATCCTGATTATGCCGAACCCCTTAAGAATGCTTTCTATGAAAATAATATGTATATTCAGGACTATAATTATTATGAGGCAGAACAAAATGAAATTTATCGTATCAAAGACGGAATAAAAAAACCTGATACTATTACCATAAACGTAAAAAGGGCAAATAACAAATACCTCTATGCTCCATATATGACGCTCTATTCGGCAATTGACAATCATAAAACATTTCCGGGTTCTTGGGAAAACATCGAATCACAAAGCAGAAAATATCAGATGCCTTTTTATAATATTGCTTATCTTGATGACAAAATGAACAACAACAGCGATTACTTTAACGACCTACAGCTTTATGTGGATGGTGAAACAGTAAATATATCAGAAATATATGATTCTTATGCATCATATGCATACATGGAACCGATTCAATCAGAGGCTCTGGACAATGTTTATAATATTATAAGCAATCAACTTGATTTTCAAGGCAGCGGATTTGAAAAGTTCAGATACTTTTTTCAAGTTAAAAATGCAATACAAGATTACTTTAAGGAGAATTATGAATATACCCTCGCCCCCGGAAAAACACCCGACGGCGAAGATTTTATCGACTATTTTCTGGGTAAGCAGAATAAGGGATATTGTACCTATTTTGCATCTGCCGGCACTATGCTTATGAGAAAATTCGGATTCCCTGCAAGATACGTAGAAGGATATGCCGTTTCACCTACACAACTTAAAAATCCGGATGAAAACGGTCTTTATAATATTGCCGTAAAAGATAAATCTGCCCATGCATGGACAGAAGTTTTTATAAAGGAAATCGGGTGGATACCCTGTGAATTTACCCCCGGTTATGGTGAACAGATATGGGCCTCTGACGATAGTTCGTCAAAAGCTGATACTTCAAAAAACGACAGCTCATCAAAATCAGACCATTCCTCTTCAGCTCCTATTAAATCTGATTCTAAACCCTCTATAAATTTAACAAATAACAATGTATATTCTAACTCAACTATTCGTATCCTGATGACATCAGCCGCCGTATTTATCGGATTAGGAGCAATAGTTCTATTCATTATTATAAGACGTAAATTAAATTTAAAAAAGCTGCGAAAATCAGTAAATGACTCTGACAGGCAAAAATGTATACAAAACATTTATACATGCTGTATAAAATACTTTAAACTTATTTCTATTTATAATGATAAAAATATATCAGATATTCAGTTTGCTTCTAAAGTAAAAAAAGTATGCAAAAATATGAATATTAGCGAATCAGGAGAAGTCTTTGCTGTTCTTACAGACCTTGCAGTAAAAGCAAATATGAGTAATGAAGATATAACCTTTGACGAATGCGCTGCTTCAAGACAAATATTGAAGAAGATCCGCAGTGATATCTATGAAAAGCGCCTCACAAAAATACAAAAAATTAAAGCGAAATGGTTTTATAATCTTTACTGACATTCCGCTTTAAAAAACTATATATTTAATATTTGAACTTTATGTAAACTGACCGAAAATCTTATACCTTGCTGATAAATCCTTTGTCCATTTCATGTACTGTATCACATAAAACTGATATATCCTCTGCTGAATGAGAACAAATAAGGATAGTTTTCCCCTGCTTTTTATAGCCGAGAAGATATTCCCGCATATCCTTTACTCCATCCTTATCCAAACCGTTAAACGGCTCATCCAGCACCAATATCTTAGGATTTTCCATAATTGCCTGCGCCAGTCCCAATCTTTGCCGCATTCCGAGTGAATATTTTTTAACATGCCGTTTAAGAGCCGGATCAAGTCCCACCTGCTGCATACTTTTTTTAATCTCGTCTTTACCAATTTTGTTGTTAAGCCCGGCAAGAAGCTTTAAGTTCTTATAGCCTGAATAATACGGAATAAAACCGGGAGTTTCAATGATAATTCCCATGTCCTTGGGAAAATCAACATCCTTTCCAATCTTTTTTCCGTCAACGATAATTTCTCCGCTTGTTGTCTTTATAAAACCACAAATACATTTCATCAGCATAGTCTTGCCAGAACCGTTTCTTCCTATAAGTCCGTGAATTTTGCCCTCTTCAAAGCTGACGGTTATATTTTTTAAAATTTGGGTCTTTCCAAGAGTAAGATTTACTTCTTTTACATCAATTATATTCATCAAGCTATCCCTCCTAACCGGCTATTTCTGAGACATTGTCATAGTTAAATTTATGAATTGATATTCCACAGAAAATTAACAGAACAGCAATAAAAGCCGTAAGATATATTGCCGAAAATCCCATTGACATTACAGGTTCTTTAAAATATTTTGTATAGTGAAGCCATATAATAGAATTCCCCATTGGCATTGTCCACATAAGACTTGTTTTTATCGAACAAAAGGCTGTTCCCAATGAAATAATAGCTCCGCAGAGAACAAATCCTGCGGTCTTTCTTTTTATAAGTGAAAATGCAAGGAGAAGCAAGCCGATTATCATCAGATATGCAAATACAAGCAGATAGCTTTGAACCGCAGCTTTAAATACTGAAATCTGATTATAAAGATTTTCAGGAAGAAGCTGAACACCGAAATTTCCTCGTTTTTCAGGAAACATTTTTACAAAACCCGTTGCTACATTACTCCAGCCGTTATACCAAAAACCCTTTGACAGCATTGGAATTACTGCACCCAAAAATATTACAGCCAAATATGAAACAGCCATAAAAACCAGCTTTATTATTTGCCCCAACAGCCAGTTTAACCTGCCTATTCTGATTATATAGAAAACCGTATTTGTATCAATTCTCGGATAATCTGCAATCAGCGTCAGAAATACTAATGGTATAATAAGAAGTATTGCCCAGGAATTTGAAACTGCTATGAACGGCTCTAAAATATTCAGCGGTTCATTCATAAGCTCTGCATTTGCTAAAAGCGGTTCAATCGCAAAGCTGTAAATAAAAATCACAAAAACTGCAAGTATTATCATCCTCGCATCACATATCCATTTTACATATTCGGTTTTAGCGCAGGAAAAGCTTTTTTTAATACTGAAATTATTCATATTAACACCCCTTATCCTTGCGTTTATTCATAAGGAAAATAAAACCTGTCAACATTACAGCTGCATAAATTATATTAAACAATATTGTTTTCTTTGCAGCCAAATCGAACTCACTGCTATAACACAAATTAGCAATTGCATTAGGATAAAATGGCGAGAGCTTGTCATAAACCTCATAATCTCCTATTTCAAGCCCTTTTGAAATGAGCTTTTCAAGGGTGGTATTCCATATATAAGTCAGCAAAAATGGAATACAGGTAATCAGATATGGATTTTTACAGAAAGAACTCAACAAGAACGCCGGCAATGTACTGACTGCTCCATAAAAAAAGGCAGAAACTAATGTTTTTATCACCGTTACAGTAATACCTTCGGGCAATAGCCCCTCCAATTCATCGGGCGATAAATTATAAGAAGGCAATTCCGGGAAAAGAATTACCGATATTAATCCGAAAATTACAGTACCTATTAATACTGCAAGCCCTCCGCTTATAAATGAAGCAAAAAACTTTGAGAAGTAATATTTATACTTTCCTATTCTGGTTATAGTAAAGCGCATAAGTCCGTTATTTCTTTCCGCACAGAATGATACCATAAACGGAAATGCCACGATTATCGGCAAGAACATAGTTATGTATCCGGACATCGCCTTTCTAAAAATAAATATTGAAGCAAAATCACTATTGGTTTGAATTATATTTTTATCAAGATTAAATAATGCTTCAAATACTGAATAAGTTTTATTTGTTGCACTGTCAATATATGCATAAGCTGTAAAGCACAAAATGAAAGTAATAAATACTGCTCCTATAAAACCTGAATTTATTATAGTCTTATTCAAGTCACAGCGTAAAGATTTCATTTATTCACCTCACCCCGGAAAGAAAACTTCAATTTCACCCGTAACACAGTCTACAGTTACATAATTTATAGCGTGATGTAATCCACTATCTTCTTCGTTGTCTGATATAAAAAACCACTTTGGTGTGCATTTTGTTGTCTTGCTTCCGTCAAAACCGTCTTCAGTGGTCGCATCTAATATTGTTCCTCTCGGTTCATACCATAGCTTCACATCGTCAAATTCCATTCTTACATTTGATGCAAGCTCTTCCTCAAGAATATCACATGCGCCCTTAAATGAAATCAATTTATCTATTACTTCCTCTTTAACAGGAGTATAGTTGTTGCTACTTACAAATGAGTAAAGTTTAAAATTATTATCATACAAAAACCTGATATCGAAACTCATTGTCATTAATGCATTATTTCCTTCAAATATATCACTTGGAATAAATGTAGGAGTTATGCATTGAATACCTATTCCCTTATAGGTGGGTTGTAAACTAAGTTCATAAAAAATTTCACTGTTATAATCTTTGATATATAAATCCATTGGATTATGATTAAGTACACCACCAAACGCAACATTAATATCATTCGCACACTTAACATATTTATCAATTATAGATTTATAATCAGGATTAATTAATTTTTTTCTGTCTAAATATTCAATTTTATTTGTTACTATATCATTAGGATTCCAATCACCATTTAAATCATAGTTGGGCTCTGAAAGTAGGCTTAGTCTAACTTTTTCCACATTATTTTCTATAGTATAACGAATATCTTTTGTGACTTTCAAATCACCATTTGTAACATTAAAAATTTCAGCCAATTTAAACACTTTTTCTTTTAACCATTCCAAACTTTTTTCAGAATTAACATACTTTAATTCAAGATCATAAACCCCCTCAGGCTGATTTATGATAACAGATGACTTATCAGGCAATTTAAATTTTAAATATTCTGTTTTAAAAGCTTCATCAAAGTCATCAAGGATATGTTCAACTGGCACTTTATCGTTTAAATTCAAATCGGTATTATAATTATTTCCTTGTATGCTATCAGGTGTCTGAGCACAGGAAGATAATACGACTACAGCAATTATTGAAGTTATTATTATTTGTTTTTTCATTTACTGCCACCTTTCAATTAAATAAAGAAAATGCTCCTCAATAATCTGTGTTAGTTGATATAATTGAGGAGCTTATAATTAATTATCGCTTGACATTTTTAATCTCAAACCTTAACTTCCTGAAACCCAACCACTTGCAGAACTTCCTATTCCGGTTGACGAAGGTGCGAGATTCACAGTTATAGTTATTGATTTATTCCTTATAATTTCACCATTACTGTAGTCTTTAGGATAAGCACCAACTTTAGAAATTTTGGGGGTGCTTCCTACAAATTTTCCATTTACGTATGTTATATAAGTTATTCCCGCACCGCTGGATACCTTGTCCAAGTTAACAGTCGTTGTAATCCAACCATCCTTATGTGATGTGCCAGCCTGACACTTCTTGGTATTTACATTTGCATAATTTGTTATGTAAAGTGAATAAGTATTATCCAAAGCACTCACTCCCATAGATGAAATAGAAGCCATCATCATTACTGCCGCACTCATTGCAGCGATTCTTTTAAAAATTTTACTCATTTTTATTTCCTCTTTTCTTATTATTTTTTATTAGTCCGAATTAAATTTAATTCTGCATTGGAATCACCTCTCTCGTTTTACATTTTCTGTTCCTTTATTATATTAAATCAACATTTTACTAATTTTGTGCAATAGTTTATAATAATTATTTATTTTTGTATACTATTACAGTTTATTCTAATTTAATTTGTGCATTTTGTCTTTCACGTTCTATTCTCTTCTCCTGCCTAATCTGATCTTTGATCATAATTCTAATATTATCCGTTTTTAGCTTGTTATCATAGATAGTATACTTGCCGCAGGGACACCCAAGAACCCTGCATCCTTTTTCTTCTCCCTCTGCCATTGCTTCATTAAGTTCATCTGCCCTGCCTATCAGTTTCTTTCCGTGTACCTCAGGCCGATATACGTCGTATCTTTTGCGCTTTGCCATTAAAATCATTCCTTTTCTGTTGAATTATGTATTTTAATCATAACACAGAAAGCCTCTATAAATATAAGTGAAACAAAATATTTTTCTTTAACCTTTTTCAGATTTATTCACAACTATTTTAATAAAATATTGATACCTATCACCCATTGTTAATTAAAATTCAGCAAATTCAGCAAAATCTCTTGACTTAAATATAAAAAAGTTGTATAATATATAAATTATAGAACTTAAAAAGTATTGAGTTTTTCGGGTTAAAAATATTCGGAAAATAAAATCCAGAAAGGAATGTTAAGTTAATGGCAATATTAAAGAAAACTGCGGCTTTTTTCACTGCCGTAACAATTGCTGCCTGCGTTACAGGCTGTGCCGACACAAGCTACGCACTTAAAGCGGATGACAAAGAAATTAAAGCCGGAGTTTATATTGATTATATTTATAATGAAATGTCAACTCAAATGAACACCTTATATCAAACAGGTGTAACTACTGACTTTCTTAATCAGAAAATAGACGGCAAAAATTTTACTGACTATGTGTCAGAGGTTGCTCTTAATCATACAAAAGAACATGCCGCTATCAACAAAAAATTTGATGAGCTAAAGCTTACGATTGACAGTGATACAATAAAAGAAATTAATTCTAATGTTTCTAACGCATGGGAAAGTTCCGGCGATGACTTTGAAAAACAAGGAATAAGCAGAGAATCTCTAAAAGAGGTTTATCTCAATTCAGCAAAAAGAACAGCTATTTTTAACTACTACTATGCTGAAGGTGGAATTGAAGAGGTTTCAAACAGTGACCTTGTTAGTTATGTTAATGATAATTATTTAAGATATAAGGTAATGTCATTTCAAAAGAATGCTCAGGATGAATCTGCCGATAAAGAAAGTAAAGACCTGAGAGATAAATATTTAAAAATGGCTGACGGTCTGAACTTTAAGGAATTTGATACTGTTATTGATGCATATAAAAAATATCAGGAAGAACAGAAAGCTTCATCGTCTGATGTTGACAGCTCTACTGACGCTGATACAACATCCTCCTCAGCAGATAATTCTGTTAATGAAGAAAACAGCAGCTTAACAGAAGGTACGCTTTCAAGCTTTGAGGCTGAGGGTGAAAATGAATCTGCCAAAGATGTAAGCTCCGACAATACATCATCTGCTGATGACGAAAGTGCGACAGACGACAGCTCTGAAGTTGAAAATCCATATCCGAATGAATCAATGACAAATTTCGGTGCATTAAAAGATGATGAACTTGATTCAATTCTCGGTAAAGCCTTAACAGAGATTAAAAAACTTGAAGTCGGAAAAGCAGCAGCATATGAAGACGATACAAGCTATTACATCATAATTAAAGGCGATGTAACAGAGAGAAGCAAAGAATATATAGCTGATAAAGATACTCACAGCGTAGTCCTGCAGCAGATGAAATCTGATGATTACCAGAAAAACTTAGATAATTGGGTAAGCAAGATTTCATATGATATTAACGACAAAGCAATTGACAGATATACTGTTGAAGAGGTTTACAACATTTTAAACAGCAATAAAAAGTAAAACACAAAGGGGTATGCATAAGAAGCATACCCCTGTTTTATTTCGTATTATTTAAGAAAGGAATTGATTTGTGATGAATTTAAGATATCGCTTACAACAATTTATGCAGGGAAGATACGGTCCCGATTCAATGCTCTTGGGCCTGGCTGTAGTATATGTATTCATTGCCTTTATAAATCTTTTTGTTCATTCGAGAATTCTCTATTTTGTCGGGCTTGCACTTTTCTTTTATGGAATCTTCAGATTTTTGTCCCGCAATATTTCAAAAAGAAGTGCTGAAAATATGAAATATCAGAATTTAACCGCAGGCATTCGCAGAACCTTTTCCAATATTACTTCTCGAATACAGCAGAACAAAACCTTCTGTTTTAAGCGCTGTCCGAATTGCGGAAAAACTTTAAGGCTTCCAAGAAAACGAGGAAGACATACCACTTGCTGTCCCGTTTGCAAATGCAATTTTTCAGTTCATGTATGGATGGGCGATAAATAAAAAAAGACAAAAAAGTACTTGCATAGACAATCCCGAAAAGCGCATAGAATTAATTAATACATTTTGATTAATCTGCTTTTCGGGAGGTTTTTATGCTCACACTTTTATTAAATTTTCTGTCACAGCATTTCTTGTTTTTTGCACTCCATTTTGAAAACCAAAACGTTTTCCCAAAACCATTGTCAGCCAAAGAAGAACACGAGTGTTTTGTAAAAATGGCTGAAGGAGATTCAAAAGCCAGAGATAAATTAATTGAGCATAACCTGCGGCTTGTTGCCCATATTATAAAAAAATACTATTCAACATCACAGGATCAAGACGATTTGATTTCCATTGGTACCATTGGTCTTATAAAAGCTGTTTCAACTTTTGATTATACAAAAGGATGCCGTTTTGCCACCTATGGCAGCAGATGTGTAGAAAAACCAATGCTCTCATAACGGCTCTATCTGCTCATCAAGCGGAAAAAGAAGCTCTCTTTTCCAGTGTGATGTGCGAAAGACAAAAATGGAAACGACTTTATAAAATAGGTAAAATTTGTTTGTGCTTTACAGGACGATAAACGGCAGGACTTTTTATGTTCCGTTGTTTGTATTCAGCTTTTCTTTTAAGCATTTTTGCAAGCTGACCGAGGGACAGAAGTATTTGCAGGAACATCCCAATCCTGAAAAGCTTAATCATACTTCGGACAAGCTTCGTTGGTACAGATATAAAAAATCCCTGCTCCAGCGTGAAGTCGCTGAATATGCAGGAATTGACAGAACTACATATATTCATTACGAGTGTGTGGAACATGATTATTACCCAATTGATAAGCTGGAGCGGATAGCAAAGCTGTTTGAAATTGATGTAGTGGATTTACTGGACGAGTATAATCGTTTTTTATATGAGGGACAGGGCTGGCAGATTAGGGCTATACGAAAAAGTATGGGAATGACGCAGTATCAATTTGGAAAATTGATTGGCGTCAGTACTGGAGCAGTAAAACGATGGGAAAGTGGAAAAGTGAGGGTGACAAAAAGAATGTGGGAAAGGGTATTTAAATATGAAATAAAGGGTTGATAAATCAAATTAATTTTGCTATAATATAAAAGAAATGAGGTAATAATATGACTGGTGGAAAACGTAAAAATGCTGGTAGAAATATAATGCCAGAAGAATTGAAAAAGAAAGGTTATAAAATATATTTAACAGATGAATTAGAATTGGATATTTTGGAATGTGGAAATGGTAATTCTTTTTCTCAAAAATGTACCGATTTACTGAAAAAACAAATAAATGAAATAAGAAATAAACAACTAGAAGATGAAGCTTATCTTGTACAAACTAATTTGGATTGTATTCACTCGCCTTTTAGATATGCAGGAGGGAAGTATTATGCTCGTAAATTAATTACAGAACATATTACAAACCACAATTCTTATTGTGAGCCATTTGCCGGTGGAGCATCTATTTTCTTTAATAAACCAAAAGTTGAGAAAAATATTTTGAATGATAAAGATGAGCTACTTATGCTTACTTATAAAATAATTAGAGATTACCCTCAAGAATTAATTAATTTTTTAAGACCATATCCTGCATTAAAAGAATTGCACAGTTACTTTAAAAATGAATTTAAGCCATCTAATGAAATTGAAACAGCTGGAAGATGGTATTATTTAAACAGAACTAGTTATTCTGGTATAATGAATATGCCAAACTGTTATTGGGGATATGGAGATAAATTTTCAATGCAACCAAAGAATTGGCCGGTAGCTATTAAGAATGCATCTTTAAAACTTCAAAATGTAGCATTAAAAAATGTAGATTTTGAAGAAGTTATTGACGGCGTTGAGGATGGAACCTTTTTGTTCGTTGATCCTCCATATTTCAATGCTGACCAAGACAAATTTTATACGGAATCTTTCAGTCAAGAAGATCATATTAGACTATGTAATGCACTACATAGAAATTCGAATAGATTAAAAATGTTTATAACATATGATAATTGCGAGGAAATTAAAGAATTATATAATTGGGCTACTAATTTTTATGATAAAGAGTGGAACTATTGTATTTCACGGACTGATGATCAAAAAAATGGAACCAATCAAAAAGGAAGTCGGAAGAAAGGAAAAGAACTATTTATTTTAAACTATTAAATCATCTTTTCTTTTTTCTTATTTTTTCTCTAACAATTTCTAATAGCGTATTTTCCAGTTCAGAGATTTTCTTCCATGAATCGTTACCATTTAAACGCAATATAGGTGTTCTAGGGATAAATTCATTCTCTGCTAAATCTGTCGATTTTGCAAATCTCCAATCATTATACATCACACCAAATATATCTTCAAAAGTGTTTGAAACGCCATAATAATCGCAAAGTAATTTGATGACAGTATCATTAGGTAACAATTCAAAATCCTCTGAGTAAGTAGCATTAGCAATAATAGAATTTGATAAATTAGTCATCACAATATCAAAGGTGTTTACCGGATATCTATCGTTAGTAGTTCCTACTAATTTAATATTACTTCGACTCTTATGACATTTTATTGTACAATGCGGTTCTTTTGCTTTTCTACAACCTTTACCAGATTTGAAAGAACCTCTGGTTGCATTTTTACACTCAATTTTTATAATAATACCTGTTCTTAGATGAGTAACTGATATATCTTCATCATCTTGATTCGACTGAGCATTTAGATTTAACTTTTGTACAGACCACTCAGAATCGTTTAGGGCTTCTTTAATTAATAAATATGCACTATACTCTGTTGCTTTTCCTCTTATCATAGGAACAACTTTTTGATCTTCCAAGATTTTGAATACATATTCTATTGGAATCCGATATTTATTACAATAATTTTCTAAATCTTTCCCTATTTTCTCATATTCCATATTATCACCTCATAAATAGATTATTTCATTATACCATAAACACAAAAATTTGTCTACTTTTATATAAAAGACGGTCAAGCCTATTCAGCCAGACCGTCTTTTTCTTGTATCGTGTTCTTTATACTTTGTATCAATTCTAACTTCTGTTCTCTGGGGCAAGGCAACTGCTTTATGTAATCTTTTACTGCCTGAATATGAACAGAAGCTACTTTTTTCTGCAATTCTTGTATTTCCTTTTGCGTTTTAGGATAATAAAATATTACATTCACTCTGCAATCATCTTTCCCCCTTTCTCTGCTTAACTACAATATATGCCACACAGCTTGTACAATATTATTCTAAAGGAATATCAAACAGCAATTATAAAACTATGCTTTTGATATGCAGCATTAGTTTGATTGAAATTTGATATTGCCTTATACATCCTTTTTATGTTTGGGGCGGGAAGGGGCAAATGTTATACGTTCTTGTCTTGTGCTTTGATTTTTGCACTATAGAATGTATTAAATTTGCCCCTTTTTGCCCCGACTCTACTTATTGTATTTTATTCCCATTTGTTGAAGTGCATAGTTTGTACTGTCGTACTCTTTTAGCACTTCATCTTTGATTTTTAGCGAATAGTAGTAGTGTCCGTTGTTCTTTTGAACTTCAATTTCAAAGAACTCCTTTAACTGCTTTCCGATTTCTCGGTCTCTTTCAGGCAGTACGCTATTGGCATTACACCAAATCTTATATACCCGATTGAACTCTGACCGTTTCGTTTTATGCTCTACTGTATAGCATTCGCAACAGTCGTTAATAAAAGTCAGAAGAGAATTATTCTCTATAGAGTATTCTTTTCTTGCAGCAACCATTTCATTGCTTTCAGAGAATTTATATCCTCGTCCAATCGCTTCTTTCAAATGGTCGATTGCTATACTGACAATTATATCTTTTTCAGACATTAGCTTGTCCAGTAGATTAGGGTCTCTTTCCTCGGCTGGTATTATATTGTTACAATTTATAATGACAAACCGAGAATACACATGATCCCCCCTGTCTCCCCTGAAATGCGGCAGTGCATTTGCATTGAACCACAGCAGTCCGTCATAACGGAAAGAAAATCCGTCTTTGCCTTTGTATTCTGCAAACAGACTATCTCCGCCCGTCAGATTTTTAATAACAGCCATTTCGGAGATTTCAACGGTTGACATATCTCCGCTTCCTGCCAGTCTTTTTTGATATAACTGAGCCGCACCGAATCTCTCATTGATTTTTTTCATGTCAATAGAAACGCAATTTTCTCTTCCAAGCAAATTCATTGCAAGCTCACGAAGCTGTGTCTTTCCTGTATTTCCAGGACCGACTAATATCAAAAGTTTTTTAAATCTCCATCCTTTAACATTGGATAGAATAGCTCCTATGTATTCGAGCAAAAAATTCATTTCTGTCTGATTGTTGTTACATAGCTTGCTTAGATATCTATTGAATATCGGAGCGTCCTCAAGCACTTTGTTCGGAACATATTTGCATTCAATTTTCCTTGTGATTAAGTCTTGTTCGTTGAACTCTCTCAGATTCCCGTTATCCAGTTCAAGAATGCCATTCTGAAACGGAACCATATTCTCGTTTGAATTAAAATCTGTCTCTGCTACATCAGGAAAGTCAGTAGAATATTCTTTCCACACGGCTTCCCAGTCCTTGTTACTGCGATATTCTATCGGCAAGTATTCTTTCATAAACGCTTTAAATTCTCGTTCTGAAAGCCGCTTATAAATGTTGTCGTTCAGTAGATAGATATTGCCGGCATTTGTAATCTTTAATTTAAGATGTTCTTTCATGTGGCAATAAAGTTGTTGCCGATTGATATGGTGTCTGCCGTTGTGGTCGGTGTAGACCCAAGGATATTGATTTGTTTGCATGTTTAAATTCCTCCATTTTCGTATAAAAAATTTCTGTATAATTAATAACGAAATTTTTCTTGAAAAACATCAGGAATTACTTGACTTTTCCGCATAATTAACAAAAAGTTCACAAACAGGCTTATAAAAACGGCTCTTTGGGTCTATGTCGGCTGGCTGACCGTCTATAGAACTCATAGAGCCGTTTATTTATCTTTTGCAAAGCCTTGCCCGCCCGAATACTAAAAGCTCTCTATGAGCTCCTATAGCAAAATTGCAAAAAGAAAAGCGCAGTAGCTTTTACACTACCACGCTTACAATATGTGACGATTTAATTTTCGTTTTCTTTGTTTTGCAGACTTCTAACTCCAGCATTGTTTGACCGAGAATTTCTCCAATTTCAAATACCGCGTCAGCCGTTTTGCATAGCATAGTTATAACATAATCCAATTCTGTTTGCTTGCGCTTGGTTGTTTTTTCTTCCTCTTTAATAGTTACTGTTACCATTTTTCATCACCTGACATTTATATTTCGGCACACAATCCGTCAACAATTCAGGTTGTGTAAAAACATTTGTATTGCAGAGGTTGACAAAAGCGGTTGCAATGTTATTTTATTGTTGCAGCCATCTATAAAGCGTATAGAGAGTGTTTGCTATCTTTGGCGGGAGTTTTTCGGGGAAATTGAAAAGCTCTCTATGGGCGTGTATAGCCGAATAGTGACCAAACAAAAAAGACACCCTGTTTTTCAGAGCGTCTTTTTAACGATTATTTAAACATTTTGATATTTAAGCGTCGTAAATCATGACATTGCTTGCTTTATTATTGTATTGAGCCTGTATCATATTTCTTGCATCAGATCGTGTGGCTGCTTCAATTACAGATTCATAATGATGTCCGTCAACCCAAAAACTAATTTTAAATTTTCTCAATTTCATATGTTATTCACCTCATATAACTTATTCAATCTAAATTTATTTTGTTTCATCTATCGTTTTTTGCATTTGCTCATTGTAAGTCTTGAGAAATGATTCTTTCAACTGCTTTGCATCTGAAACATGGCCTCCTATTTTTTAATTCATGGTAAATTGTATTGAATCGCCATCTTCTGAGTTCAATGAGCATTGCATTTGATTTTCATCTGGGAAATAGAACCAAATATCGGTGGTAGTGTAACCATCATTTAACTGTGAATAATATGTTCCTTCATCATTCGGTGAAGCACTGATTTCAAAAGACATAGAATGAGAACCATTGCTTATTTTTAAAGTGCCTACAATACTTCCGTCCTCGTAAACCTCTGCAATATTCATTTGATACAAGCCATCACTACTTGTCCATGTTCTTTGGAAAAGGTTTACAGGTTCAGAGGTCTCTTGCTGTTCTGTTGTTTCTGAACTAATGGATTCAGAAGTTATATTTTTGTCAGGTGGCTCTATAACCACCAAATTATTTTCTTCTATTTTTGTATCTGAAATAGGCAATATGGAAACCATTATCATTCCATTTTCTTTATATAGTTCAAATGAGGAATTATTAAAATAGAACATTTCATACTTGCCATTTTTTAAATTATCAAGAAAACGACTTAAAATTGTGTTAACAGTATTATCATCAATTTCAGAGCCACATCCTAACAATCCCCATGTTATTGCTGTTGGAGCTGCCTTACCGTCATCTGCATTTGAATCAACACCAATATTTATTCCTAAAATATAGTTGCTATCTTTTTCAACCAATACTTCGATCATACCAGTAAGCGAGTTTCCAGTTACTATATCATAAGTATATGATACAAATTCAACTCCGCTTTTTTCTTGAGTCTGCAAATCTCGTTTTTCCCACTCAGAATAATTGAATAGCTCTGCTCCTAATCTCCTATTTATACGGTCATTAAAATCTTTCAATGTGTAGGTATAAATAGCTCCTGAATTGGATTTGAATAAAGCAATATTTTCCGTAATATGTTCACCAATTTCTGTAGGTTCAGAAGTGTCCGAAGTTGAAAATGTTCCTGTTGGTTGAGATCTAGGAGACTTAGTTAAATCACTAACGAAAACGCAAACAACAGGAATTATAAACACCAAAGCTAAAATAGCAAAGCCGCCAAGCAAGGTTTGCTTAAATACTTTCTTTTTACTCTCCTTGTCCAGCTTCGCATAGTTTACGGCGTTTTTGAAATATTCGCTAAATCCTTTTGCAGGTTCAATGGTAGTAGGTGTGGTTTCATTATCATTAACTGTTACACTATCAATTTGATTTTCTGTCTCCTGTGAAGCGCCACAACTGTTACAAAAAATGGCGTTATCTTCCAACTTTTGATTACATTTTATACAATTTTTCATATGAAATCCTCCATAACGCTTTTTATACAAACACATTATAGCACGCCACAAGTAAAATTGCAAGTAAAATTTACATAAAATATTGCATATATTATTTCTGTTCAAAATACAATATAATTTATCTTATATATGAGGTGTTAAAAATGGATGAAAGAGTATTTAAAATCAAGAAACATCAATGTTCCAATAAAACAATTCGTATGCCCGACGATTTGATAGACAAATTGCAAAAGCTGGCGAATGACAATGATATTTCTTTTAATCAAGTAGTTGTGCAATGCTGCGAATTTGCACTCGAAAACATGACTGAATCGGATAAAAAATAAGTTTTACCGATTACAATGAAATGCGCCGTCTATGAGAAATCATAGGCGGTTTTTTGCGTATACGTGAAAAATTTTGCTCTATGGCGAGGAGATGTTTTGCTTTTTTTGCGTTTTTGGTTTATAATAAGGGTGTAGGTAAGAGCCATAATGTGATAAAACTAAATATTACATAACATATCGTGGAGGTTATCCATATGAAAACTGAAAATAAGGATTTCAGGAAATTCGCCATCTACTCCCGTAAATCAAAATTTACAGGTAAGGGTGAAAGTATTGAAAATCAAATTGAACTGTGCCGGCAATATATCCGACTGCATAATCCAGAGACAGAAGAAGCGGATATACTCATTTTTGAGGACGAGGGTTTTTCCGGCGGAAACACCAACCGACCGCAGTTTAAAGAAATGATGAAAGAAATCAAGGCAAATCATATTCAGGCGGTTGTGTGCTATCGGCTTGACCGTATCAGTCGTAATGTTGCGGACTTTTCGCTGATGTACGAAGTGTTTGAAGATATGAACGTAGCTTTTCTTTCGGTCAGCGAACGGTACGACACTTCCACTCCGTCCGGTAGGGCTATGCTGAGTATGTGTACTGTTTTTGCACAGATGGAACGAGAAACCATTGCGGAGCGTATCAAGGACAATATGCATGAACTTGCAAAATCCGGCAGATGGCTGGGCGGCAATACTCCAACCGGCTACAAAAGCACGCAGATTGTAGGAAGCGTAACGGTAGACGGAAAGGAGCGCAAGGCATACAAGCTGGACATTATAAAAGAGGAAGCGGAGCTTATCCGAACTATCTTTGAAAAATTCCTTACAAACAATTCATTAACCAAAACTGAAACATATTTAATACAAAATCATATCACAACAAAGAACGGCAAGGATTTTACCCGATTTGCCATTCGTTCCATTTTGGCTAATCCCGTTTACATGAAAGCGGACACGGAAGCCTGGAACTATTTTGAAAGTAATGGCGTTGAAATTTATGCAGATAAATCCGACTTTGACGGCAAGCATGGGATTATGGCTTACAACAAAACCATTCAGAAAACCGGCAAGGCAAATAAAATGCGTGAGATGGACGAATGGATTATAGCGGTTGGAAAACATAAAGGACTGATTTCCGGGGCGGATTGGGTAAAGGTGCAAAATCTTTTAGAGCAAAACCGCTCCAAGTCCTACTGCAAGCCGAGAAGCAATGTAGCTCTTTTGTCCGGTTTACTGTTCTGCGGAAGCTGCGGAGACTTTATGCGTCCGAAGTTATCCAAAAGGCTGAACAAGGACGGAGAGCAAATTTATTCCTATCTCTGCCAGACAAAAGAAAAGAGCCGATGCAAAAACTGCAACAGCAAAAATCCCAACGGAAACGAGCTTGACAAAGCCATCTGCGAACAAATCAAACTGTTATCGGAAAACAGTTCTGCATGTGTCAAAGGGCTGGAAACCGCAAGGCAGGAAATAGAAGCAAACAGAGAAGATTTTGAAGAGAAATTCGCCAGACTGAAAAAAGAGCAACAGGAAAGCGAAAAGCAAATCACTGCTCTTGTCTCTGCTCTTGCCAAATCTGACGGTACGGCGGCGTTTGATTATATTACCGGACAAATCAATGAACTGCATACCAAAGTGGAAAGTGTTAAAAAGCGGATGGCAGATATTTCCAATATGACGAATCAAAACAAGTATTCTGACAGCGATTTTGAAATGCTGAAGGATTTGCTTGTATCCTTCGGAAAATCCTTTGATACAATGGAAATTGAGCAAAGACGCGCGGCAGTACGCACATTTGTGAAAAAGGTGATCTGGGACGGCGAAAACGCCCACGTTCTGCTGTTTGGATACGATGAAAACAGCATAGATTTTGCAAGCTTTTCAGAGGAAAATGAAGAGCCGCTACGAGCGGATAGCGAATGAAATCCTCATGCACTTCAGAAGCTTGAAAAAGACAGCAGGCGAATTGCATTTTGATGAGCCCATTGAAACCGACCGCAACGGCAATCAGCTTACATTGATAGATATTATTCCTGATGACGAATCTGTTGTCGATAAAATTGAATTGATCATCAAATCTGAAGAGCTGTATAAATTCATTGATAAATATCTCACACCACGAGAAACAGAGATTATTATCATGCGATATGGACTTTCCGGCAATGCCCCTATGACCCAGCGTGAAATCGCAGCAAAGTTAAACATTTCAAGATCCTATGTCTCCCGAATTGAAAAAAAAGCCCTCGAAACGCTCCATGATAAGTTTAAAGAAAAACCATAAAATAATAATTATAAAAATGTTAAAGGAGCTGCTCCGAAAATATGAAGCAGCTCCTTTAATATTAATCATCTTTCTGAAATTCTAAAATATCTCCAGCTTCACATTCAAGAACTTCGCATATTGCGGCAAGAGTAGAAAACCTGATTGCAGTTACTTTGTTGTTTTTTATTTTCGATAAATTAACGTTAGAAATCCCCACTCTTTCTGCAAGCTCATTAAGCGAGATTTTTCGTTCTACCATCATTCTGTCAAGACGTAATATTATTTTGCCCATAACTATCCCCTCTTATAAAAGTCCGTTTACATCCTCTTGAAGTTCTGCTCCATAAGAAAAAACCTGTGTCAGACAAAGAACTAAAATTCCTGTAATAATATCACCCATGTCAACTGCGGCTTCTGTAACATCAACACCAAGCACAATGCGTGATATAATACTCATAATCAAACCTACAACAGGAATAAGAATATAGAATATTCCGATTTCCCTGACCATGCGGATGATATCTTTCTGAAAAGGAGTCTTTCCATTTGAAAACCAAGTTTTTCCCTTGGCAGTCTTTAAAATAAGATATATATTTCTCCATACCATTGCTGATACATTAAGCACAATAACTGCCGTTATTGAAAACAGCATTATTGCCGTTATGTTTACATTATTATCTAATCCAACAATCTTTAATTCAAAACCATATGTGGATATAGTATCACCAGCTTTAGCAACAATGTCACTCACATGATTTGCAAGCCAATCCTTTGCTGTAATTGAACACACAAGAACAGCTGCCATAAATAGACTGCCCACCCAATGTAAAATTTCTAAGACCTTTGAAATTACCATAATAACTTTGTTTATACCCTTCATAAAAAATCCTCCCTCATTTTTTCGCCAACTCTGCCTTAAAGCTTTAACAGAGCCTCTTAAAAGCATTAATATAATGTCACACCGGTTATCGACATTATTAATATACCACACCATTTATCGTTTGTCAATAGTTTTTTATCGAAAAACATTAATAATTTAGTTTTTATCATTAATTTTTAATAATAAAGCTTAAAAGCATAATTTAAATAAAAAAATATAGCCCTTGCATATTAACAAGGGCTTTCTATAATATTTTATTTAATTGTTATCTATAGATTAAACATCTGCATCGCAATATTAAAGAATACTAATGTCGAACAAGTATCCACAATGGTAGTAATAAGAGGCGCCGCCATTATGGCAGGGTCAAGATGAAGCCTCTTTGCAAGCATCGGAAGCATACAGCCAATAAGCTTTGACATTATAACCGTTGCAATTATCGCAAGACTTACCGTTATTGAAAGCTTTATTGGGTCAGCTGATGTGTCCGTATAAAAATATGTGTAAGTTATATAAATTCTTATTCCATTAACAAACGCAAGAATAATGCTCACAATCAAAGATATCCTGAATTCCTTCAATATTACCTTAAAAAAATCCTTTAACCTGATCTCTCCCAACGACATTCCTCGAATTATCATAGTCGACGTCTGTGAACCGCAGTTTCCTCCTGTTCCAGTAAGCATAGGAATAAACGACACTAATAAAGGCACAGCTGCAAATGCCGCTTCATACCTTGTGATAATCGAACCGGTTATCGTCGCTGAAAGCATGAGAACCAATAGCCAAAGTATTCTGTTTCTCGCATGTGCAAAAACTGACGTCTTAAAATACGGGTCTTCAATAGGAGCCATAGCCGCCATACGAGAGAAGTCCTCTGTGTTTTCCTCCTGCATAACGTCCATAGCGTCGTCAAACGTAACAATTCCCACAATACGGTTTTCTTTGTCTACTACAGGAAGCGCAAGAAAGTCGTATTTTGAGAACTGCGCCGCCACAAGCTCTCTGTCCTCATGAGTGTCTACAGTTATAACATTGGTGTCCATGATATCTTCAATAACATCATCATCGTCAGATGTGAGTATATCCAATACAGAAAGAACACCTATCAGCTTTCGGTTTTCGGTTACATAAAGAGTATAAACCGTTTCCTTTACCATTCCAAGCTGACGTATTTTCTTTAAAGCATCCCTGACAGTCATGTCCTTGTTAAGATAAACATACTCCGTCGTCATAATCGAACCGGCGCTGTCCTTAGGATATTTTAAAATCTGATTTATCTGCTTTCTTGTTTCCATATCCGCATTTTTGAGAATACGGGAAACAACGTTTGCAGGCATCTCTTCAATAATATCAACCGTATCGTCAATAAACAAATCGTCAATTACCTGCTGAAGCTCACGGTCAGTGAAAGAGTTGATAAGCATCTCCTGCATGTCACTGTCCATATAAGCGAAAACATCTGCCGCAACATCCTTGGGCAAAAGTCTGAAAAGAAGCGGCAAATCCTTTTGATCAACATCAGTTTCATCATGAATCTGCTGAAGAAGATCCGCAATATCCGCTTCATTCATGTTCTCAAATATAACCTTGATTGCTTTTAAATTTCTTTGATCAATCAGCTGTAATACTGTATTGTACATATTATTCCCCCTTAACAGCAGCCCACATTATCAATCCTTGCCTACTGATATGCAGAAAATCTCTAAAATGTGAATTGCAGTTTTGAATTAATACCGAGCTCAACACAGATTACCCTTTTATTATAAAGCAGACAAGCGCCTGCATAAGTCAGGGGTAATCAAATTATGTCCGGCGTCGTCCACTCAAAATCACTTCCTTGTCAATAAAATAAAAAATCCACATACAACAACCGTATATGAATTTTCCACCTTTTTAATCATACTACTTTGACCCTGTTTTGTCAAGAACTTTTCGATGTTTTCATACATTCAATAAGGGGCTTGCCCCGTCATTCAACGTGGCAAGTGCATTGCAAAGCAATGCGGTCATCAGTAGGAGATTGTATCTCCTACTGATGACAATATGGAACCCGCCGCCTAAAAAGGCGGGGGACATCCTTGCCTAAGTTATAAAAAGCGGACAGATATTAAATTCCGTCCGCCTGTGTATATCTTTTTCAACAAACGATTTTACAACCCGAAATTGTCACCAAGGACAGACAAGCTCCTTTTTAAAATACCGTTCATGAAAGCAATAGCCGTTCCGTAATTTGTAATCGGCACACCCTGATCTTCGGCGCACTTCATACGATATCTGACCTCACGTTCGTTAAGCATACAGCCGCCGCAGTGAATAATCAGCTTATATTTTGATAAATCTTCAGGAAACTCTGTACCGGATGAGAAAGCAAATTCAAGCTGTTTTCCTGTGTGCTTCTTCAGCCAGTTGGGAAGCTTGACCGTGCCGATGTCCTCACATTGCCTGTGGTGTGTACACCCCTCAGAAATAAGTACCTTGTCTCCGTTTTCAAGACTATCTATTGCCTTGGCACCCCTCACCGCACTGTTAAGCAATCCCTTGTATCTTGCCATAAGTATAGAAAATGAGGTGAGCTTTATATCTTCTGGGACATCTTTCGCAACCTGCTTGAAAGCCTGACTGTCTGTTATAACCATCTCAGGCTTTTTACCAAGATTCTCTAAAGTGTGTTTAAGCTCTGTATCTCTCGTCACAATAGAAATTGCCCCCGCCTCAAGAATATCTCTTATTGCCTGCTGTTGAGGAAGAATAAGCCTGCCCTTGGGCGCAGATGAGTCTATCGGCACAACAAGCACCACAAAATCTCCCTCGTTTAATAAATCGCCCACCAATCTTTTTTCGTTTGATTGTACAGCCGAAAGCTTTCCGATTTTTTCTTTCAGCTCATATATGTTTATTTTATCTTTTGCACTAATATAAATCTCATTATCCTTTGACGATTTTATGTTATCTAATAAATCTGATTTGTTATAAACAATTATAAACGGCAGTTCCTTTGCCTCAAACATGGAAATAAGCTGTCTGTCCGTATCAGATAATCCCTGCTGTGCGTCAACAATTAAAACCGCCACGTCAGTCTTGTTTAAAACCTGCTTTGTTTTCTTGATTCTCAGCTCACCAAGACTTCCCTCATCATCAAATCCGGGGGTGTCTATGATCATAACAGGACCTAACGGCAAAAGCTCCATAGCTTTGTATACAGGGTCAGTAGTAGTACCCAGCGTGTCAGATACAACTGCCAGATCCTGCCCCGTTACTGCATTAACAACACTGGACTTCCCCGCATTTCGTCTGCCGAAAAAACCAATGTGTATTCGCTCACCGGAGGGTGTAGAATTTAATCCCATACTAATTCTCCTTAAAAAACAATGCTGCAACGCAAAGACAAATCAATTCCATGTCCTCGCCCTACAGCATTGCAGTTAAATATTATTCCTTTGAAAACTGATCCTTGCCAACTCCGCAAAGAGGACAAACAAAATCGTCCGGGACATCTTCCCACTTTGTTCCTGCTGCAATTCCGTTATCAGGATCTCCGGTTTCCTCATCATAAATATATCCGCAGATATCACATACATATTTCATTTTACAACCCTCCTTTCATTTTTATTATACCTTTCAAACATTCAAATTATAAATCAAAGAACGTCTGAAGAAGTGTGTGACCCTCTTCTACATAAACACCTGTTGCCTTAGCGGTTTCTTCAGTGAACTCAGGCTGTCCCTCAACCTCGTCCTTTTTGTGATACATAAGATAAGGAATCGGGTCGTTGGTGTGAGTTCTTAGCGCAAGCGGTGTCGCATGGTCAGGGCAGATTAGCACCTTGTAATCATCATACTTTTCCAATGCCTGAAGCACAGGTCCAAGTATTTTTTCATCAATAAGCTCCAGTGACTTTTTCTTGTTTTCAATTTCATGTCTGTGTCCGCATTCATCAGGCGCTTCCACATGAATATATACAAAATCCTGTCCCTTTTCAAGTTCTTCAATGCAAGCCTTAGCCTTGCCATCAAAATTTGTGTCTATATATCCTGTCGCACCCTCAACGTCTACAACATTCATGCCGGAAAATTTTCCAATGCCTTTAAGCAAGTCAACAGCAGAAATAATTGATCCCTTAAAACCATATTTCTCATCAAAAGGCATAAGCGCCTTTCTTACTCCCTCGCCCCAGAACCACATTGAGTTTGCAGGACGCTTTCCTCTTTCGATTCTTGCTTTGTTTACAGGATGATCCTTCAGCAAGTCATAGCTTTTTACCATCATGTCATAAAGCTTTTGCGCATTTTCAGCCGTCGGTATGTATTCCTTTATAGGCTTTCCTGTAATATCATGAGGCGGCGTAAGCGTACCAACATCTAAAGTACCGTTGTTCCATATAAGACAGTGACGATAGCTTACTCCCGAATAAAGCTGAAATTCTTCATTGTTGAATTTTTCAGCAAGATAATCAATAAGAATCTTTGCTTCTTCCGTTGAAATATCGTCAGCACAGTAATCAAGAATTGTCTTATCCTCATAATTCTCCTCATCGGAAAGTGTAACTAAATTGCATCTGAAGGATACATCCGTCGGCTTCATGTCAATACCGATTGAGCCAGCCTCCAGCGGAGATCTTCCCGAATAATATATGTCAGGGTTGTATCCGAGAATTGAAAGGTTAGCTACATCCGAACCCGGTTTAAGTCCGTCAGCAACACTTTTTACCAAACCCATTCTTGATACCTTTGCAAGCTTATCCATGTTAGGAGTAACAGAAGCCCCCATAGGAGTCTTGTTTCCAAGCTCTTCAACAGGATAATCTGCCATTCCGTCACAAAGCAAAACTACATATTTAGTCATAACCATTTCTTCTTTCATCATTTATTGTGACCTAAAAAGTCTTTAATATAATTTTAGCACATTTCAATTTAAATTGCAAGGGAAAACAAGTCTTGATTTGTGCGCCGTGGAAATACAAGCGTATTCCATAAAGATACATAAAAAATTTACATAAAATTTGTGCTTTTGTACATTGACTAATAAAATAAAAGCATATATAATAAAAAGGTACTGTTTATTTGTAAATTTATAAGTTAGGAGATTGGAAATATTGACTAAGGTTGTTAAATTCGGCGGAAGCTCTCTCGCAAGCGCAGAACAGTTTGTAAAGGTAGGAAATATAATTCGTGCAGAAGATTCGAGAAGATTTGTTGTTCCCTCCGCTCCGGGAAAAAGATATTCAAGTGATATAAAAGTAACTGATATGCTCTATGGCTGTTATGACTTGGCAGCAAAGGGTAAAGATTTTGAAAAAGAGTTTAATGCTATAAAAGAAAGATATTACGGAATAATTAATGAGTTAGGTCTTGACCTCTCTCTGGAATCCGAGTTTGATATAATCAGATCCTGCTTTATCGGAAAAGCCGGAAGAGATTATGCCGCTTCAAGAGGAGAATATCTTAACGGAATCGTCTTGGCTAATTATCTTGGCTATAACTTTATTGACGCAGCAGACGTTATCTTCTTTGACGACCGTGGTGCTTTTGATTCTGTAAAAACAAATGAGATTCTCTCTGCAAAACTGGAAGGTATGGAGAATGCAGTAATCCCCGGTTTCTATGGCTCAATGCCAAATGATACAATCAAAACATTTTCAAGAGGCGGTTCTGACGTAACAGGTTCTATCGTTGCCGCAGCCTGCGGTGCAGATCTGTATGAAAACTGGACAGACGTTTCAGGATTCCTTATCGCTGACCCAAGAATCGTGCCGGATCCAAAGCCTATTACAACAATTACATATAAAGAGCTTCGTGAGCTTTCTTATATGGGTGCAACTGTACTTCATGAGGACGCTATCTTCCCTGTGAGAAAAGCAGGTATTCCAATCAATATTAAGAATACAAACGCTCCTCTTGATCATGGAACAATGATCGTTGAAAGTACCTGCCAAAAACCTCAGTTCACTATTACAGGAATTGCAGGAAAGAAAGGCTTTACCGTTATTAATATCGAAAAGGATATGATGAACGGTGAGCTTGGCTTCGGACGTAAAGTCCTTGAAGTCTTTGAAAAGAACGGACTTTCCTTTGAGCATATGCCTTCTGGAATAGATACAATGAGCGTAATTGTTCATCAGGAAGAGTTTGAACCTAAGGAACAGGAAGTTCTTGCAGGACTTCACAGAAACGTAAAGCCTGATTCTATAGATATCGAAAGCGGACTTGCGCTTATCGCTGTCGTAGGTAGGGCAATGAAATCCAATAGAGGTACAGCAGGCAGAATTTTTGCAGCATTAGCTCATGCCCATGTAAACGTAAAAATGATTGACCAAGGCTCCAGCGAGCTTAATATTATCATAGGCGTTGATGAGAGCGACTTTGAAGCTGCCGTAAAGAGCATTTATGAGATTTTTGTTGTACATCAGCTTTAATCTTTATATTGTATAACAAAAGGGAAAGCATGACGCTTTCCCTTTATTTTTTTGTATGATACTGCTATTCATATTACGATTTAAAAGTTAGCTGCTTACAGTATTTAATCCTATAAACCTTGAAAAGTTATCAAATTCTATGGCTCTTTGAATTTCTTCATCAAAACCGAGTGAGATAAATCGCTCAATCTCGTCATATGGATTCCACATGGGAAAATCACTGCCAAAAAAGAAGTGCGTATACCCAAACCTTTTGAGAAACGCTGTTAATTGCTCCTTTGATATAAATTTCAAAGAGCTTGAAATATCAAAATACAAATTGTCCGAAACGGGCAGATTTATAGATTCATCCCAGTGACTGTAACCTCCCGCATGAGCCGCAATAATTTTTAAGTCAGGAATATCTTCAATCACCCTTGCCAACCTGAAAGGACGAGAAAAATCAAGTTTTTCATCACCCATATGAAAAAGTACAGGCAAGTCCTTTTGGGACGCATATTTATAAATTGGATACATTTTTTTATCATCAATATTAAATCTCTGAAAATCAGAATGAAATTTTATACCCTTTAAACCCGAATCAATAATACTATCAATAATCTCCTCAAAATTCTCGTTGTCAGGGTGCAGCGTCCCAAAACCAATAAGACTGCTGTCAGATTTGACAAGCTCACTTATATATTCATTAATGCTGTCAGTTTGAAGAGCCGTTACCGCCGGAGAACATATAAGCTGATGCGTAATCTTATATTCTTTTCCACCTATCATACGGCTTTCATGTGAAACCTTAGTCAATTCTTTGCTTGTTCCTATTGTATACATAGGCAATCCGTAAAATCCACCTACGTAATTCCTTGACTTATCAGCAATCTTATCAGGGAAAACATGTGTATGTGCATCAATAACTTTTATAGTTTGTGAAACCATTTCAATTCTTCTTTCTGCAATCATATATGATTATTAATTATAGTCTGTTTGATAAATATGTCAAGGAAAAAATAAAACCCTTGCATAAAGCAAGGGCTTATGTATTAAATAATGTTATCTCTATGCTTGATCTTCAGAGCTTTCAAATTGATTGATTTGTGAATTGATCTGTGAATTTAATGATTCCAACACTTCCTGCATAACAATCCGCTGTGGACTTCCCTCAGGAGCCAAATCAATTTGTTTCGTCAAAGCTTCACAACTGTCCTTCATTGCATTGACCGCCATTTCCATAAATGGTTTGGACTTCTCATCCTCCGACTCAACAATTTCAGCTTCTACAGTTTCAGCAGAATCACTTCGCACCTCATCCGAGTCATCATAAACGTTCGCACCGCTTAAATCGATCGCCCTTATTCCACATATGTTATTGAGCAAATCTCTCAGTACGCTTGCTCCGATGTTAGCTCCGCATAAATCTATTACACCTACATTGTCATGGCATTCGCCGCTGTTACCAAAAGACTTTTTTCGTTTATCAAACCATTGATCATAAGTCATGTCGTCAAGGCTTCCATAACTTTCATTGTCAAGTGCAGTCATAAACCTTGCTATTGCCTTTTGTGCAGTAAAAATAAATGTTGTCTTTTCTGCTTCGCCTGTGTTAAACGGAATTTCATATACTCTAATTATTCCGTCGCCTGATTTCTTGCTTAAAACAGGTGCATATTCGCTCTTCGCAAGCGGATAAGTATATCTGTCCTCCCAGTTTTCATCATTAAAAATAATCAGCTGTGAAACTTCTTCCTGCGTGTCACAATATCCACCGGTCATTGCAAAACGAAAAATATAATCTGTGTTCTTTTCTAAACGCTTTTCGCACTTAATCTGCGACCAGTCCCAACCCCAGCTGCCGATCTCAAAAACCTCAGCGTTCTTTCCGTCAAGTCCTGATATGAACATTCTTGAACCGATATTGCTTTCACAGTTTTTATCAAAATTGAATTCTCTTGCATTAAAATTTATAACATTACTCATAATATTAACCTCCGTATCAATATTACCGATCGGAGCATGAGTATCAAAGCAATTTCCCTTATTGCTCTTTATCATACGAATTTCACAGTCGCCGACATACTCTGCCCGACCGTTTTTAACAAGTCCTCTTGCCCTTTTAGGATAAGTGAACCCGATTTGTTTTCCAAATTCGTCTGTTACAATTACGTTTTTTTCCATGGGTGTCTTCCCCTTTGTAATATTAAATTTTCATAAGACCTTGCGTTTTTTGTTATGGGTATCTCCCCCTGTCTTACATTGATATTTTATCACATATGACTTTTCGTGTCAATTTACATAGCCTTTTTTGTATATCTGCACAAAATCAGAAAATTCTTATAAGCACTTTGACGAAAAAAAGCTTTCGGATTTCAATAAGGGGCTTGGCCCGTCATTTAACGTGGCAAGCGCATTGCAAAGCAATGCGGTCATCAGTAGGAGATTGTATCTCCTGCTGATGACAAGATGGAACCCGCCGCCTAAAGAGGCGGGGGACATCCCTGCCTAAGTTATAAATCTGAAAGCTTTTAGTTTATTTATTTTTCCTCTTAAAAAGTCCCAATATCCTCGAAAGAATACCCTTCTTTTCTTTTTTGTCATTTCCGCCATCAGCCGTCTTGGGAGCATTTTCATATGCCTCAGCAAAAAATCTCTTCTGTGCGTCAATAGGAATCCCCTCTGTGGGAACCCGCTTGTATGTTCCGTCCGATTGCTGTTCCCTTGCCTTTACATTGTCCGAAAGCTGTGTGTTAAAGTATGAAATTATCCGCTTTCTGATGTTATCATCTAAAATCGGAGCAGCAACCTCAACTCGCCTCGTGGTGTTCCTCGTCATATAATCCGCCGAGGATATGTAAACCCTTTGCCGTTCTCCTGTTCCGAAAATGTATATTCTCGCATGCTCAAGATATCGTCCTACAATGGAAACAATACGAACATTATCCGTCTTTCCCTTAATGCCTGCTACAAGACATGAAATACCTCTGATAACAAGCTCAACCTTAACGCCTGCCTGTGAGCATTCAATTATCTTGTCAATGAGCACCTTGTCAGTAAGAGAGTTAAGCTTTGCACCTACATATCCCTCTCCTCCTGCCTTGGCAACGGCAATTTCCTTGTCCATCATTTCAACTATCTTGTTTTGTAAGCACTTGGGCGCAATAAGAAGCTGTCTGCTGTCTTCAACCAGTTCACCAACAGCAAGCGAATTAAATACATCCACTGCGTCCTTGGCAATTTCTTCGTTTGCCGTCATAAGACATAAATCAGTGTAAAGCTCCGCAGTCTTTTCGTTGTAGTTACCCGTGCCAACTTGTACTGTGTATTTTACCGACTTGCCGGCTTTTCTCGTAATAAGACAAAGCTTTGAATGGACTTTCAGTCCTTGTGGACCATACATAACATTACAGCCGGATTCCTCTAAAAGCTTAGACCAGCCAATGTTGTTTTCCTCGTCAAATCTCGCCCTAAGCTCTACAAGTACAAGAACATCCTTGCCGTTTTCTGAGGCCGCACAAAGCGCCTTAATTATCTTAGAATTCTTGGCAACACGATAGAGCGTCATTTTTATGGACACAACTGTCGGATCAGCCGCCGCCTCTTCCAATAACCGTATAAACGGCTTCATTGATTCGTATGGATATGATAGAAAAATATCGCCCTTATCGATCTGAGAAATCATTGATATGTTTTCCATAACCGCAGGTGACATCTGCGGCTGCTGTGGTTCAAAGAACAAGGGCTTTTTGTTCTCCGCTTTTTGGAATATGGAGAAAACAAAGCTGAAATCAAGGGGTGCTTTTTCAATAAATACCTGCTTTTTAGTCAGTTCAAGCCTTGTGCATAATTCAGCACAGGTCAAATCAGAAAGATTTTTTGAAAGCTGAAGCCTTACAGGACAAAGTCTTTTTCTCTTGTTGATAAGAACGGACATATTCTGCCTGAAATCAAGCTCATCATCAAAGCTTTCCTCAATATTAATATCAGCATTTCGGGTTATCCTCATTAATGCTTTTTCTTCAAACTTATATCCGTCGAAAGCCTTGTCAGCAAAATGCAGAATCAATTCCTCCGCTAAAACAAAGCTAATCTCGTCCTCATTTTCCGTGGGAAGAAAAATTACACGCTCAAATTTTTTTCCACAGCTGATTATTCCTAACTTAACTCCCGATTTTGAATTAAGCTTTCCTACAGCGTAAATTTCTTTATTATTAAGAAAAGGGAAAGGGTGACGTTTATCGACTATAACAGCGTTCAAAAACGGCTTTATTTCATAAGCATAATATGACTCTAAAAATTCTGTTTCAGATTTTGAAAGATTCTTTAACTGTTTGTGGAAAACGTTGTTAAGGGAAAGCTCTTTCAAAAGTGCGGAATATGTCTTGTCTTTTTTTTCATTAAGCTCCCTTACCTTGGCATAAATAGCCGAAAGCTGTTCAGAGGGGCGCATTTTTGTCTTTCCGTCCTTTTGATTATCATCAATAAGCGACTGATCAATAAGAGATCCCACTCTTACCATAAAAAACTCGTCAAGATTGCTCTCAAAAATAGACTCAAATAAAAGCCTTTCCATAAGCGGAACATTATTGTCCCTTGCTTCTTCCAGCACTCTGACATTAAATTTCAGCCATGAAAGCTCTCGGTTGTCATAAACCTTTTTCCCCATAAAAACTATCTCCCTTATGAGAATTATCGTTAAATTTATTATATTATATATATTAATTCAAGTCAATAAAATTCAAGTAAAATCACTGCTGAGGCAATTTTATAACTTAGGCAAGCCCCTTATTGAAGCATTATTTTTCGCTCCATTTAAGGGAACGCTCAACCGCCTTTTTCCATCCGCTTATAAGCTTTTCCCTTTGGTCGTTTTCCATAGACGGAGCAAACTCGGTAAATTTATTTGAAATGCTTTTTATCTCGTCAGTGTTTTTCCAGAAACCGCAGCCAAGTCCTGCAAGAAATGCTGCTCCCATTGTGGTTGATTCAACATTTGACGGACGCACCACCGTTCTGCCCAAGATATCAGCCTGAAACTGCATAAGGAAATTGTTCTGTGCTCCTCCGCCGTCAACCTTTACCGAATTAAGCGTACCTGTGTCTGCCTCCATCGCCGTGAGAACATCTAAAGTCTGATATGCCATAGCTTCCAGCGCCGCCCTGACAATATGCTTTTTATTTACCCCTCGTGTCAGTCCTGAAATCGAACCCCTTGCGGCAGGGTCCCAATAAGGTGCACCAAGCCCCACAAAAGCCGGGACTATATAAACTCCGTTGGTATCGGGAACACTAAGTGCAATTCCCTCGGTTTCTGCGGCGGTAGATATAATTTCAAGCTCATCTCTCAGCCATTTTATTACCGCCCCCGAAACAAAAACAGAGCCTTCCAAGGCATAAAAGACCTTATTATCAATACCCCATGCTATTGTCGTCAGCAAACCGTTTTGTGATGTTACAGGGTTTTCTCCTGTATTCATCAAAAGGAAACCGCCTGTGCCGTAAGTATTTTTTACGTCACCATTTGAAAAACAGCATTGTCCGAAAAGTGCTGACTGCTGATCTCCTGCACAGCCTGTAATAGGAATTTCAGCACCGAAGATACTTTCATCACACATTCCCATAAATCCGCTTGACGGTACCGCTTTTGGCAGTATTTTTGCAGGAATATTTAAAAGCCCGAGAATTTCTTTATCCCATGTGAGATCATGTATATTAAACAGCATGGTTCTTGAGGCGTTAGAGTAGTCTGTGCAATGTATTTTTCCGCCGGTAAGGTTCCAGATAAGCCAGCTGTCGACTGTTCCGAAAAGTATATCGCCTTTTTCAGCTGACTCTCTTGCTCCGTCGACGTTATCCAAAATCCACTTTATTTTTGTAGCAGAAAAGTACGGGTCAATAAGCAGGCCTGTTTTATTGAGAAAGAATTTTTCCAAGCCCTGATTTATATACTGATCGCATATAGGAGCAGTTCTTCTGCACTGCCATACTATTGCGTTATACACAGGCTTTCCCGTATTTTTATTCCACATAACTGTGGTTTCACGCTGGTTGGTAATACCTATTCCTGCAATCTCATCGGGCGAAATGCCGGTATTTTTTATAACGTCCTGACATACTTTAAGCTGTGATTCGAGAATCTCAAGAGGATTCTGTTCAACCCAGCCGTCATTTATAAAAATCTGTGAAAATTCCTTTTGTTCACAGCCCACTGTTTCGCCTTTTTTATTGAAAAGCAAAGCTCTCGAAGAAGTTGTTCCCTGATCAAGGGAGAGAATATAGTTTTTTCCCATATAGACGCCTCCTCAGCTTATTATTTAAAGACTGTTTCTAAGTTTATGATAGTCCAAAAAGCGGCTTTTGTCAACTTTAGATTTTTTTCGTTTTTTTATATTTTTTTAAGGTAAAAATAACAAAAAGCTTCATAAAATTATTAGTTTGTATTAGTTTTATTTAATTTTATTCCAAAAAACGAAAAAACAACACCTCAAAGCATATTGTGAACATTTTGTAAACATTTTGTGCCGTAACGGAGTTTCCTTGACTTGGAATAAAAATTGTGATATGATAAATAAGCCGCATGCTGTCGGTTAAGGATAAGCTATGCCCTTTTGGACATACACCGAAAAGCAGCGAGTTTATGAAAAAGGCAGGTGCATTTAAAGATGTACGCAGTAATTGAAACAGGCGGAAAGCAGTATCAGGTTAATGAAGGCGACGTTGTTTTCATTGAAAAGCTTAACGCAGCAGCTGATGAGACTGTTACTTTTGACAAGGTTATGGTTGTTGAAAAGGACGGCAGTGTAAACGTTGGTGCTCCATATGTTGAGGGTGCAACAGTATCAGCTAAGGTTCTCAAGAACGGCAAGGCTAAGAAGATCACAGTTTTCACTTATAAGCCAAAGAAGGGCGAAAAGAGAAAAATGGGTCACAGACAGCCTTATACACAGGTTAAAATCGAAGCTATCAACGCATAAGAATGATAACTGCGGATTTTTACAAAAGTAAACAAGACAAGCTGCTTGGGTTTCGGGTAACGGGACATGCAGGCTACGGCGAGTTTGGACAGGATGTTGCTTGTGCGAGTGTATCGTCGGCTGTAATGATGGCGGCTAATACTATTACTGAAGCTTTCAAAGCTGAAGCTAAGGTAGTAGTTGATGAAAACGAAATTTTGTTAAAGCTTGTATCGGATGAAAATGAATACGGCGACAGGGTTCTTTTGGGACTTTTAACGCATATGTATTTTCTTTCTGATGAATTTACGGGCTGTATTAAAGTAAAGGTTATTGAAAAATAGGCTTTGCTTATAGGATTACATGACGGAGGTGTAATTGTAATGATTAGAATTTCTATGCAGTTTTTTGCTCATAAAAAGGGAATGGGTTCAACAAAGAACGGTCGTGATTCCGAAGCAAAAAGACTTGGTGTAAAGAGAGCTGACGGTCAGTTTGTTCTTTCAGGCAACATTCTTGTTCGCCAAAGAGGAACTCACATTCATCCGGGCGAGAACGTAGGCCGTGGATCTGACGACACTTTGTTTGCTACAGCAGACGGTGTTGTAAGATTTGAGAGAATGGGAAGAGACCGCAAAAAGGTATCTGTTTACCCACAGGCTTAATTTTTGAGCATACAAACCCTGAGCCATGGGCTTAGGGTTTTTTTGACTTTAAAATATTAAAGATAAAATAGTATCTTAAAAATGATTGGTTATATTAATTAAAAATGAAGCAGAAGTAAATGATTTGATAATAATGGCTGTGGATTTCGGCGCTTAGACACTTTTAGCAACGCCGAAATTGCACCTTAACTTGACCGGAAAGGAATGGGCAGTGAGATGTTTGTCGATCAGGCGGGTATTTATATAAAAGCAGGTGACGGCGGTGACGGCTGCGTTTCTTTTCACCGTGAAAAATATATAGCCTCCGGTGGTCCCGACGGCGGTGACGGCGGAAAAGGCGGAGACATAGTTTTTAAGGTAGACGATAATATTTCAAATCTTATTGACTTCAGATATAAAAGAAAATACATTGCACAAAAGGGTCAAAACGGTTCATCAAAAAACTGTACAGGCAGAAACGCTCCTGATCTTATAATCAGCGTACCGAGGGGCACGATCGTAAGAGAGACAGAAAGCGGAAGGATTCTTGCTGACCTTTCGGGCAGTGAGCCTGTTGTTATATGCAAAGGCGGAAAAGGCGGAAGGGGCAATGCACATTTTGCTACTCCCACAAGACAGATCCCACGATTTGCAAAGCCAGGTTTCAGGGGCGATGAATATAACGTTACTCTTGAACTTAAGCTTATAGCAGACGTAGGCTTGGTTGGCTTTCCCAATGTCGGAAAGTCAACTCTTATATCCGTTGTTTCAGCGGCAAAGCCTAAAATCGCAAATTATCATTTTACCACCCTGACTCCTGTTCTGGGCGTTGTTAAAATAGAAGACGGAAAGTCTTTTGTTATGGCGGATATTCCCGGACTCATTGAGGGTGCAAGTGAAGGAATCGGACTTGGACACGAATTTTTACGTCATGTGGAAAGATGCAGGCTTATTGTTCACGTTGTGGATGTTTCAGGCATTGAGGGTCGAGATCCTATTGAGGATTTTGAAGCTATCAACAAAGAGCTTGCAAACTTCTCGGAGGAGCTTGCACAAGCGCCTCAGATTGTTGCTGCAAACAAATCTGACATGGCTACACCCGAACAAGTTGCGGAGTTCCGTGAATACATTGAAAACAAGGGATTAGTTTTCTTTGAAATCTCGGCAGCAACAACGATCGGCACACAGGATTTAGTTTACGGAATATGGGACAAGCTAAAAGACCTTCCTCCAGTAAAAGAATTTGAGGCTCAGCCTCTCACTCAGCAAGAGCTGGATGAAAAACTGCTCACAAACAGAGATTTCAACGTCACAGTAGAAGACGGTATTTATTTTGTAGAAGCAGACTGGCTTTGGGATATTCTGAGGTCAGTAAATATGGATGACTACTCGTCGCTTCAATATTTTCAGCGTGTACTCCGCAGCAGCGGCATTATTGACAAGCTGGAGGAAATGGGTATTAATGAGGGAGATACCGTTTCAATATTTGATTTTGAATTTGATTATATAAGATAATTGAAAAAACAAATTCAAGCCAAAGACAAAAATTCATAACAATTGTGGTGAGACTATGGACAGACGAGAAGCAATGCAATATTCGCCTTTGACTTTAGCTTTTATGGGTGACTCAGTTTATGAACAGCTTGTCAGAAAGAAGCTGATATTATCGGCTAACAGGCCTGTAAACTCACTTCACAAGCTGACCACTCAGAGGGTATGTGCTGAATATCAGGCGGCGGCAGTTAATATGCTGGCCGAAAGAGAATTACTTTCCGAAGAAGAACAGGATATTCTAAGGCGTGGAAGAAATGCAAGCGGAGTTTCCGCACCAAAGCACTCGACGGTTGCTGAATACAGAAGTGCGACGGGTTTGGAATGTTTATTCGGATATCTTTTTCTTACTGAACAGCATGAAAGAATTGATGAGCTTTTTGAATTCATCTGGGAGCTTAATGAAGACGGCACAGGCAAGGATAATAGTTTATAATTATCAGATTTAATACTGATGTAATACAATAAAATAATTCAGGCATATAAATTTTTATGAGGAGTTGAACAGATATGTCAGGACATTCAAAATGGGCAAACATAAAAAGAAAGAAGGAAGCAACAGACAGCGCGAGAGCTAAGATTTTTACTAAAATCGGCAGAGAGATGTCAGTTGTAGTTAAAGAGGGCGGACCTGATCCGAACAACAATGCAAAGCTCAGAGATCTGATTGCTAAGGCTAAGGCAAACAATGTGCCTAACGATAACATTGAAAGAATTATCAAGAAAGCTGCCGGTGACGGTGACAAGAACAACTATGAAACAATGATTTATGAGGGATACGGTCCTTGCGGCGTTGCGGTTATTGTTGAATGTCTTACAGACAACAAGAACAGAACTGCCGGTGATGTTCGTCACTATTTTGACAAGTTCGGCGGAAATCTCGGTACATCGGGCTGTGTATCATTTATGTTCTCAGATCAGGGAACTGTTGTAATTGAAAACAACGGAGCTGACGAGGACAAGATCATGGAGGATTGTTTTGAAGCAGGTGCTGATGATTTCAGCATTGAGGACGAAGTAATTGAGATCACATGCGGTCCTAACAATGTTTCCGCTGTATCAGAAGCTTTGGCAGGTTTAGGTTACAAGGTAATTTCTGCTGAGGCTGAAAAGGTACCGTCAAACTACACCAAGCTTGAGGACGAAGAGGCAATCAAGAAGATGAATCTGCTTCTTGACACTCTTGAGGATAATGATGATGTACAGAACGTATATCATAACTGGGAGATGCCTGAGGAGAATTAATACTGTATAGGGGAATATCGTCAATATAGTTTTAGTTTTGTCTTAAATCAAAGTTAGAAATATTTAAATAAAAAAAGTGATTGCTATACTAAAATATAGTAATCACTTTTTTATTGGCAAATATATTAAAATAACCTTTTAAATCCACATATAAAAAGATAAAATAATAACATTTTCAATTCACATGTAAAACAAGAAAATAATAAAAACATTTTTAATCCACGTACTAAACGACATTAATAATTATAGCATTAATATAAAATATTTTCAATATATGAAGTTAATAGAAACACTTGTGTATCAATATGAAAATTTGTTTATAACTACTAAATTTTTAAAACAATTGCACAGCCTTACTGTTTTTGATATTATATTTATATAACGGTTAGTTTATATATTAAATTAACTGAATTATATATTTACATAAAGAAAAATTAAAAGGAGATTTAATATGTATAATAAAAAAATAAGACAAAAAGCCTATAACCTTTATAATGAAGGGTTGACCATATCAGAAATTGCTAATAAACTTAAAATCAGTTATGCAACAGTATATAATTGGTCAAAACAAGATAGTTGGAACAGAAACGTCAAGACAAATTCCCCAGTAAATATTAATTGGCGACCCAGACAAACTCATAGAGAACTTTATGATCAAATTTTATTAATAAGAAAAGTGTATGTTAATTTGGTTTTTATAGAAAAAATGCCAAAAGATCATATGAGAGATTATATAGGTAAGCGTTTAGGAATAACCGGTAGAAAGGTTTCTAACATTATAAAAGAATTTGAAAAAACAGAAAAAGCAAAAGATAATAAAAAGGTAACAGAGTTTATGAATACTATTTCTGGCTTTGTATATATAATAACAAAGAAATCAACAGGTGAATTATATATTGGTGAAACTCATTGTAAACCAACTAAGCGATGGGATGATCATTTAGGATCAAAAAATTTCCCTATTGACTATATAGAAGATTATAAATTTGAAATTCTTGAAGTCGTTTCAAAATCAGATAATATACGCAATAGAGAAAAGTACTATATTAAAGAGTATCGCAGACGTTACCCAGGTAAAGTCCTGAATATAGATCCGAAAGAAACTACAAACAAAGATTAATTAGGTAATTATATTTTTGATAAAATATTAACCGCCCGTATCTAATAACAATTTAACCGACATAAACCATTTTCAGTGATTTATGTCGGTTTTTATGTATATTGAATTGTTGTTTTCTACTTACTTAGCGCTTCGCCCAATGCCTTGCAGGCTTTTATCGCATCGTCATCCGGAGCCTCATTGCAAATAACAAAATCGGTTGGCATTATGCAGCCAAGTCCTGAACACTGCTCTGCCCAGTTTCTCATCCATTCACCGTCACCCCAGCCGTATGAACCGAAAAGACCAATTGTTTTTCCTTTTAACTTTGTTGAAACAGCATCAAACATAGGCTCAAATTCACTGTCCTCAAGCTGTTCCGAACCCATTGACGGACATCCGAACGCTATTGCCGTAAAGTTATCTGCCATATCCGCTGAAAACTCTCCGGCTGTCAAAACTGAAACCTCCGCTCCTGTTGACTTTGCTCCCTCATCAACAGCATTTGCCATTGCCTCTGTATTGCCCGTTCCGCTCCAGTAAACTACTGCAATCTTACTCATAAATATCTTCCTTTCATATTTAATATATTATGTAACGGCTCATGCCGAAACTATCAAATTAACTTCTCACTGCCAGTTTTTCAATAGGGCGCCCATTTTCATAAAGCTTTGTATAAACATTTGTGCAATGAGTATACTTATCAAATAATCTTAGCGTATTTTTCTCATTGGCATATATTTTCCAATGTCCGGAAAAATAATAATTCTTGCCTTTATTTTCTATAAATCCCCTTACGTCCTCCAAGGGATATCCAAGAAACATACCAATTTCATGAGGAAATTCCTCGCACTGAGCAATACGCTCCTTTAGCCTTTCAAGACATGCTTCAAGATTTGAAGTGTCGTAACCGTATTGCAGCAAAAAAGATTCTGACGCTTTAGCCTTAAGCTCAGCATAAAGCTTTCTTTTTCGATATACATATACCAGAGTCCTTCCGTTTTTAACCCCCAGCCATTTAAGCGACAAGCCCTTTCTTGCAAACTTGCGGTTAAATTCTTCCTCCGCTTGTTTCTTCTGCGTATCATCATTAAAAATAATACTGAAAAGGCTGGCAGATTTAAGTCCGGCAAGGGTGGGAGAGCAATATATTATAAGTTGTTTCTCTAACATTTTTCGCCTCCGTTAGTTAGCTATAGCTAACTATATGCTATAATAATTAGGCGTTGAACGCTTCAATTTTCAATGGATTTATCAGTATTTAATCTCTTGGCTGCG
The DNA here is from genome assembly GCA_900539835.1 of uncultured Ruminococcus sp. GTDB lineage: Bacteria > Bacillota > Clostridia > Oscillospirales > Ruminococcaceae > FB2012. Next base: position 9,563 of record UQDR01000014.1, on the reverse strand, counting down.
CCAATTCCTCTTAGTTAGCATATGCTAATATATATTATATCAGACCATGAATGTTTTGTCAAATCAAAAGAAAAGATATGCTATTATTATACCCACAGGCAACTAAATTACACTCTTATGATACGCTTAAAAATGTTTTAAATAAAAAACGTACAAAACCTAATGGCTTTGTACGTTATCTTTAATCATTTTACATCTCTTCTATTCATAACAGCAATAGAAATTACCATTGAAAATACTATGAACGCTGTTCCTACAACACCTGCTCTGATCATATCATCGCTGCCGACTTGAGAATTCATATGATAAATGTTCTGAGTGATAGTATAGTCGATTATTGAAAATTTCTCTGAAACCCCAAACAAATTATGAAGCATCAAATCTATCAGTGAGAATAAAATTGACGTCAAGCTAACAGAACATAAAATACCAACGGTCATACTAAGTCCTGTGCTTTTCATTACAGTTGCAAACATTGAAACCATTATTCCAAAAGCTATGAATAATAGCAGCTTTAAAAGAAAAACTCCTATATACTCTGAAAAGCCCTCAAAGGACAGATCTTTAAAAAATATTGCAAATCCCACCATCGAAACAAGGAAAATCAGTATATAAAATATCAGAGTAAAAATAGTAACTGCCATCCCATTAGATATGGCGAATCGACCTCTTTTAGGTGCAAGCTGAGAAATCGATTTTATATATCCATGCTTATTCTGAGCATTAACAAATATAGCTGCAAAAATCACAATAAAAACCAATAAGTCAGTGTTTAGAACCGTATTGACGTAATCGACAAATCTAAAATCCTTAATACCTAAAGCGTAGAGGATGTTTTCACCTAAATCTTCAGCTTCTTCAGGCGATTCCTCCATAAACTGAATATATGCATCAGTATTTTCTTCAATTTTTTCAAAAGTATACTGTGTCATTTTTGCGCCTATGAGCAAATACGCCGCTGCCACGATGATTAAAACATAAGCAAAGGTTGATTTGGAGATTCGATATAAATCCATTTTTATAATATTAACCATTTGACATCCCCCCTGTAAGACTAAGAAAATAATCCTCAAGAGAATCATTCTTATTGCTGATTCCCTCCACATTAATACCATTCTGTGTAAGAATTATAACAATATCTCCCGTATTAACCGACATATCGTTTATAACCAAAGTATGTTCGCCTGACAATTGAATATCATTAACGCCTTTATCTTTAAGTATCTGCAAAGCGGTTTTTGAATCGTTTACCTTAACCTCTATATGTTCCTTAGTTTTGGCAAACAGCTCATCTCTTGTAAGCTCTTGGATAAGCCTTCCGTCATTTATTATACCGTAATTGGTTGCAATTTTTGATAGCTCCTCAAGAATATGACTTGAAATAATAATAGTCATTTGTTTTTCACGATTAAGCTTTAAAATTATATCCCTGACCTCGGCAATTCCCTGAGGATCAAGACCGTTTATAGGTTCATCAAGAACCAAAAATTCCGGATTTCCCACTAATGCAAGGGCTATTCCAAGACGCTGTTTCATACCGAGAGAAAAATCCTTAACCTTTTTCTTTCCAACATTGCTTAATCCCACAAGCTCCAAAAGATCTTTTATGTGTTCGTCATCGTTGATTCCGGCACATATGCACTTCAACTTTAGATTATTGAAGGCTGTCATTTTCGGATAAAATCCCGGCGCTTCAATAAGTGCTCCTATACGGGAAAATTGAAGATCTCTTTCATGTCCGCTTTTTCCGAAAAGCTTAAAGCTTCCCGATGTTGGTTTGGAAAGTCCACAAATCATCTTTAAAAAAGTTGTTTTACCCGCTCCATTTCTTCCTATAAAGCCATAAATATCACCTTTCTTAATATGCAGGCTCACTTCATTTACAGCTTTATGCTTTTTAAATCGCTTGGTTAACGAATCGGTGCTTAAAATATACTCCACTATTTTTTCTCCTTTTGTGTTTATCATAACAATTTACATGCTTAAAGTAGTATATCATTTCTTTCACCTAAAGTCAAATAACATAAATGATTTTTTGGTTAACAACCGCCTTAGATATCTGCATATAATGTACAAGGGGGGCGAAATTAAATGGAACTTTCAGATACAAAAATACGTGAACTTATCCATGCGCTTGCAAAAGATACAAGAACAAATAATATCATTGCTGCCGAGGGATATACCCGTGAATTTATAGAAGATTTCTCAAGACGATATGCAGACGAAATATGCGAAGAACGCAGACGAATCAAAGAAGATTTCCGTCCTGAACGTGAAGAGGGCAGGACTTATGGCATAGACGTTTCATCATGGCAGGGAATAATAGAGTGGAATCGTGTAAAACAATCTCCTCACGGTGGATTTGCCATGCTGAGAGCTGCATACGGCACAGAGCTTGACTCACGCTTTGAGGATAACTATGAGGAAGCAACAAGAGCAGACGTGCCCGTCGGAGCATATTTATATACACTTGCCTTAAACGAAGAAGAGGCAACAGAAGAAGCTGACAGACTTATTGAAATACTTCGTGGCAAACGACTTCCCTATCCGATAGCTTTGGATATTGAGGAACGTGCACAGGCAAATCTCGGCAGAAGGCGTGTATCAGCTATAATTGATGCATTTTGCAGCCGAATGGAACGAGCCGGATATTATGTTATGATATACTCATACGAAGATTTTCTTGCAACACTTCTAACAGATGAAATAAGAAAAAAATATGATATTTGGGTTGCTGACATCGGCGGAACGCCTGATATAGATTTTGGCATTCACCAATATTCCTTCAGAGGTAATGTTGACGGAATAAGAGGCAACGTGGATTTAGATTATGCAGTAAAAGATTATCCTGAAATAATGAGAGAAAACAACTTAAATGGATTTTAGACAACAGAAAAGACCGTTTCAATAATGAAACGGTCTTTTTACTATTCTTCTACAATGCTCTTGACCGGAGCATTATCACGTTCATTCTGCAAACGCTTTTTCTTTTTGATTTTCTTTATAACTGTTATCACAGCCATAATTAATGACATCAGGGTAACAATTAAAATCGGATAATAATAAAGCATATAGTCCTTATCCATATCCATTAACTCAGGATTTGCACCGCTGTAATTTTCAAGCTTGTCTGAAATCTTGTTTATTATGTACATAGCTCCTCTCATATAAAAAACCGTACCGACAAGAACAGTAACAAAAGAAACTATGTATTTTTTAAAAAATGCAAATAGCACTCCTGCAATAATTATAAGACTTCCGACGCCCATAACCGCCCCGATCCATTTCGGCATCTCACTCATATATCCGGTTGCTACTCCTGCAACAGTAACTGCGCAATAAAATATTCCCGAATATGCTAAAGGGATCAGCATCAGAAGCTTTAAAATCATTAAAGCTTTTCCTTCATAGCTGCTTTTTCTTTCTTTTTTTGCTTTTTTAATAAATTTTTCCGCAGATTTACTCATGCCTGATCTTGCCGCTTCAATTTCACGCTGCTCCTGAAGCTCCTGTTCATGCATTAATTTGTCTTGTTTTTCTTTCTGTGCTCTTAGCTTTTCTTTTTTTGACATAAAAAACCTCACATATGTATTAAAATTAAAATAGTATACATTTTAATCAAATCCGGCTCTGAAAAACACCGTAAAGTTATTATAACACATTTGACCTTTAATATCAACAAAACCCATTGAAATTTTTCGGAAAGGCTTTTTAAGCTAAATTTCTTGAAATTCCAATGAAAAATATACTTGTGTTTCATATTGAATTTATTCTTATCCTCAGTCAACAATAAACTTGCAAACAAAAAGAAGTTAAATTTTACGCCGATTTAAAAAGAAGGGAATGATTAAAAATGGGAAAATTAATCCGCCGTGCCGCTGCGGCAACAGGCATAATACTCATGGGAATTATGGGACTTGTGGGCTTTTATTCTACAACTCTCCCCGATTCCTTTTACGTTTCAGGCGGCGAACCACTCAATGTTTCATCATTGTTTTCCATCTCGTCAAAGCCATGCAAAAACAAAACATACTTTGCGGCTTCCTCTCAGTATAATTTGTCCTCATCTCTTTATTCAGACAGCCTTTCTCACATAACAAAAGTTTCCGACTCGACACTAATGCTTTTTGACTCTATACCTATTAAAAACGTTAAGGAGAAAACTGTGTCCCGCCCGCTGCTTGTTCCTTGCGGACAACCCTTCGGCATAAAGCTTATGACAGATGGAGTAATGATTGTAAAGCTTGAAAAAATTGACGGCGAATGTCCTGCCTCAAACTGCGGATTAAAAGTAGGAGATATTATAACCTCAGTAAACGGCGAACAGGTGGATTCAAATAAAAGGATAGGAGAACTTATCTCATCTTCCAAAGGTCAGCCGTGCCTGATCGAATATAAGCGTGATAACGAAGAAAAAACAGCCGCATTAACTCCATGCTTATGCGACGGTTCTTATAAAGGCGGAATGTGGGTAAGAGATTCTTCAGCAGGAATCGGTACTCTTACTTTTTATGATCCCGAAACCTCTGCCTTCGGCGGACTGGGACATCCGATCTGCGATTCAGACACAAAAGTGGCTCTTCCTCTTTCAGAAGGTTCTGTGGGCGAAGTGGATATAACAGGCTTTGACAAAAGCGAAAAAGGAAATCCGGGACAGCTGTTAGGTGAATTCACCTCTGCATCAAAAACAGGACTTATATCAGCAAACAGCAGCTGCGGTATATTCGGCACACTCTTTAGCTGCCCTGCAAAAGAAAAGGCAATTCCTCTCGGCTTCAGACAAGAGATTCATTCAGGCGAAGCAACGATCTATTCTACTATAAACGGATGTGAGCCCAAGGAATATTCCATTGAAATAGAAAAAATCGACCTCCACGAAGATGCCGAGCATGACATGGTAATCCGAATTACAGATGAAGAACTGCTTGAGAAAACAGGCGGAATCGTTCAAGGAATGAGCGGAAGCCCGATTATTCAAGATGGTAAACTTGTGGGAGCAGTTACCCATGTTTTCATTGATTCTCCTCAACAGGGCTATGCTATATTTGCCGACTCAATGTATGAACAAGCCTGTTTTTGCACAGATAGTTCATCAAATTTAGCAAGTTAATTATATTTTCTGCTTAAAACCACCGATAATACCTCTCATTCGTCATTTTTTAACTCTTTTCCCTTACAAAACGAGTTAAAACAGGTTTCCTGCCGAACGCTGGAGAAAAGTGTATGTCATAAAACGGCGATTGCAGAGGCTATTAATCACTTAATAACGATTCGTTATGTATTCAGCTAATTTATTGTGCAATGTACACAATTTAGTCGATAAAAAATTGACGTTTTTTCTAAAAACTTATTGATTTTTATGTTTAGATGTGTTAAACTGAAATCAATGAAGAATTGAAATCAGCTGAAAAATTCTTATTAACAATTAAAACAGACGGCAAGCAATTAATAAAGACATAATTAAACAACGGAGGTTAATTGACATGACAAATAAAATCAAAATTCTCATCGGTGATGATTCTGCACAATACGGCGTTTCCTGCGCTTCTTCATTAAGATCTATGGGCTTCTTTGTTATTACAAGACCAAAGGACGGTCTGACAATTTTTGAAGCTGTAAAAAACGAAGCTCCTGACGTAGTAATAATTGAAGCGGTAATGCCCAATCTTGACGCTATTGAGCTTATAAAGAAGCTTCAGGCTTCTTCTTATAAGAAACCACTCTTTATCGTTACAAGCTCTTATGAAAACTCCTTTATTGAACAGCAGGTAATGCTGGCAGGAGCATCATATTTTATGTTAAAACCATTTGACGTTAAGGTTCTTGGTGAACGCATTAAAGCCATGCTTGATATTGATACAGATATTACTTCAGATCTGACCTACACCAAAACAAAGGGAAATCCCAATCTTGAAATAATAGTTACGGATATAATCCACCAAATCGGTGTACCGGCACATATAAAAGGCTATCATTATCTTCGTGAAGCAATTATTCAGTCGGTCAATGATAAAGAAATGCTGGAAAGCGTTACAAAGCTATTATATCCCGCAGTAGCCAAAAATTCAGTACTACACCTTCAAGAGTGGAAAGAGCAATAAGACATGCTATCGAAATAGCTTGGGACAGAGGAGATTTAGATACACTAAACAGCTTTTTCGGCTATACAGTTAATACCGGTAAGGGTAAACCCACAAACAGCGAGTTTATCGCACTTATAACCGATAAGATTTGCCTCAAATATAAAACTACTATTTCTGCATAAAATAAAACCGTCGTTTTAACAAACGGCGGTTACAGCCTGTCGAAGAAGTCAAATAATAAATTTTAGGGTCAGCTCTCTATCGCAGAGCATGCCCCTCTGAAAAAACACTCCAGTGGAGTGTTTTTTCATTCACCCTATGCAGAGCTCCTGTAGGAGAAGAATTTCGCCAACTGCGGTTGGCGACCAAGGCTCCGCCTTTGGAAACCGCAAGCCTTTGAAAAGGCTTGACCTAAACTTTTAATATTACGAAAATTATAGTTTATCGACACTCTCAAACCGTCGTTTTTATAAACGACGGTTATTAATTTACAAAAAATTAATAAACAATTTGTCAAAATGCTTGACAGATTGATAAAATACTGTTATAATTATTGTTGCATTCGTATCTAAAGACAGCCGGCAGCGAATCCCGGAGCTTGCAAATTCAATATTTGTTTTATTAAAGCTCAGAGATGAATGCAGAAGTCCGGCCGAGGAAAAGAATAGCAAAGTTTAATAAATGCTTTGTCATCTCTTTTTGTCTTTTGATAAAAAGAGATTTTCTTTTTGCAGATTCTTCTGCAAACCGATACGGGTAGTAATTTTTCAAAGAGGTGAAATTATTATGCCAAGCGAAAAGATTTTGCTCGCTAAAAAGGAAAGAGTTGAACAGCTTACTGAATTGCTCAAGAATTCTGCTGCCGGTGTTCTCGTTGATTATAAGGGAATTACAGTTGAAGAGGATACTAAGCTCCGTAAGGAATTGCGTGAAGCAGGAGTTAAATACTTCGTTGAGAAGAATACAATGCTCCGTTTTGCTATGACCAATGCAGGTCTTGAAAGCATCACAAACGTTCTCGAGGGAACAACAGCTATCGCTGTTTCAGACGACGACCAGACTGCTCCTGCAAGAATTCTCGGAAAATTTGCTGAGGAATGCAAGGATGAAAAGTTCCATCTTAAAGCCGGATTTATCGGTGAAGATGTTTATGACGAGGCTGGCGTTAAAGCGCTCTCAAAGATTCCTTCAAGAGATGTACTTTTGGCTCAGTTGGTTGGTTCTCTCCAGGGACCTATCCAGAAGCTTGCTGCAACACTTCAAGCTGTTGTGGACAAAAACAACGAGGCTGCATAATTATTGCAGCGTAAATTCTGCGGTATAAGCCGCAAAGACATTTTATTAAATTATAAAGGAGATTTTAATCATGGCTTCAGAGAAAATTTTGAAATTTGTAGAAGATATTAAGACACTTTCAGTTCTTGAGCTTGCTGAGCTCGTAGACGCAATTCAGGAAGAATTCGGTGTAACAGCTGCAATCGCTGCAGGTCCTGCTGCTGGCGCTGCTGCTGGTGCTGCTGAAGAAAAGTCAGAATTCGACGTAGTTCTTGCTTCATTCGGCGATGCTAAAATGGGCGTTATCAAGGCTGTTAAGGAAATCACAGGTCTTGGACTTAAGGAAGCTAAGGAGATCGTTGAAGGTGCTCCTAAGGCTATTAAGGAAGGCGTTGCTAAGGCTGAGGCTGAAGAAATCAAAGCTAAGCTCGAAGCTGCTGGCGCAACTGTTGAACTCAAGTAATTTTAAATTACATCTGACAGCACCGATTTCCGGTGCTGTTTTTTTGTGCAAACTAAAAGCCGCCCTAAAAGGCGGCTTAATTATTTTTATTTACAATAACGGTGCGAAAGTACGAAGAATTGCCGACATCATCCTGCTTATAAGCGGTCTGTCAAGACAATCCTCAATAGTGATCTGCTTGCAGTTATGATGAAGTATATTGAGAAAATCAGCCTTTACATCAGAAACGCAAGGCATCTGATACATATATGTAGCACATTCAAAATGCATATATAAGCTGCGGTAATCAAGATTAATAGTACCCACAACCGCCGTCATATCATCTGAAACAAAATTCTTAGCATGAATAAATCCGTTGTATTCATAAATTTTCACACCAAGATCAATCAACTCTCGATAATATGACCACCCAATAGATTTAACATACCACTTGTCCGGAATTGCAGGAACAATTATCCTTACGTCAACTCCGCTTTTTGCCGCATACCCCAAAGCCGTAACAAGCTCGTGATCAATTATAAGATAAGGCGTGGTTATATAAACATAGTCCTTTGCCGAATTGATTATATTGAGATAAACCATTTCGCCCACATTTTCATTGTCAAAAGGCGAATCACCGTAAGGCATTACAAATCCGTCGCTTTCAATTTGAACAGCAGCATGCTTTTCAGGTCTGAATTGATCATAATCTGTTGCCATTCCCTCTCCGCTGACAATCTCCCACATTTGAAGAAACATCATGGTGAAGTTCCAGACAGCTTCACCCTTTATCATAACCGCCGTATCCTTCCAGTGACCAAATCTTACAATTTTGTTTATGTATTCGTCACCGATATTTATACCGCCGTTGAATGCGGTGTGACCGTCAATAACAAGAATCTTTCTGTGGTCACGATTGTTCTGAATAGTTGAGATCATTGGACGGAAAGGATTATATACATAACATTTGATTCCCTTTTTTCTAAGCTTTTTGTCATAACGATAAGGAAGCCGTGAAACCATGCCGTCATATAAAATTCTGACATCAACACCCTCTTTTACCTTTTCAACAAGAATCTCTTCAATTTCAGACCACATTTCACCATTGGCTATAATAAAATATTCAAGGAAAATAAAATGCTTTGCCTTTTTCATTTCTCGTTTCATTGCTTCAAATTTTTCTTCGCCGATTTTAAAATATTCTATCGTTGTGTTCTGATAAATCGGAAAACCTCCGAATTTGTCCACATAGTTCGCAAGCCGATAAATATTCTTGTTTTGTATGTTCAGATTATTAAGCACACTTTCGTTTTGCCTGAGAAACGGCTTTGTGGCAATGCGCTTTTTAAAATGCTCCTTTCTCAGCTTTTTGGTACCATATTGATTTACAAGAATAAAATATGCAATAGTCGCAAACAGCGGCATAGCTAAAAGAGGAACGATCCAAACTAATTTATAAGCAGGATTCTCCGGCTTGTTTAAAATATATATTGTTAAAGCAAGTGCAATTACAGTGAATATAATATTAAGATAAGTATATTGTGCACTCAGACGTAAAAAAGTAAACGCTATAAACAAAATCTGAGCAGCCAATAAAAGTATAATAGTTGCTTTCTGTGAAAAGATGATTCTCGATAAATGCTTTAAGTGTTTCATAATACGTCCTTTCTGTTCTTTTTCTTTCAATAAGGGGCTTGCCCCGTCATTCAACGTGGCAAGCGCATTGCTTTGCAATGCGGTCATCAGTAGGAGATTGTATCTCC
>UQDR01000013.1 GCA_900539835.1 uncultured Ruminococcus sp. | reverse complement strand
CCTGCGGTCTCCCGTCAATATGCTCGGCCGCACGGGCCATGTTACGATATCAGTTTGTGAGATACAATACTTTGACCCCGCTGTGGTAAGTTTGCAAAATCGACATTCCGTTAATTGTACCGAGTTTGTTTCATAATAGCCATAAAGACATTCTCTTTATTGACAAACAGTACCAAACAATTTATAATTTATAAAACGCTAATGAACATAATGGAAATATTCCTGAGTTTAAATATTTTAAGAATGGAGATGAAATTATGGAGAATAAATATGTGTATAATCCGGACGATTATAAATTTGAATCACTGGGAGAATTTAAACTTTACCTTTCATGCGGTGCAAATGTTGGTTTTGAATTCAATGGTATAGATTACGGTATAGAAGGACATAATAATAGCTTTGACATTTGGATTGCATATAAAGGAGATATTGCCAATGGTCTTACCCTGGATGAGCTGATGGAATACGAACTTGATAGTGTGAAGATTAAGGATTTAATTTTAACTGCTACTATTACTGAAAGAATATTATAATAAATCAAAATTCCTTATATTAAATAATATTATTACACAGAAAAAAATACAAGGCATATCATCTGTGCCTTGTAAAAGATTATTTATTCAGTTATTTGACTGTCTATAATGTTTGCACCGTAAGTCAAGCGTAAAAGGCTGTCGCCTAAGTGAACATTCTGTACAACAATGTTATCATAATCTATGCTTAAATCATAGTGTGAAAAGTTCCAGAATGCCTTGATACCCATGCTTACAAGCTTGTCGGCAATAGCTTGAGTATTGGCTTTTGGTATGCAGAGCACAGCAACAAAAGGCGAATTTTCTTTGCAGAAGTTTTCAAGCTCATCAGTGTGGGCAATTTTAATTCCGGCAACATCAATCCCTGATAGTTCCGGATTGATATCAAAAATGCCTATCAGCTTGCAGCCCCTTGTCTCAAAGTTAATGTGTGTTGCAATAGCCCTTCCAAGGTTTCCGGCACCGATTAAAATGGTCTTGAAGTTTTTGTCTACACCCAAAATTTTTCCGATCTCACAGTGAAGATCGTCAACATGATAGCCATAGCCCTGCTGTCCGAATCCGCCGAAGCAGTTTAAATCTTGCCTTATTTGAGAAGCAGTCAGCTTCATAAGCTCTGATAATTCACGGGATGAAATTCGTTCAACACCCTGTTTTTTTAGTTCACCTAAAAATCTGTAATAACGTGGAAGACGCTTAATTACTGAAGCTGATATAGAACCGTTTTTTGACATATTAAAATACCTGTTCTTTCATACAAATATTGATTGACAAATAAATAACAATCCATTAAAATATAATAGCACTAAAGCGAGGTTTTGTCAAGTATATGTGAATAGTCAGATTTAACCTTTATGCCGGCACTTGAGCGTATTTTATATAGCGACAAGCTTGCGGAAGAAATAGGTGTGTGTTATAATAAATATATGTGGTATATTATCGACAAAATAATTGAATTAAGAGGCAGAAATGAAAAATAAACAAATTTATAAAACAGCATTAAAGCTTGCCGTTCCGATGATGATTCAAAACGGAATCACAAATGCGGTAAGTCTTGTGGATAACGTAATGGTGGGAAGTCTGGGAACAGAGGCTATGACAGCTGTTTCAATAGTCGGGCAATTGATATTTGTATTCAATCTTGCAATTTTCGGAGCTCTTTCCGGCCCCGGCATTTACGGAGCACAGTTTTTCGGACAGAATAATATCGAAGGCTTAAAAAATACATTCAGGATCAAACATCTGATTTGTGCCGTCTGTTTAGCTGCAGGTCTCGCAGTTTTTATATTCGGCGGTGACACATTGGTAGGAATGTATCTTAAAGGCGAAAGCGGAGACATCAATGCCCGTTTGACAATGGATTATGCCCGACAGTATATGAATATTATGCTGTGGGGATTGCCGCCGTTTGTAATTACTCAGATATATGCCGTAAGCCTGCGTGAAACAGGCGACAGCTTTAAACCTATGATAGCAGGAGTATCGTCTGTTTTTGCAGATGTTATACTTAACTGGCTCTTGATTTACGGAAAATTAGGATTTCCGGAACTGGGAGTAAAGGGTGCGGCAATTGCTACTGTAACTGCAAGAGCAGTGGAAATGGGCGTAGTTGTAATATGGTCACTGGCAAGAAAAAATCAGCTTGTCTTTCTTAAAGGAGCATATAAAACCTTTGCTGTTCCAAAAGCTCTGGCAGGAAAAATAATTAAAAAAACAATACCTATTTTCTTTAATGAATTTCTTTGGGCAGGTGCAATTGCGGTATTGACTCAAACCTATGCCGTCAGAGGGCTGACTATTGTGGCAGGACTGAATATTTCAAATGCAATCTGTAATCTGTTAAACGTGGTTTTTGTTGCGTTGGGTAATGCCGTCGGAATCCTTATAGGTCATACCCTGGGTGCATCTAATTATGACAAAGCAAAAAAGGATGCTTTTCATCTTATGTGGTTTACAGGCACAGTCAGCATTATTCTTACAGTTATTCTTATTTCTCTTTCAGGAATGTTTCCTAAGTTTTATGCTACTACTCAAGAGGTGAGAAATCTCGGACGTAATTTTATTATAATAACAGCATTGTTTTTCCCGGTGCAAGGCTTTCTTAATGCCATGTATTTTACGCTCAGAGCAGGAGGAAAAACATTTGTAACATTTCTGTTTGACAGTATATATTCATGGGCGGTTGCCTTTCCGACAGCTCTGATACTTTGCAAATTAACGGATTTTCCGATTCTTGCTATATATGCGGCAGTTCAGGCTGTGGATATTATAAAGCTGGTGATTGGCTATATTATGATAAAAAAAGGCGTTTGGATAAGCAATCTGGTGGAATGAAGCGATTTTTAAATAAAAAAACAGGCAAAGGCTTAGTTTCTTTGTAAAAAGACAGGCCTTTACCTGATATTTGTTTTATAAATTCAGAATCAGATTACTTGTCAAGTAATTTTTTTAGTCTTTCGTTAACTTCCTTGAGGAAATCCTCAGTGTTTACTTTTTTCTTGTTTTCAAGTGTCGAGAGCAAATATAAATCTCCTGTCATGACGCCTTCTTCAATTGTCTGAATAGTAGCCTTTTCAAGCTTGTCAGCAAAGTCTGAAAGCTCAGGAGTTTCATCAAGCTCGCCTCTCTTGCGGAGAGCGCCTGTCCATGCAAACAGCGTAGCAACTGAGTTTGTGGAGGTTTCTTCGCCTTTAATATGCTTGTAATAATGTCTTTGTACTGTTCCGTGAGCAGCCTCGTATTCGTAAATTCCGTCGGGAGATACAAGAACTGATGTCATCATTGCTAATGAACCGTAAGCTGTTGCAACCATGTCTGACATAACGTCACCGTCATAGTTCTTGCATGCCCAGATATATCCGCCGTTTGAACGGATAACTCTTGCTACTGCGTCATCTATGAGAGTGTAGAAATACTCAATGCCGGCAGCTTCAAACTTCTCTTTGTATTCATTATCGTAAATTTCCTGGAAAATATCCTTGAAAGTGTGGTCGTATTTTTTAGAGATAGTGTCCTTAGTTGCAAACCAAACATCCTGTTTAGTATCAAGTGCAAAATTAAAGCAAGCTCTTGCAAAAGAGCCGATTGAATCAGCACGGTTATGAAGTCCCTGAATAATTCCGTCAGTATCCTTGAATTCGTGAATCGTTTCCTTGGAAACATTGCCGTCCTTGTCAGTGAGAACAAGCTCAGCTTTTGAGCCTTCAGGGCATTTCATTTCAACGTTTTTGTAAACATCGCCGTAGGCATGACGGGCAATAGTGATAGGCTTTGTCCATGTTGGGATATAAGGAGTGATTCCCTTAACGAGAATAGGGGTTCTGAAAACTGTTCCGTCAAGCATAGCTCTTATTGTTCCGTTAGGAGATTTCCACATTTCTTTCAGGTTATATTCAGGCATTCTTGCAGCGTTTGGTGTGATAGTTGCACATTTAACAGCTACACCGTATTTCTTTGTAGCATTGGCTGAGTCAACAGTAACCTGGTCATTGGTCTCATTTCTGTGAACAAGTCCAAGATCGTAGTATTCTGTTTTTAAATCAATGTAGGGTGTGAGAAGAATATCTTTGATTTCCTGCCAGATAATTCTGGTCATTTCATCTCCGTCCATCTCAACGAGTGGTGTTTTCATTTGAATTTTTGCCATGTTTATTACCTCCTGTTTAAGTTTAATACGAGCAACTATAAATTTTATTTAATAACAAGAAAATATATAGTTGCCGAAAACTATACCATAAATATTTTTGAATTTGAGATTTCGGCAATATATTTAAAATATTTATTTGTTTTACTGTTATATTACTTCAACGACTCTCTTGTGTAATCAAGCAAGCCGCCGGCAAGCACGATATCCTTTGTTCTGCCTGTCAACTCACAGAGAACAGGAATTTCAGCACCTGTTGTTTTGTTGATAACTGTAAGCTCTGTCTTGTCAGCTTCAATATCCTTGCGTACATCAGCGAGAACAATTTCGTCGCCTTGTGCAATCTTATCATAATCAGCTTCATTGACAAATGTCAGAGGAAGAATTCCTGCGTTAATAAGATTTGCTCTGTGGATTCTTGCAAAGGATTTAACCAAAACAGCCTTGATTCCAAGATAGAGCGGAGCCAATGCTGCGTGTTCACGGGATGAGCCCTGTCCATAGTTAGAACCGCCTACGATTATTGATTTTTCCATGTTCTTAGCACGTCTTGGAAATTCCTCATCACATACTGTAAAGCAGTGCTGTGAAATAGCAGGAATATTTGAACGCAAAGGAAGAATCTTTGCACCGGCAGGCATAATGTGGTCTGTTGTGATATTATCGCCGACTTTAAGTGAAACCTTGCATTCAATGCTTTCATCAAGCGGTGATGTTTCAGGAAACGGCTTAATGTTTGGTCCTCTTAACACTTCAACTGAATCCATTTCAGCCTCAGATGCAGGAGGTGTAACCATATTATCATTAATTTCAAAATGTTCCGGAAGCTTGAATTCAGGCATTTCTCCCAATGTTCTTGGGTCAGTAAGCACACCTGTAAGAGCTGAAGTTGCTGCAAGCTCAGGAGAAACAAGATAGATCTGTCCGTCCTTTGTACCTGAACGTCCCTCAAAGTTTCTGTTGAATGTTCTCAATGAAATACCCTTTGAGTTAGGTGACTGTCCCATACCGATACATGGACCGCAAGCTGACTCAAGAATTCTTGCACCTGCGTCGATCATATCTGAAAGCGCACCGTTTTGAGCAAGCATATTAAGAACCTGCTTTGAACCCGGTGCAATAGACAATGACACGTCAGGATGAATAGTCTTGCCCTTGAGGATATGTGCAACCTTCATCATATCAACGAATGAAGAGTTTGTGCATGAACCGATACAAACCTGATCAATTTTCATAGGTCCGATTTCATCGCAGGTCTTGATATTGTCAGGTGAGTGAGGACAAGCAGCCATAGGAACAAGCTCAGAAAGGTTTATTGTAAGCTCCTCGTCATAAACTGCGTCATCGTCAGCTTTAAGCTCTGTCCAAACGTCAGCTCTGTCCTGTGCTTTCAGGAATTCAAGAGTAATCTCATCTGACGGGAAGATAGATGTTGTTGCACCAAGCTCAGCACCCATGTTGGTGATAGTAGCTCTTTCAGGAACTGAAAGGGTCTTAACGCCCTCACCGCAGTATTCGATAACTTTTCCTACGCCGCCTTTAACTGAAAGTCTTTTGAGTACTTCAAGGATAACGTCTTTAGCGGCAACCCAAGGAGAAAGCTTTCCTGTTAAATTAACCTTTACAACCTTAGGATAGGTGATATAATATGCTCCGCCGCCCATTGCAACAGCAACGTCAAGTCCGCCTGCACCGATAGCTATCATACCGATACCGCCGCCTGTTGGAGTATGGCTGTCAGAGCCGATAAGTGTTTTTCCGGGAACACCGAATCTTTCAAGGTGAACCTGATGGCAGATTCCGTTTCCGGGACGTGAGAAATAAATTCCGTGCTTTTTAGCAACAGAACCGATGAAACGGTGGTCGTCAGCATTTTCAAAGCCTGACTGAAGTGTGTTATGGTCAATATAAGCAACAGAACGCTCTGTTTTGACTCTCGGAACACCCATAGCTTCAAATTCAAGATAAGCCATTGTTCCTGTAGCGTCCTGGGTCAAGGTCTGGTCAATTCTGATTCCGATTTCGCTGCCTTTTACGAATTCTCCGTCAACAAGATGATTTTTCAAGATTTTTTCTGTAAGTGTTAAACCCATAGAGAAACATTCCTTTCACAATAAAATTCAAGTAATTTATCCTCATCTTATTGCTTTATAAAACGAGGCAAATCCTTTGTCTGATATACAATTAACATTGTAACCTATTAAGCGGAGTTTGTCAAGAAAGTATCAAACTTATAACTGATTTTTGAACATTTATACAATAAAAGCTTTTATTGTACTGCTTTAATACGTTAAATTGACGGCTGTTGTTATAGACATGTCAGATTCTTTATTTTAAGCAAAATTTCTTTTGTAAACAAATTATAAATGTTTTGCAGGAAACAGTCGCAGAAATTCATAAAATCTTGTTTTATATAGGCTTCTGCCTTGACTTTTTTCATGCGGTGTGGTATCATTATAAGTAGTTTGGCGGAATTCCTGCATATTTTTTCCGAAGTCCGGATATAATAAGCTAAAACGCTTATTGGAGGACGGTTATGTTAAAAAATAATAACGGGAATGAAAACGGTGAAGCAAATCAGAATGAAAAGATAAATGAGTCTGATAAATCTGATATAATCAAGGAATACGGACAGGTTGCGATACCTAATGCCAAGCATCTAATACATTGTCTTAATATTATCGGTCAGGTTGAGGGACATTATATTCTTCCGCCTCAGAACAAGACAACAAAATATGAGCATATTATTCCTGCGCTGGTGGCGATTGAGCAGGATCGCTCAATAGAAGGTCTTGTGATAATTCTGAATACAGTCGGCGGCGATGTAGAAGCGGGGCTTGCTATTGCAGAGCTTATTGCGAGCATGAAAACGCCAACGGTTTCGCTGGTGGTGGGCGGTGGACATTCAATCGGAGTTCCTTTGGCGGTATGTGCAAAAAGGTCGTTTATTGTACCGTCGGCAACTATGACGATTCATCCTGTGAGAATGAACGGACTTGTTTTGGGGATTCCTCAGACGTTATCATATTTTGATAAAATGCAGGATAGGATAGTCAGATTTGTTACGGACAATTCTAATATCAGTCCGGATAAATTCCGTGAATATATGATGTCAACGGGTGAATTGATGATGGATGTCGGGTCTGTGCTTGACGGTGAAACTGCTGTGGAATGCGGGCTTATTGACCAGTTGGGCGGACTTTCGGATGCAGTAGAATGTCTTTATGATATGATAGAAAATAAACCTAAGGCTTAAGAATTGAGGCGATTATGCTTTATACGATAATAGATATTTACGAGGTCATGAGGACTGATGAGATATATCCTCAGTTCAGCGAAAGCAATATTCAGAACAACGGAATACAAGAAGACTATATTAATACAATTTGTACTGATCCATATAAGTTTTTACAAAATATCTGACAAAATTTTTACGGAGGAGCAATATGGGCTATATTAACGCAATATTTCAGGCAATTATTCAGGGCTTGACGGAATTTCTTCCGGTTTCAAGTTCAGGACATCTTTCGCTTTATCAGCATTTTACAGGCAACAGCGGCGAGGGTGCACTGATGTTTTCTGCGATACTTCATCTCGGCACTTTAGTTGCTGTATTTGTGGCATTCAGAAAGACGATATTTGCTCTCATAAAGGAATTGGGAGTTTTAATTAAGGATATTTTCACAGGAAAATTCAAGTGGAAAGAAATGAACGGCGAGAGACGAATGATTATTATGATCATCGTTTCTACTGCTTGTCTTATTCCGTTTTATCTGTTCAAGGACTGGTTTACGGGAATTGCTGAGGACGCAAGCATTTTTGCGGAAGGTATTTGCTTCCTTTACACCGCAGGAATTCTTTATATGTCTGACAGATGTATAAAGAAAAATAAAGTTGCAAAGGATATTACAGCTAAGGACGCAGTGACCGTTGGATTCTTCCAAGGAATTGCGCTTCTTCCGGGAGTATCACGTTCAGGCTCAACTATTTCCGCAGGATTGTTTACAGGCTTTTCACGCTCGACAGCTGTGCAATATTCATTTATTTTGGGTATTCCTGCAATTTTGGGCGGCTGTTTGCTTGAGGTTAAGGACGCCGTTGAAACTAATGCCACATCAGTAAGCATAGGGCAGTGTGCAGTAGGCTTTATAGTTGCAGCATTTGTTGGAATATGCGCTATTAAGCTGGTTGACTGGCTTGTTAAATCGGACAAATTCAAGATATTCGCATATTATACCTTTGGATTAGGCGTGATTGTTCTTGTTATTTCAATTATTGAAATGATTATGGGTCATCCAATATCAATAGCATAATACATAAATTTTCGGGGAGTCCTTGGCGGACTCCCGTTTTCCTTAAATAAAAAAGACGTTTATGTTTCAGAAAGGATTGATTTTTAATGGCGGCAAAAAAATCACCGTCAAGAAAGACTGCGGCAAAAAAAAGCAAAACCAGCAATAAGCCGGCCGCAAAGAGCAAAAATACAAATACAGCGGCAAAGCGCAGTTCAAATCAGTCTAAAGCTGCTGTTAACGATATTCATGTTCAGGAAAACAGACGCTTTTGGTCATACATACTTTTCTTCTATGGAATTTTAGAGGTATTTATAACCTTTGTTAAAGGCGACGGGCTTTGGGCAAAGCTTTATGAAATAAACAGGGGAGTATTCGGAATTTCGGTATTTCTTTTTGCTCCGCTTATTATTTATGTTGCCGTTCTTATTGCAACGGACAAGTCTCATAACACGGTTGTGGCAAAGGTTGTTGAAGGCTTGGTGCTTATGCTTTTGATAAGCGGTGCAGCGCAGATTCTTTTTGTGGGCAGTGTTGACGGAGTTGGATTTTTGCCAAAGCTTAAAAATCTTTATTATGACGGAACTGAGCTTTGCGGAGGAGGACTTGCGGGAGCGGTTCTCGGCTGGCCTTTGCTTGCGGCATTTAAGAGAGTGGGAGCTGCTATAATCATAATTCTTCTGGCTTTTACTTTTATTATGCTTTTGACAAATATAACGATTCCTCAGCTTTTCAGATTTATTACAAGACCTTTTGTTGGCGGATATAAGGCTGTCAGCAAGGAACGTGAAGAAAGAGCGTCAAGACCTCCTCGGGAGCGAAAAGCAAAAGAAAAGAAAGACGATAAAAATTATCGTGTTGATATTGCAAAATATTATCAGGAGGATATTACGTCGGAAAATGAAGAGCCGGCTCCTTTGCGTGAGGATGAGCTGTTTCCTTTTGACGCCGGTGATGTAAAAACTGATACAGAAAAGCAGTCTGAGGAAAAAGACAAGGCTGCGAAAAAGAAAGAGCTTGAAAAGATCGCCGAAAAGGCTGTTTTAAAAGACAGTTCCAAGGCTGATAAAAAGTCAGAAAACAAACCGGTTTATGTTGAAAAGAACGGTCAGACGACTTTGTTTGAAAAGGATGAGACTGTTTCTTCATATACATATCCGCCTGTAGATATATTAAAGTTTTCCTCAAATACTACTGCGCCGGAGCTGGCACAGAAGGAGATAATGGAAAAAAGCGAGAAGCTTGTTGAAACCCTTGAAACTTTCGGCGTTAAGACGAGAATTATCGGCATTCACAGGGGTCCGTCCGTTACGAGATATGAGCTTCAGCCTGCGGCCGGAGTTAAGGTAAAGCAGATTACAAATCTCGCTGACGATATTGCTCTTAACCTTGCGGCAAACGGCGTCAGAATTGAGGCGCCTATTCCCGGAAAGGCTGCGATTGGAATAGAGATTCCTAACAATCACCGTGACAGCGTTTCCATGCGTGAGCTTATTGACAGTGAGGAATATCGCAACGCCAAGGGCAAGTTGACTTTCGCTGTAGGTAAGGACATTGAGGGTAAAATCGTTATCGGAGATATAGCTTCAATGCCGCATATGCTTATTGCAGGTACAACCGGTTCAGGTAAATCTGTATTTACTAACTCAATTATACTTAATATACTATTTCATGCTTCGCCTGAAGAGGTAAAGCTTATACTTATTGACCCTAAAAAGGTTGAATTCCCTATGTATAACGGAATTCCTCATTTGCTTATTCCTGTTGTTACCGAGCCGTTAAAGGCGGCAGGTGCGCTTGGATGGGCTGTTAATGAAATGATGAGAAGATATAAGCTTTTTGAAGCAAACGGTACTAAAAACCTTGAGGATTATAATCAATTCGTTGATGAAAATCCTGATTTGGACAGAAAGAAACTCTCTCAAATTGTTATTATCGTGGACGAGTTTGCCGATCTTATGCTTGCGGCAAAATCTGAGGTTGAAGAGTCGGTAATGAGGCTTGCACAGCTTGCTCGTGCGGCAGGAATGCACATGCTTATTGCGACCCAGTCGCCGAGAGTCGACGTCCTCACCGGTTTGATCAAGGCTAACATTCCAAGCCGTACGGCGCTGTCAGTTTCCAATAACACTGACTCAAGAGTAATTCTTGACGAGGTGGGCGCAGAAAAGCTTCTCGGCAAGGGCGACATGCTTTATAAGCCTGTGGGAATGCCAAAGCCTGTGCGTATTCAGAGTGGTTTTGCGTCAACGGCAGAAATAAGAAATCTTGTAAACTTCCTTAAAAATGAAAAGGAAACTGAATACAGCGAAGAAGTTATACATGAGGTAGAACAGAACATGCCTCAGCCTAAGACGAGCACTGTATCAGACGATATTTCCATTGGAACAGGTGACGAGCTGACCAATCAGGCTATTACCATAATTGTTGAAACAGGGAATGCATCTACTGCATTTTTACAGAGAAAGCTG
The DNA here is from genome assembly GCA_900539835.1 of uncultured Ruminococcus sp. Taxonomy (GTDB): domain Bacteria; phylum Bacillota; class Clostridia; order Oscillospirales; family Ruminococcaceae; genus FB2012. The sequence continues at coordinate 54,138 of UQDR01000013.1, read as the reverse complement.
AAGCTTGGATTTCCTCGTGCGGCAAGAATTATGGACGAGATTGAAGAGATGGGAATTATCGGTCCTCAGGAGGGTTCAAAGCCGAGAAAGATAAACATTACTAAAGAAGAATGGTATGAACGTCAAGGCATGTCTTAGCGCAGACGGCGCATGTCACGATATCGGTTTGTGAGAACTCATAGTTTGACCCCGCTGTGGTGAGTTTGTAAAATTGACGTAGGGGAGACCTGCGGTCTCCTGTTAAAGTGCTCGGCCGCACGGGGCAAATCACGATATAAGTTCGTGAGGAATTAAGGTTTTGACCCCGCTGTGGTGGGTTGGCAAATCCTGTGTAGGGGTGCAACTCAGCGCAGCTGAGTTTGTCCTCAGACGTCCCGTTCTTAGCGCAGACTATGGTGGGTTTGCAAAATCGACTTGTTAATAATCTTTGTGTTATTGGAAGTAAAAAATAAGGAATGATATAGGCATTATTAAAGAATTATGAATATTAAAATCAGAGAATACAGAAAAGAAGATATATTTCAGTCTATTAAAATATGGAACGAGATAGTTGAAGGCGGAATTGCATTTCCTCAGACTGAAACTTTGGACGAGATATCGGGTGATGAGTTTTTCAAAAGTCAGTCGTTTACAGGAATAGCTTTTGATTCTGACAGCGGTGAAATTGCAGGGCTTTATATTCTACATCCAAACAATGTGGGAAGATGCGGTCATATTTGCAATGCAAGCTATGCGGTGAAATCGGACAAGCGTGGATTTCACATAGGAGAATCATTGGTTAAGCACTGTATGGAAACGGCGAAAGAGCTGGGATTCAGAATATTGCAGTTTAATGCTGTGGTAAGAACTAATGAGCCGGCTTTAAAGCTGTATAAAAAGTTAGGGTTCACACAGCTTGGGGTTATACCCGAAGGATTTCTTATGAAAGACGGAAGCTATGAGGATATAATTCCCCATTATATTGTGCTGAAAAATTAAACTATGCATTGATAAGAGGTGATCAGCATGGCATTTATGCCTATTTCAAAAAAGGATATGCAGGACAGAGGAATTGAACAGCTTGATTTTGTATACATAATAGGTGACGCTTATGTTGACCACCCAAGCTTCGGAGTTGCTATTATTTCAAGGCTTCTGGAATACCACGGGTATACGGTTGGTATTATTGCACAGCCTGACTGGCACAATACAAAGGATTTCATAAAGCTTGGAAAACCACGTCTTGCATGGCTTGTGACTGCCGGTAACATTGATTCCATGGTTTCTCATTATACTGTTGCAAAGCGCAGACGCTCGGATGACGCATATTCGGCAGGAGGAAGAAACGGAAAACGTCCTGACAGGGCAGCTACGGTTTACTGTAAATTGTGCAGGCAGGCGGCGCCTGAAATTCCTGTACTTTGCGGTGGGCTTGAGGTTTCTTTAAGACGTTTTGCACATTATGATTACTGGAAAGATTGCGTAATGCCGTCGGTTTTGGCGGACACTCAGGCGGACTTGCTGATGTATGGCATGGGCGAGCATCAGATGATAGAAATTGCGGACAGGCTTAATGCAGGGGAAAGCATCAAGTCTATGAGGGATATCAGGGGGACATGTTATTTATGCGATCCTGTGGAAACACCATATGGAGCTGTGCAGTGTCCGTCGTTTGATGAGGTGGCAGGAAATAAAATGCTATATGCTAAGGCTTGCAGGATTCAATATGATCAGCAGGACGAGGTTTACGGCAAGATGATAATACAGAGGCAGGGAGATAAGATGCTTGTACAAAATCCTCCTGCTTTAGCGCTGACTACGGAAGAACTGGATTTAGTATATTCGTTGCCTTATGAGAGAACGTATCATCCTTGCTATGAGAGTCAGGGCGGTGTGCCGTCGATAGAGGAGGTTCAATTTTCTATTACGCACAACAGGGGTTGTTTTGGATTCTGCAACTTCTGTTCAATAGCTTTGCATCAGGGCAGGCGTGTTACGGTGAGAAGCGAGGAATCGGTACTTGAAGAGGCTCACAAGCTGGTGGAAATGCCGAATTTCAAGGGATATATTCATGATGTGGGCGGACCGACGGCAAATTTCAGAGGACCGTCCTGCGAAAAACAGCTTAAAAGCGGACTTTGCAAGGGAAGAAAATGTCTTGCGCCGTCGCCTTGCAGGAATCTTCATGTGGATCACACGGAATATCTTCAAATGCTTCGCAAACTGAGGAAAATTGATGGCGTCAAGAAAGTATTTATCAGGTCGGGAATACGCTATGATTATCTTATTGAAGATAAGGACGATGAGTTCATGCGTGAACTTATTGAACATCACATAAGCGGTCAGCTTAAGGTTGCGCCTGAGCATTGCTCTGCGGCAGTTTTGGACAAAATGGGCAAGCCGCACATTGAGGCTTATAAGCGCTTTCAGAAGAAGTTTTATGAGATAACCAAGCAAAAAGGAAAAGAGCAATATCTTGTGCCTTATCTAATGTCATCGCACCCCGGTTCAAAGCTGAGCGACGCTGTGGAGCTTGCAATGTTCCTGAAGGAAAATCGCATTCGTCCTGAACAGGTACAGGATTTTTATCCTACTCCCGGCACTCTTTCAACCTGTATGTTTTACACCGGTCTTGATCCGTATACACTTGAACCTGTTTATATTGCAAAGGATCAAAAGGAAAAGGCAATGCAGAGGGCGCTTTTGCAGTATTACAAGCCTGAAAATCAGAGGAAGATTATCGAGGCTCTTGAAAAAGCAGGACGCAGGGATCTTATCGGACACGGTCAGGGCAAGTTAGTTGCTCCGGACAGGGAGTATATGAAAAAACAGCAGGACAGACAAGCTGTTAAAGCAAGAGGTAAAAAGGTCGGAAATAATAAATACAGCAAAAAGACACAAAATAACCGAAGAAAAAGGTAAGCGGATATGGCATCAAGAAAAATAAGCAGGAAAAACAGCAGTTTGTTAACTGCGGCAATAGTTGTACTTATTTGTGCAGTATGGCTGATCATAAGCTCGGTTTCTGATAATAAAGCGAAGCCGGCTTCTGTGGAAAATTCAGATGTTCAGGTGCATTTTGTTGACATTGGACAGGGTGACGCAGCGCTGATTACTTCCGGTTCAGATGCAATGCTTGTGGACACAGGTGAACGTGACGACAAGAACACTCTTATTCATTATCTTGAAGATAGTGGGATCAAGTCGTTAAAATACTTTGTTATCACACATCCTCATTCTGACCACATGGGAGAGGCAAGCGAGGTTATATCTGAATTTGAAACGGAAAACATAATAATGCCGAAAATTACAGGTGACGCAGTTCCCACGTCGTCTATTTACAGTAAATTTTTGAAGACTGTTAAAAATCAGGGCAAAAAAATTACTGCCGCTAAGGATGAGGAATATATGCTCGGAGATGTAAAAGTTTCATTGTTTACCACAAAGAAAGAGCATGAAAATCTGAACAATTATTCTGTACTTGTCAAGCTGACGCATGGCTCAAACAGCTTCTTGATAACAGGCGACTGTGAAAAGGAAGAGGAAAAGGAAATGATAAATCAAGGATTTGATTTGTCAGCTGATGTTTTAAAAGCAGGACATCACGGAAGCTATACTTCAAGCTCGGGGGCATTTTTGAAGGTGGTTGATCCTGATTATGCGGTGATTTCCTGCGGAAAAGATAATAAATACGGTCATCCTCATGAACAAACAGTGAAAAGATTGAAAAAATATGCTTCAAATTATTACTGCACTGCTGACAGCGGTACGATAATATTCACATCTGACGGAAACGACTTTAGAGTTAGTACGGAAAAATAAACGGGAGCGTGGTCGAAAATGCTTAGCATAGACAGATTTGAGGGCGGATATGCTGTTTGTGTAGACGATGAAGAGAATATCGTTAATATAAATCAAAGTCTAATCAGGGAGAATGCAGTTCCCGGAGATATAATTGAAGAAAAAGACGGCTTTTATATAATACTTAAAGATGAAACCAAAAGAAGAAAAGAAGAAATAAAAAAACTCCAAGACGAGTTGTTTCAATAGATTTTACACCAAATGAAAGAGAGTGTATTTAAAATGGAAAAGGATTTGTTTTTGAGAATCAAACAGCAAATGACGAAAATGTCTAAGGGGCACAAGCTGATTGCAAATTATATTTTGTCTCATTATGACAAGGCGGCATTTATGACTGCACAAAAGTTAGGAAAGACTGTGGGAGTCAGCGAATCGACGGTTGTAAGATTTGCGTCAGAACTGGATTTTGACGGATATCCTGCACTTCAGAGGTCTTTGCAGGATTTAATGCGCAATAAGCTGACGGCGGTTCAGAGAATTGAAGTAACCTCGGATCATATGACAAGAGAAGATGTTCTTGAAAGGGTGCTTACGCTTGATATTGAGAAAATCAGAAAAACTCTTGAAGAAACGTCAAAAGAGGATTTTAATCAGGCTGTAGACAAAATAATAAACTGTAATACCATATACATAATCGGGGCAAGAAGCGCTGCACCTTTGGCAAGCTTTTTAAACTATTATTTCACTATGATTTTTCCTCATGTAAAGCTGATAAGGAACACTACTACAAGCGAGCTTCTTGAACAGGTTATGCACATAGATGAAAAGGATGTTATAATCGGGATATCCTTTCCCAGATATTCAAAGCAGACGGCTAAGATGCTGGAATATGCCAGCAACAGCGGTGCAAACGTAATTGCCATTACTGATTCAGTGGATTCGCCGTTGGCACAGTATGCGGATAATCTGCTGTTGGCAAGAAGCGACATGGCATCTTTTGTGGACTCGCTTGTTGCACCTTTAAGCCTTGTAAATGCTCTTATTGCAGCTGTTTCCATAAGCAATGTTGACAAGGTTTCCAAGAGCTTTGAACGTCTTGAAAGCATATGGGAACAATATGATGTATATGAAAAAAATGAGGAGAGGGTTTAATGGATGCCTCTGATGTATTGATAATCGGTGGCGGAGCTTCAGGGCTTTTTGCTGCTGTTGCGCTTGCATGGCAGGGGAAAGGCGTTACTGTTATTGAGCACATGTCAATTCTCGGGAAAAAGCTGTTGATCACGGGAAAAGGCAGATGTAATGTAACTAACAACTCTGACACAGAAAATGTTATGGCAAACATTTCGAGAAACCCGAGATTTCTTTATTCTGCGTTAAGCAGATTTACGCCTGAGGACACTATGGCTTTTTTTGAAAGCCTTGGTGTAGAGCTGAAAACAGAACGTGGAAACAGGGTTTTTCCTATGAGCGACAAGTCCTCAAGTATAGTAGGAGCATTGGTAAATGCGGCAAGGGACGCAGGGGTTAATTTCATTACTGATAATGCGTTGGAGCTTATTATTGAGGACAAGGCTGTTAGGGGCGTTAAATGCGAAAAAGGCATATATTATGCGGAAAAGGTTATTGTTGCAACCGGAGGAAAGTCTTATCCAAAAACCGGTTCGACAGGGGATGGATATGTTTTTGCAAAACAAGCAGGACACACGGTTACTGACTTAACACCCTCACTTTGTCCTGTGGTGACAGAAGAAAAAGAGCCTGCGGAGATGATGGGATTATCTCTAAAAAATTGCACGCTCAGCTTATATGAACAAAGCAGGGAAAAGCCTGTTTTCTCTGAATTGGGTGAAATGCTTTTCACTCACTTTGGTTTATCGGGACCGCTGATCTTATCGGCATCTGCGCACATGGACAAAATTGAAAAAGGCAAATATGTTATTTCAATAGATTTAAAGCCGGCGTTATCTCATGAGAAGCTGGACGAACGGATTTTGCGTGACTTTGGAGATTTCCCCAACAGGGATTTTTCTAACTCTCTTAACAAGCTATTACCATCAAAGATGATACCTGTTATTGTGAAAATGAGCGGTATTCCCCCCTTCAAAAAGGTTAATCAGATTACTCGTGAGGAACGGGAGCGGCTTGTTTCACTTCTTAAGGATCTGCGTTTTACTGTGAAATGCTTACGTCCCATTGACGAGGCTATTATTACAAGGGGCGGTGTGAACGTTAATGAAATATATCCGAAAACTATGGAATCAAAGCTAATAAGCGGACTTTATTTCATTGGCGAGGTTCTTGATGTTGACGCATACACAGGCGGATATAATCTTCAGATAGCATTTTCAACGGCTAATGCTGCGGCGCTGGCTATGATGTAATTGGAGTGGTAAAATGGGCTTTAAAACAAATGTTATGAGGATTCTTGACAAGAATAAAATAGAATATAGATCTCATTGCTATGAAAACAGCGGAGCGATAAGCGGTACCGAGGTCGCAAAGGCTTTGGGTGAAGATCCTGAGCAGGTTTTCAAAACCTTAGTTACAAAGGGCAAATCGGGTGAGTTTTTTGTATTTATGATTCCTGTTAAAGAGGAGCTTGATTTAAAGAAAGCTGCGGCTGCTGTCAATGAAAAATCTATAGAGATGATAAAGCAAAAGGATTTGCTTAAAACAACAGGCTATATTCACGGAGGCTGTTCTCCCATTGGTATGAAAAAACAATTTAAGACAGCCATACATTTAACAGCCGAAAGGTTTGAAACAATAATTTTCAGTGCAGGAAAAATCGGATGGCAGGTTGAGTTGAGTCTTGATAGTTTAAGAAAAGTAATTGATGTTAATGCTGCGGACATAATTGTAAAATAAATTTGGATTATTGAATTTATGTGCAGGGTATGCTATAATATTTGTAAATTGATTTAAATGCTTTGATTGAAAGGAAGTTTGAATATGGGAATAAACGTTGCTCTCGACGGACCGTCAGGTGCAGGTAAATCTACTATAGCTAAAATGCTGGCGAAAAGGCTTCAGTATGTATATGTCGATACGGGTGCATTATATCGCTCAATAGCATATTATGTGATTTCAAAAGGGGCAGATCCTAAGAGTGAGGAAGCTGTTGTTCCTTTGCTTAATGAGGTTAATGTAAAACTTACTTATGCTGACGGTGCACAGCATGTTATGCTTAATGATGAGGACGTTTCTGACAAAATTCGCACACCTGAAATATCTATGGGTGCTTCTGCTGTTTCGGCTATTCCAGCAGTACGTGAATTTTTATTCTCGTTACAGCAAAATATTGCAAAAGAAAATAATATCATTATGGACGGCCGTGACATTGGAACGGTTGTGCTTCCTGATGCAGATGTGAAGATTTTTCTAACAGCGACAGCTGAGGAAAGAGCCAACAGGCGCTTTAAAGAACTGTCCGAAAAAGGGGATTGTTCAACGTATGAAGAGGTTCTGAATGATATAATCCAGCGTGATTACAATGATACTCATCGTGAGATTGCACCTTTAAAAAAGGCAGATGATGCCGTTGAGGTGGATTCCACAAATTTAAATCTTGAACAGGTTGTCGAGGAAATTTACAGAATAATTACCGAAAAGACAAGCGGTACTTCAAAGATCGAAAAAAAGCATTCCTTAAAGGAGCTTCCAAAAGCTGAACCGGTTAAAAGAGGTAAAAAATTATCGCCCATAAGAATGTTTTTATATAAAATTCTCGGAATAATCGTTATGGCGATTTTTAAGATATATTATAATCTTTCTTTTGAGGGAAGAGAGAATATTCCTAAGGATGGAAGCAACATTTTCGCTTCAAATCACCGAAGCTATACTGACCCTGTTCTTATTGCACTGCCGACGAGAGTGCCTTGTTCTTTTATGGCTAAGGAAGAGCTTTTCAAGCAAAATATTTTCTTCAAGTGGCTTATAACTGCTTTCGGAGCATTTCCTGTAACAAGAGGAAAGGGAGATACTGCTGCTATAGATTTATCAATGGAAAAGCTGAATATGGGTCGAAATCTTGTGATTTTTCCTGAGGGTACACGTTCCAAAGACGGCACTGTCGGAAAGGGAAAGACCGGAGTTGCACTTATTGCGGCTTTGGCACAGGTGCCTGTTATTCCTGTGGGAATTAACTTTGAGGGAAAGCTCAAGTTCAGAAAAAAAATTGTTGTCAGATTCGGCAAGCCGATTAGTGCTGAGGAGCTGAATATTACGTCAGCAAATCCTCGTGAACTGAAAACTTTAAAAAATAAGATTATGGAAGAAATAAAAGAACTGGTATATTGATATGTTAACAAATTGTAAAATTTGCACTGCGAAGACTGCCGGTTTTTGTTTTGGTGTAGACAGAGCAGTAAAAATAGTGTATAATAAATTAGATAACCGAAATAATGTTGTAACGTTAGGTCCGATTATTCATAACAGAAATGTTGTTGAAGACCTTGAGGCCCGTGGCTGTAAGGCTGTGGAGCTTTCAGAGGTAAGGAAAGAGCATACGGTTATTATACGTTCTCACGGTGTGGGACAGGCTGTTTATGACCAGCTGAATGAAATCGGTGCTGAGGTTGTTGACGCTACTTGTCCGTTTGTGGAGAGAATTCATAAAATCGCACACGAAAAGTCTTCACAGGGTTATACGATTTTAATTGCCGGTGACGCTGAACACCCTGAAGTTCAGGGCATTTGCGGACACTGTGTAGGTGATTCCTTTGTGTTTGACAGTTGTGAGGAATTTGAAAATTTAGTGAAAAAACATGACTTTTTCACTAAAAAGGTTGCAATTTTAGCTCAAACGACGTATAATAATAGAATGTGGAAACAGTGCTGTGAAACAGCAGGCAGGTTGTTGCCCGAAGCATTGATTTTTGATACAATATGCAATGCTACCTCCGAAAGACAGCGGGAGGTAAGGGAGCTTGCCATGAAGGCTGACGCAATGATAATTGTGGGTGGAAAACATAGCTCTAATACCCATAAGCTTAAAGCTGTCTGTGATGAATATTGTCCTTGTTATCTTATAGAAGAAGCATCTGATTTGGACAATATCGACTTATCCCTTGCAAAATTTATCGGGATTTCTGCCGGCGCATCGACACCGGCTTATATAATCAAGGAGGTACAACAAACCATGAGTGAAATGCTTAATACTGTTGATGAGGAGTTCAATTTCGAGGAGGAGCTTGAGAAAACTCTTAAAAAAATACATACGGGGATGAAGGTTGAAGGTATCGTTACCGCTATTAACAACGGTGAAGTTATTGTAGATATCGGAACAAAGCACACAGGATATATTCCTTCAAGCGAGCTTACAGACGATCCTACACTTAAGCCTGAGGATATTGTTAAGGTCGGCGAAAAGGTTGATCTTATCGTTCTTAAGACAAACGATCAGGAAGGTATTGTTACACTTTCCAAGAAGAAAGTTGACGCTGCTCTCGGATTTGAGAAAATCGTTGCTGCTAAGGAAGCAGATACAGTTCTTACCGGTACAGTTACAAACGTTGTCAAGGGCGGAGTTCTTGTAGCTTCAAACGGTGTAAAGGTATTTATCCCTGCATCACAGGCTACTCCGAGACGTGATTTTGATCTTAATGAGCTTTTGAAGACATCTGTAAGCTTCAAAATTCTTGAAGTTAATGAAGGAAAGCAGAGAGCAGTTGGTTCAATTCGCATCGTTGCACGTGAAGAAAGAGAAGCAGCAAGAGCTAAATTCTTTGAAAACGTACATGCAGATGATGTTGTAACAGGTGAAGTTAAGTCCATCACTGATTACGGTGTATTCGTTGATTTAGGCGGTGTGGACGGCCTTATTAGAAGATCTGATCTTTCATGGAAGAGAATCAAGCATCCTTCAGATGTTGTTTCTGTTGGTGACAAGATTGAAGTAACAATCAAGGAAATTGATGATGAAACAAAGAAGGTTTCACTGATATATAAGAAAGATTCTGAGAATCCTTGGGAAATCTTCAAGGCTAATTATGAAGAAGGCATGGTTTGCAAGGCTACTATCGTGTCAGTTACTTCATTTGGAGCATTTGCACAGATTATTGACGGAATCGACGGTTTGATTCATATTTCTCAGATTGCAAACCAGAGAGTAAACAATGTTGCTGATATTCTGACTGTTGGTCAGGAGGTTGACGTTAAAATCACTGAAATCGACTTGGATAAAAAGAGAATCAGCTTGTCTATGAGAGCATTGCTTCCTGAAGAGGAAACTGAAGAGGCTGAAGAAAGTGCAGAAACTGAGGCTGAAGCAGTAGCTGAAACTGAAACAGAAGCAGAGTAAGTTCAAATTATATCGGGGACGAGCAATCGTCCCCGTTTTTGTTAAAATCAAACTGCGGGCAGTATAATTTTTAACACAGAAGCGGAATAATAAACAGGAGAACTTATTTTAATTCAGTTTATAGAATTAATCGTAAGAACAGCAGGCAAAGAAGTTGCTATGAAAGGTGTTATAAAATGGAGAATAACAATAAAAGGAACACCCCTAATAAGAAAAAAACAAAAAGTCCGGCTTTAAAGGCTTTAAAGATTTTCGGAACAGTTGTGCTGTCAATGTTTTTGATTCTTATTATTACTGTTTCAATCTTTGCAACAGCATTGACAATTTATATTCTTAACTTTGCTGACACGACAACTACTATCAGTCTTGATAACGGTGTTGTTTCAAGCAATATTTCAAGAATTTTATATGAGAATCCGGATTATGATGAAAATGATGAAAATTCAAATCAATATGAGCTTTATTATGCACTTAAGAATCCTAATAAAAAGGTAGCTTGGGTTGATATTGAAAATATTCCTCAGCATGTTTGCGACGCTTATATGTACACTGAAGATGAAAGATTCAAGGATCATGATGGTGTTGACTTTAAGCGTACTTTCGGAAGTATTGTTTATACCCTGCTTGGCAACACTCAGGGTGGCTCGACTATCACTCAGCAGACTATAAAGAATATCACAGGTGACGCTGCAAGAGACAGTGCGGCAGGTGTTGAGCGTAAAATTCGAGAGATTTTCAGAGCGATCAATGTTGAAAAAACGTATACCAAGGAAGAAATACTTCAGTGTTATTTGAATATTATCCCATTAGGTGACGGTCAGCAGGATATAATCGGAGTTCAAGCGGCGGCTAACTATTATTTCGGCAAGGATGTTTCTGATCTGAGTTTGGCAGAGGCTGCTTCTCTTGCCGGAATGACAACGGCACCGACAACATATAATCCTAATACTAACCTTGAGAAGAACAGAATAAGACAAAAATATTGTCTTGACAAAATGCTTGAAAACGGTGCTATTTCCGATGAGGAATATAACGAGGCGCTGAATGAAAAGCTGAAGGTTACTGCTGATCCTGATTATTCAAGCGATACGCAGTATGCTTCAGAGCTTGAGGATCAGGGTCCGACATCATATTTTGTTGATGCGGCTATTAATCAGGCGGTAAGTATTCTTACCGAAAATTACGGAATAACTGCTGAGGAAGCTTCAAGCAGACTTTACAACGGCGGTTACACGATCATAACAACTGTTGATATTGATATGCAGCACAAGATTGAAGTTGAGATGCAAAAGGACAGCAACTTCCAAAACTACAGTCTTGGTGAGGATAGTCTTACATCAGGTTTTGTGGCAATGGATTATAAGGGAAATGTCAAGGCAATTGTCGGAAGCAGGGATAAGAAAGTGGAATCAAGAAGCTGGAACAATGCCAATATGGCTACACGTTCACCGGGTTCATGTATAAAGCCTATAGCTTCTTATGCTCCGGCATTGGAACAGGATATTATTACTTGGTCGTCAATGTATAAGGACTCTCCGATAACAATTAAGGTTGACGGAAAAAATACAAAATGGCCTGTAAACTATTCTGAAACCGGGGACAGTGAAAACTGGTCCAACAAGGATCTATTCACATTCCAGATGCTTCAGAGGTCATTGAATACTATGCCGGCACAGCTTATTAAAAAGATGACTCCTGCATATTCATATAATTTCCTTAAAGAAAAATTGGATATCTCTACGCTGACTGACAGTGATATAGATTACTCACCTGTAACGGTTGGTGGTATGACCAAGGGTACTATTCTTGAAGAGCTTGTTGCTTCCTATGCTATTTTCGGCAATGGCGGCAAGAAGTATGAAACGACATATATTTCAAGTCTGACTAATGCTGACGGTGATGTTATTTATGAGCATTCGGACGGATATAAGCAGGTTATAAGCGAGTCTACTGCATTTGTTATGAATAAAATGATGCAGACGGTGGTAACCTCCAGCGACGGTACCGGTCGTCAGGCTAATCTGAACAAGACAGAGGTTGCGGCTAAGACAGGTACGACAACTGACTGGAAGGATCTTAATTTCGTAGGATGTACTCCTGATTATGTCAGCGGAGTTTGGATAGGTTATGAAAAGCAAAAGAAAATTCCAACAAATAACTATCAAAACATTGCAGCGATCTGGAAGAACATTTTCGGAGATATTGCAGAAACAGAAAAAAATCATGAGTTTATAATGCCTGACACAGTTAAAGAACTGGAATATTGCACTAAGACAGGCTTGATTGCGGGAGATAACTGCTACAGCAGGGCTACCGGATATTATAAGCAAACTAATATTCCTGCTGTTTGTGACGGCAGTCATTGGTAAAATAAAGCTCTGCCGCATAAGTATGATAGTCATACAGAAGTGTACACAGCAACTTATTGAGGGAAACTCTTTTGAAAAAGGGTTATCCCTCAAACTCCCTTCCTAAAATTTTTAACGCATTTTTTCACACAAGGGGGACTAAAGCCCCCTTGTGAAAAAATGAATCAGAAGTCTTTGGAAAGGGGTACGGGGAAGAACCTTTCTTCAGAAAGGTTTGCCCCGATAAAATACTGTAGATACTCCTGTATGGCTATTATATTTAATGTGGCGGAGTTTTTTAAAGGGGAATTTTAATGGAAAAAATCAGGCTTTGCTGTCCTTGTCATTTTGGTTTGGAAAGCGTTTTAAATTTTGAAATAAAGAAAATCGGCGGAGAAAATATAACTGTTACCGACGGAAAAATCAGCTTTGACGGTGATTTTAATACTTTAGCAAAAGCAAATCTTTGGCTGTCAACTGCTGAGAGGGTGCTTATTGAACTTGGTAGCTTTCAGGCTAAGACATTTGAGGAGCTTTTTCAAGGGGTAAAGGCTTTGACATTGGAAGATTATATAGGTAAAAGTGATGCATTTCCTGTAAAGGGTTACTCACTGAATTCACAGCTTCACAGTGTTCCCGATTGTCAGAAGATAATTAAAAAGGCTTGCGTTGAAAGGATGAAAGACAAGTATGGCTTGAACTGGTTTGATGAGAGCGGTGCAGTTCATCAGATTCAATTTGCGATTCATAAGGATATTTGCACTATTTATCTTGATACTTCGGGGCAGGGACTTCACAAGCGTGGATATCGTAGAAATTCCAATGAAGCTCCTATAAAAGAAACTTTGGCAGCCGGAATAGTGGATTTGGCAAGGATACGCTCTGATACGACGGTTTGCGACCCTATGTGCGGTTCGGGAACTTTTTTGATTGAGGCTGCTTTTAAGGCACTGAATGTTGCTCCGGGGTTAAGGAGAAACTTTGCTGCACAGAATTGGGATGTTATTCCGGAAAGGGTATGGCAGGAAGAGCGTGCAAATGCTATGGATTCAATAGACCGAAAGGGAACATTTGCAGGATTTGGTTTTGATATAGATGACAATGCTGTAGAACTGACGAGAGATAATGCTAAAAAGGCAGGCGTCGGCTCAAAGCTTACGGTAAAACATCAGGATATTGCCAAGTTTAGATTGATAGAAGGTTCTGTTACTATTTGTAATCCGCCTTATGGTGAAAGGCTTCTGCAAATCAAAGAAGCAGAAGAGCTTTATAAAAAATTGGGGCAGAGGTTAAGTCCGTCACGTGAAAATCCATGCTATATAATTGCACCTCATGAAGACTTTGAGCAGTTTTTTGGCAGAAAAGCTGACAAAAAGAGAAAGCTTTACAACGGTATGATAAAGTGCAATTTATATATGTACTTCAAATAAGTCTGAGAGGTAGATTTGATGAAGCTTAATGAGATTAAAGCTGTAGTTTTTGACATGGATGGCGTTATATTTGATACTGAAAGAATGTATCTTGAAGCGTGGAGGCAGGTAGGAACAAAATACAAAATTAAGAATGTGGAACAATCTGCAAGGCGCTGTATTGGATTAAGCGTAGTGGATTCAGTTGCACTAATGAAATCAGAATACGGTGAAGATTTTCCTATTGATAAATATCACATTGAAATTGATTCTGTTGTAAAGGATAATATTAGTAAGTCGGGAATGCCGCTGAAAAACGGAGCGGTGGAGATTTTGGAATACCTTAATAGTATTGGTTTTACTGTTGGACTGGCTTCATCGACGAAATATGACAAGATAATTGCACATTTAGAAGGTGCAGGTTTGAAAAAATACTTTTCTGTTATAATGGGTGGTGACATGATCTCACACAGCAAGCCTGATCCTGAGATTTACTTAAAGGCTTGCGAAAGACTTGGTGTTAATCCTAAAAATGCTGTTGCAATTGAAGATTCTCAAAACGGCATACGCTCGGCATTTGGTGCGGGGATGATGCCTTTAATGGTACCTGACTTAATTGAGCCTAATGATGAAATTCTTGCGATGACCTGTGGAAAGTTTGAAAATCTGTTTGAAGTAATGGAGTTTTTGAAGGAGAATATATAAAATAACGCCTGTCAGCATTTGATTTGCTGACAGGCTGTTGTTATCATATCAATTTAAAAATTTGTATTTTCTCCAAAATAAACATCATACCAAACAAGGAAAGTGAATACAGTCCAGATTTTTCTTGAGTAATCATAATTTCCTGCACGGTGTTCGTCAAGGAGATTAACAAGCTTATCTGTGTTAAAGAATTTCTCTGCCTCAGGTGAAGTGAATTTTTCCTTAACATAATTATAATATTTGTCTTCCTTGAGCCACACTCTGATAGGTACAGGGAAGCCAAGCTTTTTCTTGTTTGCAGTCTGCGGAGGGCATGCCTTTAAAGCTGCGATTCTCATAGCGTATTTTGTGTTTTCCTTTGTAACTCGATGCTTTGTAGGGATTTGCTCAGCAAGCGCCATAACTTCTTTATCAAGAAAAGGTACACGAAGCTCCAGAGAATGAGCCATGCTCATTTTATCGGCTTTAAGCAGGATATCACCTGTCATCCAAAGATGCAAATCAAGATACTGCATTTGTGTAACTTCATCATTATCCTTAC
This sequence comes from uncultured Ruminococcus sp., assembly GCA_900539835.1. Lineage (GTDB taxonomy): Bacteria > Bacillota > Clostridia > Oscillospirales > Ruminococcaceae > FB2012. The sequence continues at coordinate 39,051 of UQDR01000013.1, read as the reverse complement.
ACTTATCATAGAAAGGCTTTGTTATAGCCATAGGATTTGGTGCATCAGTCTTTATTTTAAGCAGCTCTTTACGTTCCTTTTCAGTAAACATATAAGCATTTCCGATAAAACGTTCTTGAAGATCCTTTGAACCTCTTATGAGGAAATTTACTCCATGCTTATGCGGCAGGTGCTCTGCAACAGCGCCCACAGCTTTTCTGATAGGTCTTGGAATTTTATTATATGATGCCATATCGGCAGGGTTATGATAAATATTATATCCGCCGAAAATCTCATCAGCGCCCTCACCGCTAAGTACAACCTTTACTTTTTGAGAGGCAAGCTGGCATACAAAGAACAGTGCCACAGCCGCAGGGTCGGCAAGAGGTTCGTCCATGTGATATTGAATTTTTGCAAAGTTATCCCAATATTCTTCAGGGGTAATGACTTTAGATGTATTTTCCTTATTAATATATTTAGAGAATTCCTTTGCATATCCGATTTCGTTATATTTCTCGTCCTCTCCAAAGCCAACGGTAAAGGTTTTATCGACATCGGCAACAGCGGCAACATAGCTTGAGTCAACACCGCTTGATAGGAACGAGCCTACTTCAACATCGGCAATTTTATGAGCAGAAACAGAGTTTTTAAAAGTGTCAGTAATTCTTTTTACCCATTCTTCAAGCTCTGGCTCGTTATCAGGGTTAAATTTAACCTCCCAATATCTTTGAACATCCATTTTGCCGTCCTTATAAATGAAGTAATGAGCGGCAGGAAGCTTATATACATTCTTAAAAAAAGTTTCGGTAGTAGGGGAGTATTGGAATGTCAGATAATTTTCAAGTGCTGATTCGTTAAGTTCTTTCTTAAATTGTGGATGGTCCAGAAAGCTTTTGATTTCAGAGCCCCACATAAGTGTATCGCCCATTTGAGCATAATAAACAGGTTTAATTCCGAAGAAGTCTCTTGCGCCGAATACTTGATCTTTATTTTTATCATAAATAACAAATCCAAACATACCTCTAAGCTTGTTCAGAACATCTGTACCCCATTGTTCATAGCCATGAACAATTACCTCAGTATCGGTATGGGTATAAAAGCTGTGTCCTAAATCAATAAGCTCTTTTCTTAAATCCTGATAGTTATATATTTCTCCGTTAAATGTAATGATTATTGATTTGTCCTCATTAAAAATCGGTTGGCTTCCATTCTCGGAAAGGTCGATAATAGACAGACGTCTGAAACCCATTGCAACCTGTTCGTCAACATATTTTCCGTCTGAATCAGGGCCTCTGTGTTTGATGCGGTCCATCATTTTTTCTATAACCAATGAAGCGTCATTGATTTTGTTGGTAAAGCCTACAAATCCGCACATAATTTAATGCCTCATTTCATAATTAATTTAATATTTATACTATATTATTATACACCATCAGAGCATTTTTGGCAATAGCAAAACGGAGGTAAAAAAGCAGTTTTTAGTCGTTTGCATAAAAAAGGACTTGAAAGGAATCGGAAAATGAGGTATAATATTATTAAGAGAATCAAGATTATACTTGATTAAATTCTGATATTTTATATTTATAAGGAAGATAGTTATGACAAAAAGAAGAACTAAAAAGAAATTGAAATATCGTATTGACTTGGTTGCTTTGGCTGCTTTGTTTATATTGATTGTAATATTTTGCGCATATATGATGAATACATCTGTCACTGACGTTGTCAGAGAAGAGCGAGGCGAATCAGTTATTACTCATGATTACACATATGATGAGTAATATATGAAATAGTTTAATATTTAATTTCGAAGCCGCAGATTTCTGTGGCTATGTTTTTTATTTGCATAAAATAGATATGTCATTTGGAATATATCATATATATAAATTGGAATACTATATAGAGACGTCAAGTAAATGCTCTTGATACCATATATAGTGGTCGTATACTTTTTTGTAGTACAAAAAAACGCATTTAAATTAATTTCCGTAATTTTACTATAAATATAGTTTATTTCATTTGAAATTTCAGAAACCCTTTGTTTATGGGGAGTTTGTGATGTAATGCTTTTAGCATTGACGGAGTACTGCTTTGCAAGTGTCACTCAAGTAAATTAGCTTGACATGTCGAAATTGATTACTGAATATCAGAAAGACTCTTTTTTACATCAGACGAGTTTTGTATAGCTTGCACAAAAAAACATGCTTTAATTTGGCATAAATCCACTTGACTTCAACTTGCAAATACTATATACTTGTCTATGGTGATTTCAAAAACACTATATCTTGTGTTCTTTCTTATGACAGTAATTCAAAAGCTGAAGATTAATTTGCTGTTATACTATATATAGAATATAGACGGAGGTCAAAGTAATGATTATTAAAATCAAAAAAAGAGACGGAAGAAATGTTACCTTTAATATTGAGAAAATTGCAAATGCTATTTATAAGGCAGCTCAGTCAGTAGGGGGAAGTGATTATGAGGAGGCTCTTGAGCTATCCGGCAAGGTAGTGGATATGCTTATGAGCAGTAATCTCACATCTCCTACTGTTGAACAGATCCAAGACTGTGTAGAAAAAGTGCTTATTGAAGAAGGCCATGCGGCGACAGCCAAGGCTTATATTCTTTACAGAAGTACTCGTACACGTGCAAGGGAAATGAACACTCGTCTTATGAAAGTGTATGAGGACCTTACGTTTAAGTCTGCTAAAGACAGTGACCTAAAGCGTGAGAATGCTAATATTGACGGCGATACAGCTATGGGAACTATGCTTAAATATGGTTCAGTGGGAGCAAAGGAATTCTATGAGATGTATGTGCTTGATCCTAAGCACGCCAAGGCTCACGCTGAGGGTGATATTCATATTCATGATATGGACTTTTATACTCTTACAACTACATGCTGTCAGATCGATTTAAGAAAGCTTTATAAGAACGGATTTTCTACAGGGCATGGATATCTGAGAACTCCAAATGACATTTCAAGCTATGCGGCGCTGGCTTGTATTGCAATTCAGTCTAATCAGAACGATCAGCATGGCGGTCAGTCAATTCCTAAATTTGATTATGATATGGCTGACGGTGTTAAGAAAACTTTCAGACATCGTTATCGTGACAATATACACAGAGCATTGTCTCTTCTTGCCAATGTAACTGATTCATTGGATATTGCTAAGAAGATTACAGAAAATATTGAAAAGGAAAAAGGCTTGGTTCCTACATTGGCTAACGACAATGGATATCAGGAAGCTGAAGCTGAGATGCTGGCTGCATTTGCAAACGCTGAGACTGTCAAAAAGATTCAGGATTTTGCATTTAAAACAGCAGTTAAGGAAACAGATCGTGCAACATATCAGGCGATGGAAGCTCTGGTCCATAATCTTAATACTATGAATTCTCGTGCAGGAGCACAGACGCCGTTTAGTTCAATCAACTATGGTACTGATACTTCAGTAGAAGGAAGAATGGTAATTAAAAATATTCTTCTTGCTGAAGAGGCTGGTCTCGGAAACGGTGAAACACCTATTTTCCCAATTCATATTTTTAAGGTTAAGGACGGCGTAAACTATAATCCAACTGATCCCAACTATGACCTGTTTAAGCTTGCATGCAGAGTATCAGCAAAGAGATTGTTCCCGAATTTCTCATTTATTGATGCACCGTTCAATCTTCCTTATTATAAGGCAGGAAATCCTGATACAGAAATTGCATATATGGGATGCCGTACTCGTGTAATCGGAAACAAATATGATCCGTCAAGAGAAATAGTAACAGGAAGAGGAAATCTTTCATTCACTTCAATCAACCTACCTCGTTTGGGTATTAAAGCTCAGGGCAACATCGGTGCTTTCTTTGATAGTCTTGATGAAATTATGGATTTGTGTATTGATCAGCTTATGCATCGTTTTAAAATTCAGTGTTCTAAGAAAGTTAAAAACTATCCGTTCCTAATGGGACAGGGCGTTTGGATTGATTCCGAAAAGCTTGGATATGATGATGAGTTAGGTGAAATTCTAAAGCATGGTACTCTTTCAGTAGGCTTTATTGGACTTGCTGAATGCCTTAAGGCTCTTATTGGCAAGCACCACGGTGAATCAGAAGAAGCAAGAGAGTTGGGCATTGAGATCATTACTCGCATGAGAAAGAGAATGGACGAGGAATCTGACCGAACAGGATTGAACTTCTCATTGCTTGCTACTCCTGCTGAGGGACTTTCAGGAAGATTTGTCCGTATGGACGCACAGCGTTACGGAAAAATTGAGGGTATTACCGACAGAGATTATTATACAAACTCCTTCCATGTTCCTGTTTATTATAATATCAACGCTTTTGATAAAATCAAGATAGAAGCACCTTATCATAATCTTACAAATGCCGGACATATTAGCTATATTGAGCTTGACGGCGACCCGCTTCAGAACCTTACGGCATTTGAAAAGGTAATTCGCTGTATGAAAGAGTCGGGCATAGGATATGGTTCTGTAAACCACCCTGTTGACCGTGACCCTGTTTGCGGATATACAGGTATTATCGGGGACAAGTGTCCTAAGTGCGGAAGAAGCGAAGCTGAACACGCAAAGGTACGTTCTGAAAGAATTCAGAGAATAAAGGTGCCTGAGTGCTGTAATTAATTGAAAGTGTAAAAGCCGTATATATTCAATACGGCTTTTAGTTTATTATTTAGGAGTTATAAAATGAAGATTAAAATAGCAGGACTTATTTCTGAGTCCATAGTTGACGGACCAGGAATCAGGTTTACAGTATTTACTCAAGGCTGTCCTCATAACTGTGAGGGGTGTCACAATCCTGAAACTCATGATTATAACGGCGGTCGCTGGGAAGATACTGACAATATATTTGAAATGATAAAAAAGGACCCTATACTTGACGGTGTAACATTTAGCGGTGGAGATCCTTTCTGTCAGTGCAAGCCTTTGGCAGAGTTAGCTGATAAGATTCACGCTCATACAGATTTTAAAATGAATGTAATGGCTTATACGGGATATACTTTTGAATATCTTGTTTCCCATGCAAATGAGGAGAACGGTTTTATGGAGCTGTTGAAAAGGCTTGATTATCTTGTTGACGGGCCATTTGTGCTGTCAAAACGCAGTCTTGAACTTAAATTTATGGGCAGCTCAAATCAAAGATATATTGATGTTCAGAAATCACTTGAACAGGAAGAAGTTGTTGCTTTGACAACAGAACAGTTATCGGTAATGTAAAAAGAAGTAAGATAGCGAGCGGCAAATATATGTTAGAAATTGTAAAAGGATGTACAGTACCTAATTCAGAATTGTTATCTGAACAGTATGAGATTGAAGGCAATAGAATTATTGCTAACGTTAATGCAAGTAAAATAGAAATGGTTTTTCAGCACTTTGTTACTATGCAGGAGGAGCGATTATTTTTTATTTTGGAATTGCCAGTAAATGAAGAAGATGAAAAAAGACTTCGTTCAGATGAAATTTCACCCTTTCATAAAAATATTTATTATATAGATGGATTAGATATAGAGCAGGCTTTGTTAATTTTGAATCGATATGGTGAATTGCTTATTAATGATGGAATGAGCGGTTTTGGATTTGGGTTACACGATAATTCGGCGGAAATTATGTTATATAAATATAATATGATTTCTCTTTGGACAAATAAAATTGATAAATATGAAGACTTTTTTGTAAAGCATGACATACCTTGTGTGGATAGGTGCTTTACTGCATGGGATACCTTCAGTCAGGAAACTCCCGGAATTTGCAGTAGTATTGACATAGAGGGAATGTCTGTATATGATTTACCGAAAGAACTTAAGAATTGGGGAATTTACTTAGCAGAACAAAGAGAAGAATAATTAACTGCGTGTTTTGTATGTTTTGAATGCTTGCAGTCAAAGGCAGAATATGATATAATATTTATTGATATTATGTCATTAAAGGAGTTAAAACCAATGGGGCTTACAGAGTTAAGAAAAAATATAAATGATATAGATGATGAAATAGTTAAGCTGTTTCAAAAGAGAATGGAATGCAGCTTTAAGGTTGCTGAATATAAAATTGAAAATAATATGCCGGTATTTCAGGCTGATCGTGAAAATGAGATAATTCAGAAAATCAGGAAAAGCGTTCCCAAGGAGCTTGAAAACTCCGCAGAGGTGCTTTTTACAACGCTTATGGATATTTCAAAGTGCAAGCAATATCAGAAGTTTTTTGCTGATAGTAACCGCATTGAATTTCAGCCCCTTGATTTAACGGGAAGTCCGGTTGTGGCAGTTCCGGGAACGGTTGGGTCTTATTCACATATTGCATGTACTCAGTTTGTGAATAACGGAAAGCCCGTATTTTATGAAAATTTTGAAGAGGTTTTCCAAGCAGTTGAAATCGGAGAAGCTGAGTTTGGTGTTCTTCCGTTTGCAAACAGCACAACAGGTTCAGTGGTTCAGACATATCATCTTATGCGTGAGCACGATTTTAAAATCTGTGCAGAAACAAGAGTAAAGGTTGATCATTGTTTAGCTGTAAAGCCGGGAGTAAAGCTGGAGGATATTAAGTCGATTTATTCTCATGAACAAGGCATTATGCAGTGTTCAGAGTTTATTAAAAAGCATGGCTTTAAAACACATACATATTCAAATACATCTCTTGCAGCTTGTTATATAAAAGGTTCTGACAAGCCGTTGGGTGCAATCTGTTCTCATGTATGTGCTGAAGAGCTTGGACTTGAAATACTAGAGCAGGGAATTGCTGATGCACAAGAGAACTATACTAAATTTATGCTTATTTCTAAAAAGACGCTTTGTCCTGAAAATGCAAACATGATATCTGTTTCGTTGGCGCTTCCTCATACTTCGTCATCACTTTACAGACTGCTGACAAAGTTTTCGGTAGCTGGACTTAACCTTTGTATGATCGAAAGCATGCCTATAGCTAATACTGATTTTGATGTTATCTTTTATCTTGATTTTGAGGGAAGTATAACATCAGCTGATGTTGCAAAGCTGATCAACGAATTAAACTCAGAGCTTTCGTATTTTAAATTCCTTGGAAACTATACAGAAATATAGAGGTGAATTATGAGAATAGGTCACGGTTATGACGTTCATAAGCTTTGTGAAAACAGAAAGTTAATATTAGGCGGAGTGGAAATACCATATGAAAAGGGATTGCTTGGACATTCAGATGCAGATGTTCTTGTTCATGCTATAATGGATTCTCTTTTGGGAGCTGCTGCCCTTGGGGATATTGGAAAGCATTTTCCTGATACTGACCAAGAATACAAGGGTGCAAAAAGCATAGTGCTTTTAAGACGTGTTGTAAAAATTCTTGGAGAAAACGGATATTTGATATCTAACATAGACTCGACTGTGGTTGCTCAAGCGCCAAAGCTTGCTTCTTTTATAGACCAAATGCGTGATAACATAGCAAATGCCTGTGGATTGGATAAAGAATGCGTTTCTGTAAAGGCTACAACTGAGGAACGGTTGGGATTTACAGGGGAGGGTAAGGGAATTTCAGCAACGTCAGTATGTCTTATTGATAAAATATAAGCCGATAACATACTTAAATCTAAACCGGGAAGTTTACTTCTCGGTTTTTATTTATAATATTAATTATCATAGAAAAAACCGACCTGCAAAGCAAGTCGGTTTCTTTATATTGAATTAGATGCTGTAAATGCTTTCGTTAGCATTAACGTTCTCATTCTTGACAATCTGAACGTTGTTATAAACATCCATACCTGTTCCGGCAGGAATAAGCTTACCGATAATTACATTTTCTTTAAGACCCATAAGCTTATCAGTTTTACCCTTAATTGCAGCGTCAGTAAGAGCCTTTGTAGTCTCCTGGAACGATGCTGCGGACAGGAAGCTGTCAGAATAAGATGAAGCTTTTGTGATACCCTGAAGCACAGGTGATGTTGTAACAAGTCTTGCATTGATATCGCCTGCGTCGATTTCTTTCTGAATTTCTTCGTTGATAGAAGCGATCTCATATCTGTCAACAAGCGAGCCCGGAAGCAAATAGCTGCTTCCTGAATCTTCAACCTTGACTTTTCTCATCATCTGACGAACTATGACTTCAATGTGCTTATCGTTGATATCTACACCCTGTAAACGGTAAACTTTCTGAACTTCAGTTATAATATAGTTCTGAACAGCCTGAGCACCGTTAACTGCAAGAATATCAGCAGGGTAGATAGAACCTTCAGTCAGAGGTTCACCAGCCTTGACAGTGTCACCCTCACGAACCTTAATCTTATAACCGTAAGGAATTGTGTAGCTTTCCTGTTCAGGATCGTTAAGGTCTTCTTTAGTAACAATAACCTGCTTGTTCTTCTTAACTTCTTCTATGCGGACTGTACCGTCAAGTCTTGAAATAATAGCTGCACCCTTAGGACGTCTGCTTTCAAACAGTTCTTCAACACGAGGAAGACCCTGTGTGATATCTTCTGCTGAAGCGATACCTCCTGTATGGAAGGTTCTCATTGTGAGCTGTGTACCAGGTTCACCGATAGACTGTGCAGAAATAACACCAACAGCTTCACCGACCTGTACAACATTTCCGCTTGCAAGGTTAGCGCCGTAGCATTTAGCACACACGCCGTGCTTGGCTTCACATCTAAGGACTGAACGAATAGCAATTTTGTCTTTTCCTTGAGCTTCAAGTATTTCAACAACCTTAGCTGCATCACTTTCATTCATAAGCTTGTTATGTGAAACTGCAACCTCGTCAGTTTCAGGATCCTTAAGATCTTCAACAAGATAACGGCCGAGAAGTCTTTCAGAGAGTGGTTCAATCTTTTCACGTCCGTTGCGGATTTCAAACACTTCAATACCATTATGTGTGCCGCAGTCTTCCTCACGGATAATAACATCCTGTGAAACGTCAACAAGACGTCTTGTAAGATATCCTGAGTCAGCAGTACGCAAAGCTGTGTCGGCAAGTCCCTTACGAGCACCACGAGATGAAATGAAATATTCCAAAATGTTAAGTCCTTCACGGTAATTAGCACGAATAGGCATCTCAATTGTAGAACCTGATGTATTAGCAATAAGTCCTCTCATACCGGCAAGCTGACGAATCTGGTTGATACTACCACGAGCACCCGAATCAGCCATCATGTTGATTGGGTTATATGGATCAAGCCCCTTCTTCAGAGCGTCTGTAACTTCGTCTGTGGCTTTGTTCCAGATTTCAATAAACTTCTTGGATTTTTCTTCTCTTGAAATATAACCTCTCTTATACTGTCTGTCAATTATGTCAACAGCAGCGTCGGCTCTTGCGAGAATATCCTTCTTTTCTTCAGGGATCTCTGCGTCACATACAGCAACTGTAATTGCAGCTTTTGTGGAATATTTATATCCCAAAGCTTTGATTCGGTCAAGGACTTCAGATGTAGAAGCAGTACCGTGACGCTGAATGCATCTGTCGATAAGGTCAGACATTTGTCCCTTCTTAACAAGGAATGATATTTCAAGGTCAAACTGTTTATCTGAGTTTGTTCTGTCAACATATCCCAAGTCCTGAGGAATGTTTTCATTAAAGATAAGACGTCCTACAGTTGCGTCTATTACCTTAGAAACCTGTCTGTCTCCAATTTGTTTAGTAATCTTTACTTTAATTGCAGCGTGAAGTGAAACATCACCGTTGTCATATGCCATCAAAGCTTCATTTACATCACGGAATACCTTGCCCTCGCCCTTTTCACCCGGCTTCTGCAAAGTAAGATAATAAGAACCGAGGAGCATATCCTGTGAAGGAACAGCAACAGGACGTCCGTCTGAAGGCTTAAGAAGGTTGTTTGCAGCAAGCATAAGAAATCTTGCTTCAGCTTGTGCTTCTGCTGAAATAGGAAGGTGAACAGCCATCTGGTCACCGTCGAAGTCAGCGTTAAATGCTGTACATACCAACGGGTGAAGCTTAATAGCACGTCCTTCAACGAGAACTGGTTCAAATGCCTGAATACCAAGTCTGTGAAGTGTAGGAGCACGGTTGAGCATTACTGGGTGTCCCTGAATAACATTTTCAAGTGCGTCCCAAACCTCAGGCTTAGCACGATCAACCATTTTTCTTGCAGATTTTATATTAATAGATGGATTTGTGTCTACAAGTCTCTTCATTACGAATGGCTTGAACAATTCCAATGCCATTTCTTTAGGGAGTCCACACTGATACATTTTCAGTTCAGGACCTACTACGATAACAGAACGTCCGGAATAGTCAACACGCTTACCCAAAAGGTTCTGACGGAAACGTCCCTGTTTACCTTTGAGCATATCTGAAAGTGACTTGAATGCACGGTTATTAGGACCGGTAACAGGTCTGCCGTGACGACCGTTATCTATAAGTGCGTCAACAGCCTCCTGAAGCATTCTCTTTTCATTTCTTACAATGATATCGGGAGCTTCAAGCTCAAGCATTCTCTTAAGACGGTTGTTTCTGTTGATAACACGTCTGTAAAGATCGTTAAGGTCTGAAGTTGCGTATCTGCCGCCGTCAAGCATAACCATAGGTCTGAGTTCAGGCGGAATAACAGGTACAACGTCCATAATCATCCACTCAGGTCTGTTTCCTGAAAGTCTGAATGCTTCAACGATTTCAAGTCTTTTAAGAAGCTTGATTCTCTTTTGTCCGGAAGGAAGATCTTTAAGCTCAGCTTTAAGTTCATCTGAAAGCTTATCAAGGTCAATTTCTTCTAAAAGCTGCTTGATTGCTTCTGCTCCCATTCCTGCCTTAAAGTCATCTTCATATTTTTCACGCATCTCAACATAATCCTTTTCGCTGAGAAGCTGACATTTTGTAAGACCTGTATTACCCGGGTCAATTACAATATATTTTGTAAAGTATAAAACTTCTTCAAGTCTTTTTTGTGAAACCTCAAGCATCTGTCCGATTCTTGAAGGTGTACCCTTAAAGTACCAGATGTGGGAAACAGGAGCAGCAAGCTCAATATGTCCCATTCTTTCACGTCGAACCTTAGCTCTGGTTACTTCTACGCCGCAGCGTTCGCAGACCTTGCCTTTAAAACGAATTTTCTTATACTTTCCGCAATGACATTCCCAGTCCTTTGTTGGTCCAAAAATCTTTTCACAGAACAATCCGTCTTTTTCAGGCTTTTGTGTACGGTAATTTATTGTTTCCGGTCTTTCGACAACACCATAAGACCATTCTCTGATTTTCTCAGGTGATGCAAGTCCGATTTTGATTGATTCAAATACGTTAAATTCCAATAATAGTACCCTCTTCCTGTATAGTTTGGTTACAAGTATCAGTCAAACTGCATATCGGATAAGCAAGCTGCAAATCAATACAGCTGCCAATCCGCATTGCATTAATATTTATTCTTCATCATCACTTAGGAATAAATCAGATTCATCATTGATGTAGTCTTCGCCGAAGTCTTCATCTTCTTCACCGAGGTCAAGCTCGGAAATTCCGTCTTCATCCTCTGCCATAAATCCTTCATCCAGATCTCCTTCGTCAACGCCAAGCTCCATATTTGCATCATCTGAAGCCTGAGGAACGAAATCGTCATCATCATCAAAGTTCTGTTTCAGGTCGATTTCTTCATTATTGACATTAAGCACCTTAACATCCAGTGCAAGTGACTGAAGCTCTTTGATAAGAACCTTGAATGCCTCTGGAATTCCCGGATTAGGAACATTCTGTCCTTTAACAATAGCCTCATAGGTCTTAACACGGCCTAAAGTATCGTCTGATTTAACTGTAAGGATTTCCTGAAGCGTATAAGCAGCGCCGTAAGCTTCAAGTGCCCAAACTTCCATTTCACCGAATCTCTGTCCGCCGAACTGAGCTTTACCGCCCAAAGGCTGCTGAGTAACCAGTGAATAAGGTCCGACTGAACGAGCGTGAATCTTATCATCAACAAGGTGGTGGAGCTTAAGGTAATACATATATCCGACAGTTACCTTGTTATCAAATTTTTCACCGGTTCTTCCGTCATAAACAGTGAATTTTCCGTCTTCGCTCATGCTGAGAGCCTTTGTATTGATAATCTCGTCCATAGTATGGAGAGTAAATTCGTCATCCTTGTGTTCAAGGTGATTTTCATTAGCAGCCTTGAAGCATTCACGGATATCTTCTTCATGAGCGCCGTCAAATACAGGAGTCATGATCTTCCAGCCTAAAGCCTTTGCTGCCATACCGAGATGAACTTCAAGTACCTGACCGATGTTCATACGTGAAGGTACACCCAATGGGTTAAGAACGATATCAAGCGGAGTACCGTCTTCAAGGAACGGCATGTCCTCCTGCGGCAGAATTCTTGAAACAACACCCTTGTTTCCGTGACGTCCGGCCATCTTGTCTCCGACAGAGATCTTTCTCTTCTGTGCGATATAGCATCTTACCAGCATATTTACACCCGGTGAAAGCTCGTCGCAGTTTTCACGGGTGAAAACTTTAACGTCAATAACAATACCGGCTTCACCGTGAGGAACCTTAAGAGAATTATCTCTTACTTCTCTTGCTTTTTCGCCGAAGATAGCACGAAGCAGTCGTTCTTCAGCAGTAAGCTCTGTTTCTCCCTTAGGAGTAACCTTACCTACGAGAATGTCGCCTGAACGAACCTCAGCACCGATGCGGATGATACCGTTTTCGTCAAGATCTTTAAGGGCGTCCTCGCCGACATTTGGGAGATCTCTTGTGATTTCCTCAGGTCCGAGCTTTGTATCTCTTGACTCAATTTCATATTCTTCAATGTGAATAGAAGTGTATTTATCCTGTTTTACAAGGTTTTCATTAAGAAGAACAGCGTCTTCGTAGTTGTAACCTTCCCATGTCATAAATCCGATAAGAGCGTTCTTTCCGAGAGAAAGCTCTCCGTTTGAAGTAGCAGGACCGTCACCGATTACCTGATGAGCTTCAATTCTTTCGCCCTTTTCAACAATTGGACGCTGATTTGTACAAGTACCGGCATTTGAACGCTTGAATTTAGTAAGATTATATGTGCGGAGGTTTCCGTCATCTTCTCTTACAACAACTTTATCAGCGTCAACACGCTCAACAACACCTGCGTTCTTTGAAACAACAGCAACACCTGAATCAACGCAGGCTTTATATTCCATACCTGTGCCGACAATAGGCGACTCTGTTTTAAGAAGAGGAACAGCCTGTCTCTGCATGTTTGATCCCATGAGTGCACGGTTAGCGTCATCGTTTTCAAGGAATGGGATACATGCGGTAGCTACAGAAACAACCATCTTAGGAGATACGTCCATATAATCGATTTTTTCTCTTTCGATTTCAAGAATCTGATCTCTGTATCTTCCGTTGACCTTTGCTCTTGCAAACTTATGGTCTTCAGTAAGAGGCTCGTTAGCCTGAGCAACCATATAGTTGTCTTCCACGTCAGCAGTCATATATACTACTTCGTCTGTTACAACGCCGGTTTCCTTATCAACCTTACGATAAGGAGCTTCAATGAAGCCGTATTCATTAATTCTTGCGAATGAAGCAAGATATGAGATAAGTCCGATGTTAGGACCTTCAGGAGTTTCGATAGGACACATTCTTCCATAGTGAGAATAGTGTACGTCACGAACTTCAAATCCTGCACGGTCTCTGGAAAGACCGCCCGGTCCGAGGGCTGAAAGACGTCTCTTATGAGTAAGCTCAGCCAGTGGGTTGTTCTGATCCATGAACTGTGACAGCGGTGAAGAACCAAAGAATTCTTTTATTGCCGCAGTTATAGGACGAATATTTATAAGAGCAGCAGGAGTAACAACCTCCATATCCTGTGACTGAATGTTCATTCTTTCACGGATAACTCTTTCCATTCTTGTAAAACCGATTCTGAACTGATTCTGGAGAAGTTCTCCTACGGAACGGATACGTCTGTTTCCGAGATGGTCGATATCGTCAACTGTTCCTACTCCTTCACAAAGATTAAGGAAATAAGAAATTGTAGCTATGATATCATCGACGATAATATGTTTCGGAACAAGCTCATCAGCTCTTGACTTAATGCTTTCCATGATTTCTTCTTCGGAATCTGATTCCTCAAGAATTTCTTTAAGAACGCTGAATAAAACCTTTTCATTAATTCCAAGCTTCTTAGCATCAAAATCAACAAAGTTTGAAATGTCAACCATTCCGTTACCGATGATTTTTACTTCACATTTTTCAAGCTTAGCAGTAGTTTCGCCTGTTGAGGCAGAAGTAACAAATTCTTTTATTTCAACATTTACGAAAACTTCAGTTACACCTGCATTTTCGATTTCCATAGCTCTGTCAAAGCTGATAAACTCGCCCTGTTCAGCCATGATTTCACCTGTAAGAGGGTTAGCAACAGGACGTGAAAGCACATGACCGGCAAGACGTGAACCAACGCCGAGCTTTTTATTGTATTTATATCTTCCGAATCTTGAAAGATCATATCTTCTCGCATCAAAGAACAGGTTGTTGAGGTGAGTAACAGCACTGTCTACTGTAGGAGGCTCGCCCGGGCGAAGCTTTTTATATACTTCAAGAAGAGCTTCCTCACGGTTAGCAGTCTGATCTTTCTGAAGAATAGTCTGCTTGATTCTTTCATCAGGACCGAAAACTTCTTCAATTTCATCATCAGTACCTAAACCGATTGCACGGATAAATGTTGTCAGAGGAATTTTTCTGTTCTTGTCGATTCTAACGTAAACAACATCGTTGGAATCCATTTCATATTCAAGCCAAGCGCCTCTGTTAGGAATAACTGTTGATTTAAACAGATCCTTACCTGTTTTGTCCTTGTCAAAAGAATAATAAACGCCGGGTGAACGCACAAGCTGAGATACAATAACACGTTCTGCTCCGTTAATAACAAAAGTACCGCTGTCTGTCATGAGCGGGAAATCACCCATGAAAATTTCTGATTCCTTAATTTCACCTGTTTCAGTGTTATTAAGTCTTGCGGTTACACGCAGTGGTACATTATAGGTAACGTCACGTTCCTTGCATTCTGCAACTGAGTATTTGGGCTCCTCATCGAAACGGTAATCAACAAAATTCAGTTCCAAATTGCCATTATAGTCGGTAATTGTGGAAACATCTCTGAATACCTCCTTAAGTCCCTCGTCCAAAAACCACTGATAAGAGTTTTTCTGAACTTCGATAAGATTAGGCATTTCCAAGACCTCGTTAATCTTAGCAAAGCTCTTTCGAGTATTCTTGCCAAGCTTTACGTCCTTGACATTCACCATAGGCTTAATCACTCCTTAATTAAACTGTAAACTACTGTCAAATAATCTTCGTTTAAATTCAATTATTTGTCAGTATTTGCCTTTATTATTTTATGAACACCATCAAAATTCACCTATTATTAATAGTGTAAAAAGGATAAAATGTCCATTATGATACATTATACTATTATATTATAATAATCAATGGTTGTCAAGGAAAACAGCCTTAGTTTTTACAAAAGTCCTGAAAAACGGCGTTTTGCACAAAAATCGCAAAATTCACCATGAAAACTTTGGCTGTTTCCATTCTGTGTGCATTCCGTAACTTTTTTATGAACGTGAACTTTACTTTATAAAAGTCAAAACAAAATAATAGCCTTTTTGCATTAATAAAATTTCAGCTAATGTCAATACTGTAATTAATTTATTAATTTTCTATTGATTTTTCGAGCGAAAAATGATATACTATTTTTGACAATTGTTTTAGTAAAGGATGATTTTATGTTTTGTACAAAATTTACATCAACATATAAAAGCTCGGATAAAATTCATGATATAGCATACTATATATATTTCCCGTTGGGAACTGTAAAGGGTGTAGTTCAAATATCTCATGGAATGTGTGAGTATTTTAATCGTTACGATCATTTTGCACGTTTTTTGGCGCAACACGGTTATGTGGTATGCGGAAATGATCATTTGGGTCACGGTAGCAGTGTGAATGATAACAGCGAGCTTGGATATTTTGTGGAGGAAAACGGCTGGCAGTGTGTTGTCGACGACCTTTATACTCTGACTAAGATAATGAAAAAGAATTATAGTGACCTGCCTTATTTTATGCTCGGACACAGCATGGGAAGCTTTATGGCAAGAGCTTATTGCACTAAATACAGCAAAAATCTTGACGGAGTGGTATTCTGCGGAACGAGCGGAGAAATAAAGGGAATACCGATACTTCTTTCTGTAATTGACGGTCTGAAAAAAATATATGGAGATAAGCACAGAAGCAGAAAGGTCAATAAGATTGCTTTTGGAGCATATAACAATAAGATTACTGATAATGACAGTGAATATGCTTGGATCTCAAGGGATAAAGAGGTTATCCGCAAATATGGTGAAGATGAAAAATGTACATTTATATTCACACTTAATGGATTTGAAAACATAATGAAGGTTCTTTGGTATGTTTCACAGGAAAAATGGTTTGAGACTTATAATATATCTCTTCCGACCCTGCTTGTGACGGGAAGCGGTGATCCGGTTGGTCAATATGGCGAGGGAGTAAAACAGGTTTATAACAAGCTGATTAAGAATTCATGCAATGCTTTTTTGAAAATCTATCCTGATGCTCGTCATGAACTGTTAAATGAAATAAACAAACAAGAAGTATATGACTGCGTACTGGAATTTCTACAGGAATATTCCGGTGGTGAGGACATACTATAATATAGGAGTATTGCCATGTTTGCTAAAGTTAATACAATGGGGCTGTCAGGGTTAAACGCTTTTCATGTTTGCGCTGAGATTGAAGCTTCAAAGGGAATACAAAGCTTTGATATAGTTGGTTTAGGTGATGCCGCAGTAAAGGAAAGCCGACAAAGAATTCAATCAGCTCTTCGTTCAAGCAATATACATTTTCCGGTGAGCAGAATAACTGTTAACCTTGCTCCTGCGGATAGAAGAAAAACAGGTTCGGTGCATGATTTGGCTATTGCGACTGCGTTGTTAAGAGTGATGGGGTTTTGTGATGATGCCAGACTTGAAAAGGCTGTTTTTATAGGAGAGGCATCATTAAGCGGCGAAATCAGAGAAATAAACGGAGTATTGCCTATGACAATACTTGCTGTAAAAATGGGATTTAAAGAAATTTATGTGCCGGCAGGGAATGCTAAGGAAGCTTCGGTAATAGATGGAATAGATGTTTATGGCGTAAATTCTATAAGCGAACTGGTACTTCACTTTTCTAAAAGGTCAATGCTTCTGCCTTGGGAAAAATATGTTCCTGAGGCTGCAAAATCATATGAAAATCTTGATTTCGCAGATGTTAAAGGTCAGAGCAATGCTAAAAAGGCACTGGAAATTGCGGCGGCAGGAGGTCATAATGTATTGATGATCGGCGCACCCGGTTCGGGAAAATCCATGCTTGCTAAGAGAATGCCCTCAATTCTGCCGAAATTGACTTTTGAAGAATCTATTGAAACAACTAATATTTATTCTGTTGCGGGATTGCTTAATAAAGATAATCCGTTGGTTACAGAAAGACCTTTCAGAGCGCCTCATCATACCGTTTCAACAGCTGGGCTTTCCGGCGGGGGTACTATTCCAAGACCGGGTGAGATTTCTCTTGCGCATAATGGATTGCTTTTTCTTGACGAGCTGGCAGAGTTCTCAAGACAATCATTAGAAATACTCAGGCAGCCTTTAGAGGACAAACAGGTTACTATTTCAAGAGCCTCAGGTTCTGTTACATATCCATGTTCGTTCATGCTTATTGCCGCAATGAATCCTTGTCCATGCGGATATTACGGACATCCCACAAGAAAGTGTATATGCAATGAACGTCAGGTAAGAGGCTATCTGTCTAAAATCTCCGGACCCATGTTGGATAGATTTGATTTAAATGTGGAAGTTGCACCTGTTGAGTTTTCACATCTCTCATCAAAGGAAAAAGAAGAGCCTTCAGCGGTTATAAGAGAGCGTGTTCAGCGAGTGCGGGATATACAGAATAATCGTTTCAAAGGAACTCCAATTTCGTGTAATGCGGGCATTACAGCCGATATTATAAATGAGGTTTGTCCATTGACAGATGATGCAAGAGAACTGCTGAAAAACGTATTTGAGCGACTAGGGCTTTCAGCAAGAGCGTATGATAAAATACTGAAGGTTGCAAGAACCGCAGCAGACATGGATGGTGCAGAATTTATAGATAAAAAGCATATTACCATGGCGGTTCAGTATCGAAGCCTTGATAGAAAATATTATAATTGATATATAAATGTATATAAAAATAATGTTAAACATCATTTTATATAAATACAACTAATTTAATATAGATGAACAGAATGATAAAACCGAAAAAGAGAATAGTAATAAGAATATTAATAATTTTACTTATAATTGCTGTTCCAATTCTATCTATATTAACAATCCCATCAGCAGAGATGGATATTAAAATTTTAGGCGATGATTATAAATATCATTTGTATGATAAGTATATCAATGAATTGTGTCATTATATAACCATAAGTGATAAGGTGTATGACGAAAATACTCGGCGTTATATTAATTATTATGATGTTGAAGATTTCATTATTAGTACTCCTGCATATAACGAAAACAAAGATAAGTTTATAGACTATGACGGAAGATAATTATATATAACCATTAAATGCAATTACGACGGCAAGGAAATTGATATTACATTTGAGGGTACGAAGATATTATTTGATGTCTATAAATGGAAGATGATTCCCAATGAGCTGTTTCCTTTTGACGACAGCAGTCTGGAGCTTTTATATGAAATGGAGTATGCATAACAAATTATCGCTTTGTAACTTTTGACGAAAATTAAAACAGTAGGAAAAAATCTGCTTTTCCCCTTGTAATTTTATAAAAATATGCTATAATAATATTATAAATTGTTGGATATTTTATGACATTTTATAACTGTTGTAAAAAATAAAATATGAGGTGATTGTAAATGACAGAAATGGAACTCTATAAGCTTTGGTGCGAAAAGGCTGTGGATGACCCTGATTTGCAGACTGAGCTTAAATCTATCGAGGGCGATGAAGAAGCTATCAAGGATAGATTCTATCGTGACCTTGAATTCGGTACAGGTGGACTTAGAGGTGTTATCGGCGCCGGTGCTTATAGACTTAATATCTATACGATCAGACGTGCTACACAAGGTCTTGCTGATTATGTAAACGGAGCGTTTGAAAACGGTTCTGTTGCTATTGCTTATGACTCAAGAATTAAGTCTGACGTTTTCGCTAAGGAAGCTGCTTCTGTTCTTGCTGCTAATGGCATTAAGGTTTATATTTATCCTGAGCTTATGCCTACTCCAATGCTTTCTTGGGCAGTGAGAGCATTAAAATGCAACGCCGGTATCGTTGTAACTGCTTCACATAACCCTGCAAAATATAACGGATATAAAGTATACGGCGACGACGGCTGTCAGATTACTTTGGATGTTGCTAATACAGTAATCGGAAAAATCAACGCTGTTCCAATGTTTGACGGAGCAAAGCTTATGGGCTTTGACGAGGGTATTGCTTTAGGCAAGATCGAACTTATCGGACAGGACGTAATCGAGGCTTATCTTGATAAGGTTCAGGAGCAGGGAATTCATACTGACTTAGTTGCAGACAGTGGACTTAAAGTAGTTTATACGCCTCTTAACGGTACAGGTAATAAGCCGGTAAGAGCTATTTTGAAGAGAATCGGTATTAAGGAAGTAACAGTTGTTCCTGAGCAGGAGAATCCTGACGGAAACTTCCCGACTTGTCCTTTCCCGAACCCTGAAATTGAAGAGGCTTTGGCAAAAGGTCTTGAGCTTTGTAAGACAGTTAAGCCTGATTTGCTTCTTGCAACAGACCCTGACTGTGACCGTGTAGGTATCGCAGTACCTTCACCGGAGGGTGATTATGTATTGTTCAGCGGTAACGAAGTTGGCGCAATGCTCTTTGAGTATATCTGTGAAGAAAGAATCAAGCTTGGCACAATGCCTGAAAAGCCTGTTGGTGTTAAAACAATCGTTACTACTGATATCGTTAAGGCTATGGCTGAAAAATACGGTGTTGAACTCCGCAATGTGCTTACAGGATTTAAATTTATCGGTGAACAGATCGGCTTCCTTGAAAAAGACGGTGAAGATAACCGCTATATCTTCGGATTTGAAGAGAGCTATGGATATCTTGCCGGATCTTATGTTCGTGATAAGGACGCAGTAGTAGCGTCAATGCTTATCTGTGAAATGGCTGCTTTCTATAGAACAAAGGGTATTTCACTTCTTGAGGCAAGAGAAAAAATGTATAAGACATATGGCAATTATGTTCATTCACAAAGCTCATTTACTTGTGAAGGTGCAAGCGGAATGGAAAGAATGAAAGAGCTTATGTCAATGCTCCGTACAGATACTCCTAAGGAGATCGGCGGACTTAAGGTTGTTTCATTTGCTGACTATATGGCATCTGAAGAAACTTGCATTGAATGCGGTAAAAAGACTCCTATTACCCTTCCAAAATCTGATGTTTTGGCATTTAATCTTGAACAGGGCGCAAGCGTTATCATTCGTCCATCAGGCACAGAGCCAAAGATCAAAGCATATTATACAACAATCGGTGAAACAAAGGAAGCTGCTTCAAAGCTTCGTGATACGATTGCCGATGACTTTAAGTCAATTCTCGGTTTCTGATTAAAATTCAATAAACCTAAGCTCCCGTTAAAAAGCGGGAGCTTTTTTTATGCCCAAGCGAGCATATTTAAGACATGTGGCGAATATACTGTCTTAGCAAGTAAAGGCAACACCGTAAAAAACCACGGCTGCCGACTTTGCAAAATACAGCGTTGCCTTAACGACATTTTTCAGGAGGATTAGTTTATGGATACTATGGATTTTAAAGTAAATCGAGAAATATTTACTGCCGGCACGGTTATTCTCGATTCAAGCTGCGAGCAGTCGGTGGAAAGAGATTTTGTGCTGCCGGACTATTGCCCGGATATTTTCAGAATATTAAAATGCCGAATTACACCTAAAGTTACTTCACAAAGCATCAACGGCGAAAAGCTTACATTTGAATTGTCAGTACTTATAAGAGTGCTCTATCAGAGTGAGGGCAGTTCTAAAATCAATTGCCTTGAACAAAAGGTTAATTATTCAAAATCAGTGGATATAAGCGGTGAGTGCAGCAATCCTATGATTTCGATTACCCCTCGGACAGATTACGTTAATTGCAGAGTGGTAAATCAGAGAAGGCTTGATGTAAGAGGAGCTGTTACCTCCAGAGTTAAGGTTACAGGTGAGAAAAAACAGCCTGTCGTTGTGGATGCTTTCGGAGGAAACATTCAACTCAAAAAAACTCTCGTTACATATCCCGCAAAAAGACTTGTGGCTTCAAAGCGTGTGACAGTTATTGAAGAGCTTGAGCTTGGGGGTTCAAAGCCGGCAGTGGGAGCCGTTATTCGTTCTGATTGCACAGTATTCCCCCATGAGCAGAAAATTATAGCAGGAAAGCTTGTGACTAAAGGCGACGCTGAAATATCAATGCTTTATACCTGTACAAAAGACGGTACTGAAGATTCAGCCGAACCTATGAAATTTACCATTCCTTTCAGCCAGATTATTGACATTGAGGGCATTGACGAAAGCTTCGAGGCGTTTGTAGATATTACTCCGGGAAGCTGTGAGATAATGCCTAAAGGTGAAAATGCTTCTTCACTTGAATGTGAGCTGGTGCTTATCGTAAATTGCACAGCCCTAAAGTATGAAACCTGCGAAGCAGTTACCGACGCATATTCAACATGCTATGAGTGCGAAATGGAAAATAGCGGCTGCCGACTGGACAGCAAGCCTATGGCAATAAATGAAACCCATGCCCTTTCAGCTCAGGTAACATATGAGGATGAGTGTATTAAGTGTATATATGACGCATGGTGTGAGGCGGATAATCTATCTGTAAGATTTGATGAAACAGGAGGAAAATTTATTGCCTCAGGCAGCGTGAATTTCTCCCTTATCGGTAAAAATGAAAGTAATTGTCCGATCTATCTTGAAGCGGAGGCAGCCTTTGACCATGATATTGAGGTTTCAGAAAACTGTAACGGAAACAATAGTTATATCGAACCAAAAGTTAGGGTTAAAAGCTGTTCATATCATCTTCTTGACGGACATACAGCAGAGGTTAAAGCAGAAATTGAAATCGGCGGTTATTTATATGAAGCATGCGCTAAAACTATGCTGTGCGATTTGAAAGCCATGACCGATAAACCAAAGGAAAAACAGAACGGCTATGCACTTAAACTGTGCTATTGCAGTGGCCATGAGGATATTTGGGAGATTGCAAAAAAATATTCTACTTCAGTGACTGCAATTCTTGAGGAAAATGATTTGACAGACGATAAGCTGTCCGATTGCGGAATGCTTCTCATACCTTTGACAAATTAAAAGCTCCGCAGATTATGTGAAAGGAATGGTTACGATTATGCAGAATGATATTTATAACGATATTGCCACACGAACCGAAGGGGATATTTATATCGGCGTCGTTGGACCTGTGAGAACAGGTAAATCAACTTTTATAAAGCAATTTATGGAGAAGTTCGTTATTCCCAATATAGAAAGCGATTTCAGAAGAGAACGTGCAGTTGATGAGCTTCCTCAGTCAGCCGCAGGAAAAACCATCATGACCACTGAGCCAAAGTTTATCCCAGAGGAAGCCGTTCAGGTTGCCCTTGAGGACGGTGCTAAATTTAATGTCAGAATGATTGACTGTGTGGGATATATAATTCCAAGTGCAATTGGTTATTTTGAGAATGAAATGCCCCGAATGGTGGTGACTCCGTGGTTTGAAGCAGAAGTGCCATTCAATATGGCGGCGGAAGTGGGAACTCAAAAGGTTATCACTGAGCATTCCACAATCGGTCTTGTGGTAACTACCGATGGTTCAATTACCGACCTCCCAAGAGATGAATATGAAGAATGCGAAGAACGTGTAATTAACGAGCTAAAGCAAATTAATAAGCCTTTTGTCGTGCTTATGAACTGCGTTGATCCACGGTCTGAGTCAGTTATGGAGCTATGCCGTGAGTTAAGTGAAAAATATGATACCACAGTTATTCCGGTTAATTGTCTTGACTTGTCTGAAAATGATATCAAGAATATTCTTACTCAGGTTCTATATGCTTTTCCTATTAAGGAAATCAATATTGAAATGCCTTCATGGATCAACAGTCTTGAAAAAGGTCATTGGCTGAAAGAAGGAATATTTACTCATATTAAAAATGCAGCCGCAAGTCTTAAAAATCTAAGAGAAATAAAGAATTGTGCCAAGGATATCGAGAACTGTGAGCATATTGTAAAAAGCTCTGTTAAAAGCATCGATTTAGGCAGCGGTTCAGCGGTTATCTGTGCAGATATCAATCCATCATTGTTTTATAAAATTTTAGGCGAAGCCACAGGATTAAATATTGAAGGCGACAGCGATCTGATGGCACAAATACTTCAGCTTGTGAAAATCAAGCAGAAGTATTCCAAGTTTGCAAAAGCCCTTAGCGAGGTGGAAGAAAAGGGTTATGGCATTGTAATGCCGTCAATGGATGAGCTGACTCTTGATGAGCCTGAAATCATAAAACAGGGCGGAAAATACGGCATAAGATTAAAAGCTACAGCTCCGTCAATACATATGATGAAAGCAACTATAAATACAGAGGTCGCACCAATAGTCGGATCTGAAAAACAGTCGGAAGAGCTTGTGCTTTATATGCTCAACGACTTTGAGGAATCCCCGCAGAAAATCTGGGAGTCAAATATTTTCGGAAAATCATTGCATGAGCTTGTTAACGAGGGACTTCATGCAAAGCTTGCAAAACTGCCCGATGACGCAAGAATGAGATTAAGAGAAACTATTGAGCGTATGATAAATGAGGGCTGTTCAGGACTAATCTGTTTCATACTGTAAAAAGAAAAGGCAATATCGAAAACTCATATGAGTTAATCGGTATTGCCTTTGTTTTTGTATAATTTTTTTATAATAATATTAAAATTCAGCGAGCCAAAATTATTATAGTGATTTTATTTTAAAATAATCCTCCAGTCTGTCAAGATATAAATCTGCCTGTTTTCTTGAGTGAAATGTAATTACCTTAACATTAGGATATTTTTTTAGTGCTTGATCAGTTTGCTTTTCTTGTTTTCGTGAGAATCCTGCTATGAATTTTAGAAAATCCCAGTCAAACCTTTGTTCACAGCCTTCGGTAATATCCGTGCGTTTAACTTTTAACTTAGATTGAATAAGTCTTTTGGCATATCCCTGTAAGCAGGCAATAGTGCCTATTTTGAAACGGTAAACTATTTGCGCATGTTCAAGCCGCATTTCCATTGTACTTCTGAAATTTCCGTCAATTATCCATGATTCCTGCATTACAATATTTTTTTGCTTTGCTTTAAATATCTGCTTGTCCTCTTCAATCCAGCCGCTTTTCCAGTAAAGTCTGTCAAGATGTGTCAAGGGCAAGCCTGTGATTTTTGCCAGTCGCAGGGAAAAGGTCGATTTCCCCGCACAGGAACAGCCTATCACCATAAGTCGTGTTTTCATAAAATGTCCTTTCATCTTTGCCGAACGGGTCAAATCGGCATTGGTTAGCAACGCAGATTAACAGTATATCAAAATAGTTACTTAAAGTCAATATTAAATATATATTTGCAGGGTTAAAATAAGATGCGGCTAAAATGATGTCAAATTGTTGCCTTTTATAAATAAGTGTGATATAATAATTATGTATTGATTTTTATTTGATAATAGAGTAAAGGGCGGTGGCATTGTTGAGAATATTGGGAATTGACCCGGGGTATGCGATCGTAGGATATGGTGTTCTCGATTATTTAGCTAACCGTTTTGAAGTTGTGGGTTTCGGTGCAATAACTACTGGTGCAGATATGACCTTTACTAAAAGACTTGAGGTTATATATAACGATATGTGCCAAATCCTTGATTTGTATAAACCTGATGAACTGGGAATTGAAAAGCTTTTTTTCAATACTAATCAGAAAACAGGAATTGATGTCGCACAAGCAAGAGGTGTTACTTTGCTTCCTGCAATCCAGCGTGGAATACCGATTTATGAGTATACGCCTTTGCAGGTCAAAAGCTCTATCGTCGGTTATGGAAGAGCCGAGAAGAAGCAGGTGCAGGAAATGACAAAAAGTATTTTAAGGCTTAAAGAAGTTCCTAAGCCTGACGATACAGCTGATGCCGTCGCAATCGCTATAACCCATGGATATTCAATTACCGCAAGAAAGCTTACTGAAAATCTTGGGGACAGGATTTGATTTTTATGTCAGAAAGGAGTGCATATTCCCTGGTGGGAATATGGTTTTTATGATATATTCCGTATCGGGAAAATTGATTCATACCGAGGGTGACCTCGCAGTCGTTGAATGCGGCGGTGTGGGGTATGCCTGTAAAACAACATTAGCTACTTTGCAGAAAATTGCAGGTGAAACAAATGTAACCCTGCTTACATATATGAGCGTCAGAGAGGATGCTGTTGAGCTTTTCGGCTTTGCCGACGGTGAGGAGCTGAGAGCTTTCAAGCTGCTCATATCCGTTTCGGGAGTAGGTCCAAAAGCGGGACTTGCGATACTTTCTGCAATGAACCCGCAGCAGTTTGCTTTAGCAGTTGCAACAACTGATTCAAAAGCCTTTACTCAGGTCAAAGGAATAGGCAAAAAAACCGCCGAAAGAATATGCCTTGAATTAAGAGATAAGGTCGCCGGTGAAACAATTTCCGTTCGAGGACAAACAGCGGCTTCAGTTCCGTCAATGAGCGGAAATATCGGAGAAGCTATTACAGCCTTAGAGGTGCTTGGATATTCTTCAGCAGAAGCCGCAGGAGTAATTGCAAAGCTTGATCCTGAATTGCCTGTCGAGGAGCTTATAAAGAAAGCGCTGATAGGACTTGCAAAGTTTTAAAGGTCAGAAAAATCAACCTTTTTGAAAATAGAGGAGAAATTAAATGATAGAACAAGGCGATTTTGATGTGGAAAATAGAATAGTTGCGCCGAAACAGCAGACGCAGGATACAACTGATGATTTTGAAATAAGTCTGCGTCCTAAAACCCTCGCCGAGTATATCGGACAGGATAAGGTTAAAGAAAATCTGTCAATATATATCCAGGCGGCAAAAAATCGAGGTGACAGCCTTGACCATATCCTGCTTTACGGTCCTCCCGGACTTGGAAAAACTACGTTGTCTGCAATTATTGCCCACGAAATGGGAGTGAATATCCGTACAACATCAGGCCCGGCTATTGAAAAGCCGGGGGATCTGGCAGCATTGCTTACTAACCTTGAGGACGGCGACGTGCTGTTTATTGATGAAATCCATAGACTTTCACGACAGGTGGAAGAGGTGCTATATCCTGCACTTGAGGACTATGCCCTTGATATTATCATGGGTAAAGGCCCTGCCGCAAGGTCAATAAGGATTGAGCTTAATAAGTTTACTCTCGTTGGTGCAACTACAAGAGCAGGTCAGCTTACTTCACCTCTTCGTGACAGATTCGGAGTGATTGAAAGATTAGAGCTGTATACAAACGAACAGCTTTGCGACATTGTAATGCGTTCAGCAGTAATTCTCGGTGTGCCCTGTGATAAAGACGGTGCAATGGAGCTTGCCTCCCGTTCAAGAGGAACTCCCCGAATTGCAAACCGTTTTTTGAAGAGAGTGCGTGATTTTGCCGAAGTTATGGGTGACGGAAGAATCACAAAGGATATCGCAAAAATTGCCCTTGACCGTATGGAAGTGGATAGTCTGGGTCTTGACAGCCTTGATAAACGTGTGCTGACAATGATAATCAAAGGCTACGGCGGCGGTCCTGTAGGACTTGAAACATTGGCTTCTGCTTTGAATGAGGAAGCAGTGACCCTCGAGGACGTCTGTGAACCGTATCTCATGCAGCTTGGATTCTTGTCAAGAACCCAAAGAGGACGCTGTGCAACACAGCTTGCCTATGAGCATTTGGGTATATTGAAAGACGGTCAAACTACTTTATAATACGGCTCAAAAGGTATCTGATTCAGAAGTAACCAAATCGGAAATGATATTGAAAATATAAATTATTACTTTGATTAAGGAGAAAAATTATGGGAAGACTTTTTGGAACTGACGGTGCAAGGGGAATTGCAATTACAGAGCTTACTTGCGAAATGGCTATGAATATCGGTCGTGCAGCAGCCTTGGTGCTTGCAAAGGAAACAAATCATACACCTAAAATCATTATTGGTAAGGATACAAGAATTTCAGGAGATGTTCTTGAAGCAGCTCTTGTATCCGGTATCTGTTCTGTAGGTGCAAATGTGCATATTCTCGGTGTACTTCCTACTCCTGCCGTTGCAATGCTTGTTAAGAAATATGAAGCGGACGCAGGCGTGATGATCTCTGCATCTCATAATTCTGTTGAGTTTAACGGAATTAAGCTTTTTTCAGGTTCAGGCTTTAAGCTTTCAGATAAAATAGAAGCGGAAATTGAAGAGCTTATCCTTGATACTCCGGAGAAAATGGAGCTTAAAGACGGCTGTGAAATCGGAAGAGTGTTCTATGAAATGAATGCAGAATGGGATTATATCCGTTATGTGAGAAAAACTATAGATACCGATTTTTCAGGAATCAGAGTGGCTCTTGATTGTGCTAACGGCTCTGCTTCAGGCACAGCTAAGAAGTTGTTTGAAGGACTTGGCGCTTCATGTGTTATGATAAGCGATACTCCCGATGGAACGAATATAAATAAGGATTGCGGTTCAACTCATATTGAACAGCTTATGAAAACAGTAGTGGAGAAAAAGTGTCATGTGGGTCTTGCGTTTGACGGAGATGCCGACAGATGTCTTGCTGTTGATGAGAATGGACAGCTGATTGACGGCGATAAGCTTCTTGCAATCTTCTCTAAGTTTATGAAAGTCCAGGGCAAGCTGAAATCAAATACCTGTGTCGTAACAGTAATGAGCAATTTAGGCTTCTTTAAGTTTGCAAAAGAAAACGGTATAAATGCTACAACTACCGCTGTAGGCGACAGATATGTATTAGAAAGAATGCAGAAGCTGGACTATAATCTCGGCGGAGAACAGTCAGGACATATTATCTTCCTTGACGAAGCAAATACAGGCGACGGTCAGCTTACAGGTGTAAAACTGCTTGAAGTTATGAAGAAAACAGGAAAGAAAGCCAGTGAGCTTGCAGCATGTATGGAAACATACCCACAGGTACTTGTAAATGTAAAGATTACAGCAGATAAAAAGGGTATGTGGGAGAAAAGTGAAAAAGTACAGCAGGCCATTGAAATGTACAAAGAAAAGCTTGGCGACGAGGGAAGAATTCTTGTCCGTGAATCGGGAACAGAACCTCTTGTCCGTGTAATGCTGGAGGGTAAAAAAACAGGTATTATTACAGAATATGCACATAACATTGCAAAATTAATTGAACAAATGTAGGGGCGACCCTTGCGGTCGCCCGAAAACGACCTCTTGCATCTATTTAAGGAGTTGCGTTATGAAAATATGCATAATAAACGGTCAGAATCATAAAGGCTCTACATACCATATAGGTAAAATGCTTGCTGATAAAATCGACGGAGAGGTAACCGAGTTTTTTCTGCCAAAAGATTTTGATGAGTTCTGCTGCGGCTGCACAAATTGCTTTATGATAGGTGAGGAGAAATGTCCGCATTATGAAAAGCTGAAGCCTGTTACAGAAGCAGTAGACGAAGCTGATATTTTAATACTTACATCTCCCGTTTATGTTTATCATTGTACAGCTTCAATGAAAGCATGGCTTGATCATTACGGCTGGCGCTGGATCGTGCATAGACCTGAAGAAAAAATGTTTTCAAAGCGTGCAGTGGTTATTTCAACAGCAGCAGGTGCAGGTATGAAATCAACCAATAAGGATATGAAAGACAGCCTGACATTTTGGGGAGTTCCGAAAGTGTATTCTGTGGGAATGGCGGTGAACGCTGTTTCTTGGAGCGAAGTACCTGAAAAAAAGAAACGCAAGATAGAGAGAATTACCGACCAAATTTCAGAAAAACTAAGAAAAGATAATTTTAAACCCAAAGCGTCTTTAAAAGCAAGATTTTTCTTTACGTTTGTGAGAATAATGATGAAAAAAGGCTGGAATCATGCCGATATGGAATATTGGAATGCAAAGGACTGGACAGGTAAGAAAAGACCGTGGAAGCTTTAATATAAACAAAATTATATTGCATGTAAAATGAAAATAAGGATATTAAATTATGAGAATAGCAGAAAATTGGAAAGACTATAGAATAATAGATACCTCAAACGGCGATAAGCTTGAAAGCTGGGGAGGAAAAATACTTGTTCGTCCCGATCCGCAAATTATATGGAAATCAAAGCATAAAACAGATTTGTGGGAAAAAGCCGACGGAGTTTATCACCGTTCAAATAAAGGTGGCGGCGAGTGGGAATATCGCCGTAAGCTGCCGCAGAGCTGGACAATAAACTATGGCGATCTGAAATTCAATATACGTCCCACAGGCTTTAAGCATACAGGACTTTTCCCTGAACAGGCAGTAAACTGGGATTGGATGGCTGATAAAATTAAAAATGCAGGCAGACCAATAAAGGTGCTGAACCTGTTTGCCTATACTGGCGGAGCAACTCTTGCCTGTGCCAATGCAGGAGCGCAGGTTTCTCATGTGGACGCATCAAAGGGCATGGTCCAGTGGGCAAGAGATAACGCCGCCGCTTCAGGTCTGTCAGATAAGCCAATTCGTTGGCTTGTGGACGATTGTGAAAAGTTTGTAAGACGTGAAATAAAGCGTGGTAATCTCTATGACGCCGTTGTCATGGATCCTCCAAGCTATGGAAGAGGACCCGGAGGAGAAGTCTGGAAGCTTGAAGATTGTATATATGAGCTTGTTGAAACCTGTTCGCAGGTGCTGAGCGATAAACCGCTGTTTTTCTTGCTTAACAGCTATACAACCGGGCTTTCACCGTCAGTAATGGCTTATATTTTAAATGAAGTGCTTACGCCTAAATTTGGCGGAACAGTAACGGCAGATGAAATAGGACTGCCTGTGGAAACATCAGGAATGGCGCTGCCGTGCGGTTCAACAGCAATATTTCAGTTATAAAGAAATTATTTTAACAAAACTCAGCGATTAGACATTTAAAACAATACAAAAAGCTAAGGAAGCGGACTATTTTATTAGACTTTATTATGTGTGTAAGTTCTTCAGAAGAGAGCGTGGAACGTATAAAAAACAGAGTGCGAAAAGGCGGTCACAATATTTCTGATGAAGATATATTGCGCAGGTATAGTAAGCGTTTTGAGGATTTGTTAAAAGTCTTGCCTTATTGTAATGAAGTCAGCTTTTTGACAACGACAATGGTTTTGTTGAAGCAGCCGAGTATAAAAACGGTATGTTGATTATTAAAGCAGAGAGAATTCCTAAATGGCTTAATGATTTTAAAGAATATTTGAAAGTCTATTAGGAAGAAATGTCACTGTTCATTATCTGTAAATAATTAATATGTATGAAAGGGGAGAGATCTTAATGAATCTAAGCGATTTGCCCAATATCGGTACAGTCCTTGAAAAACAGCTTGTTGCCGTTGGCATAGATACCCCTGAGAAGCTGAGAGAAACGGGTACAGAGCAGGTGTTTTTAAAACTGAAAGCATATGACCCCGGCTCATGTCTGCATAAGCTCACCGCAATAGAGGGAGCTGTAAAGGGAATACCCAAGAAGAATATATCTGAACAAAGAAAAAAAGAACTAAAAGAATTTTTTAAAACACTGTAATGAGGTAATATAATGAGCAGTTTTATTGAAATAAAGGATTTGCATTTTTCATATGTAAATGAAATGGAAGAGCCGCCGGTTAAAACAGAGGTGCTGAAAGGTATTAATCTTGATATACAAAAGGGCGAGTTTGTCGCCGTGCTTGGACATAACGGTTCAGGAAAATCTACCCTTGCAAAATGTATTAACGCTATAAATATTCCCGAAAGCGGTTCGGTTTTGGTAAACGGACTTGATACTAAGGATGAAAAAAATCTGCTTGATATAAGAAAAACAGCAGGCATGGTGTTTCAGAATCCCGATAACCAAATCGTCGCAACTATCGTCGAAGAGGATGTTGCATTTGCATTAGAGAATATGGGCGTTGACCCAAAGGAAATTCGTCAGCGTGTGGACGACGCTCTTAAAACCGTTGGAATGTATGAGTACCGTGAGCATGCCCCCCATAAGCTGTCAGGCGGACAAAAACAAAGAGTGGCAATCGCAGGAGTAATAGCAATGCGCCCTCAGTGTATTTTGCTGGACGAGCCTACAGCAATGCTTGACCCGAAGGGCAGAGCAGAGGTAATGAAAACAATAAAAATGCTTAACCGTGAAAATGGTGTAACTATTGTTCTGATTACTCACTATATGGAGGAAGCAGCTCAGGCCGATAGAGTTGTGGTGATAGACGAAGGCGAGGTCGTTATGGATAATGAACCTAAGAAAGTATTCTCTCAGGTGGAAACCATGAAAAACCTTGGACTTGACGTTCCTCAGGTTACTCAGCTTGCATATGGACTGAAAAAGGCAGGTTATAATATTTCATCAGAGGTTATAACTGAAGATGAATGCGTTGAGGCTATTGCTGGAATCATAGCTAATAAAAAAGTATAAATTTTATTGCATTTTGTACAAATTAAGTGCATAATTATTGTGCTTCTTGACATGATTTCGATTTTGCAGTATAATACCATTAAATTAATTTTTGTGTTGTTAGTCTGAAAAGGAATAAATATGGCAGTAATTAAAACAGAGAATTTATCTTATGTCTATGGCGAAGGAACTCCTTTTCGTAAGGTCGCTGTGGATAATGTTAATATAGAAATCCAAGAGGGGGAATTTGTTGGCGTGATCGGACATACCGGTTCCGGCAAGTCCACCCTTATTCAGCATTTTAACGGATTGCTGAAACCTACTTCCGGTAAAATCTTTATTGACGGTGAGGAGCTTTGGCAGGATAAAGCAAGACTCCGCCCGATACGTTTTAAAGTAGGTCTTGTCTTTCAATACCCTGAATATCAGCTTTTTGAGGAAACTATATATAAGGATATAGCTTTCGGTCCGAGAAATATGGGACTTAATGAAATTGAAATAGACAGACGTGTCAGAGAAACTGCAAGAATGGTGGGAATTTCCGAGTCAATGCTTGATAAATCACCATTTGAGCTTTCCGGCGGACAAAAGCGAAGAGTGGCTATTGCAGGAGTAATGGCAATGGAACCCAAAGTGCTTATCCTCGACGAGCCTGCGTCAGGACTTGACCCAAAGGGCAGGGAACAGATCTTAGGGCTTATTAAGGATTATCATAAGCTTACGGGTAATACCGTCTTGCTGGTTTCGCATTCAATGGAGGACGTGGCAAAGCATGCTTCTAAAATTCTTGTAATGAATGACGCTAAGGTATTTTGCTATGATAAACCCGTTAATGTCTTTCATAGAGCAAAGGAGCTTGAGCAAATGGGACTTGCAGTTCCGCAGATAACAAGAGTTTTTAATCGCCTTAAATCAATGGGATGTGATTTAGGCGAAGACATATATACAGTGGATTTTGGCATGAAGCTGTTGCTCGATAAGCTGAAAAAGGATTAGTTTTATAGGAGGATGTACCTTGATAAAGGATATCACGATTGGTCAGTATTTTCCCGGTAAGTCGCCAATTCACCGTATGGATTCAAGAATGAAAATAGTGCTTACCTTGGTTTTTATAGTTATGCTTTTTGTGGCAGACAGCATGTGGGGGCTTCTTGTAGGTATTGGTTTTACCGCATTTACCTATGCAGTTTCAAAAATACCTGCGAAAATGATTTTAAAAAGCCTGAAGCCTATTGTGCCGATTATTATATTTACCGCAATATTAAATCTGTTTTTTATAAGAACAGGTAATGTCCTGCTTCATGCAGGGTTTGTTAAAATCACCGATAACGGCGTTAATACAGCAGTCTTTATGATAGTGAGAATTATATGTCTTATTGTCGGAACATCGCTTCTGACATATACAACATCTCCTATTGATTTGACTGACGCAATAGAAAGATTATTGTCACCCCTGAAAAAGATAAAAGTGCCTGTTCATGAATTGGCAATGATGATGACTATTGCGCTCAGATTTATTCCTACGCTTATTGAAGAAACGGATAAAATCATGTCAGCTCAAAAAGCAAGAGGAGCTGATATGGAAACAGGCTCTCTTGTTCAAAGAGCAAAAGCACTCATACCGGTCTTGATACCGCTCTTTGTTTCATCCTTCAGACGTGCAGAGGAGCTTGCATTGGCTATGGAGTGCCGCTGTTATCACGGCGGAGAGGGAAGAACCCGAATGAAGCAGCTTAAAACTTCTGCTGTAGATTATCTGGCTTTAGCCGTTACTGCCGCTTTTTTTGCAGGAGTAATCGTTATAAATAAGTTTTTTTAACTAAGTAGCAATGTTTTTTGTTAAAAGAGGAACTGCAATATGAGTTTTATGGATTTTTTTCAGAATGAAAAAATAGATAACCTTGAGAGAAAAGTGAAACGTCTTGAAAAAAACGTGAACGGAGCGAACTCTATGTCAAATATTATAAACGATTTGGTTGGAATGGATTGTATTATCGACAGTGATGATTTGTATGATGAAAAATGCAGAGTTGAAGCTTTTGACGGAGAATGGATAAAGCTTGTCGTGTATGGAAAAAAACAGAACAAAACTCTCGTTGTGCCTGTTGATACTATAGAAAAATTTGAGATTGTGGAATGAGAAATTTTAAAGTAAAAATGGCGTATAACGGCGCCAATTATCATGGATTTCAAAGACAGGATAATGCACTTGCTATCCAGCAGGTTGTCGAGGAAGCCATAGAAAGCCTGACCGGTGAAAAGATTATAATATTCGGGTGTTCAAGAACTGATACGGGAGTTCATGCAAGAGAGTTCTATTTTAATTTCAAAATTGACTCTTCTATAACTTGCAGGGGCATAGTTTTTGGTCTGAATCCCAAGCTGCCCGATGATATATCTATACTATCATGTGAAGAAGTCGATGATAGCTTTCATGCAAGATATAACTGCAAAGGCAAGGAGTATGAATATGTTCTCCATAACAGTGAAATAAAAAATCCGTTTTATAAAAATACTGCCTATAGACATTGGTATCCCATTGATGAAAATAAGCTTGAAAAGGCTGCGCAGGACTTTGTGGGAAAGCATGATTTCAAAGCGTTTTGTTCAACAGCCTGCGATAAGGAAAACACAGTCAGAACAATTCATTATTTTCATGTGAGACGTGAGGGAGATTTGATTATATTCAATGTCTCAGGTGACGGATTTCTTTATAATATGGTAAGAATTATGGTCGGAACGCTTTTGTTTATTAATGAGGGAAAGATTGCTGAGGACGCTATTCCAAAGATTTTTGAGTCTAAGGACAGAACTCTCGCAGGAAAAACCGTTCCGCCTCAGGGATTATATTTAAACAAGGTTTATTACGGCGACTAGCCGTCAGAGAAAAGGATTTGACAAAAGTGAAAAAAAATAATGAAAAAAATATAGAAATGAGCAGCTTTAATAATCCTGAACAGAACTTTGTTGAGGAAGAGCAGCCTATGCCTAAAGGCTTTAGAAGAAGAAAACGTGAAGAGCCTTTGGTTGAGAATGAAAAAAATCAAGCGGACAGAGAAGAAACTGTTATTAATATGACAGATATCCGTGCCGCAAGAAAAAAAGAAAAGAATAAAAAGCGAGTTAAAAAGCTAATAATAATTCTGATTATTGCCATTTTGGGTATAACAGCATACCTCACAAGAAGCCTTTGGGTCAAAAAATTGGAGGGCATCTTTGACAGACCGCATCAAACTATTGTCAACGACGGCAAAACCCAGTCCGGAAATTTCCCTATAGCCAGAACATCAAGTGCTGTAAACTATCTGGATCTGTTAGACGGAAATATTGTGTCTGCCGATGACGCCCATATCTATCTTTATGCAGAAAACGGAGGACTGGTAAATTCCTTCAGCCATGAGCTTGAGGACCCTATTATTAAAGTTTCCGGGAAAAGAATACTTGCCTTTGACAACGGAGGCAATAAGTTTAAGGTGTTCAGCAAAAAAGAGCAGTTTTATTCAAAGTCTATTGATGACAGTATCCTTTTTGCAGAAATAGGTCCAAGCGGTTATGTTGCGGTTATAACAAGGACAGAGAAATATCCTGCCTGTATGACTGTATATGATGAAAACGGCTCTGAAATATATCGTTGGAGCAGCGGACAAAGAATCATGGATATTTCATTTAACAACAGCGGAAACGGCTGTTATGTAACCACTTTTTCTTCAGAGAAGGGTGAGCTTTGCTCAGTGATTCACTATGTTGAGTTTGATACCGCTGAAGAACAGATGACAAGCGTGAAATTAGATTCTCTGGTGATAGATACCTGTGAGAATAATAATAACGGAGTCTGGGCAGTAGGTGACAGTAAGTTCTATAAGCTTGACGAAGACGGTAAAATTATAATGGAATACGAATATACCGATGACCTCGTATCATATTCTATAAATAAATATTCCGCCGCAGTAGCCGTAAACAGCGTTTCAAGAGGAAAAGGAACTTTGGCTCTGTTTGATTCTGAGGAGGAAAAAGCCGAAATTGCCGAAACAAGCGGCGGAGCTCCTAAAAAGCTGTTCACTTCGGGAAGAAAGGTTTTTCTTCTCGGCGACCGTGCAGTGGAAGCATATGACTTAAACGGAAACTGCCTTGCAATGGCAGATGTCACAGATGAATATACCGATTTCGTATTTCTGAATGATTCAGTCTATCTTATGAGCTATAGAGAAATGAACAAAATAGAGTTCAATACCTGATCAGGAAAGGAATTTAAATGGCACTTTTATTGGATTTTGCAGTTGTTATAATATTGA
This sequence comes from uncultured Ruminococcus sp., assembly GCA_900539835.1. Taxonomy (GTDB): domain Bacteria; phylum Bacillota; class Clostridia; order Oscillospirales; family Ruminococcaceae; genus FB2012. Next base: position 3,209 of record UQDR01000013.1, on the reverse strand, counting down.
TATTGTCTGCGGCTGTCGGCTGGAATAAAGGCTTTTTGAGATATATAGTATCTTCTGTGGGCACAATTGCAGCAATAGTTATTGCATTTCTGCTTGCCGATGTATTAGCGCCGACTGTCTATGAAAAATGGTTTCAGCCCCGGGTCAGTGATTTTATTGAGGAAAAAATAGATACCTTTGATATTTCCGGCGTGGTCGCTGAGGAGATTAAGGAATGCGGATATGACGTTAAGCTGTCTGATAAAGAGCTTGATAAGGCTTTGAGTTCTGAAGGAGATATATCAAAAAAAATAGCTGAGCTTGCTGTGAAAAAAGGCGAAAACGCATCAAGCGCTGAAAATCTCCAAAAAGATATGGAGGAATTTTTTGAAAAACGATTTCCGGATAAGTTTAATATGATTTTTACCGGAATTAATACAAAAAAGCTTGGCGACGGCGTTGATTTTACTAAAAATCAAGCTTATGATGTGGTAAGAGCCTTGGCAGATAATAATATGAATAAAGGAGCGTCATATATTGAATGTAATCTTGTGCGCCCGTTTGTTACTGTCGTTGTGAAAATTATATTGACTATTTTGTTGTTTATCGCAGTATCTATTGCAGTAAAAATCCTGTTTTCTATAGCCGGAATATTAAATCATGTTCCTGTCGCAAATGGATTTAACCGATTTCTGGGAATTCTTGCGGGAATTTTAAAGGGCGGACTTTATATAATTATAATTTCTTTCGGGCTTGCCTTGCTTATTGAATCAGCAGGGGATTCGTTTAATAATTTTAATACAAAAATTATTAATGATACTTTCATATTTAAGCATTTATTCTATTTGTTTTATGATATATAGATAAAGGGAAAGGAGAAAATGAGAATATGATGATGTGTACAAAATGCAAAAAGCGTCCTGCGGTTGTGTTTGTTTCACAAATGAATGCAAATAACCCTAATGAAAAGAAAAATGAGGGCTATTGCCTTGTTTGTGCAAGAGAAATGGGCATTTCACAGGTCGATGATTATATGAAATCAATGGGAATTTCTGAGGATGAAATTCAGGCAATGACCGACCAGCTGATGGAACTTACAGACGGCGAAGACTTTGAGCTGGGCGGAAGCGGAACTATGCCGAATTTTCTGAGCAGCCTGTTCGGGGGTGCAAATCCTTTCGGCGGAAATTCACCTGCCGAATCTGATCATATCCATACCGAAAGCGAAAATAAAAGCAGTTTAGGTAAAAGCGAAAAGAAGAAAAAGCTTAAATTTCTTACAAATTACTGTACAAACCTTACTCAGCGTGCAAGAGAGGGAAAGCTGGATAATATCATCGGAAGAGATAAGGAAATTTCCCGTGTTATCCATATTCTATCAAGAAGACAAAAGAATAATCCTTGTCTGATCGGCGAACCGGGCGTCGGTAAAACTGCTATTGCCGAGGGAATAGCACAGAAAATCGTTTCCGGTGATGTCCCGTTTCATATAAAGGATAAGGAGGTCTATCTTCTTGACCTGACTGCTCTTGTTGCCGGAACTCAGTTCAGAGGACAGTTTGAAAGCAGATGTAAAGGTCTTGTGGAAGAGGTAAAAAGTCAGGGAAATGTAATCCTCTTTATCGACGAGGTCCATAATCTTGTGGGAACAGGTGATTCAGAGGGAACAATGAATGCCGCAAATATCCTGAAGCCCGCCCTTTCAAGAGGAGAGGTTCAGGTCATCGGCGCAACCACTTTCAAGGAGTATCGTAAGCATATCGAAAAGGATTCAGCTCTTGAGCGTCGTTTTCAGCCTGTCACTGTGTCTGAACCGACAGTTGAGGATACAGTTTCTATTCTTATGGGTATAAAAAAATATTATGAAAACTATCATAGAGTCAAAATTTCAGATGAACTGATAAAAATGTGCTCAGTTTTATCAGAGAGATATATTAATGATAGATTTTTGCCGGATAAAGCTATAGATTTGCTGGACGAAGCATGTGCCTGTGCAAGTATAAGAAGCCCTGAGCTTGCAGAGTTTGAGGAGCTTAACGGAGAGCTTCATAAGCATGAAAGCCTTATGACGGATTATGAAGCTAAGGAAGACCCTGATTATGAGATTATGGCTGCCGAAAAAGCGGAGATTTCAAGAATTAAAAATCGTCTTGAAGAAGTCGAAAACATTGTAAAGGATATCAAGGTAACAGATTCAGATTTATCTAAGGTTATCGAGCTTTGGACAGGTATTCCGTCAAATAAGATAGTCGAAACAGAATATGAAAAGATCCGTAACCTGAAAACTGCCCTTTCTGCAAGAGTCTTAGGACAGGAACAGGCTGTCGATAAGGTCGCAAAGGCTATAAAAAGAACAAGAATTCAGCTTTCAAAACGCCGCAGACCTGCATCATTTATTTTTGTGGGACCAACCGGAGTTGGTAAGACCGAGCTTGTTAAAGCCTTGGGAGAAGAGCTGTTTGATGCTACTGAACCCCTTATCAGAGTAGATATGTCGGAATTTATGGAAAAGCATTCTGTTTCAAAGCTCATCGGTTCACCTCCGGGATATGTAGGCTTTGATGAGGCGGGTCAGCTTACCGAAAAAGTCCGCAGAAGACCTTATTCTGTCGTGCTTTTTGATGAAATTGAAAAAGCTCACCCTGATGTAATGAATATTCTCCTTCAAATACTTGATGAGGGAAAAATCAACGATTCTCAGGGACGTTCGGTTTCCTTTGAAAATACTGTGATTGTCATGACTTCAAATGCGGGTTCAACCGATAAAGATACAGGAGTTGGATTTAATAAAACAGACGCTGAAATCTCTTCAGAAAAAGCAATGAAAGCTCTCAGAGAATTCCTCAGACCTGAATTTCTGGGAAGAGTAGATGAAATTGTAGTGTTCAATCCGCTTAATGAAAATGATTATGCAGGAATTGCCGGTCTTATGCTCAATGAAATGAAAGAGCCTCTGATTGAAAAGGGAATCAAGCTGAGCTATGATGAATCTGCATTAAAATTGATTGCCCATAAAGCTTTCAATAAAAAGCTTGGCGCAAGAGATATCCGCCATGTTATCAGAAATGAAATTGAGGATAAAATTGCTGAGATTCTCATTGATAAGGGCGAGGGAAGTATAACAGGTCTTGGAATTACTCAGCGTGACGGAGAGTTAGCAGTAGATGCTATTTAAACTAAAAAAGAAAGTTATATAAAAAATTATGCACACTCACCAAAATGAGTGTGCA
>UQDR01000012.1 GCA_900539835.1 uncultured Ruminococcus sp. | reverse complement strand
GATACGACCAAGACCTGGCAAATAATTTAGAAGTTTCAATCCTCGCCCCACGTATGTGAGGCGACGAGGCGCAACAAAAAAGGTGGTTTAAAATAACCCTGTTTCAATCCTCGCCCCACGTATGTGAGGCGACCACCCCCATAAGGATTAGACTTTTTTTCTCCATAAGTTTCAATCCTCGCCCCACGTATGTGAGGCGACAAAGATTGTCAATAACGATTCAATTAATATTTTTTGTTTCAATCCTCGCCCCACGTATGTGAGGCGACGTTCTGAGTATGAGGGCGCACATTATACTTTTTTGTTTCAATCCTCGCCCCACGTATGTGAGGCGACAGTTCTGAGTATGAGGGCGCACATTATACTTTTTTGTTTCAATCCTCGCCCCACGTATGTGAGGCGACCTGCGTGGACGCAATCAACGTTTGACTTAGGGAGTTTCAATCCTCGCCCCACGTATGTGAGGCGACGGCGCAACAAAAAAGGTGGTTTAAAATAACCCTGTTTCAATCCTCGCCCCACGTATGTGAGGCGACAAGTAAAGTAAAAATTAAAACAAATAAAAAAATGGTTTCAATCCTCGCCCCACGTATGTGAGGCGACTAAAAGATTTTTGAAACGTAAAAAGTATTTTAATGTTTCAATCCTCGCCCCACGTATGTGAGGCGACTCTTATTCAATTTTTTTTATGTAAATCCATATTAGTTTCAATCCTCGCCCCACGTATGTGAGGCGACGGATTCTGCACCGCATTGCAAGCAATTGCCGTTTGTTTCAATCCTCGCCCCACGTATGTGAGGCGACTTTCTCATGTTTATAACCCTAACGCCGATATTATAGTTTCAATCCTCGCCCCACGTATGTGAGGCGACTTTATGTTAGATTCTATTGTTTCTTTTTTTAAAAGTTTCAATCCTCGCCCCACGTATGTGAGGCGACGTATGTTTATACTCTTAAGCTTTTTGCGAGCCTTAGTTTCAATCCTCGCCCCACGTATGTGAGGCGACTTTCTAAAATTCGATTTAAGCCTTTTAAATATTTGTTTCAATCCTCGCCCCACGTATGTGAGGCGACTCCCGGCGGAACTGTCCCTGCTACTACTGTTTCTATGTTTCAATCCTCGCCCCACGTATGTGAGGCGACTTTATGAGCGCCGACCGCCGCACTCTGTGCGGCGGTTTCAATCCTCGCCCCACGTATGTGAGGCGACAAGTTCTTCCTGAGCTTCCTGATGAGCGACTTAAAGTTTCAATCCTCGCCCCACGTATGTGAGGCGACTATCAGGACTATGTAAAGGGCTAACAGCACAAGGGTTTCAATCCTCGCCCCACGTATGTGAGGCGACCTTGCAGAATAGCCGGAATTAGTAGGCTTCATAGTTTCAATCCTCGCCCCACGTATGTGAGGCGACTTTGACGCTGGTTCTACTTGTAAATTTTTAAAAATCGTTTCAATCCTCGCCCCACGTATGTGAGGCGACAGATACGACCAAGACCTGGCAAATAATTTAGAAGTTTCAATCCTCGCCCCACGTATGTGAGGCGACAATCCTCGCCCCACGTATGTGAGGCGACCTTGCAGTTTCAATCCTCGCCCCACGTATGTGAGGCGACTGTAAAAGAGTTTAATCAGCAGGTAATGTATGCTGAGTTTCAATCCTCGCCCCACGTATGTGAGGCGACTGCGAAATTAACAAATAATTATTGTTAAAATCACGATAATTTGTTTGTTCTCTATAATTTTGTTCTTTTACCTATAAATTTATTGATATTAATATTATATTTTCTTTGTTTTTTCTAATGCGAATATACTGTGGTTTTTCTGTTCACTTATGGTTCGCATTATCAAAATATCATCGGATCATCCGGAAAATAAGTTTCCTTTATACCATAATGCTCTATTTTGCTTTGATAATTATTCCCCAGATTATAGAAACGCAAGCTGTCTTTGCTTTCATCAATAATCTTTAAAAGCTTTTGTTTTACTTCAAATAGCTGAACCGGATCAAGCTTGCATTCAAAAACTGAGTTTTGCACCCTTTGACCATAATTCACACAAATTTTTGCTGCTTTTCGGAGTCTTGCTTTTCCAGCCTGATTTTCAGTATTAACATCGTAAGTTATAAGCACTAACATAATTGTACCTCTACTTCCATATGAATGGCGGATATCCGTCAATATCGCCACGGATGTATTTTGACAAAAGCATTGCCTGAATATATGGAAGCATACCCCATTCAACCTTTTCCTGCAAAAATGGATGTGTAATAATTTCTTTTTTTCGATTTTGCCAAGCAGCAAGATATTTTTTTCGGCTTTCGTCTTTTAAAATTATCCCTCCGCTTTCTTTTTCAACAAAATCTTTGTAAGAAATCATTTTGCGATTTATAAGAGTTAATACGAATCTGTCAGCAAGAGCAGCACGAAATTCTTCTACCAAATCAAGAGCTAAAGAACATCTTCCCGGTCTTTCTGTATGAAAAAATCCCGCATAAGGATCAAGACCAACCGTTTCTAATGCACTTACACACATAGATGTAAGCAAGCTATATGTAAATGACAGTAATGCATTCACATTGTCCATGGGAGGTCTTCTTGAACGGGATTTATAGAAAAAATCTTCTTTTTGCTGTAATATCATGTCGTCAAACACAGAAAAATATCCAGTGGCACATTCTCCCTCAATTCCCCTCAAAGAATCAAAGTTGGAACAGTCATATGCTAATTCCGCTCCCTTTTTCAGTTGCTTTGAAACATTATTAAATTTTTCATTATCAATCCTTAATCCATGATCCCTTAATGTTCTGTTTACAACCGCATTAGAATTTAATATTTTTGCAGAAATTATATTTTTTGAAATGTCCAACGACCTTTCTTTATCGTCGCATATTCTGTATTGCTCACGCCGAAGAAGTATATTGCCGTAAGATTTTCCTGTTACTTTCGCAAGAAACCTACCGCTTGGCTTCAGAAAAACAAGTGATTTATTTAGGTCAACACATTTACCCATAAGAGCCGGACTTGCACCTACATAACCAAAAACCACAATGCTGTCAATAGTATGAATTGGAAGTCTTCCGAGTATATTGCCATTCTCCTGAATTACCACATTTTCTCCGTCAAGGGCTAAATAAGCTTTTTCATTTGTAACATAAAGTGTGTTCAGAATTTTTTTCATTCACCGTCACCTCCTGCTTTAACAGCTTCATCCATATACTTTTTCACATTATTAAGCTTGTAAAGCTTTGGCATACAAAGATTTTTCAATGAACATGCGTTGCATCTTTTAGCTGGCTTAACCTTAGGAATATAGCCTCTGTTATAATAGCTGTGCATTTGCTTAAAGCTTTCTCTTACTTTTATCTTAACTTCATCAGTAATATTAACTTCAAGTCTTCTCTTTGTTTGTCCATAAAAAATTGCACCGCTTTTTATTTCGCACAAAAACATTTCTTCAAGACAAATAGCTTGAGCAGCCAACTGAAGAATATCACAGTCATTTTCTTTTGGCTCGCCCCGTTTATATTCAACCGGACGGACAAGATATTTTCCATCTCGTCCGTTGATTGAAATGCCATTGTTGTCTTTAATAAATTCTATAATGTCACACTCACCGCTGGCTCCAAGTGTACGAGAAAAAATAGGCATACCTCTTGAAATAAGCGTATTTTTGCGGCTTTCAAAGGAAGTGCTGTCATGACAAATTTCATGCATACTCTCTCCCTCAATAGTACGGAGATTTTCTTCCCACAGCATTTCAATGTGTATCAATGCCCATTGCCGCTGACAAAAACCAAAATGCTGTATTCCCGACAGCATAAGAAAATCTTCTTCGTTATATTCCATTGATCTCCTCCGGAATAAGATCATCAAAGTTTTCAAGCTTTATATCATAGTCATCAAATGATTCAGGGCACTTAACGCCTTCCTTAACAGTTATTTTTAAAGAATCATGAATCTTTTTAGATGAATATTGACCGTCTTTACAGTTGTGCTTCCACCAATAGATTTTCTGAACTTCCATGCTTCCGTCAGGACGTGCAGAAGAGCAGTCATTTATAAACAAGGTTCTGAAACATTCTTTGATTTTTTCAGCGTCATCTTCTGTGAATCCTGTTTTTTCAGCAAGCTGAACATTTATTGAGCCTTTAATTACATACAATCCGAATTGAACTATATGCTTTGAACCCATTGTATCAGAAGATTTTTTACCTGTTTCAGTAGGTTCTGAATTCACGCTTTTTGTTATCTGCATGGTGTTAATATCAACAGCATCAATGCTTGCTGCCTGATGAATAGTAACAGGTCCTCTTACTCCTACTGATACGCTGGATTTGTCATTATCCTTACTTTTTTTATAAGCGAAAACTTGTCCGAAAGCCCTCACATCAAACCATTTTTCACATGCCTTTTTCGCATATTCATCATTGTTTGAATAATCCTTTATTTCACCGGAAGCTCTCTCGCTCAAACTTTTATACCCATCATCTGTGCGATCGGATGACTGAACAAAAATATTTTCGCCCAAATCCTGAAGTCTGTTTCTGATTTTTCTTTTGATACATACATCTGAAATTTCGCCCTTGCCCGTATAAGTTGTTCTTGGGCGGTTTCCGTTTAAAGGATCTCCGTTAGGATTAGCATTGTTAACTGTAACCAATACTGCAAAATCAATTTTGTTTTTAAGAATACACATATTTATTCCTCCTCATTTTTATTGTCATCTGCTGTTTTCTTGCTGTAAATTTTCAGTCTTTGAAGATGATAACTGCAAAGATATATATCATCTAATGCTTTATTCATATTGTTTGAAAAGTCCTGCTCAGTAAAAAGTCCAAAAATCTCATCAACCTGCTTTTTAAAACTAATTCTTTCATGATTTTTATGCTTTTCCATATAAGGAATCAGCTGTTCCTCTATAATCCTCCAAGTTTGCATGGGATGATTTGCAAATGCATTCCATAGCCTTATTGCATTTGTTTCACGGCCGTCATCAAGAACCGAAGCCTCAAAAGCTTCTGCCAGCGCAAGCAGTCTTCCGAAAAGATAGCTGCGATTGGTATTTTTTTCGTCCAGTACCATACTAATTTTCTCTCCTTTATCATTATGATATTTATAAATCAAAGCACAGGCATAAGCCAATACTCTTTGTCTGTTCCAATAAGAGTAAGCCAAGGGGTTAGATGCCTTTAAAACAAGCGCCTGAACAATATCACCGGGAACAGGCTGTCGGTCAAGCATACAATGAAGAATTCTTTGAGATTGTTCTTTCATGACTTTATCGTTGACCTCTATTTTCTTTATTTCTGTATTCCCCTTTTTAATAATTTTTTCGCTGCCGAAAGCATATTCAACAATACGCTTTGTGTGCGGCGTCTGTATTTTTATATATGGTTTTTTCTCCGGGGTAAACAACGGCATATGCCATTTGCATGTATCTGCCCAGCATTTAAGTCTGTCAAAAAAATCTGATGCTTTAAGCTCATTATAATAGGTTATAGAAAGACGTCCTGTCGTTGCGGCGTCAAGTGCAATAATAACTATATCATCACAATCATCTATCGCAGTTTCATATCCCATAAAAGCCTTATAAAGATTTTTCTTAAATTCAGGTTCTGTATCGCCCTCAACAGGAACATCTTCAAAAACAAATGGATTTGCGAGATTCGGCACTTGCTTTCCGTCAGGATTCCAGCACACATATGTACGTTTATTTTGACTTCCAAATGTAATTCCTTGATTTGCCGCAAGCCATGTCAGCGCATTGTGAGCTTTCTGTGTGGCTTCATAGCTTACCGTACAAGCTTCCTGTGATTTATCGAAACGGCCTCTGTAAGTAAACCCCGAGCTGTCATTTGCTGAAATTAACTTTGCACCGTAATTAGATGAAACAATTCCTTTAGGATGATTTATGCAGAATGTTTCTTCATTTCCGGTAACATAGCATATATCCTTTGACCCCTTCAGATGTGATAAATAATATTTTATGAAGCTGTCAAAAAGCGTAGTATCCTCCCAAACAGCATCAGAATTTTCTGAATAATAACTGCTTGTCACTCTGTATCTTACAATACATTTTTCATATGCATTTCCCTGTATTTTCTTTTTTGAGAATTTACCGTTATCATCAAGTTCCACAATTCCGGCAGACACAAGATCATGAATGGTTTGTCCTCTCTCAGAATAAGCATAAACAGCCTTTATTTTAAGATGTGAGTATTCAGATTCAACCCAATCCTTAAGCTGTTTGGAATATGCGCTGTACTTATCTTTGGCTTTCTTTATTTCTTTTTCACTTTCAGCATAGTTGCAATAATCCTTAGCTATGTAAGACAGTGTGTCGCATAATGGATGAGGAGCTATTCCTGATGCTCGTCCTGCTGAACTTTCGGTAACAGGAATAATTGTCTGTTCTTCCTCTTTGCCAACAGCTCTTGCACCAAGAAAATCACCATTTTCATTTAATGTAATCTCAATTTGCGCCTTTGCAAGCATATGAGCTACAAGAGAAAGCATTTTGCCATTTTCAACGGATTTTCCGGCTTTACTCATATTATTTTCATAGGTTCTGTAAAGCATGTTTATCCAAGACATATATTGCTTACACCTCCTCAAAATCGCCAAACTCGCTAAGTCCGGTAAAGTTATTTATCTTCTCTCCTGTTTTTGGATCTTTCCCGAAAGGCTTGATTTTCATACTGTGTACCGGACGGTGAATGCATTCCTCAGGACGAGCAAATTCTATTTCTCCGTTTCGCATAAACGCCTTCCAAAGACGAACTGTCATCATATTTTTTGTTTCTTCTGAATATGCCTCGTCTGCATAGGTTATCCCATGATACATTATTCCATAGCTAAGTTCAGGCGTGTTATCATAAAAGCCTTCACCCTCACCGTAAATGCATGGCTCAACATATCCCTGACATTCTCTTGTTCCGAGAAAAATATCACGCCGACCGCCTTTTTTTATCATTCTTTTGGCTATATTGTGGTGTTTGTTTTCATTCCTGTCATCTGCAAGCTCAGGGCGGTTTTCATTCCATATAAAATGTGCTTTGACCTGATATTTGCAGTCTTTCAGATAAGTATAATAAGACAAATCATTTTTATCATCATTATATTTTATTGGTCTGATCCCTTTGGTTTCTGTCTGAATCTGATTCATTACCCTGACCTTGTCTATAATCCATGTAATGGTAGGTTTCCAGTAAACTGATTGAAGTATACCTTTTATAGCCTCGTATGTAGGTATTTGGTAGCTGAATTTTTCACCTCCGATTCTTGTAATAGGGTCAGAAAAAAGAGCATAATCCCCCGTTACTTGAAATTCAACAGAGTTTTCGTGCATTTAAATTCCTCCTTCCGATATTGCACTAACAATAACAAATCAAAAATATATAATATGATTTATTTTTTCGACAAATTAAAAGCATTGTAAATTATCCGGATCGAATCCCGTGTCTTCATTGTAATAACTCTCTTGCAATGCAAAAAAATGTTTGCCTTTGTCTGTAATGAACATGAAGGATTCTTTCATCTGATATTCAAATAAAGAAATGGTATAAGGCTTAGCCTTAGCGATTTTCTCTTTAAGATATCCGATATCAAACTTAGATCTTTCAGAGCATAAATCAGCAATTATTTCTTTTGCCTCATCATTATGCGGAACAATCACATCAATCGTTTGATTATCAAATACTTTAAATATTTCTCCGGCAGTTTTAAACGCCTGGTTAAAATAAAACTGCTCTTTAGTATCAGTTCTGCAGTTATATGTTTTATTAAGAGATAACATTTCAAATAAACTGCTGTTATCATAAGGATATTTATACAAATCATTTGAAATATGTTTTTTCATTAAAATATCATAGAACAAACCTACGCTTTTATCACTTAATATCTCTTTTTCATATTCATTTATATGATTTTTATATATCTCTAAAAATTCGGTATAAGCATCCTGTGATGCTTGAATATCTTTAAGATAAGACAGGTTTTCATCTTTTAGTGAAACTATATATACATTGCATATCTTATTAAATTCACCGCTTCTGTTACACCTTCCCGCCGCCTGAGCAATATTGTCAAGTCCGGCTTTTATCCTGACACAGCTTTCAAAAGAAAAATCAACACCTGCCTCTACTAATTGGGTAGAAACGCAGATAACCTTTTTAGGTGAATCCGAAGTGAGATATTCATTTATTTCCGTTAAAACTTCCTGCCTGTGCTTCATGCACATGGAATTTGAAAGATGAAAAACGCCAGCTTTGCAGTACTCCTAAAGGGGTATTTGCTGTGCTTCATGCACATGGAATTTGAAAGATGAAAAACAGCCGTCTTATCGATATTCATAGCACTTAAACGGTCAAACATCGCTTTTGCGCTTCGTTTGGTATTACATATAATTAGCAGACTTTGAACATTTTCAAATACATTTACTGCAAAATCCGTAAGCTCATCATAGGTCATACCATACTTATCTGTTTTGTCAATAATATCAGTTCGTTTAAATACTGAAAACAGCTGCTTGTCCTCCGGAATCATATCCGGATTTTCAGAAAGATTTATCGGATAGTCAAGCTTGTCAAAGCTTGGCTGAGTCGCTGAAGAAAGAACCACCGTACAGCCGCAATAGCTTGTGAGAAAATTTAAAGCTAAATTAAACATATACATATCTTTTTTAGGAATAGTCTGAACTTCGTCTATTATAATTACACTATCAGCCAGTGAATTCATTCGTCTTACAGCACTTGTCTTACCTGAAAAAAGCACATTAAGAAGCTGAACTAATGTGGTAATTATAACCGGTGAATCCCAGCTTTCCGAAAGCAATTCATATTTATCAAGCTCATCCTTGGTAAATTCAGACTTTACCACATTTGAATGATGCTCTAAAATAATGTCGCTGCCAATATACTTTTTTATTACTTTGCTGTTTTGGTCCAGAATTGAAAGCAAAGGAATAACAAAAATAATACGCTTTTTATTATATTGCGCAGCATGATGAACGGCATATCTTAAAGCTGAAAGAGTTTTTCCCGCTCCGGTTGGAACAGTCATTCGATAAATGCCATTTGGCATTTTTGCAAAATTCTCAGCCTTTTCTGATATATATTTTCTTGTATTGTTTATTGAGGTATCAGCTGAATTGTCAAGAATCAAACTTTTATAGTTACTTTCAAATCTATGTATAATATTTGTCCAAAATCTTTTATCTGTACAAATAAACTCACACTTCTTTCCCTGCATAAATTCTGCCGTATCACGTCTGTCAGCATCAATTAAAGCAGAAAGAAGCAATCTTGCAGCAAACCCCTGCATAAAAGAAAAAGCTGTATTCTTACAGCTGTTTTTATAGTTATTATTTTGATTTATCTCATTATGTATTTTGTAAAACAGCCTTTTTATCTCTTCATTAGAAGCTTTAAATAATTTGTCTATTTCTTCAAGCTTTGCACATTCTAAAATAAAGCTGCTTAAAGCTTCATCATAAAAAATATCATTTTTATCTTTTGTTAAACGGTGATAAAAACCATTGGTATGCTGAGGACTAACACAGTCAAACAAACCATGATGACTTCCCATTGCCCACCCAAGAATCTCACAGGTGATTTTTTCATATGCGTCATTAATGCCCGTGTGATAGCGTTCAAAAAGAAATATTACCGCTGCAAAAGTGTGATTTACCGAACCGCGTCTGACATCCTCACCATCAAATGAATTTTTGATATATTCGTTAAAAGCTTCTGTACACTTTCCCAAATCATGCAAAAGCCCGATTAAATAACCCGAACTGTTCAGTCCAACATCTTTAAGTGATTCTGATGTATATTTCGCTGTCTGTCTGCAATGTTCAGATACCGTTTGAAATTTTACATTCCTGTTTAATTCAGTAATATGTGCTATATGATTTGACTTCAAGAAATCATCCCGTTTCACGATAAGTTATATATTGACTGTCAAATATATTTTTATAAAAACATCAAACATTTCTATGTTTTTCTGCTTAATTACAGTACTTTTATTCAAATATGCTTTCTTTCTGCTAATTATAACATATCGAGGTAATAATGTCAATCAAAATTTGTTATTTTATACATATATATTGCATTTGCAATAATTCATTAAAAAGATAAAATATCTGAGGAAGGGCACGATTTATCTCTTTGTGATATTATTGATTTTTGTTCAATATTAACAAAAATCAATTAAAATTTTCTCAACACATTAAATTTACTTGCTATTTACAAAAATCGAAAAATATGATATAATTATTATAAACATATTGAAATAAGAAAGGGATAACTATGAATTGGGTTGAAATTGATATTTATACAACCTCTGACGGAGTTGAACCTGTTACCGGATGTTTGTTGAATTTAGGCATCAATGGTTTTGCAATAAAGGATGCTGCTGACTTTGAAGATTTTTTATCTGATAAAACAGCTAACTGGGATTACATAGATGATGATCTTATGGGACTTAAGAACTGCGAAACCACGGTGACGGTGTATCTTCCTGAAAACGCTCAGGGCCGTGAAAATCTTGAAGCTATAAAATCCGAACTAAAGGCTCTGAAAGGCAGAGATTTTGAGGACAAATTCGGAAGACTTGAATATTGCCTTAAAAATGTCAGAGAGGAAGACTGGGAAAACAACTGGAAGCAATATTTTAAGCCTTTATGCATAGGCGAAAAATTGCTGATAAAGCCTTCATGGGAGGAGGCTGAGAAAAATGAAAGCCGGAAGATACTCGAAATTGATCCGGCGTCATCATTCGGTACAGGACAGCATAATACAACTCAGCTGTGTCTTGAGCTTATAGAAAAAAATCTTAATGACGGTGACAAGGTATTAGATTTAGGCTGCGGAAGCGGAATACTTTCTATTGGTGCTGTGATTTTGGGAGCAAGCACTGTATATGCAGTTGATATTGATGAAAACTCAGTTAAAATTGCAACGGAAAACGCAGATAAGAATCACATTTCCAAAGATGTTTATACTGCAAGATGCGGAAATATTATTGAGGACGAACAGCTTGTAACTGAAATCGGAACCGGATATGATCTTATATGTGCTAACATTGTAGCTGATGTACTTATTGCAATGAGCAACCGTTTCTCGGGATTTTTAAGGGAAAACGGAACACTGATTGTATCCGGAATTATTGACAGCCGCAAGGACGAGGTGCTTGAAAAAATTAAGACACAAGGCTTTGAGTTAACAGAAATACGTGAAAAGGAAGACTGGGTTGCTGCTTCATTTAAAAAGAAATAGCATGAAACAGGACCTGATAAATACAGAAAGGATGGACAAAAATGCAATTATTATTTTTAGTAATCAAGAGAGTGGAGCTTGTAGACGAAATCATGAAAGAACTTGCTAAAGCAGGTATTAAAGGCGGCACATGCATAGACAGCATGGGAATGGCCAAATCAATTTCGGGAATGGATAATTTGCCAATGATAAGTGTTTTGAGAGAAATACTTAACGGTGAAGATCCTGTTCAAAAGGGAAAAACAATTTTTGTTGTAGTTCATGATGAGCAGGTGGAAGCGGCTAAGAAGGCTATCACAAAGGTTACGGGAGATCTTTCAAAGCCTAATGCAGGCGTACTTTTTGGCGTTCCGGTTACTTTTGCAGAAGGAATAAACTAAAAAGTCATATAAAAAGTAAAATCCCCGCAGGAATGCGGGGATTTTATTATGTCTATTAAATGTTATCAATATCTCAATTTGTTATAACATAATCAGTTCAATCGTAATATCATTTTTGAACAGTAATTATATAGCTTTTTTATTATTGCAACAATTTTATTGCTAATGAAATAAACAAATTTTTTTAACGATGAACTATACAAAATTGATATAAGAAGCCCTCCCAAAAAATTAATTACTGCATACAACAGGACCCATGCTATCAAATAATCGTATGAATATGTTGATTTGATATATGCAAATAATTCAAATCTAATGTATTTTTGTACAAGCAGATTTTCATGAATCACATAAATAAACAATGACATGCTGGATATGTAATTAATGATCTTATTATTGAATCTATGAATATTCGCAAGGTTAAACAATGCAACAGCTATAAAAATAAAAAAAGGATTAACATTACTGTTAGACATAGCCATCAGATGTGAAAACTTACGAAAATGCAGTCCTATATTATTGGTCAGCAATATAATGCCTATCCAACCGCATATGCCAATTGATAATAATATTAAATTAAATTTAATATTATTAGTCATTAATTTAAGATTTCTTTTCATATATGCAATCAAAAAGTATATTCCAATAAATCCAACAAAAGAATTAAAGAAAAAGCTTTTGGGAAAAATAAAACCTATAATACAATATAAAATGAAAAAGGATATATTAATTAATAATAAGATTTCCTTGGTAATATTGTTTATTACAACATTCAGTAAAGGGTGAACTGCATATAACAGCAAATAGCAAGGAACAAACCAATTAGCAGATAATGTTGTAGGCAATAATGACTGAATAATATCTATATTAGTCAGATCATATCCTGATGCCAAAAAGAAAGATAGCCAAGCAATTGAAATAAAAAACACATCACTAATTATGTAAGCTATTTTATTTGACTTTACTTTATTTATGTCAATTAAAAACCAGGCTGAGCAAATAATAAAAATCAAGTTGCCTATTGGTCCTAAGTTGCGGAAAAACACAAGTACAATATTTTGAACATTATCTGATGCTTTCCATATATCAATGCCGCTTTCCGGCAATAGCAGTCCAGATGCATAAGGTATTGAATGGCTTATTACAATCATAAAAACAGCAATAATTTTCAACAATTCTATATTAGAATCACGAGTTGTTTTTTTATCATGAATTCTATCATCCGTCTTTGAATATTTCGCCATTTTACACACCCTTTTACATTTATTATAATTTAAAAATACAGCATTCATAATGCAAATGCTTATGCACCATGAATGCTATTATCATAATATTTACTTATCCAAACTCTTCATCGTCGGGAACAGCAATACATCTCTAATTGAAGCGCTGTTTGTCAAAAGCATTACCAGTCGGTCAATGCCATAACCAATACCTCCTGTAGGAGGCATTCCGATTTCAAGGGCACGCATAAAGTCCTCATCAATTCTGTTAGCTTCTTCATCGCCCAGACTCAACAGCTTTTCCTGTTCAACAAAACGCTCACGCTGATCGATTGGGTCATTAAGCTCGGAATAAGCGTTGCACATCTCCCAACCGTTAATGAAAAGCTCAAATCGTTCAACATATTCAGGATTTTCAGGCTTTTTCTTTGTCAGCGGTGAAATCTCAATAGGATGATCCATGATGAACGTCGGCTGAATCAAATGCTCTTCAACAAACTCTTCAAAGAACAGATTAAGAATATCGCCCTTCTTGTGTCTTTGCTCATATTCAATATGGTACTTATCAGCCTCTGCTCTTGCTTCTTCAAGAGTTTTTATTTCATTGAAATCTACACCGGAATATTTCTTAACAGCGTCAATCATTGTCATTCTTTCAAATGGCTTGCCAAGATCTATAGTATGCTCGCCGTAAGGTATCACAGTTGTTCCGCAAACCTCGTTAGCAACATATCTGTACATATTTTCGGTCAGATCCATCATTCCGTAATAGTCGGTATAAGCCTGATAAAGCTCCATGAGAGTAAACTCAGGATTATGTCTTGCGTCAACACCTTCATTTCTGAAAACTCTGCCAATTTCATAAACTCTTTCAAGTCCGCCGACAATAAGTCTTTTAAGATAAAGCTCTAAAGATATTCTCAATTTAACATCTTCATTCAGAGCGTTATAATGAGTTTCAAACGGTCTTGCAGCTGCTCCGCCTGCATTTGAAACAAGCATAG
Source organism: uncultured Ruminococcus sp. (assembly GCA_900539835.1). Taxonomy (GTDB): domain Bacteria; phylum Bacillota; class Clostridia; order Oscillospirales; family Ruminococcaceae; genus FB2012. Next base: position 51,746 of record UQDR01000012.1, on the reverse strand, counting down.
GAGTTTCAACTTCTATAAAGTCCTGTTTATCAAGATATCTTCTTATGCAGCTGATAATCTTTGAACGCTTCTGGAATGTATCCATTACATCAGGATTACAGATGAGGTCAACATATCTCTGACGATATCTTGTGTCCTGATCCTTAAGTCCATGCCACTTTTCAGGCAATGGAAGCAAGGATTTTGAAAGCATCACAATCTTCTGTGCATGGACAGAAATTTCGCCCTTACGGGTTCTGAAAACATATCCCTCAACGCCGATCAAATCACCGACATCCCACTTTTTAAAATCAGCAAACTCGTCTTTGCCAATATCATTCATACGAACGTAAACCTGAATTCTATCAGTTTTATCACGGACATCAATAAAGTTAGCCTTGCCCATGTCACGTCTTGACATCATTCTTCCGGCAATTCTGACAGTTTCACGCTTTTCCTCAAGCTTTGCCTTAAAAAGCTCTTCATCGTCGCCTGCTTCGTCCTTAGCTTTAGCTTCTACTTCTTCAAAACGTGACTTAGCTTCAGCATTATGAATTGTCACATCATATTTTGTTATAACGAACGGATCATTATTATTGGCACGTCTTTCTTCTAGCTTTTCAAGACGAATTTTCTTTAAAATATTTATATCTTCCTGAGTCATTTCCTCTTCAGGAGCATTATTAAGAATTTCTTCGCTCATTTTTATGTTACAATCCTTTCACGTCATGTTTTATTTTGAAATTTCCAAAACTTCAAATTTAATAATACCAACCGGCACTTCAACTTCAAAAACATCGCCGACTTTTTTGTTCAAAGCAGCTTTTCCGATTGGAGACTCGTCTGAAATTTTATTATTGTCAGGATCAGATTCTGTTGAACCGACAATTTGAAGCTCTTCTATTTCGTCAAGCTCAAGATCTCTGATTTTAACAATTGAACCAACACCGATTTCTGTCACTGAGATATCATCGTCGTCAACAACAACTGCATTCGCAATAATATTTTCAAGCTCTGCAATTCTTGCTTCAAGAATACCCTGTTCATTTTTTGCCTCGTCATATTCAGCATTTTCAGAAAGGTCGCCAAAAGAACGTGCTTCTTTCAATTTTTCAGCAACCTCGCTTCTGCGGACAGTAATAAGATAATCAAGGTCTTCCTCAAGCTTTGCAAATCCTTGTCTTGAAACTGTATTTTTCTTAGTGCTCATATTAAATTCTCCTATTCAAAAATAATTATTTCTATTAAAGATATATTATAACCTATTCCCCCAAAAAAGTCAAGTGATGCACATTTTATTATTGACACTTTAATTATAAACCTACAGAATTATATCCCTGTTTTTTTATATTCCCAAATTGACAACAGCGGTTATCCATGGTATAATATCTTATTATGGAAAAGTATACACATTTCAGAAAGAGGATTATATAAATGAACGAAAACAATATCAGAAATTTTTGCATTGTTGCACATATAGACCATGGAAAATCTACTCTTGCTGACAGAATTCTTGAGCTGACTTCTACCGTTGAACTGCGTGAAATGGAGGATCAGCTTCTTGATAATATGGACATTGAGCGTGAAAGAGGAATTACCATAAAGGCTCGTGCCGTTCGACTGAATTATCATGCTGAAAACGGAGAGGATTATGTTTTTAACCTGATCGATACCCCTGGGCATGTGGATTTTAACTATGAGGTGTCAAGGTCGCTGGCGGCTTGCGAGGGCGCAATTCTTGTAGTCGACGCTTCTCAGGGAATTGAGGCTCAAACCCTTGCCAATACTTATCTTGCCATTGAACATGACCTTGAAGTTCTCCCTGTGGTGAATAAAATTGACCTTCCGTCGGCTGACCCTGAGCATGCTTGTCAGGAGGTTGAAAATGTAATCGGCATACCTGCTATGGACGCCCCAAGAGTTTCTGCAAAGATGGGTACAAATATCCGTGAGGTGTTAGAGCGTGTAATCACTGATATCCCTGCACCAAAGGGTGACGACAATGCGCCGCTAAAAGCTCTGATTTTTGACAGCTATTATGACCAGTATAAGGGCGTTATTATATATGTCAGAGTAAAAGAGGGTCACCTCAAAGCAGGTGATACAATCAAGCTCATGGCAACAGGTGCGGAATTCCAGACTGTCGAGGTCGGATATATGGGAGCAAAAGACCTTGTGCCAGTGGGCGAGCTTCATGCAGGAGAGGTTGGCTATATTGCCGCTTCAATTAAGTATATAGGGGATACCCGTGTGGGAGATACGGTGACTAATGCTGTAAATCCATGCAGTGAACCGCTTTCCGGATATAAGAAGGTAAATCCAATGGTATATTCGGGTATTTATCCCGTTGACGGTGCTAAGTATCCCGATTTGCGTGACGCTCTTGAAAAGCTCATGCTCAATGATGCATCATTGTCCTTTGAGCCTGAAACGTCAATAGCTTTGGGATTTGGTTTCAGATGCGGTTTCTTGGGACTGCTTCATATGGAAATAATTCAGGAAAGACTTGAAAGAGAATATAACCTTGACCTGATTACCACTGCACCGTCAGTTATTTATAAGGTTAATCTTACTGACGGTTCTACAATATATATCGACAATCCTACAAATTATCCTGATCCTGCGGTTATCCAGTCGGCGGAGGAGCCAATGGTTACGGCACATATCCTTACTCCGTCAGATTTTGTGGGCAATATTATGGAGCTTTGTCAGGACAGGAGAGGTATTTTCAAAGATATGAAGTATCTTGATGAAACCCGTGTGGACCTGCATTATGAGCTTCCGCTCAATGAAATCGTGTATGATTTTTTTGATGCACTTAAATCAAGAACCAAGGGATATGCTTCTTTTGATTATGAGATGTTGGGATATGCTCCAAGCAAGTTGGTTAAGCTGGATATTCTGCTTAATGGTGACGTAGTTGACGCACTGTCGTTTATTGTACACACAGATAAGGCTTATGCAAGAGGAAGACGTATTGCTGAAAAGCTGAAAGAAAATATCCCAAGACAGCTTTTTGAAGTACCTATCCAAGCGGCAATAGGCGGAAAGGTCATTGCAAGAGAAACAGTTAAGGCAATGCGAAAGGACGTTCTTGCTAAGTGCTACGGCGGAGATATCACAAGAAAGAAAAAGCTCCTTGAAAAACAGAAAGAGGGCAAAAAGCGTATGCGTCAGCTTGGTTCTGTGGAAGTTCCGCAGGAGGCGTTTATGTCTGTGCTTAAATTGGATTAAAGAGAATATATTCATTAATTTTTGCCTATAAATTTAAATAAGGGCTTATCTAAGTTATATTGGAAGAAATGATAACAGCAAAACGAAAGGGTAACTCATGAATGATGTGCAGAAAACATTAAAATATTCGTTAGTATTCGGACTGACCGGTGCGGTTATAATACCGCTGTTTTATGAGATATATTCCAATATATCAAAAACTATCGGTCTTTTGCTTGTGGCTGTCTGGGCTGCGGCGGCAGGGATAAAACTGTCATCAGAAAAATTGAAATACGGTATATTAGGCGCAACGGCATGCTTGGCTTATACCGGTGTGTTAGGCTTAGTTTGTTATACGGTTATTCACCCGGCGGCTGTAAGTTTTCTTAATGCTCACAGTGACTATATTCAGCTTACTTTAGAAGAACAGGCATGGTTTTTGCTCTATGCGTCTCTTATTGGGCTTTGCATGTATCTTATATGCTTTGCCAGACGGGGACTGATGAAAGCGGTAAGTCTTATTAAGGGCAACGGCGACAAGGCGGCAGCTTATATTCAGGACGCATTTGCTGATGATTATGACGGAGAATGACGATGAGTGCAGGAATATATATACACATACCGTTTTGTATCAGAAAATGTCCTTATTGCGATTTCTATTCTGAGCCTTTTGAAAAACAGCTTGCAGATGATTATGTAAGAGCCCTATGCACCCATATATCATCCTATAGGGAATATAGCGTAAAATCGGATACCATATATTTTGGCGGCGGAACTCCGTCGCTTCTTACACCTGAACAAATCGGAAGTATCCTGTCTGCTGTAAATGATAACTTTATCGTTGAAGATGCGGAAATAACATTGGAAGCCAATCCTTCGTCTGTTAATTATGAGAAGTTGTGTGAATACAGAAAAGCGGGGATTAACAGGATATCCTTCGGAGTTCAGTCATCAGACAACAGCCAGCTTAGATTTCTTGGAAGGCTGCATGATTTTGATAGCGCTGCAAGGGCAGTTTATGATGCTCAGAGAGCAGGCTTTGACAATATTTCCTGTGATATAATGCTTGGACTTTCAGGTCAGGATATGAATTCTCTTAATGCGACTATTGATAGTATCACATCTTTGCCCATAAAGCATATTTCAGCTTACATGCTGAAAATTGAAGAGGGAACTGCTTTTGATAATGACGCCGTGAGAAGCTCTGTTGCGGACGATGATTTGCAGTGCGATATGTATTTGAATACGGTTGAAAGGCTTGATAACCTTGGATTTGAGCAGTATGAAATTTCAAATTTTGCAAAGGAACATTGTTATAGCCGACACAATATGAAGTATTGGCAAGGCGAGGAATACATAGGCTTCGGACCGGCGGCTCATTCTTATTTTAACGGACAACGCTTCTGTTCGCCGAGAGATATTATAAAATACATAAAAAGTCCTTTAAATACAAAAATTATAACAGAAATCAACCCTGATAAAACGGAAGAATATATTATGCTTTCATTGAGGTTAAAGCAGGGAATAAGTTTAAAAAAGGTTTGTGAGCTCGGCAGTGAGAAGCATATGGAATTCATCAAAAATAAAGCTGAGATGTATGCCAAAAATGGACTTTGTGTTATTGACAATGACAGAATAAGTCTTACACCTAAAGGTTTTTTGGTTTCTAACAGTATTATTTCTTCGTTTTTAGAAAGCGGCAGTCAAAAATCTTAATTGTTTTTTAAAACTATTGATTTTTTATAAAATATAGTTTAAAATAATTATTAATGAATAATATGCCTGACAGATGTTACAGGAGGAATTATAATGAAAGAGTTTTTTTCAAATTTATGGGTGAAACGTTCAGTTTCAGTCTTTTGTTTAATATATGCAGCGGTGATTGCACTTTTGGCTTATGCAACATTTTTATATGACCTTCAATTTGCTGAGGGAATGGAAACTCCGTTTTTTATTATGTATACATTAGCCAGCGGAATTTTTCTTGCTCTTATGATAATTACGAGAAAGCAGAAAATAACCTGTATTATAGGACTTTTTCTGCCGTTTATCGTTTTTCTTTTGATTTTGTTTAATATAGGAAGCTGGGTTTTGATTATTCCCCCGTTTATTGTGGCTGTGGTAATGTTCTTTGTTTCGGATAATCACGAAACGACAAAGGTAGTTGCAGGAACTATTTATCTGCTTGTTTATGTACTTGGTATTGTGCTTTATATAGTGCTTAATATGCTTTTTGGCGGTTCTTCTGTTGAAACGGTACTTAATAAAGATATTGACCCTTCAACAAGTGTTTATAGAATTTATCAGGGAAGCTTTGATAAGCTTAAAGAAGTAACTGCTGATGAAAATACTATTTCTCCCGACGGAAAATATCAGTTCTATCTTGTGGATGTAAGAGACAGCGACAGGGGAGCGGTGAAGATTTATGTTGTTCCTTACGGAGAGGATATTGAACTTAAGTTCTTTACATTAAAGCAAAAGGGCATTCGCAAAACTATTTCCAATAAGGGTACAAGAGGTGTTATTCCTGATGTTGGCTGGACTGTGAAAACAAATGACAGCGGCGAACAGGTTCTGTATGTTCAGTATAGACTTACCGATCAGGATAAGCTGAGGGAAACCTCTGTTACTCAGATGCCGGGAAAACAGTATTTTGAATTCCTCGGAATCAGCTGAATCAGAAAATCTACCGTCTTTTGCGGTTTTAAACCGCAGGACGGTTTTCTTTTTGCTGTTTTTTGAATAATAATTGTTTTCTGAGGTATAATATTCACAGTCAAACGATTTTGGCAAAATTATTTTTGAAAGGAATAATATTTATGAAAAAACTACTTGCATGCGTGTTAAGTATTGCTGCTTGCTCATGTGTTATGGCATCCTGTGCAAATGACAGAGACGATAACGATGACAGAACATCATCTGTTGCAACTACAACATCGACTCCTGCAACTACAGATGCGATCGAATCATCAATTTTTGAGTCAAGTCCGACAGACATATCAAGCGTTTTGGATAACTCCGATGATCACGATGACAGCAGCATTATTGACAATGATAATGATAATCTCGGTGATGATATCAGACAGGGAATTGATAACGGTATGGATACCGCTGAAGATATTGTAGACGATATTATCAGATAATTTCTTCAGATTCCCTTTTCAATTTATAATAATATGTCTTTGATGACCAATTGTCTGAATAATGACTGTTGGTCATTATTTTTTAAAATCTATTGACATTCAAATTTTTTAATGCTATAATATAATTATTGACCGTTGGTCATTATTGTAAAAAAATATGTTGACTATTTGGATAAATTGGGTTATAATAAAAATAGATAGTTATTTATTGTTACGGACTTATTTAGTGTGATGAACGCCCTGCGGAGCGTGATTGTTAATGAAAAACGATATTAATAAAAAGGACTGCGGCAGACAGTTTGAAGGTTCATTTCTTAAACCTGTTTTGAAAAAGCTTATTATAGCTATGGTTGCTATAAATTTTCTGTTTTATTGCCTAAGTCTTTTATGGGGCTTTAATATTAAAACCTTGATTGGTTTTCTTATCGGTTTTATATATGTTGTTATCTGTTATATTTATGTGGCTTATACGGTTGAAAGAGCTGTGGATATGACAGAAAAACGGGCGAAGCGAACCATGATCGTTTGCTATGCTGTCAGATATACAGGTTTATTTTTACTTTGTTTTTTAGCAATGGAATTGAAATTGTATAATGTAATAGGTATTATTATACCACAGTTTTATCCTCGCATGGCGTTTGGATTAATTGCGCTGAGAGAGAGGAATACGTTTAGAAAGGATTAGGCTTTATGGACGGAATAGGACAAGGACCAAAAGTTGTATTTACCATTCCGATTTTGGGCGGTCTGGACGTAACCGAAACAGTTGTGATCGGTTGGGCGATTATTGTTGCCGTGTGGCTGCTTTGTCTTTTTTTAACTAAGAATTTAAAACGAGTTCCCGAAAAGAAGAGACAGGTTATTGCTGAAATTTTTGTGGAATTTGTAAATAATACTGTTGAAACAACTATGGGAAAACAGTGGAGGAAGTTTGCTCCTTATATCGGAACACTTCTGGTTTATGCTGTAATCGGCGCTCTTGTCAGCCTGTTAGGACTGCGTTCAATGACTGCGGACTTCAATGTTACCTTGACATGGGCTTTAATGACTTTTGTTCTTATAACATTTTTCAAAATCAAAACAAACGGCTTCGGCGGATATCTGAAAGGCTTCGGACAGCCTATTCCGCTTATGCTTCCGCTTAACCTTTTGAGTGAGGTTGCCACTCCGCTTTCTATGGCGTTCCGTATGTTTGGAAATGTTGCCGGCGGTGCAGTTATCACAGGTTTGATTTACGGCGGCTTGAGCTTTGTTTCACAGGCACTTCATATATCGTTTAATATTGGTGTATTCACCATTGATTTAGCGCAGATTTTTACTCCGGCTGTTTTGTCAATATATTTTGACTTGTTCTCAGGATGTATCCAAGCTTATATTTTTGCGATGCTGACAATGGTTTATGTAAGCAGCGCAGCGGAGAAGGAATAAAGTTAACCGGTGCTTAGGCACACGAATAAATAAGTATTTTAATCATTAAATAATTAAAATGGAGGATTTCTTATGGAAAAAGCTATTGTTTTGGGATGCTCAGCTATTGGTGCAGGACTGGCAATGATCGCAGGTATCGGACCTGGTATCGGTGAAGGTTATGCTGTTGGTAAGACTATCGAGTCTATTGCAAGACAGCCTGAGGCTAAAGGCGACTGCACAAGAACTATGTTTATCGGTGTTGCTATGGCTGAATCAACAGGTATTTACGCTTTCGTTGTTGCTTTGATTTTGCTGTTTGCAAATCCGTTTATCGGAAAACTTTAATATTTAATGCTTGCAAATCCTTTTTTAAAGGACAGGAGGAAAAGATAAATGGTATATGCAAAGGTTACGGACTTTTTGTCCATTGACCCTACCACAATTGTACTTGTGCTGGCAAATACCCTTATACTGTTTCTGGTTCTGAAGCATTTTCTTTTTGACAAGGTGAACAGCGTTATCGACAGCAGAAAAACTGAAGTCGAGGAAACTTTTAAACGTGCTGACGAGGCGGAGGAAAAGGCTAAAAAGCTTGAGATTGAATATAGTCAAAAGCTTAATGCCGCCAAAGAAGAATCCGCAGAAATCGTCAGAAACGCTACTAAAAAAGCTCAGTCAAGGTCTGATGAGATCATTTCAGAGGCTAAGAATGAAGCAAGAGGTATTGTTGAAAATGCCGGCGCTGAAATAGAGCGTGAAAAGAAAATTGCAATTAATCAGATCAAGGATGAAATTGCCGGAATTGCTTTCAGTGCGGCTGAAGCAGTTATTGAAAAAGAACTTGATACAAAGGACAATGAAAAGCTTATTGAAAGCTTCATCGACAGTGTAGGTGAGTTGTAATGGCAGAAACATTGGAAAGGGTTTACGCATCTGCGCTTTTTGAACTTTGTTCTGAAAATAATAAGCTGACAGAGATATTTGATGAAATGACTCAGGTTAAGAATATCTTTTGTGAAAATGAGGAATATATTAAGCTTTTGTCTTCTCCTCTTATATCTGAAGAAGACAAGCATGAGGTTTTGGATAAAACCTTCGGCGGAAAGCTTGACGATATGTTTTTTGACTTTCTCTGTGTGCTCAGCGATAAGGGAAGAATGGGATTTTTCTCAGGTATTTTCAGTGAATTCAAGGAAATGTATAATAAACATATGAATATTCTTGAGGTTACTGTTGTAACTTCTCAGCCTATGAGCGGCGCTATAAAAGAAAAGCTGGTCAAAAAGCTCAGCGATACGTCAGGAAAGAAGATAATTCTTGACGAACAAGTGGATAAATCTCTGCTTGGCGGTATCATTTTAAGATATGAGAATACTGAAATTGATTCAAGCGTGAAGGGAAAGCTTGATAAGCTTAAAAAACAGATAGATTCCACAATTGCATAGACAGTCTGAAAGGCAGTCAAAATTTATGAAAGGCATGGTCTTTTGTTATGAAATTACGTCCTGATGAAATAACAGGTATTATAAAACAGCAGATTAAAGATTATCGTTCAAAGCTTGAGCTCGCCGATGTGGGTACGGTAGTAACCGTTGGAGATGGAATTTCCCGTGTCCACGGTCTTGACAGCTGTATGTCCGGCGAACTTCTTGAGTTTGAAAACGGTACTTTGGGCATGGCATTGAACCTTGAACAGGATTTTGTCGGCGCTGTTCTGCTTGGAAGCGATGAGGGAATTAAAGAGGGCGGACAGGTTAAGCGTACTGAAAAAATCGTGTCTGTTCCCGTAGGTGACGAGCTTTTAGGACGAGTTGTAAATGCTCTCGGTATGCCGATTGACGGAAAGGGAGCTGTGCTTGCAAAAGAAAGCCGTCCTATAGAAAGCCCTGCATTTGGAATTATTACAAGACAGTCGGTAAACAGACCGCTTCAAACAGGTATAAAAGCTATTGACTCAATGATACCTATCGGAAGAGGACAGCGTGAGCTTATTATCGGCGACAGACAGACAGGTAAAACTGCCATTGCCCTTGATACTATTATCAACCAAAAGGGTAAGGACGTTATCTGTATTTACTGTGCAATCGGTCAGAAGAGGTCCACTGTTGCAAACGTTGTGGATATTCTTACTAAAGCAGGTGCAATGGATTATTCTATTGTTGTTTCGGCTACTGCGTCTGAAATGGCGCCGCTTCAGTATATTGCACCGTATTCCGCTGTTGCAATGGCTGAGTATTTTATGCTTCAGGGAAAAGATGTACTTTGCGTATACGATGACCTTTCTAAGCATGCTGTAGCTTATCGTACTATGTCTTTGCTGTTAAAAAGACCTACCGGACGTGAGGCGTATCCCGGAGATGTTTTCTATCTCCATTCAAGACTTTTAGAAAGAGCATGCAATCTTAATAAAGAATACGGCGGCGGTTCAATTACTGCACTGCCTATTATAGAAACACAGGCAGGCGACGTTTCAGCATATATTCCTACAAACGTAATTTCAATTACCGACGGACAGATATTCCTTGAATCAGAATTGTTCTTCTCAGGTGTTCGTCCTGCTGTAAACCCGGGTATTTCAGTATCCCGTGTAGGTGGATCTGCTCAGATCAAGGCAATGAAAAAGGTTTCAGGATCTTTGAAACTGCTTTATTCTCAGTATAGAGAGCTTCAGTCATTCTCTCAGTTCGGTTCTGACCTTGATAAGGATACCAAGGAAAGACTTGCACAGGGTGAGAGAATCGTGGAAGTGCTCAAACAGGGAAGAAATTCACCTCTGTCAGTTGAACATCAGGTTATTATCATTTATGCGGTAGTAAATAATTATCTTAAAAAGATCGCCGTTGAAGATATATCTGAATTTGAAAAGGATTTGTTTGATTATATCGATTCAGCACATCCTGATATTACACAGTCAATTCGTGATACAAAGGATTTGACTAAGGAAAATGAAGAGAATCTCAAGACTGCTCTTGGATTGTATGTTGAAAAGTTTTTGCAGTCTAAATAATTTTATGAATTTAAATAAGTGTTTTGTTCAGAAAGGAATGAGTTTTTATGGCTTCCGCTAATATGAAGGACGTAAAGCGCCGCATAAAAAGCGTGGAAAGCACCATGCAGATAACAAAGGCTATGGAGCTTGTGGCATCTTCTAAAATGCGAAGAGCCAAGGAACGTGCTGAAGCGGCTCAGCCTTTTTTCAAAGCGCTTTATGATACAATGAGCGACATATCCATGGACAGCGCTTTTAAATCAGCTTATACGAGAACATCTCAATCACAGTCTTATCTGTTGTTGGTTATCGCCGGCGATAGAGGACTTGCAGGCGGCTTTAATTCAAATGTTTTGAAGCTTGCAGTATCTCGTGCTGATGCGCTGATTGAGCAGGGTATCGCTGTTAAGATAATGCCAATCGGTAAAAAGTCTGTAGAGTTCTTTGAAAAACGTTCTTATGAAATTGCAGAAGAGTATCAAAACATTGCGGAGGGCATTGATACTTATGAGGCTTCTGATATTGCTGACACAGTAATTTCAGGCTTCAATGAGGGTGAATATGATAAGGTTGAACTGATATATACGACCTTTGTTTCTGCACTAACGCAAACACCTGTTGATGTTCAGGTGCTTCCTGTGGAGCATCTTGACAACGGATCAGAAAATAAAGCAAGAGCTCTTACAGTTTATGACCCGTCACCTGAGGCAGTGTTTGACGGTATGATCCCTCAGTATATGAGCGGTCTTATATATTCCGCAATAGTTGATTCTTATGCTTCTGAACAGGCAGCAAGACGTACAGCCATGGAGTCAGCAAGTGATAATGCAGGCGAAATGATTGACCAGCTGTCATTGCTTTATAACCGTGCAAGACAGGCGGTTATTACACAGGAGCTTACAGAAATCAGTTCAGCTTCGCTGAGAGATGATTAGTAAACAGAAATAATATTTTCCATGCTGAATATCGGCACAAATTTGAAAAGGAATTGGTGATTAGTATGATGGAAAATCCGAATAAAGGAAAGGTAGTGCAGATTGTCGGCGCTGTTGTTGACGTGCGTTTTTCAAAAGAAAATCTGCCGGAGCTTCTTAATGCGCTTGAAATTGAATTAAACGGCGAAAAATTGGTGCTTGAAGTTGCTCAGCATATCGGCGACGATGTTGTAAGATGCATTGCCATGAGTTCAACTGACGGTCTTGTAAGAGGTACGGAGGTTATAGATACCGGAAGTGCAATTTCAGTACCTGTTGGTAAAGAAACTTTGTCAAGAATGTTCAATCTTTTGGGAGATCCGGTTGACAATAAGCCTGCTCCTGAAACTAAGGAACGCTGGGAGATCCATCGTGAACCGCCTTCCTATGAAGAGCAAAAGGCTTCAAATGAAGTGCTTGAAACAGGAATCAAGGTTGTTGACTTGATTGCACCTTATCTTAAGGGCGGAAAAATCGGTCTTTTCGGCGGTGCAGGAGTTGGCAAAACAGTTCTTATTATGGAGCTTATTAATAACATTGCTAAACAGCACGGCGGTATTTCTGTTTTCACAGGCGTTGGAGAAAGAACCCGTGAGGGTAACGATCTTTATAATGAAATGATAGAATCAGGCGTTATTGATAAAACAGTCCTGGTGTATGGTCAGATGAACGAGCCGCCCGGAGCAAGAATGAGAGTAGGACTTTCAGGCTTGACAATGGCGGAGTATTTCCGTGATGTTGAGGGACAGGACGTTCTTTTGTTTATAGATAACATTTTCAGGTTTACACAGGCAGGTTCAGAGGTTTCTGCTTTGCTTGGACGTATGCCGTCTGCTGTTGGATATCAGCCTACACTTGCTACTGAAATGGGCGCTCTTCAGGAGAGAATTACTTCTACAACAAAGGGTTCAATTACTTCTGTACAAGCAGTATATGTTCCTGCGGATGACTTAACTGACCCTGCTCCTGCAACAACATTTGCCCACCTTGACGCAACAACGGTACTTTCAAGAAATATAGCATCATTGGGTATTTATCCTGCTGTTGATCCGCTGGAGTCCAACTCAAGAATTCTTTCACCTGAGGTAGTAGGCAACGAGCATTATCAGGTAGCAAGAGATGTTCAGTCGATCCTGCAGAGATATAAGGAATTGCAGGATATTATCGCTATCATGGGTATGGATGAGTTGTCTGATGAGGATAAGCTCACCGTAAACAGAGCAAGAAAAATCCAGAGATTTTTGTCACAGCCATTCTCTGTTGCCGAGCAGTTTACAGGTATGAAAGGCAAGTATGTTCCGATTAAGGAAACAATCAGAGGATTTAAGGAAATTATAGAGGGTAAGCATGATGATCTGCCTGAATCTGCATTCTTGTTTGTGGGTACTATTGATGAGGCTGTGGAAAAGGCAAAGAAATCAGAGGAATAATTTTAGTTTTTAATTCCAAAACAGTTTATTGGAGATTGAATTATGACAACTTTCAAGCTTAGAATTGTAACACCTGAAAAGACTTTTTTTGATGGAAACGTTATACAGGTTATTTCAAGAACCGCCGAGGGCAATATCGGTGTAATGGCAGGGCATGTGCCGTATGCTGCTAATATAATGCCATCGACATTGAAAATAAAAGAATCCGAAGGTGAAGATTTTCGTATTGCAGCAGTGGCAGGCGGATTTATTAAGGTTTCAGGTAATGAAACAATTGTTGTCACATCGGCTGTTGAATGGGCAGAGGATATTGATGTTGTCAGAGCTCAGCATGCGAAAGAAGCTGCTGAACGAAAAATAAAGGAGAACATAAGCAAAAAAGAATTTGAAAGAGCTGAACAGAAACTGAAGCGTGCGGTTAACCGTCTTACCGTTTCGGGGAAGCTATAACTAATAATTAAAAATATATAGTATAAAATATAAACCCGCCTTATTCAGGCGGGTTTTATGCTGTATATTATTTTTTATTTTATTATTCTGCTTTACCGATAACGTAAGATTTCTTAACGATACCTAAAGCCTTTTCTCCGTTTATGGCAAATGCAATGTTAATTGCGTGGTCTGAACATCTTTCAAGGTCTGTTACCATGTCAGTGAAAATTACACCGCCTCTTGGTTTGCAGTTATCATGCTTTAAGCGCACAATGTGATCTTCAATATACTTATCTTTCAAATCGTCAATTTCTTCTTCCAAATTGGTAATCTCGTCGAGTCGGTCAAAGCTTTCATTATCATAAATTGAAATAGATTCTTTGAACACCTTAAGAGTTTTTTCGGAAATATCTTTTAGTTGTCCAAAAGCTTCATCACTGAATTTAATTCTTTGACTTGATTTCATCTGAGAATATTCTGCAATATTTTCAGCATGATCTCCAATTCTTTCAATGTTTGAAACCACCCTGAACATCATACCAACCACTTCTTCGTCATGTTCATTTAAGGACTGACCATGAAGTCTGATAAGACATCCGGTTATTTCGTGATTTAGAAAGTTGATAGTTTTTTCAACTTCCATTATATTGTCAAAATTGTCTTTGTCATCATCGAAAAAGTCAACAAGCGAACTTTTTAGGTTATTATATGTCAGCTTAGCCATACGCATAATTTCACGCTTTGCCTGAACAATGGCAACTGACGGAGTCATTATAACTTCGGGATTCAAATAAAGAAGTTTTTCGCTCGTAAGCTCTTGTTCAGGATCTTCCGGAATCATTTTCTGTACCATTTTTGTAATCAAGCCAACACATGGGAAAACGCATATTGTTGATATAAGATTAAAGAAAAGGTGCATGTTTGCAATTTGACGGGAAATATCATCAGGTGTCAAGCTGATAACCCACTTTTCAAAAACAGGAATGATTAAATATAATATAATAAAGAATACTGAGCCGAAGACTTTTGCCAAAACACCTGCAACGGCAGATTGGCGGCAGGTCTTATTGCCTGAAAACGATGCGAATATAACAGGGGCAATAGCACCGATATTCATACCGATTATCAAATAAATTACCTGATTCAGCTCTATTCCGGCGGCAACGGCAGATTGTCCTACAAGCACCTGCAAAATACCAATAGAAGCAGATGAAGACTGGATAATTGAAGTAAAGATAACACCAAACGCAAGACATAACAATGGATTATTAAAATTACTTAAAAACATTGAAAGCATCTGAGAAAGTCCGATTTTATCTGTTGCATCCTTTATAAGATAAATTCCTACAAACAGCATTCCGAAGCCTAAAACAACAGCTCCGATTTTGTTCACTATACGCTTCTTCACAAACGTATAAAGAACCATTCCCACAAATAATATCAGGGGTGCAAAGGATTCAAACTTAAATGCTATAATTTGTGCAGTGATAGTTGTACCTATGTTAGCACCAAGCATAATATAAAGCGATTGAGCAACAGTGAGCATTCCCGCATTAACGAAACCTATTGACATAACGCTGGTAGCACCTGAGCTTTGAATAAGTGCAGTGGTTCCTGCTCCTACCAAAACCGAAACACCGCCGTTTCCGGTCATTTTTGACAAAATAGTGCGGAGCTTGTCACCGGCAGCTTCTTTAAGGCTGAGTGACATATAGTTGATGCCGTACAAAAACAGTCCGATGCCGCCAAGCAGCAAAAAAATACCCTCAAAGTTCATAAAAAGTAACCTTACCTTTCCATGGGTTATGGGTTTAATCTATTTTATTTTAGCATATATTACTTCATGAGATTTTAATCCAAATCTCACCGTTTATCATTATAACAAAATATTCCGTAAATTTCAACACTATTTTTGGGCGTTTAAAAATAATTTAAATATTTGTTAAAAGTATAATAGGCAGTTTAAATTAATTTGTACAATTTTAATATAACTATCGGCGGATAATTTTTATTAAATACATATAAAAATACATAAATTAACGGATATTTTATTATGAATGGGAATTTGTATTCTTGGTCAGAATATTGGAACAATATATTTATAAAATAATTCACTGATTTTGGAGGTAACATGTGAAACTGCTTGTGGTTATTGATTTTCAGAATGATTTTGTCAATGGATCTCTTGGTTTTAAAGGAGCTGAAATTCTTGATAATAGGATTGCATATAAAATAAGAAAATATCATGAGAACAAAGATCAGGTTATTTTTACTCTTGATACCCACTACACCGGTTATATGGAAACCTTCGAGGGAAAAAAGCTTTCTGTTGAACACTGCATAAAAAATACAGAAGGTCACAAGCTTTATGGAAAAACTGCACTTGAAGCAAAGAATTGTGACCTTCGATTTGAAAAAAATACATTTCCCTCTCTTGATCTTGCCAATTATCTTCAGGGAAAATCCTTTGAAAGCGTGGAGTTGGTGGGACTCGTATCAAATATATGTGTGCTTTCCAATGCCGTAATGATAAAATCCGCTTTGCCTGAAACTGAAATAATTGTGGATGCTGAATTTACTGACAGTTATGATAAATCGCTGCATGAAAAATGTTTAGACATCATGGAAGGGCTTCAGATAACAGTTTTAAGATAGGAGCTATTTAATGAACAATTTTAACAATACAATGCTGTGTGATTTTTATGAATTAACCATGGGAAACGGATATTTTAACTGTGGGCTGAAAAATAAGATATCATATTTTGATTTGTTTTTCAGGCAGATCCCCGATGGGGGAGGTTTCGCCATAGCTTGCGGATTAGAGCAGATAATTGACTATATTTCTGATCTTCATTTTTCAAATGAGGATATTGAATTTCTGCGCAATAAAAAAATATTCTCTGAAGGATTTTTAGATTATCTGAAAACATTTAAATTTACAGGTGATATATATGCTGTGCCGGAAGGGACTGCAGTTTTTCCTAACGAGCCTATTTTAACTGTGCGTGCTCCTGCTATTGAAGCACAGCTGATTGAAACGTTTTTGCTTCTTACTATAAATCATCAGTCTCTTATTGCCACAAAAGCCAATAGAATAGTAAGAGCAGCAGAAGGAAGAGCTGTATCGGAATTTGGTTCAAGGCGAGCTCATGGTGCAGACGCAGCAATATACGGTGCAAGAGCGGCAGGAATCGGAGGATGTGCTTTTACTGCTTGTACAGCTGCCGAACAACTGATTGGCTTTCCGGCAACGGGAACAATGGCACATTCGTGGATACAAATGTTTGATGATGAGTATACAGCATTTAAAACTTACTGTGAGTGCTATCCGGATTCAGTAACTCTTTTAGTAGATACTTATGATGTATTGAAAAGCGGAGTTCCTAATGCAATAAAAGCTTTTGATAACGTTTTGAAGCCTATTGGCGCCAGGCCTAAGGCAATAAGACTGGATTCCGGAGATATAACCTATTTGTCAAAGAAAGCAAGAAAAATGCTGGATGAAGCAGGCTATGAGGATTGTAAAATTGCAGCTTCTAATTCTTTGGATGAGTTTATTATACGAGATATGATATTTCAGGGCGCAAAAATTGATTTATTCGGAGTAGGGGAAAGGCTTATAACTGCAAAATCTCATCCTGTTTTCGGCGGAGTATATAAGCTTTCCGCAGTAGAGGACAGTGCCGGAAATATCATTCCCAAAATAAAAATTTCAGAAAATGTTACAAAAATAACAGTTCCGCATTTTAAAAAGCTTTATAGGCTTTATGATAGGGAAAACAATAAAGCTATTGCCGACCTGCTTTGTGTATATGATGAGGTTATTGATGATAAAAAAGAGCTGACGCTTTTTGACCCGACTTTTACATGGAAAAAGAAAAAAATAAATAATTTTAAGGCGGTTGAACTATTGAAGCCGATATTTAAAAACGGAAAGTGCATTTATAACAGACCTTCATATAAGGAAATTTGTGATTATGCAAAAGAACAGGTGGACACGCTTTGGGATGAAATAAAAAGATTTGAAAACCCTCATTCTTACTATGTTGATTTATCAAAAAAGCTTTGGTCTGTAAAAAATACACTTATTGCTGAAAATTCGGTTAAATAAATTATTATATCAACAGAAATGAAAAACATTGAAAAAAATGTTGACAAATTTAACGGGCTGTGATATAATATTTTAGTCAATGACAAATGATTACTGCATAGAACTACTGTCTAAACTGAAATGATGGGCTTCTATGAGTTCATAAAACTTTTGGTTTGGAAAGGAGGAAACGTAATGAGAGAGGGAATTCATCCACAGTATGAAGAAACAACAATCACATGCGCTTGCGGAAATGTGATCAAAACTCGTTCTACTAAAAAGGACATTAAGGTTGAAATTTGTTCAAAGTGCCACCCGTTCTTTACAGGTAAACAGAAGCTTGTTGATACAGGCGGACGTGTTGACAGATTTAAGAAGAGATTTAATCTCGATTAATATTGTCACTGAAATTTCAAATAAACTCGGCTCTTTGTCTATCGGCAGAGAGCCTGTTTTTTTCGGAGGATTTACATTTGGAATACAAGACCGTATATGAGCCTGCTAAGAATAGCTTTGTGGAGAAAAAGTCGGAATTTATCGGTCATATTGCACCGGTCAAAACCAGCGAGCAGGCAGTTGAATTTATAAATTCAATAAAAGCACAGCATCGAAAGGCAAGACATAATGTCTATGCCTATATTTTGCGTGACGGAAATATTTCAAGATATTCCGATGACGGCGAACCTCAGGGAACCGGCGGAGTACCTGTTTTGGATGTATTGCAAAAAGAGGGCTTGACTGATATCTGTGTCGTGGTAACAAGATATTTTGGAGGAATATTGCTGGGCGGCGGAGGTCTGGTGAGAGCTTATTCTCATGGCTGTAAGCTTGCAGTTGACGCTGCCAAAATAATGATAATGCGTGAGTGTTCTGAAATTACAGTGAGATGTGATTATTCTTTTTATGGAAAATTATCTTATGTCGTTCCGGATTTTGAAGTTAAAATTAAATCTGAAGATTTTGCAGATGACGTGACAGTGACTATGTATGTCAAGTCTGAGCTTGCAAAAGATTTAAAAGATAAGCTGATAGATCTTTCTAACGGTAAAGTTTTTATTGATGAAATCACTAATCTTTGGGCTGATTTTGCTTAGGAATTTGTGCAAATATACAAAATTGTAAAAAATAGTGTCCGCAATAAAGGTGTTTTATTGCGGATTTTGTATAATATATTAGTAGACAATATTTATGTGACGAGAAAGGGTGATTGCTGTGCTGCCCAGAGAATATACGGAAATGCTGGAGGAACATAGTCTTTGTGAGTATGCCTGTCTGTCTAAAAATACAAAAGGCAGACCTGTTTATGCAGAAAAATGTGATTTGCGCACGGAATTTCAGAGGGATCGTGATAAAGTGATCCACTGTAATTCATTTCGCAGGCTAAAGCATAAAACTCAGGTTTTTCTCAGCCCGACAGGTGATCATTATCGTACTCGTCTGACTCATACACTTGAAGTGGCTCAAATAGCAAGAACTATTTCAAGAGCTTTAAGACTTAATGAGGATTTGACAGAAGCTATCGCCTTGGCACATGATTTGGGGCATACGCCTTTCGGTCATGCAGGTGAGCGTGCATTGGATTGTTTTTCTCCTTGCGGTTTCCATCATTATGAACAGGGCGTAAGAGTG
The DNA here is from genome assembly GCA_900539835.1 of uncultured Ruminococcus sp. Classification (GTDB taxonomy): domain Bacteria; phylum Bacillota; class Clostridia; order Oscillospirales; family Ruminococcaceae; genus FB2012. The sequence goes on along the minus strand of UQDR01000012.1, from coordinate 32,457 downwards.
GTTGATTACATAGAAAATGAGGGCAGAGGCTTGAATCTTACACAGGAGGTAAGAGATGGTATCTTAAAGCATACCAATCAGATTGCAGACACCCGTGAGGGATATGTAGTGAGATATGCCGATGTAATTGCATATATTAATCATGATATTGATGATTCTATAAGAGGGGGGATAATTTCTGAAAAGGATCTCCCTAAAGACATTACCGATGTTTTAGGTCATTCAAAATCAGAGAGAATTACAACTCTTGTGCGTTCAATTGTAGAAAACGGTGCTAAGGATATAAGAATGTCAGCAGAAGTGGATAAAGCATATAAAGCTCTGCATGCATATATGTTTGAAAGCGTATATAGAAATCCTGCTTGTAAATCTGAAGAGATTAAAGCACAGGATATGCTTAAAAAGCTATATGATTATTATTTTCATAATGTTGATAAGATGCCGAGGCTTTATCAGAAGCTTTCTGAAAGATTCGGAAAAGAAAGAGCCGTTTGCGATTATATCGCCGGAATGACCGACAGTTATGCAATTGATTTGTTCTCACAGCTTTTTATACCTGCCTCTTGGAAAACCAGATGATGATTTGTTAATTGAAAAAGTGCTGTTTTGCGCTATTTTAAGCAATGCTACGCAAAGTTGCATTTAAGACATAGAGAGTTTCTTTACAGCTGCCTGACAGCCGGATATACTGATATTGCGATCAGTCGCAGTATTAATATTTCAGGAGGAAATTGATATGACTTTAGGTGAAAAAATCAAACAGGAAAGAAAAGCAAACGGACTTACACAGGAGGAACTGGCTAATAAGCTTATGGTTTCCCGACAGTCAGTAAATTAATGGGAATCTTATAAGGTAACAAATTGACTTATCTAAATATGATAAAGGCTTGAAAAAGGATAATATTATCCGAGAGAAAGAAACTGCGGAATATAAAAAGGGTCATCTGTGAGAAATCCCAACAGGTTATCTACAATTCTTTCATTCTTAGTTGGCTTTTATCTTGGCAAAAGTGTATTGATCTTTGCCTGTGGATATCGTATCTGATGAATTTATCGAAAGCCGGGAAATGGCTCACAAGGTTATAAATAAAAAACACGAAAAGTTTCAGATAGACAATTTTGTATATATAAATTGCGGACCGATAATTGAAAAATAGTATGAACTAAGATTAGAAAGGAACGGTGATAAATATGCCATTGCCTGCTGAATTTATTGACAGGCTTAAAGCGGCTAATCCAATTGCAGAAGTAATGGGAAGCTATGTGACCTTAAAACGCACAGGGCGTGATTATGTTTGTCTTTGTCCGTTCCATAATGAGAAAACACCATCTTGTCACGTTCACCCGGATAAGGAGTTTTTCCATTGCTTCGGTTGCGGAGCAGGCGGAGATGTTATTACATTTACAATGAAATATAACAACCTGGATTATTGGGAGGCTGTGAAGCTTCTTGCGGACAGAGGCGGTGTGGAGCTGCCGCAGGATAGATTTTTTAAAGGTGGGGGAACTGATAAGCGCAAGCGGCTTTATGAAATGAATAAAACCGCTGCAAGGTTTTTCTTTGAAAAGCTGAAAAGTGATGAGGGACGAGCCTGTCGTGAATATCTTTTTAAAACAAGACGGCTTAAAGCGGAAACTGTGCAGAAATATGGTATGGGTTTTGCACCAAACAGTTGGTCGGAGCTTAAAAGATACATGATGAGCGAGGGATATTCAGAACAGGAGCTTATTGACGCCAGTCTTATTTCACGTTCGCAGAAAAACACAAAAAATACATATGATTTCTTTGTGAACCGTGCAATGTTTCCCTTTATCGACTTGAGAGGAAATATAGTAGGGTTTGGCGGCCGTGCATTAAGCACTGATGATAAGCGTAAATATCTTAATACTAAGGATACTGATGTATATCATAAGAACAGATTTTTGTTTTCAATGAATTTTGCAAAAAATGCAGCTGCAAAAGAAAGAAAGATTTTACTTTGCGAGGGTAACCTTGACGTTATATCACTTAACCAGGCGGGCTTTGAAAATGCTGTGGCATCCTGCGGAACTGCATTAACACCCGAACAGGTCAAGCTGATTTCCAATTATGCGGACGAAGTCATAATCTGTTATGACTCGGACGAGGCGGGGCAGAAAGCAACCCAGAAAGCTATTAATATTTTAAGTGAAGCAGGATTAAAAACTACCGTAATTAAAATGGCCGGTGCTAAAGACCCCGATGAGTATGTCAATAAGTTCGGAGAAGTAAAGTTCAGACATCTTCTGGATAATGCAGACGGTGCAGTGAATTTTGAGCTTAACAAGTGCCGTGAGGGACTTGATCTTGATACCGATATGGGTAAGATAGATTATATGAAACGAGTTTATAAGGTGTTGGCACAAATTATATCTCCTGTGGAACGTGATGTGTATATTTCAAAAATTGCAAATGAACAGGGATTAAGCAAAACGGCTATTTCCGAGGAAATAAATTCAATTATTAAAAGGGATCGTTATGCTAAGCGAAAACGTGAGGACAGAGAGCTTGTAAATTATGTTTCACGACGGCGTGACGATATTAATCCTGAGGCTGCGTCTCATTATAAGGAATCACTGGCGGAATGCGGAATAATATATTATTTATATAACAACCCCGACTTTTACAGTGAGATAATAAAATTGCTGCCTTCTGAAAAATTTGTAACAGTTTTTAATAAAAAAATTTATGAAAGTCTTACTGAAAAGATAAAAAACAACGAAGATCACTCAATTACCTCATTTAACGGTGAATTTTCCCCCGATGAAGTGGGTAAAATAACATCTATACTTGAAAAGTATGATAATATGGGAATTGATAAACAAGTGGTGCTTGATTACATAGATCTGCTTAACAGCTATGCAGATAAAGACAGTGTGAAGGAAGATATGACAGATGATGATTTTCTGAAATTCAGAGAACGTCTCAGATCAAAAAAATCATAAATATGGGTTAATGTCTGCTTGATAGCAGACTGATTATGAAAGGAATGGAATAGTATATGACAGATAAGAAAAACAACATCATTGACGGTTTGCTGGAACAGGGAAAAGCAACAGGAAAGCTGACAACAAAGGAAATTACAGACGCTCTTGAAAAGCTTGATTTTGACGTAGAGCATATGGATGCATTTTATGACAGCTGTTCAGCGCTTAATATTGAAATAATAGATGATATCGTCCCTGACGATAATATTATGCTTGTTAACCCTGAAGAAGATATTACTCCTGAAACTGTGGATATTAGCCTTTCAACAGACGGAATTGCCATTGACGACCCAGTAAAGATTTATCTAAAGGAAATCGGACGAGTTCCTCTTTTGACATCTGAAGAGGAAATTCAGCTTGCAGAAAAAATGGCAGGAAATAATGAAAAAGAAGCTTCAAATGCAAGAAAGCGTCTTGCTGAGGCTAATCTCAGACTTGTTGTTTCTATAGCTAAAAGATATGTGGGAAGAGGAATGAGCTTTCTGGATTTGATTCAGGAAGGAAATATGGGACTTATTAAAGCTGTTGAAAAGTTTGATTATACAAAAGGCTTCAAGTTTTCAACCTATGCTACATGGTGGATTCGTCAGGCTATAACAAGAGCAATCGCAGACCAGGCAAGAACAATCCGTATTCCTGTCCATATGGTCGAGACTATTACAAAGGTTAAAAAGGCTTCAAGCCAGCTTTTGCATGAAAACGGACGTGATCCGTCTCCTGAAGATATTGCCGAAAGACTTGATATGTCGGTTGAGCGTGTTAGAGAAATTATGAGAATCGCACAGGATCCTGTTTCCCTTGAAACACCAATCGGTGAAGAGGAGGACTCTCATCTTGGCGACTTTATTCCTGACGAGGATGCTCCTGCACCGGCAGAAGCAGCTTCTCTTGTATTGCTTAAAGAGCAGATCAATCAGGTGCTTTCAACTTTGACAGACCGTGAGGAAAAGGTTTTGAGATTAAGATTCGGTCTTGAGGACGGACGTTCAAGAACACTTGAAGAAGTCGGACAGCAGTTTAACGTTACCCGTGAAAGAATTCGTCAGATTGAAGCAAAGGCTTTGAGAAAGCTTCGTCATCCTAACAGAAGCAACAAAGTCCGTGATTATCTGGATTAATACGGAGGTTTAATATATGTTTATAACTCTTGAAACAGATTATGCTGTCAGAATAGTTTCTAATCTTTGTAAGGACGGCGGACGAGTGGAAGCAAAAACGCTTGCTGAGCGTTCATCTGTTACCTTGAGATTTGCACTGAAAATATTAAGAAATCTTGTCAGTGCAGGAATAGTGAAATCATTTAAAGGTTCTAAAGGCGGATATATGATAAACCTTGACCCAAAGGATATAACCTTAAGAATGGTTATTGAGGCTATAGAGGGTACATATTGTTTTTCACGATGTCTTGCCCCTGACGGGGAGTGTAACAGGGGAGCAATGGGTATCTGCTGTTACAGAAAAGCCTTTGCCGATATAACAAAAACAGTTAGAGAAAAGCTTGACAGCTATAATTTTGCGGATTTAATCGAAGAAGCTGATTGTAAGGATAATAAAAATGAGGTTGTTTCACAGTAAAGAATCGAATGAAAATATGCGGGAGTTTCAGCTGGATGAGGACGCAATTGAGCGAATAGATAATGAATTTCCCGATGAAGAAATTATAGAAGAACCACCCCGAAAATCCAATCACAGATTAAGACGTTTTATTGTCAGATTTTCTTTTCTTTGTATTATCATTATATTAATTAATGTTGCTGTGCTTTTTTTTACAGGAAAGCTTTGGTTTAACCAGCCGGATAAAAACGATTATCCCATAAGAGGAGCATTGATTGATTCGGATATGGGCAAAATTCGCTGGGATGTTTTTTCAAGGCAGAATATCAGCGCAGCTTATATTCGTGCAACAAAGGGTACATCATTTAAGGACGAGCAGTTTAATGAGAATTGGAGAAACTCTCACGAATGTGAGCTTTTAACCGGTGCATATCATGTGTTTAAGCTGAATACCGACGGAAAAAAACAGGGTGAATATTTCTGTGATGCAATGGGTGATTCAATTAAGGGAAGACTTGTTCCTGCGGTAGAGGTAAAGCTTAATGGAATATATGCCGTAGCATCGCCTGAAAAGGATAAGGTTGTTAAAAGTCTCAGTGATTTTTGCAGCTATGTGATAAATAAATACGACGTTAAGCCTGTCATTATGTGTACAAACCGAAGTTATGAAAAGTATATTCAGGGTGAGTTTGATGAATATTCTATTTGTATAACAGATGTCTATTCCGAGCCGGAGGAGGGAATGGACTGGGATTTTTGGTGTTATAACAATAGGGTAAGAGTCAAGGGATATGAAAACTCTAAAGACTATTTTTCAATGTTTGTGTATAAAGACAACATAGATATTGATGCTTTTAAAAAGGAATATGTGTACTGATGAAAATATTTATTAAGATAAAAAAAGTACAAACGGGCGACTTTTACAGTCTCCCGTTTGTACTTTTCTACACAAGTAGATTTATTATGTTAAAAGGGTCTTGCAATTTTGAAGAAAGATTATTGCTTTTTTATTTTCTTAAAATAATGTTCTGAAATAGGTCTTGAAAAATCATATAAAATCATAATTCTGTTATTGATTTCTTTTATTCTGAAGCTGTAAGAATATCTGCCGTTTTTTATAAACAATTTATTGCCGCTGATTTCATATACAACTATTCCGGCTTTTAATTGACCATCGTGTAATGATTTTATTATAAGTCTGCCGTCTTTCAGAAATTTAAATGTAGACCTTTCATTTTTATTGAGTGATTCTAAATCTCCCTCGGCGTTGCTTTGTGCATATCGTTCCCACTTGCCGATAATTTTGCTTTTTTTAGGTCTGAATTTTATAAATAATATAATAGATAAAACAATAGCTATAGAAAAAAATATATTACATTTTCTGCATTTGGTTAATAATTCAAACATTTAATTTACCTTTTTTCTTATGTTCATAGTAAAATTATACTGCAAAATGCAGTGGAATGTCAAGAATTTTTAAGAAATAATTAATCTTTTGTGAAAACATAACAAAAATACGACCCAAAATTACTGCAATTTGCAGTATAATAACCACAACAATTTGCGGTATGATATAATACGGACAAAGAGGTGGTTTGATGTTTAAGCGTATTCGGGATTTAAGAGAAGATGCTGATTTGAAGCAAAAAGACTTAGCAGAAATATTAAATTGCTCTCAACAGGTCTACAGCAACTATGAATTAGGTCAGCGTGATATTCCAACTGATATACTTATTTCCTTAGCTAAATATTATAAAACCACTACAGATTATATTTTAGGACTTTCAGATGAAAGATATAAATAGCAGCTGTCGTTTTAAAAAGCGGCAGCTGTTATTTTTATAATATTCTTTAAAGCTTGATTATTTTTTATCTTCAGAACATCTTATAAAATGAAACAGATATTGCTGTGCTATGCCCTCATAGCCTTTTACGCATTCGGGAAGACCATTGGGATACCATTGCTCCATTACACGTTTGACCCATACGTCAATGGGAAATGCTTCAACTCTGTACATTCCGAATAACAGTGCACATTCCGCAACCTTAGGGCCAACCCCCTTTATTGTCATAAGAGCTTTTCTGGCATCTTCTATGGGCATCCGTGAGATTTCTTCCAGATTTAAATCTCCCGAGTTGATTTTTGATATTGCATCAACTAAATATTTTGCCCTGAATCCCGAGCGTAAATATCCGAGTGATTCTATCGTCTCGTCAGCCATGTCTGTGTGAAGAGGATATCCTCCGTAATGTTCACAAAGCCTGCCGATTATTCCTTTGATACGAGGAATATTATTATTCTGAGATATTATGAAGGATGACAGAGCTTCCCAGCTGTCTTGTTTAAGTATTCTTATACCTCCTGCAAATTCACAGGCCTTTGACAAAGTCTCATCTTCGCTGAAGCGTCTTTTAAGTTCACCGTAATCAGTGTTCAGGTCAAAATATTCAACCCATGTATTCAGAAATGTTTTTTCGTCAGTATCATGAAAGCGGAAAAGCTTTTCTGAACCCTTTTCTTCGCTGATTTTAAGAGGTGTGTTCAGAAAAAAGCCTTCATATGTATAATCATCGGTTTTTGCCCACCTGAAAGCCTGACCGCAGTCAAGAGTATCATCAAGATTAAAATCTGACTGCTTCAGTAATATATCACTGCCGTCTGTCTTGTAATCCATGTAATTTTTCACATCCTCTTGAAAAATAATTGTAAAAATATTATACTATAAATAAAATAATAATTCAAGTGATAAGGAGCGTTTAAAATGAGAGAAAGTATTCTTACTATTCCGGTCAGTGAAATTTTTGAGCCAAAGTGCGGGTGTCCCATATGCAGAATGCGTGATATGCTTGAACAGCGCACGATAGAATATATTATGGGCGCCGCTATGATGGAGCCTGACGTACGTATGGAAACAAACCGCCTTGGCTTTTGCAAAATTCATTTTGAGCAAATGAGAGATTGTAAAAACAGATTGTCTTTGGCTCTTATGCTTCAATCTCATTTGCAGGATATTCAAAAAAATATATTTAACCGAAAAAACATCTTTGAGGGAAAAAACGCAAAGCAGAAAAAGGTTTCTCAAATCAATAACGACTGCTTTGTCTGTTCTAAAATAGAGTGGGGAATGTCAAGGCTTATGGTCACATTTTTTGAAATGTTTTCAAAGTCAAGAGATTTCAGAGAGCTTTTTTCTCAGCAGGAAATGCTGTGCTTGCCCCATTATGACCTGCTTGTCAGCATGTCAGGGGAGAGTATCGATAAAAAATATCAGAAGCAGTTTATTGAGGCCTGTAGTGAGCTTGTAAAAAAATATCTTGATAACCTCGAAAAAGATATTTCACATTATTGTAAAATGTATGACTACCGAAATACAGGAAAAAATGCCGACTGGGGAAACTCTAAAGATTCCATTGAGCGTTCCATTAAATTCCTTACATCAAGATGAAGGGCTTATGCATAAAAGCGAATAAAAGTCTTTAATTTTGTACACTTCAATTATTAATCCCCATGCTTTCTCAGCCGAAATGTTATTTGGGATTTAATTTGTATACCAGCGCCTCCAAAAGTTAATTTTTGTCGAAACAAATTCATATACTCCCAAAAGCCTTTTAAAATCATAGCTCACAAAATATTTTTTTTATAAAAATCAGGTATTAACGTTAAGTTCATAATTATGGGCTAATTTTATTACATAATATGGCATAACAACTTCGGTTCTGTACACTTTTTCAGACATGTTGAATTAATGTTGTTTAAAGTATCCCGAAAAATACCGTAGTTTTCAACGGTTTCAACAGGTTTTTCAACAATATTTCAGTTGAAAAAGAGCTTTTCAACTGACTTTTCAACATTTTCTTGAAAAAGCAGTGATTATCTGAAAAAAACATGACAATAATAGTTTTGATAACCATATTTGTGTAAAATGGAGTGTAATAAAAAAATGCTTAGAGGGATAAATAAACAAATCATTGAGATAAAGTGTCCGAATAATGAATGCTTTGAAAAAATATTGTTATTTGTTAAATCAGAAAAAACTGATATGCCTAAAGGTTTGATTCAAAGCCACGCAAGGTCATATTATGATGCAGTTATGAATAGTTACGGAAAAACTCCATTGATAAAACAGCGCCGTTTTCGTATAGCCGTAACAGCATGTGCGTTGCTGGGAGCAGTTCTTGGTTTGGCAGCAGTAATGTTTTTGCTTTAAAAATAACTTAGGCAAGGATGTCTCCCGCCTCTTTAGGCGGCGGGTTCCATCTTGTCATCAGCAGGAGATACAATCTCTTACTAATGATCGCATTGCTTTGCAATGCGCTTGCCACGTTTAATGACGGGACAAGCCCTTATTGAATATGTCAACCTGTTGAATTTAAATCTTCAAATTTGTTTAAAATGTCTAAATGTTTAAAAAATCTTCAAAGGCTATTGGCTTTTGAGGATTTTTGTGTTATAATATATTGTGATTAAATCTGTTTTAAGGAATTTGTTATATGAAAAATAACCATTTTATTGATAATAAACCTAAGAATAAATCCGAAAATTTTAAAGAACCAAACGGAAATGAGCTTATTTTCGGACGAAATCCGGTAATTGAAGCGCTGAAAGCTAATAAGCTTATAGATATTATCTTTGTTAACTCAGAAGCCGGCGGGTCAATTTCTCTTATATGTAAATTGGCGAAAGAGAGAGATATCCCGGTTAAACAGGTAAATGAGCAAAAGCTTGATAATATGAGCGGCGGAGCTTCTCATCAGGGCGTAATAGCCATGGGTGCCTGTGCAGAATATGTGAGCGTAGAGGATATCCTTGAAATTGCTGAAAAGAAAAATGAAGACCCGTTTGTTGTTATCTGTGATGAAATTGAAGATCCGCATAATCTGGGAGCTATAATAAGAACTGCCGAGGCAGCAGGAGCACATGGAATCATAATACCCAAGAGAAGAAGTGCTTCGCTGAATAATACCGTCTATAAAACCTCTGCCGGCGCCGCAAGCTGGCTTCCGGTAGCAAGAGTCTCGAATCTGCCATCAGCAGTGGACAAGCTTAAAGAGAACGGACTTTGGATATACGGAACAGACGGAGCAGGTGAAAATTATTCCAATGTCAAGCTTGACGGACCTATAGGACTTGTGATCGGTTCAGAGGGATTTGGAATGGGAAGGCTTATGAAAGAAAAGTGTGACTTTCTTTTGAGCTTGCCTATGAAAGGGAAAATAACCTCGCTGAATGCCTCAGTGGCAGCAGGAGTTTTCATGTATGAAATAGTAAGACAAAGAAGTTCAAAATAGATTTGAATTGTAAGGTGAGGAGTGATTTGAATGTCTGATAAATTTACTTTGGATGACATACTTAACGAGTATTCCAATAAGAAAATACAGGGGAATTCCGATAATCCTGTTAAGGCTGAGCCTGAATCTGATGCAGCTGAAAATGGTGTCCTTACTGAAGGTGCAAACCACGCTGATTCAAAAGAGACAGATGCTCAGGAAGCTGTTATGCCTGTTATTAATGAATCTGATTCATCAGATGAGGATGAAGCTGTTACATATCAAGAGGAAAAAGCTCATGAAACCGGTAATGCTTCAAGTGAAGAAACTGTGCCTGTAATTGAAGAAGCACAGCCTTTGAATGCTGTTAAAAGCGACCAAGCTGAAAAGATTGATGATAAAGCTGACCAAATTGAGCATGCTACACCCCTGAAGAAAATAAACAGTGTGAAACAGCGCCATATCGAACGTGTAAAGCAGGAGGAAAAGCTTGCTGAGATTGATAAAGAGAAAGCAATTAATGCAGAAAAAAGACGTGAATCAATAAGAAACGCTGAAAATGCTGCTGCTATTGCTAACCTCATGAAGCTGAAAAAAGAACGGGGCTCAGTTAGAAAGAAACAGCATGTAACTCCGGTTAACCGTCCTAATGTTAAGGACATTGATTTGGGACTTACGGGAAAAATCATTCCTAAAACAGAAGAGTTCGATAAAGCTGTTGAAATCCCTGAGGATGCAACCTTTGAGGAGAAAACAAGAATTTTATATCAGCAAAGAAAAAAGAAAATTGATAATTTCAGACTGAAAACCTTTGACGAGTTGAGTTCTAAAAACAGCGACAATAAGAAATCCTCTAAAAACTCCGGTCAGAAAGAGTTTGAAAAATATGAAGAAGCTCCAAAAATTTTAAAAGATATTCTTCAGGTTAAAAACAATTTGATAATAAGACTTTGCGTTTTGCTGTTTACCGGAATTTTCAGCCTTGTAATTGCTTTGGCAAACGATTTTGAGTGGCCGATGATAAATGCATTTGACAGATCTTTAAATCCATCTGCATTTGTATTTGTTAATACAATTCTCGGTATTATTTCAATTGCAGTTTCATATACTGTCCTCTCTGAGGGCGTAAAAAACCTGTTTAAACGCAATGCCGACTGTGACAGCGTCGCCGCTGTGGGAATTTTTATTTCAATAATAACAGGCATTATAATGCTGTTCAGCCCCGAATCAATAAGAGACGGCTTTTTCCATATGTATATGTCCGTTTCAATTTTGGGACTTCTGTTCAATACGTTAGGAAAGCTCCTTATAGTAAGAAGAACTGAAAAGAACTTCCGCTTTGCCGCAGGTGAATATGACAGATATGCATTGATGAATGTGGACAATGAGGATGTCGCAAGCAAGTTCACAAAAGGCTCGCTCAACGATTTTCCTGAGCTTGCAGCAATGCGAAAAACTGAGTTTGTGGAAGACTTTATGAAGAATTCTTATTCTTCTGATATATCCGATCAGTTTGCCAAGAAAACTACTCCGTTAATATTGATAGCAGGTGTGTTTATCGCTTTGCTTTCATTGATATTTGATAAGAATGCTTCAGGTGCCGTAGAAAAAATATTTGTTATGCTGGCTGCATTGTCGGGAACAGTATCACTTTGTTCATCAATTGTCCTGATGCTTGTGGTCAATGTTCCGCTTTCAAGAGCTTCTAAAAAATATCTCCATTATTCCGCTGTAATGCTGGGTTATTCCTCAGTTGAGGAATTTGCGGATACAAACTCAGTGCTTGTTGACGCACAGCAGCTTTTCCCTAACGGTATGGTGGATTTCGTAAATCTGAAGCTTCTCAGCTCTACTATGATTGAGGAGTGTATCCTTATGGCTGCCAGCCTTGCCTGTCAGGCTAACAGCGTCCTTAAACCTACATTTTATAAAATGCTTAGAGGAAAAACCGAAATGCTCTATCCGGTTGAAAGCTATATATATGAGGACGGACTCGGACTTTCAGGCTGGATTGAAAATAAGCGTGTGCTTCTGGGAACCCGTGAGCTTATGGAAAACCATTCAATTGAGGGTATTCCAACATTGGCAAAGGAGAAAGAATACAGCAAAGGCAATATAGTTATGTATCTGTCGATTTCAGGCGTAGTATCAACCCTGTTTGTCCTTAAAGCAAGCCCAAGCCTTTCAGTGGCACGCTGGCTTCAGGAGCTGGAAGCTGAGGGAATTACCACAGTTGTCCGTACCGTGGACGGGTTTATAAATCTTAATTTCCTGTCTGAGCTGTTTGATGTAAACCCAACTTCAATTAAGCTTCTGCCGTTCAGATATCATGAGGATTATGAAAATGAAACTGAATATCTTCCGAGAGTTTCATCTTCAATGCTGTGTTCAGGACATTTTCCGTCCTTTGCAATGCTTGTTATAGGTGCAAAAAGACTAAAGGTCGTGTCACACCTTGGAATTGCAATGCAGTTCGGTTCTCTTGCGTTAGGCGGTTTGATAGCGCTTATTATGATGGCGCTCGGTGCGTTCACTCAAATTACTGCATCGTTGGTTCTGTTGTATCAACTTATTTTTGGAGCGTTTACAATGATTGTGCAGTATATAATAAAAAGACCTTGATTGTTTTATGTAAAATAAAACGGCATAGCTTAACTGCTGTGCCGTTTTTTATATGTATTTTTAATTAAGCGACCAGTCAATGGGTTCCATTCCGTTTTGTGTAAGGAAGCTGTTTACCTTTGAAAAATGACGGCAGCCGAAAAATCCGTTAAATGCAGAAAGGGGAGAGGGGTGAGCACATTGGAATATCCCATGCTTCGGATTAGTTATCAACCCTGCCTTTGACCTTGCATTTCCGCCCCAAAGTATGAAAGCAATTGGCTTTTCACGGTCGTTAAGCTTTTTTATGATTGCGTCAGTTAGCTGTTCCCAGCCTTTTCCCTTGTGGCTGTTAGCTTGACCTTGCCTTACCGTAAGAACGGTGTTCAACAGCAAAACTCCCTGTTTTGTCCAAGGAATAAGCTCTCCGCTTTGCGGTGCCGTTAATCCTAAATCGTCATGCAGTTCTTTGAATATGTTTTTTAATGACGGAGGGGGAACAACACCTTTTTTTACCGAAAAGCATAGCCCATGAGCCTGTCCCGGACCATGATATGGATCCTGTCCTAAAATAACAGCCTTTACATCATTGAAATCAGTGTATTTCAATGCGTTAAAAATATCATACATATTGGGATATACATGATAATGGGAATATTCATATTTCAAAAATTCCCTTAGATTAAGATAATAATCTTTTTTAAATTCTTCTTGTAAAATTATGTCCCAACTGTTACCTATGTGTACCATTTAAAACACTCCCGTCACTGCTGAAATAACTATTCCCAAAATCATTACAGCTACTATGGCAATAATTATGACTCTCATAATAAAAGGCTTTTTTCTGTTCATTTTTTATCACTCTTTCTATTGTTTTTAATATTTTAACATAACTTAACAAAAAAATCAATCTTTCTTTATCATTTAAAAAATAATCTGTTCAAAAACTCAGAATATGCAGAAAATATTGTTGAAATTTTGCCGGCACTATGTTATAATAAAATAAGTATTATATAAAATCTGATGAGATTTCGGATTTGTAAAAAGAGGTCATATTTATGAATAATTATGATGTAATTATTGCCGGATGCGGTGCCGCAGGACTTTACAGCGCACTTAATCTGTCATCTGATTTAAAGGTTCTTGTGCTTTCAAAGCGAGAGCTTACTTTATGTAACTCATCATTGGCTCAGGGAGGAATCGCAGGTGTTTATAACAGCCCTGAGGATTCACCTGAAAAGCATAAGCATGATACATTTGTTGCGGGCGGTTTTGAAAACGATCCCGAGTCTACCGATGTTTTGGTAAACGAAGCAAAAATAGATATAGCTAAAATTATAGAGCTTGGCGTTGACTTTGATAAAATGCCTAACGGCGATTATCATCGTACCCTTGAGGGCGGTCACGGAATGCATAGGATATTTCACCATAAGGACGCTACCGGATTTGAAATAGAAACAACCTTGCTTGAAAATGTCCGAAAGCTTTCCAATGTGGAAATATGGGAAAATGCAGTGATGTGCAGCGTAGAAAAGACAGAAACCGGTTTTTCGTTTCTTGTTATCAAAGACGGCGAATATCTGACCTGTAATTCTCATTTTGCAGTCTTTGCTACCGGCGGAATCGGAAGAGTATATGAATATACAACAAATTCTGCAATTGCAACAGGCGATGGAATTGCAATGGCTTATAATATGGGAGCAGAAATAAAAAATCTTTGCTATATACAATTTCACCCAACCGCATTCAATAATCGCAATACACGTGAGTGCTTTCTTATTTCAGAAGCAGTGAGAGGCGAGGGAGCATATCTGAAAAACTGTAACGGCGAAAGGTTTATGCAGAATTATGACAAGCGTCTTGAGCTTGCCCCAAGAGATGTGGTTTCTCACTGTATAATGTTTGAGTCAAAGAAAACTGACTCAGATAAATTTTATCTTGATATTTCACATAAGGATCCTGAGTTTATAAAACAGCGTTTTCCTATGATTTATAAAAATCTGCTTTCTGCCGGATATGATATGACTAAGGATATGATCCCGATTTATCCTTGTCAGCATTATTTAATGGGCGGAATAAACGTAAATACTTCTTCACAGACGAATATAAGCGGACTTTATGCCTGCGGCGAATGTTCTCACACAGGTGTTCACGGCAATAACAGACTGGCGAGCAATTCGCTTCTCGAGGCTTTGGTCTTTTCAAGACGTGCAGCGTCGGACATCAATGAAAAAGCAATAAAAAATAATGATGAATTTGAATCTTATGATTTTCAGATTTATAAAAATGCTCCTCATATTCCTTCGGGTTTAAGAACAGAAGTAAGAAAAATCATGCAGAATTCTTATTTTGTTATACCTGATGTTGACAGCATTAAGGATGGCTTGGACAGAATTAAGGTAATAAAAGAAACCTTGGAAAACGGCAATTATAAAATTGACAGAGATTATGTCGAAGCAAGATCTTTGGCAACAGTAGCGTTTATTGTACTTAGTGAGGCATATAAAATTGCCTCTGAGAATGCTGAGCTGACCCAAGGAAACAAGCTTGAAAAATAAATTTTCAAGCTGACTGTTGACAGCTTTAGTGTAGTTATACTACGCATAAACTGACCATTGTAATTTGCAAAGAAAGGAATGATAACAATGAAATTAATGCAATTTCAGATTGACGATATTATTAAATCAGCACTTTTAGAGGATATAAATTATGTCGATGTAACTACGGATTATCTTATTGATGAAGATGATATTTCCACTGCAAAATATGTGTCTAAGGATGAGGGAATACTTTGCGGAATTGAAGTGGCATTAAGAGTATTTCAGCTTCTTGACAGTGAAGTTTCGAGCAAAATTTTTATCCATGACGGTGAGCCTGTGAAAAAGGGTGATATTATTGCCGAATTTACGGGTCATACCAAGGCTTTATTAAAGGGCGAGAGAACAGCGCTTAATCTGATTCAGCATATGTCGGGCGTTGCTACCGCTACCAACAAATGCGTAAAGTTAGTTGAGGGCACAAAGGCATCTATTGCTGACACAAGAAAAACACTGCCGGGACTCAGGGTATTACAGAAATATGCTGTAACTGTGGGCGGAGGAAGAAATCACAGATATAATTTATCTGATTGTGCAATGCTAAAAGATACTCATCTTGATGCATACGGAAGTATGACGAACGCAGTTAATGTTCTTAGGGAAAGAATGGGTCACACGGTTAAGATCGAAGTCGAGGTTGCAAATCTTGACGAGCTTCAGGAGGCTCTTGGTTTAGGCATTGAGGTAATAATGCTTGATAATATGAGCTGTGAGGACATGGCTAAGGCTGTTGAAATTACAGCAGGCAGGGCAAAGCTTGAGGCATCGGGAAATGTAACTGCTGAAACCATAAGAGGTATTGCTGAAACAGGTGTAGATATAATTTCTTTAGGAGCACTCACTCACTCAGTCAAGGCTTTTGATATTTCAATGAAAATTCTTGCTTCGGACAGGCGATAATTTCAGCACACGGGTCGATGTAAAGCCGACCACTACACAGGCGAGTCGTCGAGGACAAACTCAGACGGGCTGTCGAGGACAAACTAAGCCGTGCTGAGTTGCACCCCTACAACAGAAACAGGACATAAATTATATGACGGGTGACCAGTGGTCGCCCCTACAGTGATTTTACAAACTTACCACAGTATGCGTTAGGTCGGGTCGTCGAGGACGCCGTCCCCTACTTCGCTGAGTTGCGTCCCTTACACAAGTTTTGCAAACGTACCACAGCGGGATCAAAGCCTTAATTTTTCACAAACTGATATCGTGATTTGGCCCGTGCGGCCGAGCACCCCTACACAAGTTTTACAAACATATCACAGCGAGTGCGAAACAACATTTTTCAAACCAATATCGTAACAAGATTTGTCTTATTTTGAATTATAGAAACATTGCCCCCGAGCAGTGCAAAACAATAAATATTCACAAATATTTTTGCGAGGGGAATCGCCCGTACGGCGCGAGTACCCTTCACTTATAGCCTCATTTGGGGCTTTTTTGCACGCAAACGTGCAACTTTGAATGAAATATGAACAAAGATTGGAGCTTTGCACATATTTATCCTGCGGAATTTATGCAGAATTAACAAAGACGTGCTTTAAAAAATTCACAATAGATTCTTACAGTTTATTCATGTTTATCTACAGATTTTCATTATGTTGTTTTTGCAAGTTTACCACGGCAGGAACAAAAAACTAAATCTACTACAAGCGACATTGTGAATTTGCACAGTATGGCGAGCTGCTAAAAATACACTGTGAAAGGCATCAGAATTGAACAAAATATAAAAATCGGCTTTGCTTTTTATGCAAAACCGATTTTTTTACACGAAATTAAACAAGTTTAAATAAAACAAAACTGTATTACAGAATAAAAACAGCTATACATTTCCATTGGAATCGTATAGCTGTTTATTTTTTTTCATATTTTAAAACTTCTTCAACTCGACAATCAAGAACAAAGCAGATTTCATCAAGAGTTTTGGTGCTTATGGCTTTGCCGTGCTTGATACGGTGGATAGTGTTTGCCGAAAAGCCTTGCTTATAAATCAGATAATATTCAGTAAGGCCTTTTTTAGCCAAAGTTTCGTAAAAAGGCTGATAACTAATCATAACAATCCTCCCTAAAAATTTATTTATTTCATTATATTATATTTAATCTATTGACAATACTCAATTTATTGAGTATAATAATTTTATAGTTAATATATTGAGTATAAAATATACAAATGGAGGAAAATTTTATGAGAAAACGGCTATTTAGTTTGTTTATGTCATTGATTATGGTGATAAGTTTGGTTGGTGTTTTGCCTACAATAACGGTAAGTGCTGAAACATCGGGTGATTATGAATATGAAATAGAATCTGATTATTATAGTGGTGGAAAAACAGTAAAAATTACTGGTTATTTAGGTTCGGATATAAGTATAAAAATTCCAAGTAAAATTAATGGTTACTCTGTAACAAGAATCGGAGACTCAGCTTTTAAACGTAAAAAAATTGTAGCCATTGATATTCCTGAAGGAGTAACAACCATAGACAGATATGCTTTCAGAGATAGTGATCTTACAGCAATCAATATTCCTAAGAGTGCAGTAGATATTGATGTCACCGCATTTGAGGGTACTCCTTGGTTCTATTCTTTAATAGATGATACCAGTAAAAAGAATCAATTCATAATAGTTAATGAGAATTTACTGTTTGCATATAATTGTTCAGGTGATATTACTATTCCCAAAGGAATAAAAGTATTGCCTTCCAGTCTATTTGAGATGGATGGTGCTGATAATGGGATAACCAGTGTTACTGTTCCTGAAGGAGTTATTGAAATTCAATGGGGAGCATTTCAAAATTATAGTAGCTGGTTTCCAAGTAAATTAGAAAAAGTAAAGTTACCTAATTCACTTAAAACTATTGGTGGATGTGCTTTTAGTGGTTGTTCAAAGTTAAAAGAAATTAATATTCCTGATAATTTAGAAATTATCGATTACAACGCATTTGCGGGTTGCACGGAATTAGAAAATATTAAATTACCTAATGGGGTTAAAGAAATAGGCAGCAAGTCTTTTTATAATTGTCAAAAACTAAAATCCGTTAGTATCCCAAAAAGCGTAGAGACCATAGAATTTTCAGCGTTTGAAAATTGTTCATCATTAATAGATGTAAAATTCGATAATGAAAGTAAGTGTTCAATTGGTCGTCATGCATTTTTTAATTGTTATAATTTAAAAAATGTCATGCTTCCTATGAACGCAACGGGATGGCATGGTTATTATGATTACAGTGATGAAGAATTTGGATACTATTATAATGAAAATTATAACATAACTAAAGTGCCTGATTTTAAAATCACTTGTTATATTGATACATATGGCGAAAGATATGCTAAAGAAAATGGGTTTGATTATCAAGCACTGTCATGGGGAGAATATACTACAAAACAGGATAATACAATTGACCTTCATATATATCATTCTAAGGATAGCACAATTTCATTACCATCATCTATTAACGGCAAAAAAGTTACTTCTTTGTGTATGAATAATATTGTAAGTAGCTTTGATTTTTATTGTCCTAATATGACAAAAATAATAATTCCAAGCACGGTTTTGAAAATAGGTGCTTGTTTTCAAAATTGTAAAAATCTTAATAATGTTACAATTCCCAATAGTGTAACAAGCATTACTTCTTCTGCCTTTGGGAATTGCCCTCGATTAAAGTCAATAACTATACCAAGTTCTGTAACAAGTATTGGTGAAAAGGCTTTCGGATATTGTTATGGTGAAAACTTTAAAGACGTAAAAATTCCTAACTTCAAAATTAAATGCTATAAAAACACAGCAGGAGAAAAATATGCAAAGGACAATGGATTTGCATATGAGTTATTAGATAAGCCTGTTCATGTTCACAATTATACATCAAAAATCACAAAACAACCAACTTGCACTGCAACGGGAATTAAAACCTTTTCTTGTTCATGCGGTGATAAATATACTCAAACTATTGCAAAAACTGCACATAAATACACAACCACCGTCGTAAAACCAACCTATGCCGCACAGGGGTATACTCTTCACAAGTGCTCGGTATGCGGAACAAGATATAAAGATAATTATAAGGCAAAGCTAACTCTCGGGAACATAACCAAAGTCAACTTCACCTCATCATCTAACGCAGTAAAAATGAGTTGGAACAAAGTTAGCGGAGCAACAGGCTATAGAGTATATCAGTACAACACCTCAACAAAGAAGTGGAAAGCTGTTGCAAATATTAAAAATACTAATTATACGTTTAAAAATCTAAAATCAGGAACTACATATAAATTTACTGTAAGAGCATATAAAAATCAAGGCGGTAAAACTTATCTTAGTCCGAAATATACGACATTTACCTCAAGCACAAATCCTGCCACGGTTAATTTTAAGCTAACAGCAGGAAGTAAAAAAGCAACAATTAAATGGAATAAAGTCACAGGTGCAACAGGTTACAAGGTTTATTATAAGACAAGCAAAAACGGCTCTTGGAAGTTGCTTAAAACTGCCAATAACAAGACCACAAGCTATACAAAAACAGGCTTGACAAAGGGCAAGACTTATTACTTTACAGTTAAGGCATACAGAACAGTAAGCGGAAAAACTTATAATGGTAGTTATGCTACCAAAAGTGTTAAATCAAAATAAAAATAGAGATTATATAATAAAAAATATTTATAAGTAATTTTGTGGAGGTATTTATATGAAAAAACGGATTTTAAGTTTGTTTACTTCGCTTATAATGGTTGTAAGTTTGATTAGTGTTTTGCCTACAATGGTGGTAAGTGCAAGAATATCAGGAGATTATGAATATTATATCCTTGATGACGGAACAGTTGAAATTACTGCTTACAATGGTTCAGCAACAACATTAACTATTCCATCGACTATCAATGGAAGAAAGGTAACAAGTATTAGTAGTGATACTTTTGGATGGAATGAAAATCTTATTAATTTAACTATATCAAGTAATGTAATAAAAATTTCAGATAACTTTGTAGGATGTCTTAACTTAACTAATATAGAGGTTAATAAAAATAATGAAAGTTACTCATCACAAGATGGAGTACTATTTGATAAAAATAAAACAGTATTAATTAAATACCCACAAAGGAATAAAAGAACATCTTATACTATACCCAATAGTGTTAAAATTATTGAAAATAATTCATTTTTGGGTTGTAGTTGGTATCTAAAAAATATAACCATACCTGATAGTGTCACAAGGATTGGAAATAATGCTTTTGAGTATTGTTGTAGTCTAATTAATATAAAAATGGGCACTAAAATCACTAAAATTGGCGAACGTGCATTTGCAGGCTGTTCATTTAGTTCGATTACTTTACCCTATTCATTAAAAACTATTTCTGATTATGCTTTTCTAAACTGTCCAAATTTAAAATCTGTTACTATTCCTAAAAGTGTCAATTATATTGGTCAAAAATCTTTTGGTTATGAAGGTTCTGGACCTATTGTTAAGGGTAACTTTTTAGGTTTAATAAAATGTTACTCTGGAACAACAGGTGAAAAATATGCAAAAGATAACGGATTTAAATATGAGCTTTTAGATGTTACACCTCCTGCCAACATAACCAAAGCAAGTTTTAAATCATCAGCCAATGCAGTAAAAATAAGTTGGAACAAGGTCAGCGGTGCAACAGGCTATAGAGTATATCAGTACAACACCTCAACAAAGAAGTGGGTTGGTATTGCAAACACAACAAGCACAGCTTATACATTCAAAAATCTGAAAGCAGGAACTACATATAAATTTACTGTAAGAGCATATAAAAATCAAGGTGGTAAAACTTATCTTAGTCCGAAATATACGACATTTACCACCTCTACCACTCCCGCAACAGTTAGTTTTAAGCTAACAGCAGGAAGCAAAAAAGCAACAGTTAAATGGAACAAGGTCACAGGAGCAACAGGCTACAAGATTTACTACAAGACAAGCAAAAACGGTAAATGGATAGGTCTTAAAACAGCAAACAATAAGACCACAAGTTATACTAAAACAGGATTAACAAAAGGCAAGACTTATTACTTCACTGTTAAGGCATACCGTACGGTTGGCGGTAAAACATATAACGGAAGCTACAATACTAAAAGCGTTAAGGTTAAATAACAAGATTTTAAGAGAACCTCAATCGGGGTTCTCTTAAATTTTATTTTGCCGTTGCAAAAATCGTCGGTTTGTGTTATACTATTCTCAATTACTTTTGAAAAGGAAAATAGCAATGAATTATAAAATCGATTGTAAACATTGGGGAAGATTTTTTTCTGTGCCATGTAGTGTGGTGGATGATTATATATTGGTGAGCGACGGCGATTTCGTTAAGGTATTGCTTTGCATTCTGTGCAGTAATACTAACTTTATTTCAACTGATGAGCTTGCAAAACAGGCTGGCGTATCAGAGGAAAAGGCAGAGGACGCTGTTATTCACTGGGCAAATCTTGGGGTCATATCTGCTGAAACGGCTGACGGCAGGGCGATTGCTGTTCAGGCTCAGGCTGTGACTGAGGTTAAAGTGTCTAACTCAAAAACTGAAGCTGTTAATCCTGCAAATAATTCCACTGATGCAAAGACAAGAGTTAAATACAGCACTCGTGAAATAGCTGAAAAAATTGACTCAAGCGAGGAGCTTAAGGCACTTTTTGATGATATGCAGGGTGTTTTGAAGCGCATAATAAACGGTACTGAAATGGCTGCTATTCTTAATTTGTATGAATATTATGACTATTCGGCTGCGTCGATATTGATGATAGCTGAATACTGCATGAGTTTAGGCAAGGGGAAAATGGCTTATATAGAAACTGTGGCTAAAAACTGGTTTGATCAGGGGATATGCAGTTATGCGGAGGTTGAAGCAGAGATTATCCGTCAAAGCGCTCAGCGTTCTTTTGAAGCAAAGGTCATTAGAGCGTTTGGCATTGAAAATAGAATCACAAAAAGGCAGAGAGAGTTTATAAAGAATTGGCGTGATATGGGATTCTCAGTTGAAATGCTTGAAATTGCTTATGAAAAGTGCATGGACGCTACTAACAAGCTGAATTTCGGTTACATAAATAAAATACTTGAAAACTGGTCAGGTAAGAATATAAAGACTCCGGCACAGGTTGACGAAGATGATTCGGCATATAGCAAAAAAACTAAGTCTGACAGGCAGGATAACAAAGATGCTTCTTATGATTTAAGCGAGTGGGAAAAGTATGCTTTGAATTTTAATCCTGCACAGAAAAATTGAGGGGGGGTAATTAGAAATGAAATACAGCGATTCAGCTTTTGAAAAAGCGGCATCTGTACTTGATGAACGCCGCAGAAAAGCAGAAAATGAACAGCAAAAACGAACACTTGAGATTTCTGAAATTGCACCCGAAGTTGAAATTCTGCAAAGAAATTTAAGAAACACAGGTCTTGAGCTTGTCAAGCTTATTATGCAGGGGGGAAATGACACAAATTTTCTCGTAGAAAAAATCAAGGAGAAAAATTTATCCACTCAGCAGACTATTGAAGAGCTTCTTTATGAAATAAAAGGTGACAGACATTATCTTGATGTGCATTATTACTGCGAAAAATGCAAGGACAGCGGTTATTCAGAGGGGCGTCGCTGTTCATGCATGGAAGAACTGTTGAGAAAGTTTACAACCGAGAAACTTAATAAAAACTGTTTAATTGAACTTCATGATTTTTCTGAATTTTCTTTGGATTTTTATGAGAAATCATCTGACGGCAGCTTTTCTCCATATGAAAAAATGCGTCAGAATTTAGAATATTGTGAAGGCTATGCAGAAAATTTTAATAAGAACAGTCCTTCTTTGTTTTTCTTCGGAAAAACTGGACTTGGAAAGACATTTTTATCCTCATGCATTGCCAAAAAAATGATTGAGAAAAATGTAAATGTGGTATTTGGCTCACTCATCGATTTCCTCAGAAAAATTGAAAGCGAACATTTCGGAAAAGAAGATGGAGGAACTCTTGATATAATCATAAATGCAGATATAGTTATTCTTGACGATTTAGGTTCTGAGTTTCAGACTTCTTTTACGGAATCGGTTCTATATGATATTATTAACAGCAGAATTAATTTAGGCAAGCCGACTATCATTTCTACTAACCTATCTCACAGCGAGCTTGACAGGAAATATAACGAAAGAATCGTATCAAGACTTACGGGATGTTTTGTTCCGCTTAGCTTTGTCGGGAAAGATATAAGGCATATAAAAATGATGAGTAATATGAAGTAAATGGACGTTTATTTTTCATTTAAGTATTTATTTTACAGAAAGCTATTAGAATGGAATTTTAATAGCTTTTTGTTTTATTTCACATTTTTTAAATCGTTGAAATAGACAATTTTCGTCATAAAAATTATGCAAAAAGACGAAAATTTTGTTTAAAATATTTAATAATTCGCTCCGAATTGACAAATTTAATAATAAAGTGTATACTTATAACGTGGTGATATGTATCTTTACGTCGATTATTGTCACAGTCCAAATAATTTTATGTTTTTTGGGGATTTTTTTAAGAAAGGATTTGTTTTCTAATGGGAGCTAAAAGAATGTCAAGCAGATTATTAGGCATGTTTATGGCACTTGCTATGCTTATAGGCATATTGCCGCTAGAATCTGTTATTGACGTATCTGCTGCATCAAGCGGATTCCATGTTAGCGGAACACAAATATTGGACGCTAACAATATGCCTTTTGTTATGCGTGGCGTTAACATTGGACATGCATGGCTTAAGAATCAATATGATACAAAGGTATCTATTGAATCAGCAGCTAAGCTTGGCTGCAACACATTAAGAATCGCTTTGTCAGACGGTAACGGCCGAGCTGATATGAGCGAAAAATGGGAAAGAACTACTGAACAGGAAGTTCGTGAAATCATTGAATTATGTAAAGCGAACAAGGTTGTTTGCGTTCTTGAAATTCAGGATCCAACCGGTTCAAACGATACATGGAGATTAGAAAGCGCAGTTAATTTCTGGATTGAGATGAAAGACATTCTCAACGAAAATAAAGACTACGTTATTGTTAATATTGCCAATGAATGGTTTGGAAGCTGGGAAACAGGCGGCTGGTCAGACGGATATAAGAATGCTATTCAGTCACTCCGAAGCGCAGGCATTGAAAATATGCTTATGGTTGACGCTGCAGGATGGGGACAGTATCCAAAGTCAATCTTTGATAACGCTTGGCAGGTTGCCGGCGCTGATACTTTGAACAATACTATATTCTCAATCCATATGTATGAATATGCCGGTGGCGGTTCACAGACTGTTAAGGATAATATCTGGAATGCACTTCAGACAGGTTATCCTGTAGTTATCGGCGAATTCGGATATAAACACAGTAACGGCGACGTAGATGAAGATACAATCATGAGCTATTGCCAGGAGATGAAGGTCGGCTATATGGGCTGGTCTTGGATCGGCAACGGCGGCGGTGTTGAATATCTTGACATTGCTGAAGTTAATGATGGCTCACGTCTTTCAAGCGACTGGGGCGAAAAATTAATCAACGGTTCAAACGGTATAAAGGCAACATCAACTTTATGCTCTATTTACACAGGCATTATTGATGAGAGCCAGGTAGTTACTGAAGAATCTAAGGCTGAGGAATTGCCTGGAGATACACAGAGCGTTTTGGCTATTAATGGTTCTGATATTAACGCTGTAAAGATTTCAGGAGCTGACGGCGTTAAAGACGGTGACTTCTTGAATGGCGGCGGCGGTAGTCATATCGCTTATGGTATTCCTTTTGAAGTAGATGATACAAGCGATAACGCTACTTATAAGATTGAAATCTACGCACAGGGACAAGGTTCACCAAAGGTAGCTGTTTGGAACGGTTCAAAAACTGAAGTTGAATCAACTTCAATTTCAGGCAGCAACTGGAGCGCACTGAAAACTACTCCAACTACAATCACTTTAAAGGGTTCACAGCTTTCAAGCGGTACTAACTATGCAGGTGTTTCTGCAAATGAGTATATGAATCTCTATAAGGTTGTTGTTACAAAAACAGTAACAGGAGAAGAGGAAAGCTCTAAGGCTGAAGAAAGCAGTTCATCTGAAGCAGAAGCAAAATATGAAATTGTCGGACCTTATAAGGCTGGTACAGTTTCTGCAAATGGAAACACATTTACAGCTAAGGTTTCAAGCTCAAGAGATTATAAGTTTGTAGGCTGGTATTCAGACGAGGCTTGCACTAATCTTGTTTCATCCGACGCTTCAGCAACAGCTTCAGAGGGTACTTTATATGCTAAGTTTGATTATGTAACATATAATATGCCTATTATTGACGTTGTAACATCAAAGAGCAACGGCAGCGTAATCGAAGCTTTCCCTGAAAGTGCAGGAAAAGATACTAAATATAAGGGATCTTCAATCAGCATTACTAATATTGACGGTTCTTTGATCAATGCACTTCCACAGGTAGATGTAGTTGATGAAACTACTTTGGAAGTTACAGGAACCCGTGATATGCTCGTTGATATCAAGGGCAGAGGAAATTCAACATGGATGCTCGAAAAGAGACCTTTCCAGTTAAGCTTTGAAAAGAAGATCAATTTGATTCAGGGCGGCGGAACAGCTAAGAAGTGGATTCTTCTTGCTAACCAGGTTGACAGAAGCTTGCTCAGAAACCAGTTGGCTTTGGATTGGGCAAGAACATCCTTGACAGGAATTCCGTTCACTTCTGATACACAGCCTGTAGAATTCTATCTTAACGGAGAATATATGGGTGTATATCTTCTTGTTGAACAGTCTGAAGTAGGAACAGGACGTGTTGAGGTAACTAAACCAGAGGCTAATACCGGTAATATTGACGAGATCGGTTTCTTGCTTGAAAGAGATAATCTTGCAGAAAACAACGGCGTACCACAGGAAGATTATTACGTTAAAGACGATACATACGGCGAATTGTTCACAATTAAAGCAGGTGTATTTGAGGTTGAAGATGCAAACGGCAATTTAACCGATACAACAACTTCAGGCGCTCATAACACTAACGCTAATGCATTGGCAATTCAGCAGTATATTTCAAAGGTCAGCGCAGCAATCAAGAGCGGCAATCAGGCTGCAATCGAAGGCTATGTTGATATGCCGTCACTGGTTGATATGTTTATTCTTCAGGAATTCACAAAGAACTGTGACGTTGGCGGATCAAGCTTCTATATGAGCAAAGACGTTGGCGCTGATGCTAAGCTCGTATTTAACCCACCTTGGGATTTTGACAAGGGATTCGGTAACGATGAGCGTGGTAAAGATCCAACAGGTTTATATTCTGCTAACAGCAGCAATGATAATGTAAACAAGTGGTTCAATTCTCTTTGGAGCCAGTCTTGGTTCAGAGAGCTTGTAAAGACAAGATGGGCAGAATTGAGAAGCGACGCTAATTCAAATCCACAGAATCTTATAGCTCAGGCTAATGAATTCACAAATGATTATAAGGATTCACTTAACAGAAACTTTGATAAGTGGGATATTCTCAATAAGACATATGGATGGAACGGCGGCGGATTTGGTCAGTATTATGGTGATATCGGACCTCAGAACGGCAATACATATGACGGTCAGGTTTCATATCTCACAACATGGATCAGAAACCGTGTCTTTGACCTTGACACAGTATTTGAATATTCTTCAGATCCTGTTACAGGCGAAAAATTAGTTCTTAACGCATCTGATTATAGTGAATACACATATGAAGATCGTCAGACAAATGTTGCAATTCCATTTGTAGTTAATGACACAAGCAGTGACATTACAATCAAGGTTCCTGTAGTAAATGCAGGAAGCGATACATGGGCAAACGTATTCGGTCCAAGCGGTGCCGGAATCATGTGGAGCTCATCTGATACAAACGGCAACGAATCTGCTGATCAGGTTGAGAAGACCTTTGAGGCAGTACAGAAGTATTATAACAGAGTAAACGGAGATGTTACAGTTACTATCCCTGCAGGCGCTCCAACAGGCACATATTATATTGGTGTAACCGGCGGTTCACTTGATTCAATAACTGTTTCATTTGCTAATGAAGGTGATGTAACACCTATCGGCGGCGTAGTCGTTGAAGAATTTACAGTGACTGCATCAGCAAACGATGAGGCAATGGGTACTGCTGCTCCTGCAACACAGATAGTTGAAAAGAATGGACAGGCAACAGTAACAGCTACAGCTAAAGACGGTTATGAGTTCGTAAACTGGACAGTAAACGGAAAAGAAGTAGCTACAGCTCCTGACTATTCATTCACAGTAACTGAAAACGTTGATTTGGTTGCAAACTTCAAGGAAGTTGTTGTTGAAGAGAAGTATACAGTAACAGTTAAGGCTAATAATGACGCTTATGGTACTGTAACAGGTGCAGGCACATATAATGCCGGAGAAAGCGTAACATTGACTGCTACACCTAAGGTAGGCTATAAGTTTGAAAAATGGCTTGTAAACGGCAGCGATGTACTTTCACAGGATTATGCATTTACAGTTACATCTGATGTTGAAGCTACTGCATATTTTGTAAAGGAAACTTCAACTGATGAATGGGTAGTAATCAAAGACTTTGGTGATGTACCATTCGGAACAGACTGGGAAAACACTCATTGTCTTGAATATGACCTTACAGGTTATGTTGCAGCTAAGATTGTAATCGAGGGTACAGCTAACGAGATGAAGCTTTGGCTTGATCCAAACGATGGCACTGCTGCAGTTGAGAACTATACTCTTGACGGAACATATACATATGAGTTTACAGAAGCTGATATGGAAACTGTTAAGGCTATTCTTCAGGGTAAAGACGACGGAAGCGGAACAATTACAAAGTTCACTATTTACGGTATCCCTGGTGAAATCGTTAAGTATACTGTTGCAACCTCAGTAGCAGAAGGCTGTGAAGATATGGGTACAGTAACAGCTACTAAGGAATACAAAGAAGGTTCACTTGCATCAATCAAGGCAACACCTGCAAGCGGATACAGATTTGTAAAATGGGTTGACGAATCAGGAAAAGAATATGCTAAATCATCAGTTACAATTACAGTAACAAAAGATAAGACATTTACTGCATACTTTGAAAAGAAGTCCTCAGGCGAAACAACTAAGACAGACACAGTCAGAATTGAAGCAGAAGGCGCTGTATTGTTCGACGGCACTGCACATCAGACAAAGCCAGGCGACACATATTATGGTGAAGCTTCAGCTAATGACTGGCTCGAAATGACCGACTCATGTGAGGCATATCTGCCGATCGTAATTACAGATACTTCAGTAACATATGATATCACAATCAGATATGTTGCAGAAGGTGAGGACAAGAATCCTTGGGTAAATATCTGGCAGCCGGGAAGCGGTTCAGAGACAGCAACAATTGGTGGTAAAACTTATTCAAAGGCTTCTTATCACCAGTTAGGTACAACAACTAAGTGGGGAACTCAGACAATTGAAGGCGTTACATTCAGTGAGCCCGGAACATATTATATCGGTGTTTACGGACAGCAATATGCAGGATATGACTATGTAGAAGTTAAGTCAAGCGAACCTGTATTTGAAGCTGTAACAGTAATCGGTATTCCGAGCAGCCCAGAACAGGGAACTGTAACCGGAGGCGGAGAAGTTCTCGTAGGTTCTGATGTAACACTGACAGCAAGAGCAAAGAGCGGTTATAAGTTCGTTAACTGGACTCTTAACGGCGAAGAAGTTGGCAAGAGCAGAACACTTGTTATTGAAAATGTTTCAGAAAGCCAGACATATGTAGCTAACTATAAGAAAATCAGATATACAATCTATGAAGCAGAAAACTTCATTGACTTTAAATCTGAGCATACTCCAAGCTCTCAGTTCGCAGTTGTAACCAGCAAGGACACAACTGAAACTGATGCACAAGGAAATGAAATTGTTGACCATGTAAATGCAGAATCCAATAAGCAGAGTAACGACAGCAAGTCATTCTCAAATGGTAAGGCTGTTGAGCTTATGGGAAGCTCTACTGCAATTGCAATTCCATTCTCAGTTGGTGCAAACAACGAAGAAATGGAAGTTATCGTAGGCTATGACTATGGTAACTTAAATACGACTAAAACTCACAGCGGTACTGACCCAGAAGACGGTACTCCGGGTGATGGAGGAGTTTCTAACTCAGGATTATGGATCAACATCTATGTACCGCATGGATCAGACACATCTGCATGGACAAATGCAGGCTGGAATGAAAACGGTTCTAACGCAAACCTTGTTGACTTTGCAGAAGGATATGATGTATTGTGGCAGTGGCTGCCTCAGGAAACCGAAGACGGTGAATTTACAGTTATTATTCCTGAGAATGCAGGCGAAGGTAACTACTTCATTTCAGTAGCAACAGACGCAAAAATAACTAACGAAGGTTATTCAAATGTTACAGCTGATGGTTCAGATGCTTCACAGGCAGTAGGATATTATGATTATATCAAGTTCCCTGTTGAAGATACAGAAATAGTTGTAGGATGTAAGTTCCTCTTCACAGATATCTTTGGCAACGACCTGATGACAAGTGAGTTCTCACAGGTAACAATTGAGGGTACAGTAATTAAGTTTAATCCTAAGGTTCCAAGATTTATCTCAGTTCAGGGATATACACTTGCCGGTTGGGAAGTACTTGATACTGTCGGTAATAAGCTTGCAGAACCTGTAATGGGTAACGATGCTGATATCATCAGCCTTGACCTTGAAAAGATGTCATTTGAGGCTGGTTCAACAGTTGTATTCAAAGCAATTTATGAGATTCCTGACGATCCATATACACTTACTGTAGAAAACGGAAGAGTATATGTAATGGAAGACGAAACTGATATTGATTACAGCTATGAACTTCCAAGAGGAGACACATATAAGGTTGCTAACTATACACAGGTTAAGCTCGTAGCTCCTGATACAAATGCATACGGTTCATTCCAGTATTGGACATTGAACGGAATGGTATATTCTTATGACAGTACAATATTCTTCAGCGCTTGGTGCGACGCAGACTTTGAAGCAGTATATGCTGATGAAGAAGTAACAGTAACACCGGCAGCATTCATATCCAATACCGTACAGGAATTCGGATTTGAAACAACTGATGTTAACTTCCATAAGATAACATTCAACTGTGCATATTATATTCCTGACAGCGTTGAATTCGTATCTGCCGGAATTATCTTTACACCTATTGAAGCTAATATTGCTGATTTGTCAGGTGTAACTGTATCCGGAACAACATTGACAAATCTTCCTGCAATGACAGCATTGTCAACAGCAAGAAAAGATCAGTTGTATGCAGATGCAAACAACCAGGTATTGATGTCACTGACAGGAATGAAGAACGGTGTCAGCAGATATGCAAGATCATTCTTGATTTACAAAGATGCAAACGGAGAATATCAGGTTGTATTCTCAGAGGGTACTGCAGGAATTACAACATCACAGGCAAAGAGTTAATAAAAAGGGAGGAGATAAAAATGAAGATAGAATACAAGAAGCCTTCCATGGAGTTTTATGAATTCGCAGCAGAAGATGTAATTACTGTTAGCGGCGGAGAAGTAGTGGTTCCGACAGGTACTACAAAACCACTTACCGACGTAGTAAACCCAGACCCATGGGGCGACATGTAAACTTCAATAATTATTAATATAAAACGGGCAGACTTTCTGAGGTCTGTCCGTTTTTATATTGCAAAAAACTTTTATGGTTAAAATCAACAGTTTTTATATTCGTAATTGTACATGATGCACAAAATAATTATACTAAGTTAGTAATTTTGCTACTAATATTGACAAAATAAAATAAATATGTTACACTAAAAGAACGAATTGGACTGATTTTGTACGATTTTGTCGTATATAAATATAGTGCCAAATATCGAAATATTTATAAAGGGGATTGATATTTAAATGGAAAAGACTGTTTACAAAAAAAGTTTTTTTAGTTTAGTTGTAGCAATTCTAATGTTAATTAGCATTGTTCCGGCTAACTTTGACAGTGCTATGGACGCTGTAGCAGCAGCAGACGGATTTTATGTTGACGGCACGACAATTCGTGACGCTAACGGTCAAGCATTTGTTATGAGAGGCGTAAATATTCCTCATGCTTGGTATGCAGGATATACTTCTACTGCAATTAAGGGAGCAGCAGCAAGAGGCGCTAACGCAGTCAGAATTGTTTGCTCTGATGGTTTGGAGTATAGTAAAACATCATTATCTCAACTTAATAATATAATCAATTGGTGTAAGAGCAATAAGGTGATTTGTATTCTTGAAGTCCATGATAAAACAGGAAGTAATGATGTTTCAGTACTTAATGCAGCTGTTAACTATTGGATCGAAATGAAATCTGCACTTCAAGGCAATGAAAAATATGTAATTCTTAATATTGCTAATGAATGGTTTGGTGCATGGAATCGTGCTTCAGAATGGGCAGAGGCTTATAAATCAGCAATTAAATCTATTCGTAATGCCGGCATCAATAATATGATTATGGTTGACGCTGAGGGTTATGGTCAATGGCCAAGTTCAATTTTCCAAAAAGGAAGAGAAGTGTTTAATGCTGACCCTAATAAGAACACCATATTCTCTATTCATATGTATCAGGACGCCGGTAAGAACTCATATACAGTAAAAAGCAATATAGATCAGGCTCTTGCTCTTAATATTCCTGTTGTAATCGGTGAGTTTGCTGATGATCATCAGGGGGCTGATGTTGATGAGCAGACTATCATGAGCTATTGTACAGAAAAGAATGTTGGATATTTAGGCTGGTCATGGAAGGGTAACGGAAGCGGATTGGAATCACTTGATATTGCTAAGGATTGGAGCGGTTCATCACTTTCAACCTGGGGTGATAAGCTTTTTAATGGTACATATGGTATCACAAAGACATCAAAAATTTGTTCAATTTATACCGGAATAATTGAAGATTCAAGCAGTAAGTCTGACAGTTCATCAGGCTCGGGTGTTTTAACTGACAATGTAATTACACAGGGCGGTTCCGGTTCTTTGACTTGGAACACAGATTATACTCTTGATTTCAGTCTTTCGGGCTATAATTCAGCTAAAATTGTTGTTGAAGGAAATGCAAATCAGCTGAAGCTTGCAGTAGATCCGGGCTGGGTTGAACTTGTTTATACAACAGATGTTTATGGAAACTATGAATATAATTTCTCAGCATCAGACATGTCTAAATTCTCCGGAAACCATAAATTGTATGTACAGGGACAGGGAAGCGTAGACAGTGTTAAAATTATTGGCTATAAGGAATCACCGGTTATTCCTGACAGCTCATCAAAGGAAGAATCTTCATCTGAACCCGATGATTCTTCATTGCCTGAAGTAACAGGAACACCTGAATATGTATCAACAAACCTTACATTAACAGGAATAATCGGAGCAAACGCATATTATTCAGTTCCCGAAGGATATGTAAACAGCAACTATAAGGTAGAGGCAGT
>UQDR01000011.1 GCA_900539835.1 uncultured Ruminococcus sp. | reverse complement strand
CCGATTTGAAAATAAGCATTATTTACTTTCTTTTCTTCGTCGGAAATAGCTCCGTTCAATTTAATAATTTCTGCGGTGTCCTTTGTTTTCTGAACGACACCTTGTCCGGTTTGCGTAATTTTCTTTCCAATTCCATTAAAAAACTCCATAATAAATCCTCCATTATTATTTTTCATTTATTGGTAAAAACATTATCAAACTTCTACATTATTCACAATATTTTGATAATATTTATTATTAGTTTAACAAACGGTTAATAAAAAAACAATTGCTACAAAAAAATATATTTTACAAAAAAAAATGTAGCACTTCATAACCGAAATGCTACACTGATGTCAAAGATCATTCTATATTCATATTTTTTAATTTTACTATTAAATTTTGAACAATTATTTCTGAATGCATCTTTGAATATACCAGCCGTCCCCTTATGAGATATTCTTTTAACATTCTGAAAATATTAATGATATCCAACTCATTAATTTTCACTAAAAACTTATCATAAGAGAAAAAGTTTTCCTTATCACTGTCAAAAGCTCCAAAAAGCAGTTGATTTGAGCAACATTCAATATCAATATCATTATTTATCACAAATTTCTCATCATTAAAAATATATACTTTTTCATTTCTTATGTCTTCAAGAATTCCATTTAAAACCTGAAGACGAAACTTTTTATTTAAATTTCTTATATATTCACCGGGAATTTCTTTTACATTTCCGGTTTCAACAAATCTTTCTAATCCTGTTAAAGAAAAAAAGCTTATATAATTATCTTTTATATAAAGCGACTCATAATGATAATTTGCAATATTAACGAGATATTCTTTATCTGGAAGCTCACTTCTCGTAACATATTCCATCAGCTCAAAATCTGCCCACGGAGCTATACACGGATATGAAGAAAAAATCAGCCTTTCATTGTCACCACCAGATTCTTTTTGAAAGCCTTTTATATATAAATCTTTTATATACATAATATCATTAGATATACTGCCCAGCACGTTACAGTCTTTAGCCATTTTTTCAGCCTTACAGGATATATTCTTGACAGCTTGAACATCATCTAAAAATATTGCATCAATATCATTAAAAAGAAGCGCATAATCTTTGCTCACAATAAAAAAAGGAAAAACCTGATCGTTTTTATTCTCATATTTATATACCGGAAAACATCCGCAGTACATATATTTCAGTGAATAAAAAATCACTTCCAGGTTTCTTAACTCAAAAAAATTATGAAAATTTAAAACATGAATAAACCTTTCAGGATTCCCGTTTTTCACATATGTATAAAATAAATTATCTATTCTGTTATCATTATAATTAAAGTTTGTAATAATTGTTGAATCATTTGAATCTTCTAATATAAAGTTAATAGCTGAATATATTTCTTTTTTCTCTGTTAAACAAAATTTTTTGTTAAATCTGCACATATTCGTATTAATTGTTTTAGGTTTTAAATCAATATTATTTAATAACTTTATTAAACCAATAACTTTATCAAAGTTATTCTCTCCAAAAAATTCAGAAAAATAAAGCTCTGTTAATATTTGCTCTTGTTTTTTTGAGAAACCTACATTATCAAAAATCGAAAATAACTTGTCTTCCTTTAAATTACGCTTACCTTTGAATACATTATAAAAACCACCCCTGTTAATCCCCGTAATTTTTGTTAAGCCATTAATACTTATATTTTTTTCTCTAATACAACTTTCTAAGTATTCTCCAAATTTCATTCACGATTCACCTCTTAGAATATTGTATCAAAAGGCTATAATTTTTTCAACTGCTACAAAAAATAACAAATTTTATTACACATTTGTAGCAGTCAGGATAAATATAGCACATTAATATAAAAAACAAGCCAACCAATGGTTAGGGATCCATAAAGTGACTTGTTGTTTATTTAAACTTTTTTATTTTAATACAATCTCAACAATAGATGATAACCTATCTTCTCCGTAAATTCCAACGGAATAAACATCGTCGTATTCCTTGGCTTTTACAGTAATTAATTCTCCTGCTTTTAATGGACTTTTATATGATATTCTTATCTGATCAAAAATACCGTTTTCATATATATGTTGAGGCAGAGCCTCCAAAGCATAGATAAGATAATTAATGTTATGTACATGACCATTGAAATCAACATCGCCTCTGCGCTGAAAAAGCTGTAGCTCAGAATCATATTCTGACGGTTCTTTCAAACGCTCGGATTTATGTTCAAACACGCTATAGCTTTCAGGAGAATACAGCTCAAAAAGCTCTGATGAAATACGAACGGGTCTATTTTTTATTAAATCAAACAGTGCAAATTTAGCGGTTCCTTTCACCAATGAATTTCCTTTGCTGTCAGACAAAATAAAGTTCCTGATAACCGATGATGAAGGCACTTTGCCGCTGACCCAGGTTTCTGCTTTTACAGATTCACCATATTCAGGAAGTCTGTTAAATTCTATTCTCCACTCTGAGAAAATCCATGCGACACCGTCAAGACTGCCTTTTATAACGCTATTACTGACGCTGTCAGAATGATGATTCCCTATATTTTCAAAAATTCTCAGAACCGCTTCCACTGACAAAAATCCTTTTTTATCATAGTCCTCAATTCTTGTCCGATAAATTTCACTGAAAATCATAGAGCCTCCAAAAAATTATGATATATTTTTTAATAAAAAATATATCATAAAATATAAAAAAAGTCAATCAAATCCCAAAGTAATGCAGCAGATTACTTAATACAAGGATTGATTGACTTAACCGTAGCGATAATAACCGCAATAGCTGTTAAGCTACTCGATTAAAAGTTAAGGGCGAAAGCCCTCTCCTTATAAGCAATATAGCATATATACTATAATTTGTCAAGAGGTGATTTTATGAAAGAAATTATAATGACTGCGTGTGTTATTTTAGCCTTAATTGGTAATGATAAAATTATTATAGGATTAATAAAGAAATAACCCGTGACATCAATCACGGGTTACAAGTATTCCAAAAAGATCACCTACAAAAAATATGTTGTGTTCGGCTTTTCGATAAATGGTGGAGCATTGGGCTCCTTGTACGAACTCTTTGGGTTCGTACCTGTTTGTTTTGGTGGACCATTCCCATTTAAAAACAAAAGTCTATCCTGTTCGTCCTTTTGTTCAAGTTCGGATAGCAGTTGGTCGCTGATGGTAACGCACTCATCACCTTAATTATAGGTAATAGTTACTCTGTCATCATATAAATATATCTTGTTGACAAAAATTGAGATCAGTGTCTTTCTATACTTAATGTCGGTGATTTTCCCCTTTTTGAGTTGGGTCAAGAAAAATGCAACTCCTTTTTCTGTCAACACAGGATAAGGTGCTTCTTCCTCTTTTATCATTTTTTCAATTTCTTTATGTTCGGACTCAAGTATCGGTATTTGTTCACTCAAAGCATTACGAACACTTTCAATATCACTTTCCATAATAGCAGAAATTGCATTTTGCTGTTTACGTTCGTTTTCAGCTAGACGTTTCTGCAAATATCTCAAATTGGAGGTATTTTTTTCAGCCTCACATATTGCAACGACTTCTTTTGTGATACGGCGGATATTTTCGGCAGACAAAAGTCGGCGGCATTCTGAAATTACGAGATTTTCAATATAGTCCTTGTTTACCATTTTCTTTTTGCAATCGCCATTCTTTCTGCCATTACATATGTAATAATGGTATGTTTTTCCTTGCTTACCCTTTCCCGAAAAGCCTGTCATCATTTCTTTGCAATGACCGCAAAACAGCTTTGTGATCAGCAGATATTCAACTTTCGCCTTTGCTCTTGCAGGTGCTTTCTTATTCTTTTTAAGTTTTTCGGATACTTGTTCAAAAAGTTCATTTGAAATAATTTGCGGAATTCCATCAGCTATTTCATATCCGCTATGGATATAGTAACCTAAATAACGTTTATTGTTTAGTATTGTGTGCAAGGAATTCTTGTTAAAAGCAACTCCTTTGGAAGTCTTATATCCCCGAGAGTTTAGTAATTCATTAATCTCGGTTACAGTTTTTCCATCAGCATACATTTCAAATATACGCTGAACAATAGGAGCTGTATCAGGGTCGATTTCAAAACGTTTATCTTTGCTAATCTTATAACCAAGAGGAACACCACCACCATTATAAAGACAGCGTTCGGCGTTATAATTCATTCCTCTTAGTATTTTGTCTGATAATTCATCACTGTAAAACTGAGCGTATGACATCATAATATTTCTAAAAAATCTGCCCGAAGCGTCATCTGTAAAATGCTCGGTTGCAGACAGAAGAATAACTCCGTTATCATTCAATCTTTTTTCGTTCAGCAAGGTTTGTGCTAAATCTCTGCCGAAGCGGTCAATTGAATAAACTATAACGGCATTGAATTTTTCATTTGAACTGTCAGATAGCAATTTTCTCAATGCAGGACGGTTATCTGTTTTTCCGCTTATTGCACTATCACTATACACTTTTACAACAGTATAATTATTTCTTTCTGCATATTCTCGGCAGACTTTCACTTGTTCTTCAATGCTCGCTTCTCTCTGTGAGCTTGAACTGAAGCGGGCGTATATAACAATATTCATTACTTACACTCCAGTTTATTTATACTATACATAGTTTTTATTACATCAATTTTGCATTTCATTTTTCAAATTAACTTTCTTACTAATTGATAATTCTTCACCTGTAAAAATATTAATTAATTTTTCTTTTCCAATGAAAACTTTATACTTTTCGTCAATAATGTTAGCCCCTGATGATATTGCAGTAGCAATTATGAAACACCTAGTATTTTTTATATATAAAAGCATTTTTAATTCTGCACAATAAAGAAGTGTTGCATATGGCGATAAGTTTATTATATAGTCAATTATATCAAACGGTCTTGTACTTGGAATACTAATGTAAACAAATAAATACAACAATATGCCGCCAATTAAACTAAACACTATATAAATCTTGAAATGAAAATCATTTTTCCATTTATCTGCAAAATATATTACTAAAGAAGAAAAAGCAACAATTAGTATATATAGAACACAGTATGAAATATAATTAACGATTTTGCCGACTCCTATATTATAGTAATAAAACCATCTAATTGAATAAAGAAAAAAACTGGTTGCCAAAGATGCAATTACAATTTTTGTTTGCATGTTCCCTTTTATTTCAGCTTTTGAACGTTCCCAGTCATATTTTAATATGCAAGAAATCTGATTCACAAAATAGGTTTTAACCTTTTTTAATTCTTCGTTAGCAAGAGTTGAATTTAATTCTAAGTTATTTATTTGTTTCCAAAAATGCGAATCATAAAATATTGAATTTTTTGTTATACCGTAAGCATTGATTCTAACTTTCAGTTCACTAATTGCAATATTCAATTGATTTTTATCTTTACTTTTTGCAATTGTTTTTGCAATAACACGTAATTGATCACGCCATTCTTTTCTTTCTTTTGTGATATTTTCTATTAATTCTTTCCTCCTATTTGATAACAAATTAAACAAAACTGTAATCATAGTAGATAGTAACGTTGATGAAAAGACTATCGCAATTATATCTTTCATATTCATATTTTGGCTCCTTTAAAATTCCATGTTAAAAATCACTTTTCCACAATCCCCAAATACTTATAAATAGTCGGATAAGACAAATCACAAAGCCTTGAAAACTCTTTTTTATCTATCTCACCCTTTTTGTATTTGGGATAATGCTTGTAAAATATACTCGGAATATCGTACGCTGTTGTAGCAGGTCTGCCGATTGTCTTACTTTTCGCTTTGGCATTTTCCATACCGCTTTTAACTCGCTGACTGATGATGTTGCGTTCCAATTCGCTGAAAACTCCCATCATTTTGAGCATTCCCTCGGTCATAGGATCAAGCTCTTTTGTGCAGTCAACAACAAAACTGCCAAGTACTAACTTAATATGCCTGTCCTTTGCAAGTTCGATAATATCGCAAGGCTGTTTTGTACTTCGGGTAATTCTGCTGACTTCTGTGGCAAGAATGGTATCGCCAGACTTGACAATGTTAAGTAGTTTATTCAATTTGGCACGGTCGGTTTTCATTCCGCTTTCGTATTCAAGATAAATTGTCGTATCAGTAGCGCCCTGCTGTTTCAGTTCCCTAACCTGTCGGTTGATGTCCTGCATTTTCTCGTTGGTAGAACACCTTGCATAGCCGTAAATCATTTTAACACCTCGCAAAAAATAGATATTACCATTCGCTGTAATCGCAAACATCATCAGCTGTAAATTTTCCATAAGGTATTTGATAACAGCGTTCTTCTATATGTTCTCCTTTTTTTAATTTAACATTGAGTTCAACAGTAATTTCATCATAATCGCATTTTATTTTGTTGTTTCTGCCTCGACCAATATACTCTAATGCGTTCACACCGTTTGAATCACCAACTATATTCACAATATTTACACCATTTACGATAATCGGTTTTATTGTTGAAGGGACATTATAGCGGTATTCAAGTCCGCATTTCCCCTGTGGCAAGATATAGCCATTATTTGTACAATCATGAAATAACGGAAGTCCGTATACCTCGCCCATATAGACAAGACACGGGTCTCCGCAAGGAAATTTATTCAGCGGGCTTTTTTGGGAACAAGCCCATAATACTTCACCTGTGTTAATGCGCAGGATATAATAGCTATCGGTATCAATAGCAAAAAGATAATATCCCAAGTATTGTATATGTGAGAAATTTCTACAGCTGTTTGATTCCCAGAAATAATATCTTTTTTCGTCCTTTTTAGAAAAAATCAAATCTCTATATAAAGCAAAAGTGTCACAAGTATCATACTCGCAAGGTGCAATCCATTTGTAAGAATTGTCACTCTCTATATAAACAGCACCGAATTTCCCTGATTTACAAAGAATGTATTCTTTGTCTAACTCATGATACGTGAATATGTTATCATATTCAAAAGGAATAATAGGCTGTTTAGTCGCTATATCAACTATGCCATATTTATCGTTATTCACTTGAATTTCAACTTTGTTTTCCATTAGGACACTCCTTTTTATTAATCTTCTCTCAAAGAACAGTAAATTCCATTTGGAATAATTTTCTACAATTATATTATAAGATATAAATGAAAAGAAGTCAACTGTTTCTTTTATAAAATCAGCCGTAATGTTTTACGATTACGGCTGGTTTTTATATGTATTAAAATATAAACGGAAAGAGATGTTTTAGTTTATAAGATAATTAATTTACGGATACCAGTTGTGACCACATTCGGGACAAATGAATCCCTCATTTCCTACACCGGTTGTGAAAAAACCATATCCGCATTCAGGACACCACACATTTGGCGATAGATCCAATTCACCCGTGTCCTTACCATCAGCATTTATTCCATCATTATTATAGTCATCTTTATCACCGAAAATCTCATACACAAGCCATGTTTCAAGCACTTTTCCGGGTTCTGAATATTCACTGACATTTTCATTTTGGAACAAAAGCTGGCTGGAAAGAACACCTTGTTCTAAGGTTATTGTATATGCTACCTCTGCGTCCATTTGTTCATATTTTGAAATTAATTCACCATTGTCGGTTGTATAAAGCGTTCCAAATGGAATACTGCCAATATATTCAGCCTGTCTATTATTAGCAGTGTAGACGTCAAACTCCATATCGCTTGCACTTGTACCTTTTTGGAACAGCCATTCGTCTGTTCCGTCTTTGTCAATGTCATAGTGTGAAAAAATATAGTACTCTTCATTGTCGGTATAATAGGTATTTCGCATGATATTGAAATAGTCTAAATATGCACTTTTAATTTGGTATTCGTCAATCCAACCTTTATCACCTTTAAGGCGAAACCATATCTGTAAATATTCATCAACGAAGTAGCTGTCAACTTGGATTTTCTCGTTTGCTTCCAAAGTATTTATTACATCAGAAGAATAATCGGGTGACTTGTATACTTCGCCTGTCGACCCGGGGGTTACAATTGCTTCATACGTTTGATCTGAATCTATAGATAAGGGAATATCTGTAGTTTCATTTAAAACTGTAGCAGGCTTGGAAGTTGTTGTAATAGCAGTAGAAGATGTTGTTGCAGCGGTAGTTGTAGTATCCACAGTAGTTGAAACGGTAGTAGTCGAAGTGGTAGTAGTTGCTGTAGTTACTTCCGTTCTTTGTGTATCTGTGCTTTCAATTGCACTGTCGTTTGAATCAGGCTTTTCTCTACCAAAATGCAAAAATGCAAATACCGATAATGCCGCAACGATAGCTGCTATAAGCACCACAATAATAATTACCGTCGGTTTTTTTGTTTTTATCTGTTCTTTCGGCGTTTTTTCTTTAGCAGACCGCTTTTCCGCAGAGGTTTCTCTTTCTTGAATTATAATAGGATTTTCAAAATTATCGTCATAAATGTCCTCGGCTTTTATATCATCAGATACAGCAATAGGTTCTTTTGTTAATGCTGAAATTGGTTTTGTGGAATGTTCTGGATTTTCCTCCGAAATTTTCTCTTGAATGGGTATAGATATTCCAACACTTTCAGATTTTATGTCTTCTGATACGTTGATAGGCTCATTGGATATTTGAGTAGTACTTTTTTCGACAGCTATTTGCTTTATCTCGGAATTATCAATTGCCTTTTCAACAGACTTATTATAACTAACCGCAGGAATATCATTATCCTGCGGTTTTACCAAAGGCTTTGTATCTTTTTTTGCCCAAGCGTTTGGCTTTGTTTGGACTTTACTCCACCCAGGGGGCAATGGTTTTTTATTATTTGGCATTTTCATCATCCTTAGTATGTGCAACTGTGCCCAATATGAAATACAAAATTGTGCCGATCACTGTCAGACCAAGTATTACTGTTAAAATACGAACCCATACAACGGGGATGTCAGTATATTCCGAAAAGCCTTTACAAAGTCCCATAATAACCTTGCCGTCTTTAGCTTTGTAGAATTTTTTTCTGTCAGTCCGTTTTCGGCGTCTTCTTTTGTCGGAATACAAGCGGCGATTAAGAAATACAAAAATGCTCCTATGATCGTAAAACCGTAAAGCACAGTCATAATTCTGACCCATAAAACAGGAATACCTGTATATTCGGAAATACCCTTGCACAAGCCCGTGATTGCCTTTCCGTTTCTTACCTTATACAGCTTGGAATCTTCCGACTCGTTTTTCACTTCTTCGGGTGCTCCTGCCGAATAGCTGTTTCCACATTTAGGACAAAAGCCGTATGTAACGTAAGTACGCTCTTTTGTAACCTCTATTAATTTACAGCCATATATCCATATTTGAACTATTGACAAATAAATAAGTGACAGCACAAATTTCAATCCAAAGGCTGGGAGTCTTAGTCCGATAACCGATGTGGTTTTTTCATTAATCAGAAATGCTTTATTATCACCGCAGTATGGGCAATGAACGTCCTTTAAAATAATTGTGCTGTTGGTAAAGTCTTTGTTTGGGTGAGAAATCATTTTTTGTTCATCTCCTTAGTAGGAATTCGCTATGATCTGTTTTCTGCAATCTTTACCCAAGCTTCACATTCCCAGTCAATAGGATTTTCGTAATATTTCTTTTTTATCTCATTGATTAAGACATTCTGAAACTTTATGTATGTATCATAATCGGGTATCTGACTCCAAGGATAAGTTTTGTCCTCTGATATAATGCGGTACTCCTTGTTTCTCTTGCCTTTGACTTCTATGTAATTTTTCACCACTTCAAAATCCGATAAAGCTGATTCTAAAACATAATTATCAAGCGGAATATGGAAACATTCTGCATTATTTATAATGACATCATACCAACCGTTACCGAGGTTTTCTTTTGAGGATCTAAAAGCAATGGCTATTATATACATATTTTTCAGCGTCATATTTACCCACTTCTGAGCATTGCCGTAGGAAAAAGCCGCTGTGCCTTTTTTACTTTTTACAGGAAAGAAAATATCTACTATTTCCTTGCACCATTTTTCATGCCAGTCATTTTCAAATTTGCCTGTTTTCAAATGATTTTTGAGAAAATTCAACATTATTTTAAATGCTGTCTTTTTAACTGGCGGTACTAATTGTATATCGCTTAGCGCAACGATATAATTGAATGCGCCTTGTCTAACAGCGTCTTCATATGCCTTTTCTATTGTCGAATCAAAAACTTCTTCATAGTCTGAATCGGTAGTAATTTTAAAGTAATAATGCAGTAAAAAATCATACGCTAACTTATTTTTCATATTGACCACTCCTCTGAATAAATGATTTTATAATGCCCTGTGGTTACAGGTGCGTTTTACTTCGATAAAAACCTCCGGACTTACATTCAGTGCAAGACATATAGCCCTGAGGTCATCAGCATACAAAGTCCTTTTGCCGTTAAGAATGGCATTAAATGTAGCTTTTGAAATGCCTGCTTTCTTGGCTACAACCTGTTTTAGTCCGTTATCGTCTATGTAGCTGCGAACTTTTTCATAAACACGCATAAAATCATCTCCTTGTCAAGAATTTCTGTATTTTTATATATTGTATCGCCGATTATCTATAAAGTCAAGACTTTTCTACAGAAAATCTTTATTTTTATCTTTACTTTTCGGATCCTTTGTAGTATAATAAAAACGAAGTAGGTGATAGCTTTGAAATATGAGATTGGAAACCGAATACGCAAATACCGAGAAGCGTGTGGAATAAGCCAAGTGCAATTAGCACAGAAGCTGGGCGTTAGCAACAGCAGAGTTTCAAATTGGGAACAGGGAGTAAACAGACCCGATGCAGATATACTTGCAGATATTTGCCGTGTACTGAACGTTTCTCCAAGTGAGCTTCTTAATGTAAGGCTGTCATCAGATGAATTCAGCGAACAGGAAAGAAAGCTCGTTAATGCATATCGTGCCAGACCGGAGTTACAGCAGGCAGTCAATATTTTATTGGGGATAGACAAAATAAATTAGCCATATACAAAAGTTAAATATATGTTCTGCGGGAGTGACTTTGTCGCTCCTATTTTTATACTGTTAAAGTGATACCGTCTTATTCGACCGTTTAATAGGTATATCAAGAAAAAACACCAAAACCTTATATATATTTGAAGCACAAAAAAACTGTGTTTTATGTTATTTCGGAAATTGCTATGAGTTATAAGGGGTGAACATTATGAAAGAAATTAAAAATTCTATTATAGCAAAGAGAAGAACGGGTAAAAATAAATTTGTTTTTACTCCTGCCGAAATTGTGGATTTCCTTTCACAAGTGTTGGAATTAGATGAATATGCAGTAAATTTGCGTGAAGTAACCGATAAATCCTGCAAGATAGCTATAGGAGAATCGGTGTATTACCTTACCAATTTAGGCTAAACAAGATAATCGGTATTTTATTTATATAGATAAAAGCCATTGAAACACTCTAACTGTGTTATTGATGGCTTTTTATTTTCTTAATTGTTGTACAGAAATTCCTGTACTTCATCAATTAAGTCATATGCATGACTTAATTTCTCTTTGTATTTTTCGGGCAAATCCTTGACCTTTTCTTTTGCTTCCACGATATTATTTTTGGTGCATCCGAGCAGTTCAATTAAATTAATTTCAAAATATTCATACATATCATTATAATTATTCATAACAACTTCTCCTTTAACTAAATTATAATTTATAATATTTGGTAAATAAATTTCCCACTAATTCTGCAATGCTCTTGTCCCCGGCCAAATCAAACAATAAAGCTGTAACTTCATACTCCAATACTCCACTCCATAGAGAGATTGTTCTAAAGCTACATTTCTGTAGTAATTTAACCACCCCCTTATTGTTTGTTTCAAGGATTGACATAGTTTTTCATAAGACATATATTTGCATTTATTAAATGTATCAATTGTTTTGTCTAACAAGGAATCTATGCTTTCCCTTGATGGTATAAAGAATATTTTACTATTCTCTTTATAAATTTTGTAGCCTAGGAACGTAACACCATTTCTCACATGAGTAAATGTAGTTTTTTCTCGTGAGAGTTGAAGTCCACGTTCAGCTAAAAATTGTTCGACCCCGGGGCGAGTTTGCATAAAAAGTTGAGGCTCAATGATAATCATGATATCATCTGCGTATCTAATCAAGTGAACAGCATCCATAAATTTTTGTTCGAGTTTCTTTTCTAACCCGTCAAGAACCATATTGCAAATAACACTTGATATACATCCACCTTGTGGAATACCTTTTTCTGTAGGATAAAATACAGAATCCTCTATATATCCACATTTCAGAAACTTTCGCAAGATATCTTTATCCATTGGGATATGTTCCATAATCCATTTATGACTGATATTATCAAAACATGATTTTATATCTGCCTTTAGTATCCACTCGGGAAAAGGATATTTTGATAATATATCACC
This sequence comes from uncultured Ruminococcus sp., assembly GCA_900539835.1. Lineage (GTDB taxonomy): Bacteria > Bacillota > Clostridia > Oscillospirales > Ruminococcaceae > FB2012. The sequence continues at coordinate 53,504 of UQDR01000011.1, read as the reverse complement.
ACACCGTATAATAGCGTCTTTTGCACAGCGATTTGGTCTAAATCCATACTAACCTGAATCCGCAGTAGCTTCTGCAATAGGTTCTAATGCAAATTTATATAAAGTTTGCATAGCTCTATCCTTCATCGTTGGTATACTCAATGGGCGGATTTTATTATTAGATTTTGGTATATATATTCGTCTTAATGGCTTAGGTCTGTATCATCTACGGTTTAAATTGCATATTGCTTGGTACTTTTCCTCTGGAGTAACCCATAGAGTACCATCAATCCCTGGGGTATGTTTACCTCTGTTAGAAGTAACAATTTTAACCGCTAAGGCTTTAGCATAAAACGAATGGATCAACGCATGTTGCAGAGATACAATTTTATCATGGTTATCATTCTTATAAGCCACAGCAATACGCTTTTGCAGCTTTTTAACGTGTTTTTTTGCTAGGTTAAAATCAATATCTTCCCAACAGTTAATCACATTAGAAGTAGCACACATTTTCATGCTAATTTTGCTCTCTCCTTTCAAAAGTTCGACAAATGCGTTTGCTGTTATGTTACTGAAACATAGGCGGTCCTCTTACAAGTGGAATTATTTTATGCTGTTTCCAAGCACATTTCATCATCTTCGCCTCCTTCTTCTACAAGAAATGCTTTGTATTCGTCAAGGTGTTCATTAACATAGGATTCAATATCAGCAAATATGGTTTTTGCAAATTCTTGTGCTTGCTTCTTGTTAACCTTAACGTCTACCATATTTGCCGACCTCCTTTTGGATAATATTCTGAAAAAATCTATAGTTATATAAGGTCAGAGTCTTTTAATAAACTGTGTACATTTAGTAAACTCTTAAAAACAACTTTAAAAACGTCAAATTGCACAAAAAAATCCGCTGCAAAAAACTTATAAGGCTTTTTACATCGGATTTTACTTTATTTCTTTCAATGCTTTTATGCAACTTTAACAAATTCGAGATTTTCGCAAAATAAAACAGAGAGTCCGAAAGCTCTCTGTTAGTTATTTGTTAATATATAAACAAAACTTTCAACATAATAGTAAGGTTTTATGTAATATGGTTTTTATGGAAGCGAAGAAAGCTGTTTTCAGCACATTGCAACATACTGAAAAATCCTTGAAATTGAAAATTTTTTTCTTGGCTAATACTTGGCGAAAAACTATTTTATTTTATATTTTTCTGAAAGTAAATTAGGCACTTTTTCTCTAAGAGATAAATCAAAATTTTCTCTACATTTTTCCAAAGGGCTAAAGTTGGTAGTAAAAGATATAATTCCGGAATCGCTCTGTGCTGCATTGGTTAGTTCTGGGCTATTATTAACTTCAGTTAATATTTTCTTAGAAAAAAACACATCTTCAGAATAAGCAAATATAATAAATGTTAATGCTTTAAGCTGTTCTTCTAATGGCAATTTATTAAATTGTTTGTAAAAGTTACGATATCTTTTATCCCCATCGTTTATAAATAAAAAAATAACACTCGAATCATTTAATGGGAAAATATTTATATGAATATTTTTGATTTTATAATTTGGTGATTGGTTATATATGTTGTTTATTACATTGCCATTAAAATCAAATATTAACGCTAAAGGGATTTGACAAGCTATAGGAACAACATAATCTAGCTTTTTATAATAACACATATAATATTCATCATTGAATTTTTGCAATGATTTTTTTGCTTTATTAAAGTCATCTATGTATTCTTTTAAATCTAAAGAAGTAACATATTCTCTTTGTAATAGATCATTATTAAAAATTCCTGCAATTTCATATGAGTTTTTATAAAAGAAACTTTCAAACCATCTTTTACTAATAGCCTTCACATTATTCTTTAATGCAATTTGCGATAACATTATATTAGTTGGTTTTTGTTTATAATTATTTGGATTTTCATAGTCACTAAAAACTTTGCTGTCACACTCTCGACAAATAAGACGAAAAGTTCCCGCACTTTTTATGCCACTGAATTCATCTACAACTGGTATCTTAATTATTGAATTAGGTGTCAAAACTTCACCATCAATTGCTATATTTCTTAAACAAAAAGCTGGAATAGAGTGAGAGTTGCAAAAGCTGTCAACTTTTTTGCCACAATAAAAACATTTATCTGTTTTAGCTTCTTCTCTACTCTTTTTTATAGTTTTGTTAATTAACTTCTTTGCATTTATTGTGCTTTGAGATTTTCTATCTACTTCAGACAGAATACCCAAATTTCTCATAAAAGCCATATTATTCATCCAATTACCACCTTTAAATAAAAGTAAGTTATTTTTTGTTATATTTTATTATAATAATTTATTGTAAAATGTCAATAAACTAGAATCAAAAACCCCCTTTCCGCAAAAAACATAGCTTTGTAGTTTGCGGACTTTTTTAAATCTAAAAATAAATTAAACATTAGATAATATTTTTGATTTTGATATTTATTGTGTTAAAGTTTTATAGATATTGCCAGCATTATACGATTATGAGCAATAAAACAAGGGAGTTTAATAAAAAAAGAGAGCCCGAAAGCTCTCTGTTAATCACTTACTATTACACAACCACAGCGTCACGGCAAAGCCGCCGACAAAGAAGTAGGGTTTTGTGTAATATTTGATTGGTGGAGGCGAGGAGAGTCGAACTCCTGTCCGAAAACCTATCCCCATGAATTTCTACGAGTGTATTTTGTTATTGCGGTAAAACCCATTCCCTCATGCAAAGGCAAACAAACACGCCCCTGCATTCAGTAGACCGTAATACATCAACAGGCTACAGCCGTCACCTGTCAACGTTCACCACTAATCGGCGCCTAACCCTAAGCCGTGGTACTCAAAGGGAAGACGAGCAGCTATTAAGCAGCTGCTAATTCAAAATTATCTTTGTCGTCTAATTTTAAAACGTACGCCGTTTTAAGAGAGTGCGCTCCTCTACTCGCTTATCATGCTTCAAAATCCCCGTCGAAACCTTTACGCCCCCATTTGTTTCATGTAATATTTTTTTAATCCGATTCTGACAATCTGCTCTGTAAATGCTTAGGTAATTCTATGTCACAGTTCTTTAGCATTAATCTATCTGCCCTGCTCTTTCATTGCCCTCTCAATATCCCTCTGAGCCGCCTTTTTCGCTAAATCATCACGCTTGTCATGAAGCTTCTTACCCTTGCATAATCCCAAAGCCAGCTTAACCTTGCTTCCCTTGAAATATAAAGATAAAGGAATAAGCGTTAACCCCTCCTGCTTTACCTTTCCAAGTAAACGCATAATCTCTTTTTTGTGCAAAAGAAGCCTGCGTACCCTCATGGGATCACGATTAAATATGTTGCCCATTTCATATGGCGAAATGTGCATTCCCTTTACCCACATCTCACCATCATCAATACTGCACCAGCTGTCCTTTAAATTAGCTCCGCCATTGCGTATCGACTTAACCTCTGTGCCCACAAGCTCAATTCCGCATTCGATCTGTTCAAGAACAAAGTAATCATGCCTTGCCTTCCTGTTGTCAGCTATCTGCTTTGTACCGCTTTTGTTGATCGCCATGTCCTTAAACACCTGCCTTTAATGATTTTGCAATTAATTATAACACCATTTAATACCCTTTGTCAAGCAATGAAACCTGTAATTTTACGGCAGTACAAGTCATATTTTATTTCATGCTTACATATTAAATAGTAAAATATCAATTCCGAAAGGATTTCATTTTTTATGTTTGTAAGCTTAAAAATAAAAAGAACAACTGCAATCGCCATACTAATTTCCATTGCCGTAACTGCATTAGGAATAACTGCTCTTGCCGCCGCAATTAAATCCGAAATCTCAGAAAAAAACACTAAACAAGTCCCAATTCTTATGTATCATAGTATCCTTAAAGATGAGTCAAAATGGAACGACTACGTCCTCTCACCTGTGGAACTGGAAAAGGATATTGTCTGGCTTAAAGAAAACGGTTACCAATCAATTTTTATTAAGGACTTAATAAGCTATGTGAACGGTAATGCAGATTTGCCAGAAAAGCCTATAATCCTCACTTTCGATAACGGAAGCTATAATAACCTTATCTATGTATTGCCGCTGCTTGAAAAATATGATTTCAAAGCAACTTTTTCAATCGTCGGCTCATATTCTGAGTTTGCCTGCGAGGAAGCCGAGCCATCCCCAGCTTACTCATATCTCGATTGGGACGATATAAATAAAATGATAAAAAGTGAACGAGCCGAGTTCGCCAACCATACATATGACCTGCATTCTCTAAACGAACGCCGTGGCTGTACCATGAAAGACGGCGAAACCTATGAACAGTTCCGACATGTTTTCCTAGCAGATACCTTTAAAACTCAGCATTTGCTTGAGGATAACTGTAACATCTCCCCCAACGTTTTCGCATATCCATATGGACTGACCTGTGAAGCAGCCAAGAGATTAATAAAAAATTCAGGCTTCTCTTCAAGCCTTGGAGTAGAAGAAAAAATTAATACCATTACAATAGGTGATGAAGATTGCCTGTATGAACTGGGAAGATTCAATCGTCCGGCATTCATAACCACAGAAGAATTTATGAAAAAATATAACATTAAATAAGACAAAATAAAAAAGACTGTTTCATAAGCATTGGTTTTATGAAGCAGTCTTTGTTAATGAAATTCAGTGCCACAAAACAATATGTAAAGCAACCCCTATTGGAATCACTAAACACTGAATAATCAATGTTACAATTATATCTCCATAACTATCTTTAAAAAAGTAAATTTCGTGTCAATTTTGTAAACATTCTGTGTAAAAAGGTCATTCTCTCATTCCGAAAACGCTTGTCTGAATATATATCAGCAGTTGACTTTTATATGTCTTCATGATATAATATTATAGTATATATTTTGATTAACGGAGGATAAAATTATGGCAGTATTAAAATTAACACCGGCATTTAAAGATTACCTTTGGGGCGGCACTCGTCTTCGTGACGATTTCCAGAAAGACTGCGATTTTGATAAGATTGCTGAAAGCTGGGAGCTTTCATGTCATAAAGACGGCCCAAGTACTATATCAAACGGCGAATTTAAAGGCCTTACACTTTCTGAGTATATTGAAAAAGCAGGAAAATCTGTTTTGGGAACAGACTGCGAAAAGTTTGATAACTTCCCTATTCTCATAAAGCTGATCGACGCTAAAGATAATCTGTCTGTTCAGGTTCACCCTGATAACGAATATGCTCTTCGTGTTGAGGGTGAATATGGAAAAACTGAAATGTGGTATATCGTTGACTGCGATGAGGGAGCTACTCTTCTCTATGGCTTTAAGGATACTATCTCAAAGGATGAGTTCGCCCAGAGAATCGCTGATAATACCCTTCTTGAGGTTACAAACGCAGTTCCTGTGAAAAAAGGTGATGTGTTCTTTATTCAGGCCGGTACTCTCCATGCAATCGGAAAGGGAATTCTTATTGCTGAAATTCAGCAGAATTCAAATACTACATACAGAATCTATGATTACGGAAGAGTCGGAAAGGACGGAAAACCAAGAGAACTCCATGTTGAAAAAGCTAAGGACGTTACAGACCTCTGCCCTGCTAAGGCTTATCCCGAAACCCCCATTGAACAGAAAGACGGATATACTTCAAAGCTTTTGTCATCATGCGACTATTTTACAACTTATGCTATTGACGTAGAATCGAAAGCTGTGCTTGAAGCTGACGAGAAATCTTTCGTAAGCCTTCTTATCCTTGAGGGAGATGGAAAAGTAATCGGTGATGATACTGTTAAGTTCAGAAAAGGCGACAGCATTTTCGTTCCCGCAGGAACAGGCAAGTTTGCAGTTGACGGAAAATGCAAGGCTATTCTTACAAGGGTATAATCTGAACATTTAAATAGATTAACAAACGAAAGGAAAACCAATAATGAAGTTTTATGTTGGTATAGACCTGGGCGGTACAAATATAAAAGCAGGGGTCGTTGATGAAAATTTTAATATCGTTTCTAAAGCTACCTGTAAAACAAATCTACCAAGACCTGCTGAAGAAATCTGTGCAGATATGGCAGAAGTAGCCTTGAAAGCTGTTGAAAAAGCAGGACTTACTTTAAATGATATAGAATCATTGGGAATAGGCGCTCCTGGAACAGCTAATTCCGCCACAGGAATTATTGAATATTCCAATAATTTAGGTTTCCTAAACCTTCCCGTGGTAAAACTGATGAAAACCCATATTCAAAAGCCCTGCTATGTGGAAAACGATGCTAATGCCGCAGCTTACGGCGAATTTGTCGCAGGTGCTGCACAGGGAGCAAACGACGCAGTTTGTATCACACTCGGCACAGGCGTCGGCGGCGGAATTATAATCGATAAAAAAATCTATTCCGGATTTAATTTTGCAGGAGCTGAAATCGGACATACTGTTATCGACCCCAACGGTCCTGAATGTACCTGCGGAAGAAAAGGCTGTTTTGAAGTATTTTCTTCAGCAACAGGTCTTATCCGTATGACTAAAGAAGCTATGGAATATAATAAGGAATCACTTCTCTGGGCAGAAAGCAATAAAGAGGGCAAAGTTTCCGCAAGAACTGCTTTTAATGCAATGAGAAAAGGTGACGCCGCCGCTAAAGCAGTTGTTGATAAATATATCAGATATCTTGCCTGCGGAATTACAAATACAATAAACATCTTCCAGCCTGATATTCTTTGTATCGGCGGCGGAGTATGCAACGAGGGTGATCCATTGCTTATCCCACTGAAAGAACTGGTGGAAAAAGAAGTTTACACAAAGAATTCACCTAAGAATACCGAGATTGTTATTGCACAGCTTGGAAATGACGCAGGAATCATCGGCGCCGCATTTTTGGGACTTAATAAGCAGTAAAACTAATTTAATAGAAACTTAATTTCAAAAGAGGTAATTTAATATGTCAGAATGTAAAGATTGTAACTTTTTTTGCGACGGAGTAGATAAAGCTCCCCAGCGTTCGCTTTTTAATGCTCTCGGAATGACAAATGAAGAAATGAGAAAGCCTTTGGTTGGTATCGTTTCTTCTTATAACGAGATCGTTCCGGGACATATGAATATTGACAAAATAGTTGACGCAGTAAAGCTCGGCGTGGCTATGGCAGGCGGAAATCCTGTTGTATTCCCTGCAATCGCAGTGTGCGACGGTATAGCTATGGGACATCTGGGAATGAAATATTCCCTCGTGACCCGTGACCTTATTGCTGATTCAACTGAGTGTATGGCACTTGCTCATCACTTTGACGCTTTGGTTATGGTGCCGAACTGTGATAAGAACGTACCCGGTCTGCTTATGGCTGCCGCAAGAGTAAATGTACCAACTATCTTTGTTTCAGGCGGCCCAATGCTTGCAGGTCACGTTAAGGGCAAAAAGACTTCCCTTTCAAGTATGTTTGAAGCTGTCGGTTCACAGGCGGCTGGTACTATGACAATGGAAGATGTAGAAGAATTTGAAAATAAAGCCTGCCCAACCTGCGGTTCATGTTCAGGTATGTATACAGCTAATTCAATGAACTGCTTAACTGAAGTTCTTGGTATGGGACTTGGAGGAAACGGCACTATTCCCGCTGTATATTCCGAAAGAATAAAGCTGGCTAAACATGCAGGAATGCAGATCATGGAGCTTGTTAAAAAGAATATCCGCCCTCGTGATATCATGACAGAAAAGGCTTTTCAAAATGCACTTACTGTTGATATGGCTTTGGGATGTTCAACTAACTCAATGCTTCACCTCCCTGCTATCGCTCATGAATGCGGAATTGACCTTAATCTTGACATTGCAAACAGCATTTCTGCTAAAACACCAAACCTCTGCCACCTTGCTCCTGCAGGTCACACTTATATGGAAGATTTGAACGAAGCAGGCGGAGTTTATGCTGTAATGAAAGAACTTACAAAGAAAGATCTGCTTAACACAGATATTATCACTTGTACAGGAAAAACCGTGGGTGAAAATATTGCAAACGCAGTGAATAAAGACCCTGAGGTTATCAGACCTGTGGAAAATCCATATTCGGAAACAGGCGGAATTGCAGTTCTTAAGGGCAATATTGCTCCTGACAGCTGTGTAGTAAAGCGTTCTGCCATTGTTCCTGAAATGATGGTGCATGAAGGTCCGGCAAGAGTTTTTGACTGCGAAGAGGACGCTATTGACGCAATCAAGGGCGGAAAAATCGTTGCCGGCGATGTTGTGGTTATCAGATATGAAGGACCAAAGGGCGGACCGGGAATGAGAGAAATGCTCAACCCAACTTCCGCAATCGCAGGAATGGGACTTGGTTCATCTGTTGCACTTATAACCGACGGACGTTTCAGCGGAGCTTCTCGTGGTGCTTCGATCGGACATGTTTCTCCTGAAGCTGCTGTCGGCGGACCGATCGCATTAATCGAAGAGGGAGATATCATAGCTATTGATATTCCTGCAAATACTATTAACGTCAAGGTTTCCGACGAAGTGCTTGCTGAAAGAAAAGCAAAATGGCAGCCAAGAGAACCTAAGGTTACAACAGGTTATCTCGCAAGATATGCTTCTATGGTTACTTCAGGAAACAGAGGCGCAGTTCTTGAAATCAAATAATTGAGGTTATAATATGACTCTGTTAATAAAAAACATTCATGCTGTCGATCCGTCAGCTGGACTTGATGAAATTACAGATATCTATGCCGAGAACGGTATTATAAAGAAAATAGGCAAAATTGACTGTAATGCCGACAAAATAATTGACGGCAAATCAAAGCTTGTGGCTTTTCCCGGACTTTTTGATATGCACGTCCACCTACGTGACCCGGGATTCACTCATAAAGAGGATATTATAACAGGAACAAATGCAGCAAAAGCAGGTGGCTTTACTGGTGTTGCCTGTATGCCAAACACTAAGCCTGTTACTGATAACGCAGAGGTTGTTGACTATATTCTGAAAAAAGCTGAGAAAACAGGAATCAGAGTTTATCCTGTTGGCTGTGTTACTAAAGGAATGCAAAGCAAGGAGCTTACTGACTTTGCAGAGCTGAAAAATGCAGGCTGTGTTGCAATATCAGATGACGGACGACCTGTGGAAAATGCAGAGCTTATGCGTCAGGCATTGGAACAGTCAGGTGATTTTGACTTGACGGTACTTTCCCACTGTGAAGATTTAAAGATTATTAACGGCGGTATTATAAATAAAGGCGAAGTTTCAAAAAAGTTAGGCGTAAAAGGAATGGACAGAGCCTCGGAGGATTATATAACCGCCCGTGAAATCGCTTTGGCAATGTCATGCGATGCAAAAATTCACATCTGCCATGTTTCCACAAAGGGTTCGGTAAATATAATCAAGGCGGCAAAAAAAGACGGCGTTAAAGTAACCTGTGAAACTGCCCCGCACTATTTCACCTATACCGATGAAAAGCTTTTAAGCCGTGACGCAGATTACAGAATGTCACCACCTCTCAGAACCGAAGAGGATAGAATTGCAATAGAGAATGCTATTATTGACGGCACGATCGACTGCATCATTACAGACCATGCTCCTCATTCAGAGGAAGAAAAGGCTGACTTTGAAAAAGCTCCTAACGGAGTTGTTGGACTTGAAACATCTCTCGCTATGACTTTAACAAGACTTTATCACACAGGAAAAGCAAACCTTTCAAAGATAGCAGAGCTTATGTCAATCAACCCAAGAGAAATTTTAGGCATAGAACCTGTGAAAATTGCCGAGGGATATGAATGTAACCTTGCATTATTTGATCCTGATTATGAATGGGAGATTATCCCTGAAGAGCTTCACTCAAAATCAAAGAATACTGTTTTCAAGGGTGAAAAATGCAAAGGAAAAGTGCTTTATACAATTTGTAATGGCGAGATTGTATTTGAATTATAATATAAAGGAGTGACTCAAATGTCATTTGACAGACTTATTGAAAAAATCGTACAGACACAAAACCCATCTGTGGTAGGTCTTGACCCAAAGCTTGAATATGTTCCTCAATTTATCATTGACAAAAAAGTCAAGAAATACGGTAAATCCTTAAAGGCAGCTTCAAAGGCTATTCTTGAATTCAACAAAGCAATTATTGATGAAATTCATGATATATGCCCTGCCATTAAACCACAGGCGGCTTATTATGAGATGTATGGCTATGAGGGAGTTAAAACCTTATATAAAACAATACAATACGCTCAAAATAAGGGTATGTTTGTAATGACCGACGGAAAGCGAAATGACATTGGTGCAACTATGGAAGCATATGCAACTGCGCACTTGGGTCTTACAGATGTTTGCGGCGAAGAGATTCCGGCTTTCGGAGCTGACGCTCTCACAGTAAACGGTTATCTTGGAACTGACGGAATTGCTCCTCTCCTTGAAAAATGTGATGCTTACGACAAGGGGATTTTTGTGCTTGTAAAGACATCTAACAAGTCAAGCGGCGAGCTTCAGGATTTGAAAATCGGCGACAAAACTGTTTATGCAACTATGGGTGAGCTTTGTGAAAACTGGGGCAAAGAACATATGGGCAAATACGGCTATTCGTGCGTTGGAGCTGTTGTAGGTGCAACTTATCCGGAACAGCTTGAGGAAATGAGAAAAGCACTTCCCCACACATTTTTCCTTGTACCCGGCTATGGTGCACAGGGCGGCGGCGCAGAGGGCGTTGCAAAGGGATTTGATGAAAACGGCTTGGGCGCAATCGTAAACTCATCTCGTGGCGTTATGTGTGCATACAAAAAAGAGGGCTGCGATGAACACGATTTTGCTAAAGCTGCAAGACGTGAGGTTATTCGCATGAAAGAGGATATTATCTCTTATCTTCCTAAAATTTCACTTGATTAATCAGATTTTGTCGGGCGGTTAAACTCCGCCCGTTTATTTAATAAAAATAAAGGGGTGTTGATTTTTGTACAAGCAAGGAAAGTATGCTATTATTGAAAAAAAGGCGGCTGCAAAAGGCATTTTTGATATAACTATAAAATGTCCTGACATTGCTGAAAACACAAATGCCGGTCAGTTTGCACAGGTTGCAGCTGAAGGATTTTTCTTGCGCAGACCTATTTCTATCTGCGACATTGACAAAGAAAAGGGCACTATCCGCCTTGTCTTTGAAGTAAGAGGAAAAGGAACGGACAAGATTTCAGAGCTTAACAAGGGCGATTTGATTGACATTATTGCTCCTTTGGGCAACGGTTTTAAGGTGCTTGAAAAAGGGAAAAAGGCAATTTGCATAGGCGGCGGAATCGGAACTCCTCCAATGGTGGGAATCGCAAAGGAATATGGTGAAAATGCAACTGTAATCAGCGGTTTTCGTTCGGCAAATGCAGTGATTTTACAGGAAGATTTCAAAGCAATGGGCTGTGAAACAATTCTTTGCACTGATGACGGAACAGCAGGAATTCACGGCTTTGTTACTGAGGCTTTGAAAGAAAAATTAGAAGCTGAAAAGCCTGATATTATTTATGCCTGCGGTCCTATGCCCATGCTCAAGGCTATTGTTACAATGGCGGAAGAATACGGAATTGAAACACAGGTTTCTCTTGAACAGCGCATGGCTTGCGGTGTGGGTGCTTGTCTGGTCTGCGTATGCAGAACAGTAAAAGACGGCAAGGAAATTTTCTCTCACGTCTGCACAGACGGTCCGGTATTTGACGGCAAGGAGGTTGATTTTAATGGCTGATTTAAGAGTAAACGTTGCCGGAGTTGAATTCAAAAATCCTGTTATTCCTGCAAGCGGAGCGTTCGGATATGGACGTGAATATGAGAAATTTTATCCTCTGTCAAAATTAGGCGGAATTGCAATCAAGGGTACTACCCTTGAACCAAGACAGGGAAACCCAGGACCGAGAGTGGCAGAAACACCAAGCGGAATGCTTAATTCTGTAGGACTGCAAAATGGCGGACTTAAAAAGTTTTTGGAATATGAGCTGCCTAATCTTTTGACTAAAGATACAAGAATTGTTGCCAACATTGCCGGGGCAACTGCTGAAGAATGCGGCGAGCTGGCAAAGGCTTTGGATGACACTGCTGTTGACATGATCGAGCTTAATATTTCATGCCCCAATGTAAAACAAGGCGGTGCGGCATTTGGAACAAGATGTGAATCGGCAGCTGCGGTTACTGCATCTGTAAGAAAAGCTACAAGTAAGCCGCTTATGGTCAAGCTTTCTCCAAATGTTACAAGCATTGTAGACATTGCAAAAGCTGTTGAATCTGAGGGCGCTGACGCTGTATCCCTCATCAACACCCTTTTAGGAATGAGAATTGATATAAAATCACGCAGACCCGTTTTGAAAAACAATGTCGGCGGACTTTCAGGTCCTGCGGTATTTCCTATTGCTGTACGCATGGTTTGGCAGGTTACAAACGCAGTAAACATTCCTGTTGTAGGCATGGGCGGAATTGCAACATGGGAGGATGCTGTTGAAATGATGATGGCAGGCGCTTCCGCAATACAGATTGGCGCTGCACTTTTCAGCAATCCTTATGCGCCTGTTGAGATTGTTGAGGGCTTAAACAAATACTGTGATGACAATGGCATTAAGAGCATATCTGAAATCGTCGGAACAGTTCAGCCATGGTAAGCCACCAATCGGGTCGACGTAAAGCCGACCCCTGCATAAATTTTGCAAACTTGCCATAGCGGGGACGAAATCTGTTTGCTCCACAAATAAATATTGTGACATGGGGCGTGCGGCAGGAATTTTGTTTTACGGGCTGTCGAGGACAAACTCAGCTGCGCTGAGTTGCGCCCCTACTGCGCTGAGTTGCATTCTTACACTGACGGGCTGTCGAGGACGCCAGCCCCTACACAAGTTTTACAAACCTACCACAGCGAGGTCAAAGTATAGTATCTCACAAACTGATATCGTAACATGGCCCGTGCGGCCGAGCACCCCTTTCACTTATAGCCTCATTTGAGGCTTTTTTGCACGCAAACGTGCAACTTTGAATGAAATATGAACAAAGATTAGAGCTTTGCACATATTTTACTTTTGAAATTTATGCAAAACATACAATATAATTACTAAAAAATACTAACATTTTTTTGCAGCTAATTTAGCTTAATCTGAGAAAAAAATCGTGTACCTGCACAAAAGCTGATACACGATTTTGTTTATATTATAAAAAATTTAGTTTAACTCTTTCTCCCACTCAGCTTGCTTAAAACCTACAAGAACTGTATCATCAGTCACCAAAATCGGTCTTTTAACAAGCATTCCGTCTGACGCCAACAGCTCAAGCTGTTCCTCCTCAGACATATTCGGAAGCTTATCTTTTAATTCCAACGCTCTATATGCCATGCCGCTGGTATTAAAAAATCTTTTCAGCGGCAATCCGCTTTTATTATACCATTCTTTTAGCTCTTCAATGGTTGGATTATCATTTTTTATATCTCTGTCCTTAAAGTTTGCATTGTTTTCTTCGAGGAATTTTCTTGCTTTCACGCAGGTTGAACACTTAGGGTAATTTACAAACAACATAAAGTTTTTCTCCTTTATCAGAATCTGAAATCACGTTTGCCGTTTTCGATATTTGTAAGATTTTCTTTGACAATTTCTCTTACCTTTTCCTTTGGTATATTATCAATCTCTTTTAAAATCAGCTTTTCTCCCACTTTTTTGGTATCTTCCGAAGCATAGTCCATGAGATACTCTTTCAAGGTCATCAGAGCATTTGGGTGACAGCAATTCTGAATTTGTCCCGATTTACAGAGTGACATAAATCTATCGCCTGTTCTTCCCTCACGGTAGCAGGCTGTACAGAATGATGGGATATAATCCATTTTCATAAGCCAATTTACTACCTGATCAAGAGTTCTTGTATCAGAAACGTCAAACTGAGCGGAATTCTCGTCCTCTTCTTCCTCCTCAACATATCCTCCGACAGAAGTTCTTGAACCGCCGCTTATCTGAGAGATGCCGAGATGAAGCACCTTTTCACGGCATGCTTTGCTTTCTCTTGTTGAAACTATCATGCCCGTATAAGGTACAGCTATTCTAAGGCATGCAACAATTTTTGCAAAGGTTTCATCGGATATTCCGTTATCAAACTCGTCAGGGTCGATATCGTCGGCACGTCTTACTCTTGGTACTGAAATTGTGTGAGGTCCAACGCCATGAACTGCTTCTAAATGCTCGGCATGCATAAGCAGACCTGCAAACTCATATCTATAAAGCTCAAGTCCGAACAGGGCGCCGATTCCTACGTCGTCAATTCCGCCTTCCATTGCTCTGTCCATAGCTTCCGTATGATAAGCATAGTTATGCTTTGGGCCTGTGGGGTGAAGCCTTTCATAGCTTTCCTTATGATATGTTTCCTGGAACAGGATATATGTACCGATTCCGGCATCTTTAAGCTTACGGTAGTTTTCAACAGTGGTTGCGGCGATATTAACATTTACACGTCTGATTGCGCCATTTTTATGCTTGATTGAATATATAGTTTTTATGCAATCGAGGATATACTCTATGGGATTATTTACAGGGTCTTCACCGGCTTCGATAGCAAGGCGCTTATGTCCCATATCCTGAAGGGCAATAACTTCTGCTTTTACCTCTTCCTGCGTCAGCTTTTTACGGCAGATATGCTTATTTTTTGCGTGGTATGGACAATAAAGACAGCCGTTTACGCAATAATTTGAAAGGTACAGAGGAGCAAACATTACTATTCTGTTTCCATAAAAGTCTTTCTTGATCTGCTCTGCGAGGGCATAGATTTCCTCATTAATTTCAGGCACATCACAATCAAGTAAGACTGATGCGTCACGGTGAGAAAGTCCTTTTCTCTGCTTTGCTTTTTCGAGTATTTCTTTCAGCAAAGGAACATTGCTTTTATTCTCCTGAGCATAACGAAGAGTATCTTCAATTTCCTCATGGTTAATAAATTCTTCTGCTTTCAATGATTCCGGGTTATAATTATACATATCCATTCTTCTTTCTATAAAAAATTATTATTTTACAAACGAAACGTGGTCGCCTTTATTCACGACGACTTCATAGCCTATTGACTTCATACGCTGTTTCATACATACTACACACTGGGCTGACTCATCCCCTGTACAGATTTTATTATCATACAGCATATATTTTTTTCTTACGGAGATTGGTGACAGGTTAGGCATAACCACATTTGCACCTGCTAAAACACCTTTTTCCCTACCCATGGGATGAATTGTACCCAAAGCAGTAGTAGACGGTATCAGAGCGTTTGGCAGGGTAAGTCTGATTAGTCCTATCATGAACAAGGTTTGCTCCAAGGTTCCTGAGGACATATGAGCAAATGGTGTATCTTTATGAGAAATAAAAGGTCCGATACCGACCATATGCGGCTGAAGCTCTTTCAGAAAAAGCATATCCTCAGCAAGATTATGAGGTGTTTGAAAAGGCGAACCGACCATAAAGCCTGTTCCCACCTGATATCCGATTTCTTTTAGATTCCAAAGACACTGCTTTCGGTTTTCAGCTGACAAATTAGGTGGGTGGAGCTTGCTGTAATGCTTATTATCGGCAGTTTCATGCCTCAGCAGATATCTGTCAGCACCGGCATCAAAATACGCTTTATACTGCTCAAGGGTCTTCTCACCGATTGACAAGGTTAATGCACAATCTGGAAAGTTCTCTTTTATTCTTTTAATTATACTAACAAGCTTATTATCAGTATAAAATCCGTCCTCACCGCTTTGGAGCACAAAGGTGCGGAAGCCCAAATCATACCCTTCCTTACAGCAGGACAGAATTTCATCTTCGTTAAGACGATATCTTTGGACTTTGTCATTGCTTCGCCTTATACCGCAGTAAAGGCAATCATTTTTGCAGTAATTAGAAAACTCAATAAGACCACGGATGAATATGTCCTTGCCGTAGCAGCTTTCTCTTACGGCTCTTGATTTACTGAAAAGATACTGAGAATTTTTCTCTGACTGATGAGAAATAAGATACTCATATTCATCTATAGTCAAGACATTATTATTTTCCAGTTTATCGATAAGGTTAAATGATTTGCAAATTATAATCATACCTCCCTATCAAGCTTTGAATAAATTGTTTTAGTAGACACGCCTTTAAGATTTCCGAGTTTTCCTGACAAAGCACTTATCACGTCGTTAGGTGCATCCAAGGCGACGCTTATAATGCTTAAATTATGCTTAACGTGGGGGATCCCCATTCTTCCGATTATATATTGATTATAATTGTGAAGGATTTCGTTTATTTCCCTTGAACACTCGGTATCCTCAACCATTATACCAACAAGCGCTGTTCTATTCATATTAAACTCCTAAAATAAAAAATCCCTGATCTTCTCAAGAAAAGACAGGGAAACAAAACCTTCAACAAGAGAAACACCTCTCACAAAAGGTAATATTAACGATAACATATGGGTCTTTTCCGTCAGAACTCATCTTTCGGTAAGATATTAAATTAAATCAAATTCCCCGTCAGGACAAACCTTTAGAGTCATTCCATATTTTTAGTATAGTACATTTTTTTCTCATTGTCAATATTTTTCGAGCATTATTTCAGCAGAATTAATGTTTTTCACCCTTTTGTGTAATTTTTATTAAAACTATAGCTATCAGGGTCTAAAATCCTTGAAAAAAGATAATTAATTTGATACAATTATTTACATAAATTACTGTGAGGTGGATTTCTTGCTATCTGAACTAAAAATCGTAACAGCGGTTAACAAGACAACATATGGGCGTCAGCTTAATAAAACTTTTGACGCAATGGGCTTTGATATTTTCAAAGCAGAATCTGACCCTGTTTTAATTGAAATAGAAGTTGTAAAAAATAATCCGGATGTAGTTATTCTGAACTCTGACAATATGGACTTTGACTCTATTGAAAGACTTTCCAAGCATATTTTAGGGCTTGAAAAACCGCCGTATATATTCGCTTTATACACATATGAATCCTTAGATATTGACAGGATATCTAATTTAGACAATTTAATTGCCATTGAAATGCCGGTTAATTTCACAAAGCTTTGTGATGAAATTCAGCGAATTCACTCAATGACTACTATAACCTTAGAACAAGTTTATAATGAAATAAACGAAAAAATAGTTGAAATTCTGACGGTATTAAAATTTTCATCTAAGATGTTCGGGTATATGTATCTCAGAGAGGCACTTTTCATGGTTGCATGCTCAGGCAAAGTAAAGCTTAATTTTTCAAAGGAAATATATCCTGAAATAGCGAAAAAGTTTAACAGCAATACTGCTTGTGTTGAACGTGCCATAAGAGTAGCAATTAACAAGGCTTGGTCAAAAATGACGGTTCACATAAAGAAAATATTCTTCAGTCCTGAAACACTTAAAAATCACGAGAAGCCTACTAATAATGAATTTATTCTGACTATAGGAAATTATATTTATGAAGAATATCAGACCTTTTTAGAAAAGGCTGAAAATTATGAAAAACTTCAAGCAGCAATGAATTAGTCAAGCCCTTCTTTGCATAAATTTGAACAAATCAGATTTATGCAGGAGGGATTTTTTTATGATTTGCAGCTTTTCTAATCTGAGAAACAAGGAAGTAGTAAACCTTAAGACGGGATTGAAGCTCGGATATGTAGATGATATTGAAATTGATACTGCCACGGGAAGCGTTGTATCTCTTATTGTTTTCGGTCGTCCAAGAGCTTTGGGAATTATGGGACGGGACGAAGATATTATAATAAAATGCAGCGATATCGATCTTATCGGAGAGGACACGATTCTTGTGAGATTTTGTAATGATACAATTTGCACAAAATCAAGAAGCTTTTCTGTGGAAAATTTGTTAAAATAAAATGTATCATATTCTTGAAATTTTAAATCGAATATGGTATAATATTAAAGCAATTCGCACGTCTGCGTTTTTGCAGTGGTTCTCGTATAAAAACGAGTGAATGCAAGCTAAACCGGACGGAGGATCATAATTTATCCGAAACAATTCGGATAAAAATCTAAAAACCAAACAGGAGGTTACTACAATGGGAGTAGTATCAATGAAACAGCTTCTTGAAGCAGGTGTACACTTTGGTCACCAGACAAGAAGATGGAACCCGAAAATGGCACCTTACATTTTCACAGAAAGAAACGGAATTTACATTATTGATTTACAGAAAACTGTAAAGAAGCTTGAAGAAGCTTATATGTTCATCCGTGACATTTCAGCTGAAGGCAAGGAAGTGCTTTTTGTAGGTACTAAAAAGCAGGCCGGTGATTCAATTAAAGAAGAATCTCTCAGAGCGGACGCACACTATGTAAATGCAAGATGGCTCGGCGGCATGATGACAAACTTTAAGACAATTCAGAGAAGAATCAAGAGACTTGAGCAGCTCCACACAATGGAAACTGACGGTACATTTGAACTTCTTCCTAAGAAAGAAGTTACAAAGCTCAATCTTGAGATTGAAAAGCTTGAAAAATTCATGGGCGGTATCAAGAACATGAAGGAGCTTCCAGGAGCACTTTTTGTTGTTGACCCACGCAAGGAAAAGATTGCTGTTGCTGAAGCTAAGAAGCTTGGTATTCCTGTAGTTGCTATCGTTGACACAAACTGTGACCCTGACGATGTTGACTATGTAATTCCGGGTAACGATGACGCTATCAGAGCAGTTAAGCTTATTGCAGGCTGCATGGCTAATGCTATCATCGAAGGCAGACAGGGACAGGACGCTGTTGAAGAGGCTGCTGAAGAAGAAGCAACTGAAGAGGCTGCAGAATAATTTGAAAATTTCGGGCAGACATTTTTGTCTGCCTTGATTTCAATTAAAATAAATTTTAGGAGGAAATAAAATGGCAAAGGTATCCGTTGCAGAAATCAAAGAACTTATGAAATCTACAGGCGTAGGCATGATGGATTGTAAAAAAGCTCTCGAAGAAGCTGAGGGCGATACAGAAAAGGCAATTGTTATTCTCCGTGAAAAGGGTCTTGCTACACAGGCTAAGAAAAGCGGAAGAGTTGCTGCTGAAGGTATTGTAACATCAGTAGTTGAAGGCAATGTAGGCGCTGTTGTTGAAGTAAACATTGAAACTGACTTTGCTGCTAACAACGAAGAATTCAAGTCATTTGTTGCAGCAGTTGCAAAGACAGTAATTGAAAAGAATCCTGCTGATGTTGAAGCTCTCAAGGCTACAGTAATCAGCGGCGGTGACAAGACAGTTGAAGAATCACTTCAGGACTTGTTCATCAAAATCAGAGAAAACATGGTTATTCGTCGTTTCAAGAGACTTGAGGGTGTTCTTGTACCTTACGTTCACGGCGGCGGAAGCATTGGTGTTATGGTTAAGCTTGATACAGATCTTGACGCTGACAAGGTTTACGAAGTTGGTAAGGACTGTGCACTTCAGGTAGCAGCTATGAATCCTGCATACCTCGGAAAAGAGAATGTACCTGATTCTGCGCTTGAAGAAGAAAAGAAAATCATGCTTGCACAGATGGCTGAAGATCCTAAGATGGCTAACAAGCCTGAACAGGTTAAGGTTAAGATCGTTGAAGGCAAGATCGGAAAATACTATACAGAAAACTGCTTGCTTGAACAGGCATTCGTTAAGGATGACAAGGTTTCAGTTGGCAAGTATGTAGAAAACACTGCTAAGGCTCTCGGCGGTTCAATCAAGGTTGTTGACTATGTTCGTTTTGAACGTGGTGAAGGCGTTGAAAAGAAAGAGGACAACTTTGCAGATGAAGTTGCTTCAATGATTAAATAATATTAATTGAATACAAATAAAACCGTCATTGGTATAAATCAATGACGGTTTTATTTTTAACAAAAAATTGGCATTCAAAAGTGAATGCCGATTTAATTTTTATTTAATTTAGTCCTCTTTTTTATCCTCAGTCAAAACACCTTTCAGACCTGCGGCAAGACCTGCAAGTCCTTGAATTTCACTTGGGATAATAATCTTTGTAGCTTTACCGTCCGCTGCTTTTGCAAAGGCTTCAAGACTCTTAAGCTGGATTACGTTCTCATTAGGGTTAGCTGAATTGAGTTTTATCAAGCTTTCAGCCAAGGCATTCTGTACCATTTCAATAGCCTGTGCTTCACCTTGTGCTTCAAGAACTTTCTGTTCTCTTACGGCATCGGCACGAAGAATCATAGATGTTTTTTCAGCTTCAGCCTGAAGAATCTTTGATTCCTTATCAGCTTCGGCACGAAGAATTTTAGATTCCTTTTCACCCTCGGCAACAAGAATCTGAGATTTCTTTTCGGCTTCTGCCTGAATAACTTTTTCACGTCTTTCACGGTCGGCTTTCATCTGTTTTTCCATAGCGTCCTGAATTTCAGGAGGCGGAAGGATATTTTTCAGCTCGACACGCTGAACCTTAATTCCCCATCTATCTGTTGCTTCGTCAAGGATCTTTGTAATATTAGTATTAATCAAGTCACGAGATGTAAGAGTTGCTTCCAAATCCAAATCACCGACGATATTACGCAGTGTTGTGGCTGTAAGATTTTCAATAGCTGTCAATGGGTTTTCAACGCCGTAAGTATAGAGCTTTGCATCTGTTACCTGAAAGAAGATAACGGTATCAATTTTCATTGTAACATTATCCTTAGTAATAACAGACTGTGGCTTAAAGTCCACCACTTGTTCTTTGATTGAAACCTTTTTAGCAATTTTATCTATAAAAGGAATCATAACATGCAGACCTGTCTGCCATGCAGTATGGAATGCTCCAAGACGTTCCACAACAAATACATAGGCTTGAGGAACGATTCTGATACTGCGAATTATCACAATTAACAAGAAGATAACTATTGCGAGTGTAACATACAATCCGAATTCCATAAAAAATACCTCCTGCTTATTATATAAGCTGTTTATTTTGAAACTATCAGCTTTGAACCTGATATTTCCTTGACTGTTACGATTGCGCCTGCTGAGATTGTTGAACCGTCCTCAGAGCGAGCCTCCCAATTCACTCCGTTAAGCTTAACTCGTCCTACTGAAAGGTCGTTATTGATATCTTCGGTAACAACAGCAGTTTTACCTATATCAAGCTCATAATTAGTATGCACTGGTTTACCCTGAACTTTTCTTACAAGCGGTCTTGTAAAAATGAGCAACAATGTTGAAGCCACTACAAACACCACAAGCTGTACTGTAAAGCTACAGCCGCCGATTGCGAAGAACATTGCTGCCAAGGCACCAAAGCCAAGCCAGATTGACACGAGGGCTGTTGCGGTTGAAATCTCACAGACTATGAAAAACACAAATGCGATAGCCCATCCGACTATCATTGCAGTTTGAGTCACAAAATCATCTCCTTAAAATATATATTTAATTTTATGCGCTGAAGCTGATATGTATTATTCTATCAGTGTTCTTTCGTCACAATAGTCGCAAATTACGGTATCACCGTTACCACGGAAATATTTTGGCAGATATGTTTCCTGATGTGTAATGCACTTAGGATTTGAACAGCTCACTCCGTTATATTCTTTGCCATATATAAGCGGTGCGGGCTTTCCGTCATTTTTCAATATAGTCAATATAAGCGCCATTCTCACAAACATACCATACTTAGCTTGTTTAAAATACAGCGCTCTTTTATCGTCATCGACTTCAACCGCTATTTCATCCACTCTTGGCAAAGGGTGAAGCACAATCAGATCGCTTTTGGCTTTTTTCATTTTCTCCTTATCAAGGATATAACTGCCCTTCTGCTGCTGATACTCCTCCTCAGAAGCAAAGCGCTCTCTTTGAATTCTTGTCATATAAAGAACATCAAGCTCGTCCATTGCATCGTCAAGGCTTGTTACTTCCTTATATTCATATCCGCCTGCTGAAAGCAGGTCCTTAATATATGACGGCAGGGCAAGCTCTTTTGTTGATATAAGCACAAATTTTGTACCCTTAAAACAGCTCATTGCTTTAATCAGAGAATGGACTGTTCTTCCGTTTTTCAAATCTCCGCAAAGACCGATTGTAAGGTTTTCAAGAGTTCCCTTTTCTTCTTTCAGGGTCAACAGGTCTGTCAAGGTCTGAGTTGGATGAAGATGTCCGCCGTCACCGGCATTGATCACAGGGCATTCGGCAGTTAAAGCTGCAGCTCTGACTGAACCAGCGACAGGGTGACGCATTACCATAATATCGGCATATCCGGACACAATTTTAGTTGTATCTTTAATGTTCTCGCCCTTTGCAACCGAAGATGTCTGAGGGTTATCAAAACCTATTAATGTTCCGCCAAGTCGCAGCATTGCTGTCTGAAATGACATTTGTGTTCTTGTTGATGGTTCATAAAACAAAGTACCCATAATTTTACCTTTGCAGGCTTCTGTATAATTACCGGGATTTTCAATAATTTCATGGGCAAGATTTAAAATCTTATTCCACCATGAAACGGGATAATCGTTAAGGTCAATTAAATTTATTCTGTCATTACACACGCACATATCAAACAGCCTTTCAAAGTATCAAATAAATAATGCCGATTCAAAGCACAAAGTAACATTCTTTTAATATTATAGCACAGGATATAACAAATTTCAATAAGATTTTACACAATATCCTCTTGTATTTTCTGCACAAGCTGTATAAATTCCTCTTTCGAATATCGGGCATTAACTGCTTCAAGCAATGCTTTTGCGGTTAAATTCTCAGGAAGATTCATAGCGTTTAGAATTTTCTTTCGATAAAAAGTGCTATTTGAATTCCCTGAAAGCTTTAATTCATAGAAATCGAGGCTTGTTATAGGATTTTTAGACAATTTATTTTCATTTACAAGTCCGGCATCAACAAAAAGCGTCCTCAGCTTTTCTGCACTTATTCCCTCTACTCCCAATTTACCTTCCTTTGACGGCTGAATTTTACGTTTTTCCTTACCGCAAATTTCAGGCGAATAGAGATTTATAATCTTCCCTTTTGGCACAATACTTTTAATATGCCCTCTTATTCTAAAGCCTGCGGTATCGGAATCGGTCAATATAACTATACCTGTTTTCTCTGCATAATAACGTATCAGTCTTGCAGTTTCACTGTTTTTATATATTCCGAACCCATTTGTCACTATTATAGGGGAATCAATAATTGATGACAGCTTTATTTTATCATATTTTCCCTCTACCACAACGGCATATGGAATTTTAAGCTTTTCCATAAAAGATTACCTCAATTAACATGTAAGCGCCATGGCTTTTGCGGCACACTGCTCTAAAGTCAGCATATCTGCGGCAATGCCTGACGATTTAGTTTTCAAAGCCAAATCTGTATCTGCAAGAATTTCAATAGTTTTTCTGATTCGTTCTTCAGAGATATTGGCGCACTCAGAAAATGCATTCTTAACGGCAAACTCACGATTACGAGGATATTTAAAATCAGCAGAAACATCACCCGCCATTTTTCCTGACGCTCTTGCCAGCTTTGCACGATATAAATCAGACATTGAAAAACTGATTATACCCAAAATTTCAAAAGGCTCATAATTCTGATCTGCTAACTCAGACAATCTTGAAAAGACCATTTTTGCATTGCCTTTTAAGATGTTTACAGCAAGGGTATATCCATCGGATTCAACACGTCTTACGCACAACGCATCAATATCCTCTCTCGTGATTGCTCTACCCTTAGCATAGGCAGTAAGCTTATTCAACTCCTGTCCGATCAATGCTGAATCGCAAAGGCATAGATTTGCAAGATATTCCGCATCATACTTAGAAATTGTACACTCAGAACGCTGGACGTTTGCTATTATATTCTTTGACAGCTCCGACGCTTTTTTATATGCAAACTCACAGGAAGTTCCATGCTTTGCACAAAAATCACAGAATCGTTTATTTTTATCGGTTAAGGCACGCTTAGTTTTATACAGATCTGTGCCTGTGGCATAGATAAGAACCACTGTTGTTTCAGGCAGATCGGACAATATTTTTCTTATATCATCGCCGTCTGTTTTGGGCACTGAATCCATATTGAGGTCATTGATTACTACGCAAACTCTTTGTGCAAACATCGGAAGGGCTTCACAGGCATTTGCAAACTCGGCTACATCAAGCTTTTTACCGTCAAATTTATGAAAATTCATGATTTGATCGGCTTGAGGCACCAGCTTATTTATCAGCTTTTTCACATAGGCTTCCAATGCTCCCACATCATGTCCATAGAAAAAGTACAAGTTATCGTAATCCTCGATTTTTAAACGTTTACCCAAGTCTATACTGTTCATTAAAGCCATAATCAAGACTCCTTATTTCATAGTCATTATTTTTAAATATTATCTCAACAGGATATTGATAATTCTTTAAAGAGTAATCCTTTCCGTTCAAGCTGAAGCTGTCAGACAGAATTTCTACCTTAAAATCTTCAAAAGCCACTTCATAGCTCTTTTCAGCACATGATATTTTCATATTCTCAAAGCAAATCAAATCGTTTGTTTTATATAGGTTCGTTTCGCTGTCAAAGTCACTGTAAAAAGCAATTGGCTTCGGATATATATTGTTCTCATAGATTTGAGCGGTATAATAGCACTCATTAAGAATGAGCACGCTTTCTATTGACTTAATTCCTCTTTTTGTAATAAATTTATTCACAGCAGAATTACGGCTTCCCTTTGCGCCCAAGTCTGCAATAATGCATTTATCATTTTCATATATAATCACCTGAGATTTTGAACCGTTGGGTAAAAACAAAAGGTGGACTATATTTGCATCAGTAATTGCGCTTATATTATAAACAGATATTATTACTCCGTAAGCTGCTACTGCTGACAAAACATAATATTTCAGCTTTTTTGAAATTACAGCCCAGATAATTACTGCTGAACACAGAGAAGAAATTATAATTTTCAAATTAATACTGCTGACGGTGACATAGGAATAATCAAGAGATGAAATCTTATCAGCTATTAAGATAACCCAATGAATAAGCCAGCCGGCGGCTTTAAGCACAGGTATAGCTATAAAGCTTATTCCTCCGGTCACTGCTACTATTACGGCAAGCCCCAGAGCCAGAGTACACAGGGGCACTAATATTACATTTGAAAGGGGTGCAATTAGGGATATTTCATCAAAGAAAAGAACGGAAACCGGCATTGCGGTAAAGAACACAGTTAAAGACGCTAATCCGCTTTTCAGCAGCTTTCCTGCTATTCCTTTATATTGTACCACATTTGTTACCTTTGGTGCAACTGCTCCGATAGCCATTGCACTGAAAAAGGACAGCAAAAATGACGGACTGCGAACTATATAAGGATTGTTTAGTGTCATCAGAATCGCACACCAGCCGAGAGTATTCATGCAATCACCAACTCTGAACAGAACATCTGAAAGCAAGAGCATGGTAAGCATAATTGACGCTCTTATAACAGAAGGAGAAAAGCCTGCAAACAAAGCGAAGGACCATATAACGATCTCCATCAGAATAAACTTAAATTTCCGATTTTTCAGAAAAAGACCGAATACTGCACTGAAAAATGCGCTTATGATAATAATATGTGTTCCTGAAACAGAAAATATATGCCCGATACCGGAACGATACAGCTTAGTTTTTGTGATACTGCTTAACTCTGACTTATCGCCGCACAGCATTGCTCCTAAAAATCCGCCCTCGTCTTCGCCAACGATATGATTGATTTTATTGAAAAGATAGTCACGATAGGTTTTTATTGCTTTGAGCAACGGTTTTGTATTCTTTTCAATTATGGCTGCTTGTCCGTTACCGCTTCCTGTGAGATAAACTCCTTTAGGTCTATAATAGCTTTCAGAAGAAAAATTCATTGAATCAGAAATTTTAGCTACTTTGCCTTTTACCTCAACCTTATCATAATATTCATAATCATCATCGGAAACATAAAAAGCTATTTCTGTTTTAACATCGCCGTTTATTTTTCCCTTAACAGTAAGTCTGCCCATATCTGAACCGACATAAGAATAATCAATCACGGTTCCGTAAAAATTAATCTCCTGACCGTTATAAGCAATAATTTTATCATACTCAAAATAAGTGTACAATGAAAAATAGGAAATTCCCACAAAAAAGGAGACTGCCGCTGATGTAACATAGATTCTATATTTTTTTAAAACTATAAACAGCAAAAAAGTTAAAGCCATGCCTATCAAAATAATCAGCAAATTAAACTTTCCCCATCCAAATGATGCAGCCAACAGCCCGCTGAGAAATCCAAATCCAACGTATGCAATTTTTCTTTTCATACTTTTCCTCTGTCACTCAAATTATGTCCGAAAAGGCTTCTCCAAGACACACAACTGTGGTTTCAGAGAAGCCTGATTTTTAAAATACTATTAAGCGGAGCCTATCTGTTGAATTATACAGATACAAAAATATCCGTTGCTTAATTACACAACGGATCATGTGCACAATGTGCAAAAATCTGGGGTGGATAGTGGGATTCGAACCCACGGTCTTCAGTGCCACAAACTGACGCGTTAACCAACTACGCTATACCCACCATATAGCAGATTTAAGATAAATCTGCTGGCACGCCTTACTGGACTCGAACCAGTGGCCTACTGCTTAGAAGGCAGTTGCTCTATCCAGCTGAGCTAAAGGCGCATAAAAAACTATATACATAAAAATTGCACCAATCGGTGCATGGAGCGGGTGATGGGAATCGAACCCACGTGGCCAGCTTGGAAGGCTGGAGTTCTACCATTGAACTACACCCGCATAAAAAATATATCTCTTAATCAACGAAATTTATTATATCATAAAGAATATAATTTGTCAAGCTTTTTTCTGAAAAAAAGCAAAAAAAATTTATAGGCGGTTGATTTTGTACAAACCGCCTTAATCCGCTTTCTTATTACGTTTTAATTTGTTCAAAATTACGTCCTTAAACAGTACTCCGATAACGCCTATTGCAATAAATGCAATTATGATACCAAATGCTGCTCTATAGTTTCCGTTACCCACATTACCGCCGAGGATCGTTGACATAAAAACAGCGGGAATTCTAAACGGCATAACATAAAGGAAAAAATCCTTTTTGCTGATTTGAGTCAGCGGCACGATATAAGTTATAACATCTTTTGGTACGCCGGGGATAAGATAAAGTATTATAAGAATTCCGGTAAGCTTTTTTTCGTCCTGCAAAAACTTAAACCGCTTGAGCTGTTTTTCATTGACAAACGCATCAACCAACGGTGTGCCAAGCCTTTTCACAAGCATGAACACAATAAAGTTTCCGAGGAAAACTCCTGCATAAGACAAGACTCCTCCCCAAAACCATCCAAACATTACTCCGCCCAAAATTTGTATTGGAGGTATAACAGCGAGAATAACCTGTATTGTTTGTATTAACAAAAAGACAATTACTCCCCAAATGCCGCTATATCTGCTGAACTTTTCGGTAAGATTTTGAATTCCCTCATGTGTTTTTAAATCAGCACTAAGCTCTTTAGCAATAGGAATTGCTGCTATTGTTCCCACTATCAAAAACAATGCAAACACCGCAAGACTTATTATCTGAACTCGTTTCTTATGAATTGCTTTTTTATCAAGTTCAGCTTTATTTTCGATGCAGTCATTTTTTTTAAGATTTTGCTCCATCAAAAAATCCTCTCTATTTTAACACTTTTATTTTCTTCTCAGAATCTTTTTTCTGAACCAATTAACATACAAATCCACTAATTGACCCAGAACTTTATCATAAAGCCAGAAAAAAACGTTGCCCATGATCCACAGCACAGGGAGCGCAAACTTACCAAATATATCCATTCCTTCAAGCAGGTCAACAGATGTAAACACATACTGAAAAGCAAGAAAAAAGACTGCTGCCGCAAGATTGAATACTATATATTTAACAGACCATGAAAATACTTTATTATTAAGTTGGTCAAGATAAAATTTTAATATCGGATAATATCCCATAAACAGAATAAAAAGCATTGACGCTTCATAATTAGGTGTTATGACAAGACAAAGGGCACTTACGACAAAATAAGTTGTAACCGCCCATTTAGGACTGGTTTCAACGATCATTACAACCATCAGAAAACCTGCAAAGGCAGGGATTGTATAGTCAAGCATCGGGAACATTCCAGTACAGAACATTAGCATAAGGCACACTGCGGCGATTATGCCCCCCAAGGAAATTCTGAAAGCCAGCTTATTTCTCAAAGCGTTTTCACCTCTTTAACAGCATGGTATCAAATCTCCGCCCATCATTTCACAGCAGCAATCTGCACAGCAAAGGCTTGTACAGCAATCCATTTGTCTATTCACGTCATTATTGCCATATCCGCCCATAGGATTTCCTCTCATATAACCGTTTCTCTGCTGATCCATTTGATTAAGGGCTGAGCGGTACTCCATATTAGCCGGAGCCATTGAAACTGCCGCAGAAAAATTCTGATAAGCTTCATTAAGCCATCCTCTTGTATAACACACGCTTCCCTTTAAGAAAAACCACTCTGCATTTCGTTCATTTGAAGGCACGGAATCCAACAAGCTATCAGCTCTTGTAATATCGCCGGTTTGGATCAGACGACGGATATCGTAATAATTGACACCCGAATATTCTGAATTTCCGCTGTTTGAATAGCTACTGCCTGAACCGGTGAAACCGCCGGATCTGCGTGAATTTATAATATTATCGTAAGCGGCATTAACCTCAGCCATTTTTTCTTCAGCCACATCTTTCAACGGACTGTCCTGATACTTATCAGGATGATATTTTTTCACAAGCTCTTTATATGCTGTTTTAATTTCCTCTTCCGTTGCGTTAGGAGATACTCCCAGCACCTTATACGGATCGTTCATTAGTTTTTTCCTCCCGTAATTTTCTTTTGAATTTTTCGGATTTTACAAGGTCAAAGACATTTTTTAAGCCGAGATAAATCACATTATCTATTATAGGCTTATACATTTCTATATTCAATTTAACATATGTTTCCGCCAATTCTCCTAAAGTAAAATTAATGCTGTCGGTAACATACTCTTTTATTTTCTCAAATCTTTCAACAGGAATTTCGCCCTTGCCGTTATTTAATTCAAATATAAGAAGCAATGGATTGTAATTGCCTTTTTTATAATCCTCTTTAACGTCGTCAAAGGCATCACAGATATAGATAAATCTACCCAAGAGATAACCGAATCTCATAAGGTCCTTTTTATTATGTTCACCGTTTAAAGCTCCGAAAATCTCCTGCATTATTATTGCTGTAGGCTCACAAGCTTTATCGATGCTTGCGCATTTTTCATGCTCTATTTTTCTTTGCAAAATCATTTGCTTCTCAATATTATTGGCAAGATTGGGATATTTAATCCTTGATTTTTTATATGGTCTTTTAAAAAAAGGAAGCAGAAGCAGCGCTCGGATTTTACTTTTTATATCCTTATCCTCAAGGTCATCTTTTAGTTTATGATAAACCAAAAGCATTGCCGCAGAGGCTGAATAATCTACTCCGCTGTTACAGGACAGGCAAAATCTTTTTTTTAGCGGATGTGCAATACATCTTTGTTTCTCGGCACATATTTTAATTTGATTAAGTGACATATCCATTAATGCAAGAAATGTAAAATCATAGCTCAGAGAAAATCTGGGGACAAAGCCGAATTCTCTGCCTATTCTCTTGCAAAGTCCGCAATAAACCGCACGGTATGTATCATATTCGCACACACGCATATATGGCTTAAAGGCTCTGATATATCCGAACATAAGAAACTCCATTTCTTTTCAAATTTGATGCATTAAGACAATTTTGTATTCTGCATTGCAACAAATTTGAGTGTGAAAATAAAACTTCACACTATCTTCTTGATTAATATACTACATCATTGTGTATTCTATGTGATAATTAACTATATTATACGACATTTTTTACCGACTTGTCAATGAAAACCGAGAAAAACGATGTTGTTACTTAAAATTTTGACACATAAAAAACTCTGCCTCTTATTTTTAACAGAAACAGAGTTTAAAAAAGTTTTGATATTTATGAACAGGTTAAAACTATTTTATGATAATATTCTTCCGTCAGAAATTTCAATTATTCTGTCGCACTGATTTGCGACTTTAGGGTCATGAGTAACGATAACAATTGTTTTACCTTCTTTATTCAAAGATTTGAACAGCTCCATAATTTCTTCCGAGGTTTTTGTATCAAGCGCACCTGTTGGCTCGTCAGCAAGGATCATACTTGGATCGTTAACAATAGCTCTTGCTATTGCGACACGTTGTTTCTGACCGCCGGAAAGCTTATTACATGGCTTTTTTGCTAGATCCTCAATGCCGACGGATTTCAAAGCAGAAAGAGCTTTTTCTTTCTTCCCTTTGATTTTGCGTTTTGAAAAGTTCAAGGGGATCATAACATTTTCAAGCGCTGTGAAGTCCTCAACAAGGGCAAAATCCTGCATTACCATTCCGATCTTTTCATTACGAATCTTTGCATATTGACGTTCTGAGAGATTTTTTACAAGTGTTCCGTCAATTACATATTCGCCTTTCTGATAGCTGTCAATGCAGGCTAATATATGTAAAAGCGTTGACTTTCCTGCTCCGGACTGACCGATAACAGCCACCATTTCTCCGTCCTGAATTTCACATGAAACTTCATGGAGCGCCTTAAATTCATTTGCTTTTTTAGGATTATATACTTTCACTATGTTATTTAATTTTATCATGATTTTCTCCTTATTCATTTGATGTCAGAATTTCTTTTGATGTATTATTCTTCATTACTATTATAGGCATTATCATCGCCAAAATCAAATAAACGACTATAAGAAATACGCAAGATAAAACCTGTATAATACCAAAGTCAATAACTGTTTGAGAAAAGAAACTAATGTATTTTGTTAATACAACACTAATCACCATCATTATAATAGCTACCAAACACATTATTATAGATGAAAATAAATTAATTAAACAGCACTTTTTCCAACTTAGTCCGCAAATATTATATATAGCATAATTTTTTAATTGCCGCCTAACCGTAATTGCATTGACACTGATTACACTGATTGCAGTAATCAGAAACACACATATAATGATTGGAAGAAGCAAATACACTTGATTATATACTAATTTTTCACTATTTTTTAAAGCAGTACTGTTATCTGCATAAATTGAGCCATGCATACCTAAAATAGCTTGCTTGTTTTGTTTTATCATTTTATCAGATATATCTTCGTTAAAAGATATAATACAATGTCCATAAACCACAGTTTCTAATCCAAGTTTTTTTGCATCTTCATAAGGCATTAATACTTTAGGTACAGAACCATTCATTTCTGCAATCTCATAATTATGATTGTAAACTCTGAATAGATCTCTGAAATCCTGATTTATATCTCCGTTTTCGCCGCTTGTATAACCATATAAATAAGTATTATCGGCAGCAACTCCTATAACTTTTATTTTTTTATCTTCGTAAGAAATAAAATCACCTGTTTTTATTCCATATTCATTCTCAGTAATTACTGCATGAATATACTTATCATCCTGACTTTCAGTCAGCCAATTTCCGTCCGAAATTGTTGGTTTAACCTTATCTAAATAGTCTTCTTTATAACTATACACTTGAAATTGAATATTATCATAATCAAAAAAGGTCATATATGTAAATATAGAACTGTCAACTTCCTGAAGGTTTTTATTTACTTCAGATTCTGCATTACCGGTTAATGAACATATAACCCCGGGTTTATCAAGCATGTCTTTAAAAGGGAAAAAATATTTTCCTCTGGACAATATTGTTGACACCATTGTTAAGGTAAGTATCAATATAACAAAAAGCTGAAATATTATAATTATATTGGATAATTTATTTTTAAATAATTGCTTAACCGCTAATTTAAAAATCACTTTATCGCCTCCCCAAGCTTTGAAATCTTTATTGGAATATCATAGAGAAACACACAAAGTAGAATCACAATTGACAATAAAACAAAAATTCCAAATATTATACTATAAATCACAATGCTATAAGCACCTGTGATATATGGGAAGAAATCTGCTAAATTAGGGAGCAAAAATCTATCATAACAAAGTTCAGTTAGAATAAATAAGGGAAATGAAATAAGGCTATATCTTAATAAATAAATTGCAATAGCTTTTAAACGTGTACAACCGCATAACCTTTTTATATTAATCTTTTTCTTATCCTGTTCAATAATATATCTATATAAAAAAGCTATATTTATTGCTGAAAGAATAGTAATTAGTATTGTTATTAAAATAATAGTCTTATAATAATAAGTTTCAGTCGTTTCTGTCAATTCAATAGGTTCCACCACAGCAATACCATTCATATGCATATTAACAGTATCATTTATCGCTTTATATTGTTTTGCTGTTATTATATCGTTAAAATCTATCTCAACAGCATCAGTTCCATCTGCCTGAGCACGTATTGGTGTATTTTCAGCTAATGATGTAAAAGGAAAATACACAAACGCCGAAACCGGATCATATGATTCATCGGTACTTCCAATAATTTCATAATCAAATCCATTTATTTTAATACTTCTTTGATTTTCACTGACTTTATTAACATTAGTCCATGGCTCTTCTCCCGGATAACCTTCAACTGATAATGAAAAAGGCATGTATGTATTCTCATATAGTCCTGTTCCGATTTTCACATACCTTTTACCTTCAGCATAATCATCGTCTTTAAAAAGATTTTCTTCAAAACCATCTACTATTTTACCATTTTCAGGGCGAAAATAAAAGCTATACAAATTATGTGGATAATATATATCATCTTCTCCTATAATTTGACACCAAACGGAATTTATAGAATTTTGAATATCAACAGGCAGAGCCGTCAGCATTTCAATAAGATTGCCTTTAGTTATTAATGAATTCATATATTCATCAGTATTTTCGGCATCTAAAATTATAGTTCGTGATTCAGATTCACCCTCTTGAATTATAGCGTGATAATTCATATATGTACCAAAAGAAAAACATATTACTCCGGCAGTAGCAACTATAGTTATTATAATTAATATATATACTGATAATTTATGTTTTATCATTTAAGCTTCTCCTTATATAAATGCTTAACGAGCAAAAAACTCATTAAGCATTTATTTATGTACATTTTAAAAAGCGTTAATCATTATTGTAAAATCTTTAGAACTAGCATTAGCTGTCGTTCTTAAATAACTATAATTATATGCATATTTAATACTTGATGAAGTTTTAGTTGCAATAGCAGTCAAAGAACTTCCAGTAGTCATATTTCCTAATGATTTTCCGTCAGTAGATAAATCATTCATATTTTTATCCTTTAATGTTGCGCTTACATACATATACCATGACCCGTTCTTTTTACAAGTTGTTGCACACTGTACGGATCTTTTATACGAGTTATTATACTTATATGTAAACATACTAGTACTAATATAACCGTTACTTCCATTCTCTGAATAACTTTTTAAAGTATAAGGAGAAGCTGCACTTGCTCCAATTGATGAACCTGAGAGCATCATCATAACTGCTGCGATTCTTTTTGATGATTTTTTTCATCATATTAAAACCTTTATTAACAGACATCTTGTTAACTATTTTATATTATAGCATATAAATCGCATCTTGTCAAATTTTATATAAAAAGTAAATACCTTGTTTCTACATATTACAATTTATTTCTACTTTTTTAAGGCTTTGATTATATAGAATTTAGGCATAAATACAAAAGAAAATTGCTTCAAATTTTATTCACTTGATGTTAATATTTCTTTAGGTGTATTTCTGCTCATAATGACTATCGGCATAACAAATGAACATACAAGGTAAATTATAATAATCACAAGACAAGCAACAAATTGCCATAGCCCCATAGAAATAACAGTGGTTGTCAAAATATCTGTAATTTCAAGCATCTTTATTATAACATAAGTTACAACTCCGGACATAAATGCTGTTATAAGATTATTTACCAGATTTACATATAAACAACCTTTCCATCGTGAACCGCAAATATATAGAATACCAAAATACTTTATCCTCTTCTTTGCATTTAATGCTGAAATAGACACCGAGCTTACAACTACAAGAATCATTGTACATATCAGAAACGGAATCAGTTTTATCAACTGTCCATTGATATAAATTACTGTATTATCTCTGAATTCATCTAATTCCGTAACAATTCCATATTGTCTTAAATATCTCATTATTTCAAGATTTCTATCATCACTTGTTCCGTCCTTTAATGTAACGATCCTATTACCGGACGGATAAACCTCGCACCCAGTATTTTTTATTACTTTTTCAGGCATTATAAGCATAAAGTCTACATATTTATTAACCGTTGTATAAAGCTCTCTGAAATCCGATGAGTTCTCTACATCCACTCCGTCGGCAACAAAAATGCCTTTATTGAAACCAAGTATTTTTGAATTATCTTCAACTACTCCTATAATTTTTATCTTAAACTGCTTGTATTCATATTTATAAGGATCATATTCATCATAGTTTTCATCAGATGGACTCATTTTTCCTACACGGTATTTATAGGCAGCGGTAACGGTGTCACCGGTTTTGTAATAATCATTTTCCGTAGCAACCGCAAACAATTCATCTTTATCACCGGCAGTATAATCATCAAGCCAAACTCCTGATTTCATGTGTGGAGTATAAGCTTTTATATAGTCATCCGTCAATGCTGATACATACTTACAGCTTTCGTCAACTTCTGTAAGTTCATTGTTATTTTTAATGGAATAAAACATATTTGTATCAAGAGCTGAATAAGTATTTTTAATCTCCTCAATCTCTTCCAATGCGGAATTCAGTTCTGCCGAATCAAACAAGCTATCTATAAAATACCCATTGCCGTCAATAAAGTCCTCTACAGGAGCATAAAGCTCAGTTCTTGACAACACCGATGAGACACTGGCAATTGCAATAATTAAAGTTACCGCAAGTTGAACAGCTATAAAAATATTGCTGTAAATATTTCTTATAAATTCCTTTATACCATATTTAATCATTTTATCTTCCCCTTTTCTTCAGTAAAACAACCGGGGACTTATGATTTCCAGAAACAATAACTACATTAAGAAAAATATAAATAGAAATCAGATAAATCACAAACATAGAAATATAAGTTCTAATATTATACATTTCAGCTATATAATCAAAGAAAAATGATAGCTTAGGCAGAATAACAAAATGATAAACACATGAAAATACTAAAAATACCGTTACTGAGATAATAAGTATTTCTATAATATACATTCTGCGCAGTTTATTTCTCGTACATCCATTAATAAGGAATATTGCTAATTGCTTTCGTCTTGAATTAAGAACATATCTAAATAATATTGCCAGGTTTATTGCAGACACCACTGCTAAAGCTACAGAAATATAGATTATTGAATTAAAAAACTTAATTTCAGAAAAATCAACAGCATTAACAGGGGGAAACAGAACCTGATCACCCATTACGCTGACAAAAGCCTCTCTCAGCTTATAATAATCCTGAATCATAATAACATTATCGTCAAGAATTGATATATACTTAATAGTATTATCTCCGCCGACAGTTTTAAATGGGACCTGAGAGCCAGTATCGCCGCTAAAACCGATCACAGTATACTTTTTACCAAGAAAATCTATAGTTTCTCCCAGCAATTCTTCTTTTCCTTCAATAGGCAGAACGATAAGATTTTTATCGCTGGCATATTCTTCATAAGTAAAAAATCTGCCTTTAATCATATAGAAGTTATTCAGATATTCTTCATAAAGACTATAATCATTTAAATTTTCATTAAACTCAAGTCTAAACTCAATAAAAGGCAATAAATCACTTATGTCCTCATCATTTGTCTGAACAACCACTTCGTCATTATTTAAATAATTCAAAAAGCCTTTGTCTTCATTATTTATAATAAAATAAAACCCTGGCAATCGGCTTTTTGTTTTATCATCAAGTTTATCAAGCACTTGTCTAAATTGAGCAACAGTTATAACTCCGTCGCCGTTATAATATAATGTATTTCCTGATTCGTCCTTTATTGTATCAACAATATTACCAAAGGATATACTGAAATGCTGCTGGTCAATCATTTTGGATTCAATGTCCTTTTCTGTCTGAAAATGATTGAAAGTTCCATAGGAAAACAAAATAATTAACACCGCAGAAATTTCACAGACAACGAAAAGTACGAAAATCATCGTACTTTTCGTTGAAAACTGCTTTATATTTTTCAATATGTAGCTCATATTCTCCACCTGTTTAATTGCCCTTTTGATAAACTCTGTAATCAGGAGAAGTATAAATTACAACATTATTATCCTTATCTGTTTTTATTTTAGCATAGTGTCGGAAATAAACAGATTTATCTGTTCGATTTCGGGAAACCGAACAAGCAGTGCCTGCATTTTTAGTGGTTATTTCAGCACTATTATATGAAAGTACTTTTTCAGATTTTACATTTCTTCTGGCAACATAAGTATAGATATATCTTGTATACTGATTTCCCGATGAATTTGAACCTGCTGTTGTAGCAACAGAAGGACCGCCTATATAATTCCAACTCAAATTGTTGGAATTACCTTTATAATTATAATCTGCATTATAGGCCTCCTTTTTTGTATATGCCATTGCCGAAGTTGCGACTGCTGTTCCAATAAGTCCCAATGAAACTACACCTGCAGTTATTTTCTTTAATAATTGTTTCATTAAATTCAAAACCTTTCATTTTTTATTATTAACAGACGTCTTGTTAACTATTTTATATTATAGCATTTAAATCACATTCTGTTAAGTTTTATCTATATATAAGACTTTATGATTTAGCGTTTTAAAACATCTCTTGGTTGAGTTCTGCCAATCATTAACAGTGGTATAAACATAGAAATTGTAACATGAATAAACAGAGCCGCTAAACATGCTAATATCTGCCAAAAGCCAAGGGTTATTACAGTATCATGCCAAAATGTTATTTTACCAATTAAAAGTACGATTAATGATAAAAACAATGAAATTAAACTAACAAAACATGAATTGACTACACTGATTCTCATACATTTTTTCCATGTTGCTCCGCATAAATACAATATTCCATAGTTTCTCAAATTACGTTTTGCATTAATAGCATTAGAAGAAATGGAAGTAAATATCGTTAATAACAAGACACAAATAATAATCGGTAAGATAACATATAGTTGCTCAGAAATATAATTCTCGCTTAACTCTTTAAACTCATCACAACTCCAATGGCAAATTGCCCATTCATCCGACAATTTTTGAATTATTGTATTCTCATCAAAGTTTTCCTTTGGAAAATTTATTATTACATTCTCTGTGTATATGCCATTAAAGCCAAGCTTTTTCATAGTATTTTCAGATGCTATAACTATGGGAACACACGCATCAGAATTATATGACAAATAAAAATCTCTATAATCGTTTTTATAGCTTATTTGTTCCTGAGTAAACCCCATAATTTGCTGGTTATCTGAGATTACTCCTGCAACAACTAAAGTTGCTTTTTTATCTTCGCTTGTTACTTCAATTTCATCTCCGACATCATGCCCTAATCCATTTGAAATTAAACAATAATTTTTACTGTTATCTTGGAGCTTTGAAACATTTCCTGAATCTAATTTTATATATAGCTTGCTTAAAGTTTCACTATCGTAAATAATTGTATTCATTTCAGTATTTCCAAGAAACACATTTGTTCCTAACACACCCCATATTTGAGTTGCTTGTGGAAACTTATCTCTTATTTCTGATTCTGTCCTAAGGTTTTGAGCCGTTGACACATCAACACATAGACCGTTTCTGTTTAAAGAATCTTTTATTGGCGCATAATAATTCATTCTATAAATTATTGAGGAAACAATAAACATAAGAACTATAAAAACTGTTGTTAACTGGATTATCTGCAAAAGCGCTGATAAACGGTTCTTTTTTAATATCTTTAGCATTATGATATATCCTCCTTTATTTTATTATTCTTTCCAATGCAAATAAACAAAGATATAATCATAATTATTAAAGAAACAAAAATATACATTAATAAGTTAATAAAATAAATTTTGAATGAAAAACATTCTGTAATAAAAGGAAAATGATTTTTCAAAATCGGTATAAATGCTTTATTAAATATTAATTCTGATATCACAAATACAGGAACAGTCAACAAACATATTTCTATTAAAGAATTCTTAACTGTTTTGATTAACGTGCAGCCGCAAAGTCTGATTATTGAAATTCTCCTTTTATCATTTTCAATAATAAAGCTATAAAGCACAACAAGATTTATTGCAGACAAAATTGAAACCAAAAAACTTATACCTATGATTGTTTTGTAATAAAAAGTATCACTACTTTCAGATAATTCAATATCATTCACATTTGCCTTATCCGGCATAATGTTTTGAACCGCATTTCTTATATCAAGCAATTGATTATATGTAACATTCTTATTAAATTCAATCATCACCGTATTATTCATAGCCCTAAGCGGAGTATCGTCAGGAAGAGATGTAAATGGTATATAAATATATATACCCATAGGGTCTTTAACTGCTTTCCCGATGATTTTATAACTTTCTCCTGCTATCGTAATTTCAGTTTCATCTTCTCTGACTTGTCTTGCCCCCTCATTAGTCCACAGCATAGTACCTGTGATATTAGAACTTGCCGATTCAGTATAAAGATCGCTGCCGATCCTTACTACCCTTTCTCCGTTCAGATATTGTTCGTCAGTAAATTGATCTTTATGATTTTCAGCAGGAATCATACCTTTGGACGTTGGTTTGAAATTAAAATCATATGGATTCAACTGATATACCGAGTCTTCGATTGTTGCTCCGCAAAAAACAGTTTTAATAGCATTTTTAGTATCGTCAGACAATTCCATAAGTGTATCAATCAAATCTTTTTTTGTAATTGATGTATATTCAGATGATACTTCAGTTTCCATTTCATAAACATCCGAATATTTCCGGTCCTTATATTGTTCTGCAACAGAATATGAAGCAGAAATATTAACCGTCTTACCTTCTGTTTCACCAAGTTCCAATTTGGCATTATAATTTTGATACACTCCGTATGAAAAACAAATTACAAATGAAGTAACCAAAGCGCTTACTATTATAAGTGAAACAACAATTTTCTGCTTTTTTAACCGATTAATAAATATATTAAAAAACATAAGAGCCTCTTTATAATTAATCTATTAATTTTATATTCAATCTGCAATTTTCTATTACCGAACTTGAAGAAGATGTAGTTTTTCGTACTTCGGAATAAAAAGTAGCTGTAGCTGCTTTGGAATTATTAACAGTTACATTGGGACCAAGAACACCGCCTTTTGACAAAGAACCACTTTTTGTCTGACCGTCAATTAAAGATAAAGATGAATTTAAAACTTGAGTTTTCGCCAAACAATATCTTTTTGTAGCATTTAAATAAGTCGTAAGATTTCTTGAATATGATTTATTTGTTCCTGTGTAAATTTGGCTTGTGCATAATACCCTCATATAAGTACCATAATACGGCTCATGTTTTTCCACTACTGCTGCACTTGCTCCAATTGCTGAACCTGAGAGCATCATCATAACTGCTGCGATTCTTTTTGATGATTTTTTTCATAATATTAAAACCTTTATTAACAGACGTCTTGTTAACTATTTTATATTATAGCATTTAAATCACATTCTGTCAAATTTTATCTATATATAAGACTTTATGATTTAGCGTTTTAAAACATCTCTTGGTTGAGTATTTTTAACTGTTATCAGCGGTATAAACAAAGATAACAATAAAAACAGCACTGCTATTGATCCGCATAAAATAAGACTCATACTATTTATAGAAACTACAGTGTTTTTTAAAAAGGTATATGAACCTATAATGAAAAATACAAAATCTGCCGCTATGCTGAGAAGTGTAACAAAAAAGTAAATTCCTAAATTAATTCTTGCACAGTATTTCCATGTTGCTCCGCAAAGATAATAAGATGCATAGCTTCTCAAATTTCGTGTGGTGGAAATTATACTTGTTGTTACAGCTGTAAAAATTGTAATAATTAATATTGCGATTGCCAAAGGAAGCATTGTATAAAGCTGTTCATTTATATAATTAATACTTGCTTTATTCATGCTTTCAGTATTATTCATTATTTCAAATCCGTTATCAAACGCCATTACGTTCAAAATCTCAGAATCATATGCATCTTCCGAAAAAGTTATTATAACTGAAGAATCATATCTATATGTAGGATTCATATCATATTTCTTCGCTATATTTTCTGTAGTCAACAAAAGTGGTGTACCGTCTCCTGATTTTGATAAATAATAATATAGATCTTTGTAATTTCCATTGTATCTGTATTCACCTGGTATACCAGTACCGAAAATATATTGATTATATGAAAGAATTCCACATATTTTTATAGTATACTCTTTGTTTTTATCATCATGTAATTTAATAATATCTCCCGTTTTAAATCCTGAAGCCTCAGAAGCTAAGCATTCAATTAAATCCGAATTGTCATCAGGGCAAGTTCCACTTTTAAGAAATGGCGGAATTTTTCTCATATCATTTGAAGAATAAAACATTGCAACGCCTTGAAAATCATACGAATCATTAAATAGATTTAGTGATTTAACTCCGGAAATATTTTTAGCCTTATCAAATATTTTTAATATATCTTTTTCATTATGCATTTTGTTTTCTGCTGATGAAGGCTTAATTATTATTCCGTTGCCTGAAAGTGCATTTTTACACACTGAATAGAAGGCTGTTCTATCTCTAACAGCTGATGTAAAAATTATAATTAAGGCAAATACTGCTGCAATCTGTAAAGCTATAAGTATGTAGATCAATTTATTTCTTTCAAGAAACTTAAATACGCTTTTCATTGTATATCCCCCATTAAATCAACCTTTCTTCCTATATTTTGTGTAAGCATTATCTCAAGAATAATAAATGAGACTATAATGTAACTGACAAACATTAAAACATATACTAAAAATGAAAAGCTGTTTATTGCAAATGGAAATAATTCTGTCATAACCGGATATAAAAACTTATTAAAAATAAACTGTGATAATATAAAAACAGGAACACAAATTATTGCAGCCTGTAATATAAAAAGTCTAATACTATTTCTTCGTGTACATCCGCATATTCGATATATAGCTATTTTTTTCTTATTCTGCTGAACGGCATAGCTATAAATCAATACTAGATTAACAGCAAAAAGTAAGGTTACAACTCCTGATATTACAATCATAGTTTTGTAAAAAAATATGTCAGCGGATATTGTCAAATCCATATCTTTTACAAAAGCCTTATCAGATATATTTCTATTAACTGAGTTTTGAATTTCATTATATTGACGATATGTTACCGGATCTTTAAAATTTATCGATATGGTGTTATACATCGCACGGAGTGGTGTATTATCATTTAATGATGTAAAGGGAATGAA
This sequence comes from uncultured Ruminococcus sp., assembly GCA_900539835.1. Classification (GTDB taxonomy): domain Bacteria; phylum Bacillota; class Clostridia; order Oscillospirales; family Ruminococcaceae; genus FB2012. The sequence continues at coordinate 12,186 of UQDR01000011.1, read as the reverse complement.
AATTGTGTAATCATCTAAATTCATCTTCTTATTTTCACCTATAATTTTGTATTTTTGACCCCCAATCTCAAGATATTCTTCACTGCTTTCAATTTTTCTTGCACCATCATTTTGCCAATATACCGTGCCTCTTGCACAACTCTCTGCTTCATCGGTTAATAATACATGACCTATGCGTGCAACACATTCACCTGATATGTACTGCTCATTTGTAAATTGATTTGCTGAATCACCATAAGGCAATAATCCGTCAGGAGTTACTTTAAACTGAAACGTGTAAAAATTCACGCCAAAAATATTGTCATCCATAGTTGCATCACACAACACATAATCAATATCATCCATAACAGATTCAGGCAAATCCATAAGCATTTTTACTGCATCTCCCTTAGATACTGAAGTATATTCAGCAGACATGGATTCTTCACCAAACTTTTCTACATATTCAGAATGTGATGTTTGTACACCAACATTATTAAGCGCCGAGATAATAACAGCTTTTTCTTCGGATTCACCTTGACTTATTTTAGTATGGTAATTTTGATATATTCCATAAACAAAACAACTGGTAACAGCAGTAAGAATGGTGCTGACTATAATAAGCAGCAACAAAAACTTTTTACCAAACATTCCTTTCATAGTTTTAAAAAACATGAATAAGTCCTCCAGACTTAAAGATATAACATTTGCAACGCCCTATGCCTATTGCTAAGCAACGGGCGCTGCTATCAATAAATTACCAAAGTATATAAATAATTATCTTTATTTCTTAATACCAAATACAAGCTTACTTAAACTGTAAGACTAAGCTCTAATGTCTTTTTACTTTTTTCTGCGCCCGCACTTGATGCTTTATAATATGAAGTATACTTAGCTGTTTTTCCTCTGCAACTATTAATATTAGTATTTGGAGTAAGAATATCACCAACCTTTACATTTGATGCCTGACTATGCTTCTCTGCTACTCCCGAAACTGACACCTGAGCATATAATACAGCGCAATTTGTTTTACATGTAGTTAAATTGCGAATATAAGCCTTATTTGTACTTGCATCAATTAAAGCATATGCATACATTTTGTAATGTGTACACGAATAATTTTTATTTCTTTCAACGCTCACCGCACTTGCTCCAATTGCTGAACCTGATAGCATCATCATAACTGCTGCAGCTGTTGCTGCAATTCTTTTTGTTGATTTTTTCATGATATCAAAACCTTTCATTTTTTATTATTAACAGACGTCTTGTTAACTATTTTATATTATAGCATTTAAATCACATTCTGTCAAATTTTATATAAAAAGTAAATACCTTGTTTCTACATATTACAATTTATTTCTACTTTTTTAAGGTTTCGATAATAGCTTTTTTTGATAAAATTTTATACGGAATTATAACAGACAAAAGTATATTTATAATAACAATTATCAAACAGACAAAAATCTGAACTGAATCTAAATTAATTATAAATGACGATAATAAATGTTTGTAATTAATTACAACAAATGCTGCAGCTATGACTATTCCAACCAATGAAACAAAAAGACTGCATAATAAATTAATTATGATGCAATGTTTCTTTGTTGCACCACAAATATTTAATACGGAATAGAATTTAAGCTCACGTTTTGTTTGTATTAAAACCGCCGCAACCTCACTGATCACCACCAAAAATAATACGCATAATGCTATTGGGAAAATTAATATAATATCTTCCTTTATGTAGTTTTTACTGTTTATATTTAATTCATCAGACAAACCTAAATTAGAACCATATTTATATAAGTTTCTATTGAGGTCTAATAATTCTGCATCATTTAAATTATTTTTGTAAGTTACAAACATTTGACCATATAATGTTGAACCAATTCTCATTTTATCAATCTGTTCATTTGAAAAGAAAAAGCATTCTCCTTCCATATGTTTATACATATCTCTAAAATCCGAAACGTTTTCATTTGAACCTTCCAACCCTAATATTTTTGCGTCGTCAGCTAATATTCCTATAACTTTTGCAGAATAAGTCTTTTCTTCATTATTTAAATTATAAAAAGATATCATATCACCTACATCATAATTATCACTATTGGAAACAACGACTTCCAAGATATCTGAATTTTCATCAGCCTTATCAATCCACTTGCCTTTTAACATTCTTGGAGTATATAATTCTGCCATGTTTCTTGAATAGGAATATGAATAGTCATAGTTCTCTGTTCCATCAGGAACCAAGGGAGTTTTATATCCTGAATAAATCTCAGATATATTTTTTTCGGTATTTAATATATCCTCAACAGTAAAAATATAACGTTCATTGTTAATGTAAATTACTTCGGAAACATATATGCATTTTCCTTGACTTGATAAAACCTTTCTAAGAGGAAGATAGTCATCTATTCTTGACATTATTGAAGAAACGGTAATAATCATCAGAATCAATGCAACAGAAAGCTGTAAAGCAACAAATAAATTAGTGAATATAAATTTTTTATTTAATTTAAATGAATATAATACCATGTTAATTACCTCCCTGTTTCATTTGTGTAACCGGAGATTTCAACAAGGTGAAAAATATCATTGCTTTTAACACAATATAAATACAGAGAAAATAGACAACACTTAATATTACACAGTTCTTCAAGCCATAGACAATATCAACATAAACTAAAGAACTTTTTAATTTATTGACTGCTATTCCGAAATAAGCGACAACAGCTATAAAAAAACTTACTAATGAAGTTATCATTACTTCAGAAATAAAAATTCTTCTTACATTAACCTTGGTACATCCGCAAACCCTAAAAATAGAAATAGTTTTGCTTCTTGTAGATAAAATATATCTGAATAATAGTGAAAGTGTTATTGCCGCAAGACAGGTTAAAATTACTGAAATCAACATTATGGAATTATAAAATGGAAGCTTTGTATTAATTGTATCGACTTTTGGTATAAATGCATAATCTCCAAAAACTTCTTTTAGTGAAGTTTCAATATCGTTATATGCTTTTTGTGAAATAACATTATTGGTCATAAAAAAAATATTGCTTATATCATTTAAAGAATCCGGAGAATTTTCATATGGAATAACAGCAAAATCGTCTATTGAATCAACACCAATTATTTTATATGACTCTTCGTTAATAAGCATTTCCTGACCTACAAATTCTTCAGTATAATAACTTGGAAGCACTATATTTTTTACCCCGTTATTATAATCTTTTAAGGACATACCCTTTCCGCAAAGAACAGGTGAATTATTAAAAGCTGTATCAAAAGGCACAAACCTTTTCTCCTTTTGAGAATATTCCAATCTGAAACAAATTCCTAATGGCTCTCCACCGAAGTTCTCATTTCCTGTATAATCATAAGCTGAGGCAATATACATAACTGAGTCTATTTCATTTAAAGCATCATCTGATAACAGCGATAAAAACTTTTTAACATCAATATTCTCTACACTTCCGTCGCCCTCACAATAAGCTTCATCTTCAAAAGTAGTTTCTTCAATTATATTTCCAAAACCGATAGTTATATCTGACTTATGGATATCGTTATTTTTAACCAACTTAAAGTTCTGATATGTACCAAAGGATAAGAAAAGTATAAAAGCCGCAGCAAATTCACATAAAATAAAAAGTATAAAAATCATGGTGTTTTCTTTTGCAAAACACTTTAGATTCTTTATAGTATATTTCATTAATTCTCCTTATTTTTGATTTACAACTAATCTTAATGTTCTTGAAGTCATTGGATCAACATCGCCAGTTCGTATTACATCTATCATTAAAGTATATTTAAGTAATTTATTATTTGATTCTCTTTTTAGTGACATTCCACATCCAGCATCTTTTGTAGTAATACTTCTTTTTGACGTGGAAGTTTTCTTGGTTTTCATATTATAAGTTTGATTCTCTGTATTAAAATGATATGCTAATTTATTATCATTGTTTTTAGAAACCATAACCGTATTTAGATTTGCGGTACCTTTAAGCGTATATTTTACTTTGGGATGACTTGGAAGTATGCTATTAGAATAAACGGTATTTTTATTTTTACACTTTGTTACATTATAAGCTTTATTTAAAGCTGAAACACTACCCGTATACAGCACATTATTATTTGTGTTTAATGTAGTTGTAACGTTTGCTGCGCTTGCTCCAATAGCCGAACTTGAGAGCATCATCATAACTGCTGCAATTCTTTTTGATGATTTTTTTCATCATATTAAAACCTTTATTAACAGACATCTTGTTAACTATTTTATATTATAGCATATAAATCGCATCTTGTCAAATTTTATATAAAAAGTAAATACCTTGTTTCTACATATTACAATTTATTTCTACTCTTCTAAGGCTTTGATTATATAGAATTTAGGCATAAATACAAAAGAAAATTGCTTCAGATATAAAAAAGCGGACTGCAAAAGCAGTCCGCTGATATCAAGCTTTTTAATTAAAGATTAGAATAACCCATAAGGCTTTCATCTACTTCTCTTGCCGCATCTCTTCCCTCACGGATAGCCCAAACAACCAAAGACTGTCCTCTTCTCATATCTCCTGCGGCAAACACATTTTCAATATTTGTTTTATGTGAGCCATGTTCAGTAGCAACATTTGTCCTTCCGTCAACATTAACCCCAAATGCCTTTGTAACATAATCCTGACTTCCCATAAAGCCTGCTGCGATAAGAACAAGATCCACTTCAATCTGATATTCGCTTCCCTCAATTTCGTTCATCATCATTCTGCCTGTTTCATCATTCTTTTCTGAAGAAAGCTTTACAAGAACAGCACCTGTTACATTGCCCTTTTTATCTTTCAAAAATTCTTTGACCGTAGTTTGATATACTCTTGGATCATTGCCGAATACACCAATTGCTTCTTCCTGACCGTAATCGGTCTTGCAGACTCTCGGCCACTGAGGCCATGGATTATCTTCGCCTCTCGTATCGGGAAGCTTAGGCATCATTTCAAGCTGGATAACTGACTTTGCGCCATGACGTATACTTGTACCAACACAGTCATTACCCGTATCTCCGCCGCCGATAACCATAACCTTTTTGTCCTTAGCAGATATATGATTTTTTTCACTCAATCCTCCGTTAAGAAGAGCCTTTGTAGTTGATTTCAGAAAATCCACTGCAAAATAAATACCCTGTGCATCTCTTCCCTTAACAGTTATATCCCTTGGATTTGAAGCTCCGCAAGCAAGGATTACTCTGTCAAAGTCTTTAAGCAGCTTTGACGCTTTTATATCCTTGCCGATATCTGTATTGCATACAAACTCGACACCCTCTTTTGTCATGATGTCTATTTTTCTATCAATAACATGCTTCTCCAGTTTCATATTAGGAATACCATACATAAGAAGTCCGCCCGGTTTATCCTCTCTTTCAAAAACGGTCACACTATGACCTCTTTGGTTAAGCTGGTCAGCAGCGGCAAGACCCGACGGGCCTGAACCGATTACCGCAATTTTCTTCCCAGTTCTGACCTGTGGTATTTTAGGTTCGCACAGACCATGATCATATGCATTTTCAATAATTCCATATTCGTTGGCTTTTGTGGTTACTGCTTTTCCGTTTGCTCCGCAGGTACATGCTGCCTCACAAAGGGCAGGACACACACGTGATGTAAATTCCGGGAAGTTATTGGTTTTATGAAGCCGGTAATATGCCTGCTCCCAACATCCTTTATAAATAAGATCATTCCACTCGGGAATAAGGTTATTCAGCGGACATCCTGCATAAGAATTCCCTATCTGAATTCCCGCCTGACAGAACGGCACACCGCATTCCATACAGCGAGCTCCCTGTTGTTCCTGTTCTTCCTTAGAGAGAGGAATATGAAATTCATTAAAGTTCTTAATTCGTTTTTCAACTGAGAACGCTTCTGCATCCTTTCGCTCATAATCTAAAAATCCTGTTGATTTTCCCATTTCTATCCCCTCCTTATTTATTATTTACTATTTGATAAAATGCTTCTATCTGCGCTTGTTCACTGCTAAGTCCCTTTTCTTCCATAGAAACAATAGCTGTCATCATCGTTTTGTAATCATAAGGAATGATTCTCTTGAATTTCGGAAGATATTCATCAAAATTATCAAGAATCAATTTACCCTTTGCTGAACCAGTTTCCTTTACATGCTCTTCAATAAGTTCTTTAAGCTCAATTATATCATACTTCTCTGTTACCTCTGAGAAAAGAACCATTTTCTTATTAAGCTTTGTATAGAGATCTCTGTGCTCATCAAGAACATAAGCCACGCCGCCGGACATACCTGCTGCAAAGTTCTTACCTGTATTTCCGATTACAACTACACGTCCGCCTGTCATATACTCACAGCCGTGGTCACCCACGCCCTCAACTACTGCTACAGCACCTGAATTTCTAACACAGAAACGCTCACCTGCAACACCATTTATGAAAGCTTTACCGCTTGTTGCACCATAGAGTGCAACATTTCCGATTATTATATTGTCCTCAGCCTTAAATGTGGACTCCTTAGGCGGATAAACCACAAGCTTTCCTCCTGAAAGTCCTTTTCCAAAATAGTCATTGCTGTCACCGACAAGCTCAAGAGTAAGACCGTTAGGAATAAATGAACCAAAGCTCTGTCCTCCTGAACCATCACAGATGATTCTGAAAGTATCATCTTCAAGAGTATTATAATATTTTTTCGTAATTTCAGAACCGAGAATTGTTCCAAAGGTACGGTCTGTATTTTTAACACTAACCCGACAGGTTTTCTTTGTTCCTTTTTCAAGCGCTGTTTTAAATTCTTTAAGCAACACCTTTTCATCCAAAGTTTTTTCAAGCTTAAAGTCATATTTATTCTTCTTATCATATTCAATCTTTTCAGAAACAAAGTCAGGTCTTATAATATTGGAAAGATCAACCTCTGCTGCTGTACCTTCAAGGTCGGATTTAGGCTTTATAAGGTCAATTCTTCCCACAAGCTCATCAATTGTCTTTACGCCAAGCTTAGCCATATATTCACGAAGCTCTGTTGCAACAAAAATCATAAAATTCATTACATATTCCGGTTTGCCCATGAATTTTTTTCTAAGCTCAGGATTCTGAGTTGCCACTCCGAACGGGCAAGTATCGAGATTGCAGACTCTCATCATTGCACAGCCCAGAGTTACCAGAGGAGCTGTTGCAAAGCCATATTCCTCAGCACCAAGTATTGCCGCAATTACAACATCACGGCCTGTCATGAGCTTTCCGTCTGTTTCAATTACAACCTTATTTCTCAATCCGTTCATAATCAATGTCTGATGTGCTTCAGCCAGTCCAAGCTCCCATGGAAGACCTGCATTATAAATGGAATTTCTCGGTGCAGCACCTGTTCCGCCGTCATATCCCGAAACAAGAATTACTTCAGCACCTGCTTTAGCAACGCCTGCGGCAACAGTACCGACGCCTGATTCGGAAACAAGCTTAACAGAAATTCTTGCGTCTTTATTTGCATTTTTCAAGTCATATATAAGCTGAGCCAAATCCTCAATTGAATAGATATCATGATGAGGAGGCGGTGAAATCAGTGATACTCCCGGAGTTGAATGACGTGTTTTTGCGATCCACGGGTAAACCTTTTTACCCGGAAGATGTCCACCCTCGCCGGGCTTTGCTCCCTGTGCCATTTTTATCTGAATTTCATTTGCAGAGGTGAGATATCTTGAAGTTACACCAAAACGTCCGGAAGCAACCTGCTTAATAGCCGAGCATCTATCTTCCGGCTGACCTTTTGTAAGCAATCTGTCTAGGCTTTCTCCGCCCTCACCGGAATTCGACTTACCGTGAAGTCTGTTCATAGCGATCGCCAAGGCCTCATGCGCTTCCTGTGAAATTGAACCGTAGGACATAGCGCCTGTTTTAAATCTCTTTACAATTGATTCAACAGACTCGACTTCTTCAATAGGCACGCCTTTTTCAGGGAAATTAAACTCCATAAGACCTCTGATATTTACAGGATCCATTTCCTCAGAGATAAGCTTTGAATATTTCCTGTAAAGCTCATAATCACCTGTTCTCGATGCCTGCTGCAGCAGATATATCGTCTGAGGATTATACAGATGCTCTTCTCTTCCGCTTCTGAATTTATGGCTCCCTCTGCTGTCTAATGCAGGATTAGTTCCAAGTCCGAGAGGATCAAAGGCAGCGGTATGAAGGCTGTCAACATTGCGTTCAATATCAGAAAGTGTAAGTCCCTCAATTCTGCTTACTGTATTTGTGAAATATTCGTCTATTACATCTGAGCTTATACCGATTGCCTCAAAAATCTGAGATCCCTGATAGGATTGAATTGTGGAAATACCCATTTTTGAAGCAATTTTTACGATACCGTGAAGTACAGCGGAGTTATAGTCATTTACTGCGGCATAATAATCTTTATCAAGCAGGTCGTCGCCAATCAGTTCATGGATCGTTTCTTGAGCAAGATATGGATTTACAGCACTTGCACCATAACCAAGCAATGTAGCAAAATGATGAACTTCTCGCGGCTCTCCGCTCTCAAGAATTATAGCAAGAGATGTTCTCTTCTTTGTTTCAACAAGATGCTGGTGCAATGCAGAAACTGCAAGAAGTGACGGAATAGCAAGATGGTTTTCATCCACGCCTCTGTCAGAAAGAATAAGAATATTTGCACCTTCACTGAATGCCTTATCCGCTTCAATAAATAATCTATTTACAGCTTTTTTAAGCTTAGTATTTTTATAATACAGTATTGGCAGAACCGCAACTTTAAAACCGGGAATTTTCATATTCTTAATTTTCAGAATATCTGTTGATGTAAGGATTGGATTATGGACTTTTATAACCTTACAGTTTTCAGCTTTTTCTTCAAGAATATTTCCGTCCTCGCCGATATAAACAGTTGCCGAAGTAACGATCTCTTCACGAATAGCATCAATTGGAGGATTTGTTACCTGAGCAAAAAGCTGTTTAAAATAATTGAACAGCGGCTGAGGTTCTTTAGAAAGCACAGCAATAGGGCTGTCTGAACCCATTGCAGCAATAGACTCTGAACCGGTTTTGGCCATTGGCAAAATTGAAGTCATGACATCTTCATAAGTATATCCAAATGCTTTCTGAAGTCTTTGTCTTTCTTCATAAGAATGCTCTTCTACCTTAACGTTTGGAATTTTTAAATCAGAAAGACAAACAAGGTTACTGTCAAGCCATTCTCCGTAAGGCTGCCTTGAAGCATAATGCTCTTTAAGCTCGTCGTCATCTATGAGCTTTCCTTCAGCGGTATCAACAAGAAGCATTTTACCGGGGCGAAGTCTTTCCTTAACAACTATTTTTTCAGGAGCAATCGGCAAAGCTCCTACCTCAGAAGAAAGGATAAGATTTCCGTCGTCAGTAATATAATATCTTGATGGACGCAGACCATTTCTGTCGAGAACAGCACCCATAATATCTCCGTCAGAGAACAAAATTGAAGCAGGTCCGTCCCAAGGCTCCATCATAGTAGCATAATACTGATAAAAGTCCTTTTTAGCCTGAGTCATAGTACCGTTATTATCCCAAGGCTCGGGAATTGTAATCATTACAGCAAGGGGAAGATCCATTCCGCTCATTACCAGAAATTCAAGGGTATTATCAAGCATTGCTGAGTCTGAGCCCTCGGTATTAACAACAGGAATCAGTTTGTCCAAATCTCCTTTGAGATGTTCCGATTTCATTGTTTCCTCACGGGCAAGCATTTTATCGGCATTTCCACGGATAGTATTGATCTCTCCGTTGTGAACTATCATTCTGTTCGGATGAGCCCTCTGCCAGCTTGGATTTGTATTAGTCGAAAATCTTGAATGCACCATAGCGATAGCAGATTCATAATCTTCATCCTGTAAATCAAGAAAGAAGTTTCTTAGATCTTCAACAAGGAACATTCCCTTATACACAATAGTTCTGCTTGAGAGGGAAACAACATATGTATCTTCATTACTTTGTTCAAAAACACGTCTTGCAACATAAAGCTTTCTGTCAAAGTCAAGACCTTTTGAAACACCTTTAGGTCTTTTAATAAAGCACTGCATAATAAAAGGCATACATTCAACAGCTCTTTGTCCAAGCACTTCCGGACGTGACGGTACCTTCCTCCAGCCTAAGACCTGAAGTCCTTCCTTTTCAGCAATAATTTCAAACATTTTCATTGCCTGATTTCTTGCTAATTCCTTTTGGGGGAAGAAGAACATTCCGACAGCATAGTCTCTTTCAGTAGTCAGGTTGATACCTAAGTCTTTTTTAGCAGCCTTTTTAAAGAATTTATGAGATATCTGAAGCAGGATTCCTACTCCGTCACCCGTTTTTCCCTCAGCGTCTTTACCGGCTCTATGCTCAAGAGTTTCAACGATGGTTAAAGCATTAGCAACGGTATCATAGGATTTAATACCCTTAATATTTACAACTGCACCTATACCGCAGTTATCATGTTCAAACTTTGGTGAATAAAGACCTTTTGATTTCTTTTTCTCCATATTTTCCACTTGAATCACCCTTTCATGCCAAACAACAAAGCTCCCCCTCTTACATATTCCCACATAATAAAAAAGGCTTGTTTAGGCATTGTATTATTTATCTTACAGCAATAACTGTAACAAACATAAAACCAAACAACTATTCTTTAAGCTGAACAGCAAAAAAGAAATATTCAAAAGCAAATCCTGCAAATTAAAATATTAAAACTTCACATTTGACTTGTTTATTATATCACGCCCTTTATCAAAATGCAAGTTCAAAACTCAAATCCTGCATAAATTAATAATAAACTTTTTATGAACAAACAATAAACAATGCAAGCGGCGTATTATTTTTTGAACAATCAATTATATAAAATATATGCATAAAGCGTGAAATATACGCATTTAAAGCATGGTTTTTAAAATAAAAAAGCTGATATGACAATATTTCATCACATCAGCTTTAAACTAAAAATTTATTGTTATAATATTAAAAAAATGCAGGACATTAATTTTAGTATTGCAATTAAAAAGAAATAAACAATCATGTTTGAACATAAAGACATAAGTACTGAGGTTTCTTTTTTATATTTATAAAACACAAAAACGTGTAAGCAAAAATAAAACCGCCTAAAATAGGCGGTTTTATTTTGTATGGTCGGGGCGACAGGACTTGAACCTGCGGCATCTTGGTCCCAAACCAAGCACTCTACCAAACTGAGTTACGCCCCGTTGCTGACGAATAGTGTGCAGCAAATTCCTGAACCCTGCACACGTAATGGATATTCTATTCTTCTCTCATTACTGCGTCTGCGTCATCAGACAGCGTTATAATTATATACTTTTTAATATTAAATGTCTAGCGTAAGTGAAACTTTCTGCATATTGCACAAATTATCAATATCACAAAGCCCTTTTGTATTGCTTATTGCAGTCAGAAACCATCGGATTGCCGAATTAAATCGAGAAATAAGAATGTTTGGTGAAAATTAAAGGATATCCATTGATTTTTTTGAGGAAGTATGCTATTATATTAATAAATAGTGTATTGAAAAGCAAAGGAAAGGACTGTTTCTATGAAAACTAAAAGATGCCCTCACTGTAATGCGGAAATATCCGAAGAAGCAATACTCTGCAAATTCTGCCATTCGCTTCTCATAGACGATCAGAACGAAAACGCAGAAGAAGATGATGTTCCCTCAGATGAAGAAAGCACGATCGTATTCAATAAGCAGCAGCTTCAGCAGGACGATGACAGGACCCGTATTTTTTCTGCAGCTCAGGTAAACGAGCAGTTTAACAGCCGTTCCGCTTCAGACGGCGGAGAGGATAATTACGGCAGCCCACAAACTGAAGGCTATGAAGAATACGATGAAAACGAATATGAGGATTATGATGAGGAATACGACGATGACGACGGCGAAATAGACCCGTCAAAGAAAACCTTTATGATAGCCGCGGTAATTACAAAAGGTATACTTGTTATCGTAATTATAGCCGTTATAGTCGGATATAAGATATTCGGCTTCTCAGGCGGAAATGATTCGTCAGACGAGCTTGACGGACTTTCCGACAAAACCTCCTCTTCTCAGAGCCTGAACGATACGTCAGATGATAAATCCTCTGCTCAGCAGACAGACCCGCAGTCCTCTGCCGATAATTCATCAGACAGCAAACCGGAAGCTTCTTCATCAGACGATACATCATCCGGATCT
>UQDR01000010.1 GCA_900539835.1 uncultured Ruminococcus sp. | reverse complement strand
CGAGCACCCCCTTCACTTATAGCCTCATTTGAGGCTTTTTTGCACGCAAACGTGCAACTATGAACGAAATATGAAATTAAGTTTGTATCAATGCACAAAAAATGCACACTCATTTTGGTGAGTGTGCATAATTTTTTAATTGAGAATTATTTGAACTATATTGACGGAAAGTGAGCCGTGAAACCGATCAACTAAGATTCTATGCTTTGACGGTCAAGCTCCATTTTATATGCGGAAAGTATCTGATCTTCCATTTCTTTTCTTATATCACCGTTTATAGGGTGGACAATATCACGGAACATACCGTTATCATCCCGTCGGCTGGGCATTGCGGCAAAGAGACGTTCCTCGCCCTGAACGATTTTTATATCGTGTATCGCAAGCACATTGTCTATGGTTATGCTTACAATTCCTTTGAGTTTACCCTCTGATATTAATTTTCTCACTCTTATTTCTGTAATAGTCATTTTATTTCGTCCTTTCATTGGTCGTTATTGGAACTTCTGTTTTAATTTTTGCCCCATTTCAAAAAAATATTCAAAAAGGGGTTTATTTTTTTTCGGAAATGTACTATAATATATGTATAAAACTTCAATTTGTAAACGAATTTTTAATTTCTTATGATATAGAACAGCGGTTTGCACTTTTGGCTGATAATCGATTTATGACGGCAAATACGCTTAAAACATTGAAAGGAGGATATGCTCCTGACGGGGCATAGTCTTAACAATGATTTCTAACGAAATGCTGAAAAACATAAGACGGGTTCATTTTATCGGCATCGGCGGTTCGGGAATGTACCCTTTGGCACAGATTCTTCACTCTCAGGGATATATTATTTCAGGCTCTGACAACAACGAAACCGAGACTCTTGAGGCTGTCAGAAAGCTTGGAATTACGGTTTATATGGGACAGCGTGCGGAAAACATTGAGGGCGCTGAATTGATTGTTTATTCTGCGGCGATAATGGAGGATAATCCTGAACTTATTGCGGCGAAATCAAGCTCTGCTGTTACTATTGAACGCTCGGAAATGTTGGGCTTGATTACAAGCCGCTATAAAAACGCAATATGCATTTCCGGCACACACGGAAAGACCACAACTTCGTCAATGCTTACACAAATTTTTGTGGAAGAGGGAATAGATTTATCCTGTGTTATCGGCGGAAAGCTTCCCAGCATAGGTGGTTCGGGACGTTCCGGAAAAAGCGAAGTTATGGTATGCGAAGCATGTGAATTTGTTGATACTTTTCTTAAGCTTTATCCTGATGTGGCAGTTATTTTAAATGTTGACGAAGATCATCTTGACTATTTCGGAAGCTTAGATAACATTATAAAATCATTTCATAAATTTGCATCAAAGGCTACAAAGACGCTGATTATAAACGGTGATGATGAGAATACTCTCAAGGCTGTTGAGGGTCTTGACAAGGAAATAATCACTTTCGGATTTGACAGAAAGAATGATTATTCTGCTGAAATTGTCAGCAAAAAAGGCTTGCAGACTGATTTTGATTTATTTTATAAGGGTCAGAAGCAAGGACGGCTTGCTATTCACGTTCCTGGAGATCACAATGTATTAAACGCTTTGGCCGCTATTGCGGCAGCAAGGAATGCGGGAGTATCCATGGACGGTATTGAGCTGGGGCTTCAGACTTTCAGGGGCGCTATCAGGCGGTTTGAAAAGATTGATGAGGTCAATGGAATCACTATTGTAGATGATTATGCGCATCACCCACAGGAAATCACATGTACACTTACTGCGGCTAAGGGACTTGATTTTAAGCGTGTCTGGGCAGTTTTTCAGCCTTTCACATATTCCCGTACTGAAATATTGATGGACGATTTTGTAAGGGCGCTGACCATTGCGGACATTCCTGTTATTACTGATATAATGGGCAGCCGTGAAAAAAATGTACATGGTATTTATACTGAACAGCTTGCGAAGAAAATTGAGGGTGCGGTTTGGTTTGACACGCCTCATGAGATCGTTGACATGCAGACTGCTGAACAAAAAGACAAAAATTTTAATGAAATTATAGATTACATTGCAAAAAACGCAAAAGAGGGAGATTTAGTAATCACTCTTGGATGCGGGGATGTATATAAGCTGGCGAAAAAGCTGTCAAAGAAGCTTAGAGAAAGCTGAATGACCGAAGTTTTCATGCTTTGGGAAAGGAAACGGTTATTATATGAAATTATCTGATAACGAAAGAAGAGTCTTTGAATACATAAAACAGAGACTTGAAGAGGGTTATCCACCGACAGTCAGAGAAATCTGTGCTGAATTCGGATTCAAATCAACCTCCACCGCTCATCGGTATATTGCTTCATTAACCGAGAAGGGATTATTGGAAAAGGGAAACAATCAAAACCGTGCAATTAAACTGGTTGGAAAGCCGGGAATCAAGGTTCCGATCGTGGGCACAGTCACAGCGGGACAGCCCATAACCGCTATTGAAGAGATTACCGGATATTTAAACTTCCAGCCTGACAAGAACTACGCTTATCCGCTATTTGCCCTTAAAGTAAGGGGTGAATCAATGATCAACGCCGCTATTCTTGACGGCGACATTGTAATCGCTGAACAGATTCCTGTTGCAGAAAACGGTGAGATTGTTGTTGCGCTGGTTGACGATGATTCCGCTACTGTAAAAAGATTTTATAAAGAAGACGGTCATTTCCGTTTACAGCCTGAAAATGACACTATGGAGCCGATTATTACTGACAATGTCAGCATTCTCGGCAAGGTTGTTGCGGTTATGAGATACATATAGCTAACGAACGCTCAAATAAAAAAGGATTTTATTTATGGAAAGAAAATGCTCGTCATGCGGTGCAAGGATCAGCGAGGGAATGAAGATTTGCGCCAATTGCGGAAAGGTTGTTCCTCCGTTACGGTCGACTCGTCCGAATAATTCCAATGCGTCAAGGCAGGAGAGAACCATTAAAGCCGGCAGCGGAAATTTATCACGGGGGCAGGCTTTAAACGGACAGCGGCTCAGGACATCATCCGAGCCTCAGCGTAGGCAGGCTGTACCCACTCAGAGATATGATGTACATTCTCAGATAAAAGAGAAGCCGTCTGCACCAAGAAAGAGGACTGAGATCAAACCTTCAAAGAAAGCTGAAAAAGACACAAGAAAAAAGGTCATGAAGGCTTTGAAAATTGCTGTGGTTATACTGATCATATACATAATTATATCAGTTATACAGATTTTCAGGGTAAGACTTTCAACATATGATTTCAAGGTTGACATGAAAATGAGCCGGGAAAATTACGGACAGGCTATTGACAGCTTTTTTGACAGCGGTCACTGGGAATACAATCCGTTCACATTCAATGTTACGTACAAGGGTGAAAAAAAGCATGAGGGAGAATATGAACTGAAGTTTTCTGCTGTTGGTTCTGTTAAGCTTAAAGCGGTTATTGTTGACGGAGCAGAAAAGGATTCAGACAAACTGGAATCGTCAATAATGGGGTTATTTATCTGAGGAAAGTGAAAAATTATATTTGCTTAATCAAAAATTAAAGGTATAATTACTAAAAGCAGAGAATAAGCATTCTCTACTTTTATACTATGGGATTTAATTCATTATCACACACGACAAAAATCCGCAATAGGCTTTAGCCTACTGCGAATTTTTTGGTCGGGGTGAACGGGACAATGCCGACACTTTATTTGCAATGAATCTCAGTTCGTTTTGTCGGCACATATTTTGCCTCCGGCAAAATCAGGGTCTGTAAAAACATGTCAATGACTTCAATTCAACGTTACCGGCAATAAAAAGGCAGTATGCTTCGCGAAGCATACTGCCTTTTTATTGGTCGAGGTGACGGGACTTGAACCCACGGCCCCTACGTCCCGAACGTAGTGCTCTACCAAACTGAGCTACACCTCGAAATCTCCGTATGATATTATATCACCTTTATATTCAATTGTCAACAGAAAGATAAAATAAAAGCTCACACTTTTTAGTGTGAGCCTTTTTATCAGTTAGTTTAAAGACTTAGCAAGCTGAGATTTCTTTCTTGAAGCCTTGTTCTTGTGCATAACGCCCTTTGAGCAAGCCATGTCAACCTTCTTTATAGCAGCCTTTACAACTTCAGCCTTATCAGCAGCATTTTCAGCTACAGCAGCGTCAGCTTTCTTAAGAGCTGTCTTAAGATCAGACTTTATAGCCTTGTTTCTCAAAGTTTTTGTTTCGATAACCTTAACTCTTTTCTTAGCAGATTTAATGTTCGGCATATCGGCACCTCCCTCATTCATGAATAAATTTGTACTTATTGCAAAAGCTAATTACACGACTGAGAGGAAATGCAATTAACCATTTAAACAAGTCTTGTAAATTATTTTACCACATTAAAAACAAAATTGCAAGGGGTTAGACCTAAAAAATTTAACGAAAATTTTGTTATCTATTGTACAATTCGACAAAATTACGTGGTTTTTATGTTATTTTGCATTTATTATTTATTTAAGAAAGGAAAAAAGCTTATGTCTATCCGCACCGACCTTGCTATGGAATCAGCACAGCAGGTTCTGACCACTGCTCCCATAAGCGGAGTATCCCAAACTCAGCATTTTTATGAGAACGCAGATATTAAGGTTACTGAAATTACAGTTGACAGCCAACAGGCTGCTGACATAATCGGAAAACCTATGGGAAGATATATCACTGTGGAAAACACAAAGGGCTGCTTCAGTCTTTATTCTGATTTGTTCAGTGAGCAAATTGATATATTGAGCCAAGAGCTTCGTTCGCTTATCGGAAAGATCCCTCAAAGAATTATGTTCGCAGGACTTGGCAACCGTGCTATTACTCCCGACAGCTTGGGGCCGCTTACTGCTGAAAAAATTTTTGCCACACGTCATATTAAGCGGTTAGCAAAAGATCTGGACACCTCGGATCTATCAGATGTAACTGTAATCACTACAGGGGTAATGGCTCAAACAGGTGTTGAATCCTCCGAAACAGTAAAGGCTCTCGCAGATTTAGTCAAGCCTGATGTGATCATAATTGCTGACGCTCTTGCCTGTTCTGATATTTCTCATTTAGGCACTACCGTTCAGCTTACCGATACCGGAATTTCCCCCGGAAGCGGTGTGGAGAATGCAAGAAAAGAGCTTTCAAAAAACACTTTAGGTGTTCCTTGTATAGCTATCGGTGTTCCTACTGTTGCTGACATGAACACTATTGCAGAAGGACTTTGCAGCTCTTCTGTACCCGAAGAATTCAACGGTATGCTTGTTACTCCCAAAAGTATTGATAATCTTGTCATGCGCTCCGCCGGATTGATCGCATCGGCAGTAAACAGAACCTTTCACCCAAGTCTGAGCGATGAAGAGATTTCTTCGCTTATTTCTTAGCGCATATTCAATCTATAGTTCGTTTTGTTTCATTATTTAACCTCATCTCAAAGACAGAAATACTCTTCTGTTAATCATATTATTATCTCCTTATTGTCATAATAACCAAAAAACAATAGTGTTTATATTGCAAAATGCTGATTGACAATGCTTTTTATTTTTATTATAATTAAAGTAGCAAAAATATGGATTGTTGCTTTTTTATATGGGATTTTACCCATAGAGATTTTAAAGGAGGTAATTTTTTAATGAAATTGGCAAAACGATTATTAGCAGGAAGCCTTGCTTTGATCATGGCTGCCGCTATGGCATCATGTGATAAGAGTGAAGGTGATTCTTCATCAGCGGCAAAAATTTCTAAGCTTAATGCAAAGCAGGAAGAAATGGTAAAGGGTCTTTTGGATAAGCTTCCTGATATTGAACTTGAAAACAAAACAATTAAGTGGCTCGCTCACTATGACATCAACCCAGCTGACGGAAAGGCTGCATCACCAGCACTTTCACTTTTCCAGCAGAAATACGGCGGAAAAATTGAAGCTAAGGTTACAACTTTTGAAACCAGATATGATGACCTTGCTACTGCTGTAATGTCAGGTCAGTCTCCTGACTTCTTCCCGGCTGACGATATGGATACATTCCCTAAGGGTGCTATTAAACAGCAGTTTGAGCCTATTGACGATTATATTGACTATAATTCTGAGCTTTGGGCTGATACAAAGGATATCGCTGATCAGTTCAGCATCAACGGAAAGCACTATATTGCTGTTATTCAGCCTACACCTTCATATGCTTGCTTCTATAACAAGACAACAATTGAGGACGAAGGCTTTGAACAGCCTGCTGACTTATTTGCAGAAGGCAAATGGGATTGGGATGTATTTGAAAAAATGTGTCTTGATTTCACAGACGCTGAAGAAGATAAGTATGCTCTTGACGGTTACTGGTATAACAACGCTATTTCCGAAAGCTGCGGCGTGCCCTTGATTACAATGGAAGACGGAAAAGTTGTTCAGAATATGTCAAGTCCTGAAATCGAAAAGATTCAGTCAAGAATGTATGACCTTCAGAAGAACGAAGTAGTATTCCCACGTTGTGATAACAACTGGAATACTCGCGGCAACGGCGAAAACGGCGACGGTCTCGGTTCACACAAAACATTGTTCATTCCTATCGGTATCTGGGCAATTGAAGAGCCTTTGAACAAGACAAAGCTCTTCGGTGATATGGAAGCCGGCGAAATCATGTTTGTTCCAATGCCTAAGAACCCTGCAAGTGATACATATTACATTTCAGCTCGTATCAACGGTTATAACCTTTGCTATAAGGCTCCTAACCCAGAAGGCTTTGCTGCATATATGACATGTGTTAAGACAGCAGCAGACAGCGACATTTCATCTGAAATCTTTGAAGAACAGCTCAGAGATGATTATAAGTGGAACGACGAAATGATTGCTATGAGAAAGAAGATCTATGAAATGACTAAGGAAAACCCTGTATTTGATATCCATGACGGCGTTTCATCAGACCTTAAGACAATCATGAATGACGTTAACCAGGCAACAATGATCACAGGCGGAGATTCAATGACTTGGACAGAATGCCGTACTTCAAATGAAGGAAGCGTTAAGTACCTCATTAACGAAGCTAATGACCAGCTTGCTGCTCTTAAATAATCAATTGTGATTTTTACACCTCAGGAAAATTATTTCCTGAGGTTGTTTTTTATCATAACTAATTGACAAAAGCATTAGAATATAATACAATAAGTTATTATATATTATTAAGAGGTGTAGGAAAATGTCTAAGGTTTGCAAATCCTGCGGAAATTATTATGAGGGTGATTACTGCAATCACTGCGGATACGGTAACAAAGACATAAAAACTAAGGCTGCGGAAAAATATAAGAAAACCACAAAGCCTGTTCGTTTTATGACTGAAGAAGAGAAAACTCAATATTATGACAGACAGCGTGAAAAGCTTTCAGAAAAGGCCGCCAAGGCAAAAAATCCGAAGTCTAATAAAAACCTGCTGATTTTTATTGCTGTAGCAGCTGTGGCAATAATTGTTGCAGGACTTATAAGCAGCGGTGTTATTTCATTCGGTGACAAAAACGATGTCATTGAAGATTATTTTGAAGCAATAAATCAACGTGATTTTGATGATTATTTAAAATGCTTTCCGTCAGAAATTAAAGCTGAGCTTAAAAAAGACCGTGAGGAAGCAAACTGTTCAAAAGAAGAATATATGGATAAACTGATATCAGTTTACTCTGACGACTGCGGCGAGAATATTTCCGTTTCGGTTGCTTTCGGCAAGACATCAAAGCTGGAAAATTACAGCATAGACAGCTATAAAGAGGCATACGGAAGTGCGCCAAATATTTCAGAAGCATATGTTATTTCACTAACCGAAACCTTTAAGGGAACAAAAGGAACAAAGGATGAGCAATGCTACTGTTATGTAGGAAAGGTAAAAGGCAAATGGAAAATATTTAACTTTGAATATATAACAGGGACCATAACTCCTGACATACAGGACAATGCTTCATCACTTAGCTGATATAGAAAACGGACGAACACGAGGTTCGTCCGTTTTTTTCTGTTTTATGTATTATTTTCGTATATGTCTATAATTCTTTGTACTATTGAAAGCGGACTGCCTTTTCCGCTTACGACATGGTGGGAGTTTTTCAGATACAAAGGACGGCGGTAATCAAATCGTTCTTTTAGCTCTTCCTTTGTTGAATTATAAGCAATAGGGCGATTTTTATCACCTTTTATACGTTCATAACAAATTTCAAAGGGAGTATCTATAAAGATAACAAGCCCGGCTTTTTTTGCTGTCTCTCCGTTTTCCTCAGAAAGCAGTGCGCCGCCTCCCGTAGCTATAACGCCGCTTGTTTCAGCAAGATCCGAAAGTCCCTTTGTTTCTGCCTTACGAAAATAGGCTTCACCGTATTTCTCAAAAATTTCAGGAATTTTCATGCCTTCCTGTTTAACTATATAAAAATCCAGATCAGTATATTTCCTGCCTAATTTTTTTGCAAGCTGTTTTCCGACCGTTGATTTTCCACAGCCCATAAAACCACAAAGATAAATTGAGCAATTTTTTTTATTCTGCATATTTTAATGCCTCAAGTGCTTTTTCAAGCGTTTTTATATTTTCAACATTTACAGCATTTCTGCCCTTTAGTGTTTTCTTTACAAGTCCTGTAAGAACCTTATTAGGGCCAAGCTCAATATAATTTTCATATCCTGCGTTATCCATCTGAGCAAGCTCTGAGGTAAATTTTACGGGTGAAACTATGTGCTTTGCAAGAAGTGAAGGCATATCAGAAAAGTCTGTAAGCTTTTCACCTAACACATTGCTGTAAAATTCAACGTTCGGCTCATTAAATTTCACGTCTTTTATTTTTTCATAAAATTCCTCAGAAGCAGACTGCATAAGCTTTGAATGGAAAGCTGACGCTACGTTCAGCTTCATGCATCTTGCCTTTTTATCAGTAAATACACTGATTGCTTTATCAACTGCTTCAACTTCGCCTGCGATAACAGTTTGAACAGTTGAATTATAGTTTACAGGAACAACATATCCGTCAATTTCTTCACAGGTCTTTTCAATTTCCTCAGCTGAAAGTCCAATTACTGCACACATTGCGCCTTTGTTCGCTTCTGCCGCTTTCTGCATAGCCTCGGCTCTTGCTTTTATTATCTTAAAGCCGTCCTCAACAGAAAGCATTCCTGCTGCAGTCATTGCAGCATATTCGCCCAAGGAATGACCTGCAACACCGTCAAAAGCAATTCCCTCAGCTTTAACCGCTTCTAAAGCGGCGAGCGAGCAAGCCATGATTGCAGGCTGTGAATTTACAGTTTTATTAAGCTCCTCTGCGGGACCGTTAAAAGCGATGTCTGCAAGATCATATCCCAGAATCTCATTAGCAGTTTCAAAAATTTTCTTTGCACCTTCATACTTATCGCAAAGCTCCTTTGCCATACCTACATACTGAGAACCCTGACCGGAAAATAAAAATATGTTTTTTTTCATAGCTTTTTTACTCCTTTGTGTATATTATTTTTACAATTAGACATATGTCTTATTTTTTACCGTTCGACAAAACAATCATGAAAATGTGCTAAAATATCGGGGTTGGATATAACTTGTTCACAAATTGTTCTTTATGAAGCCATAAAAAAAGTTTATAATAGAAAAGGTTAGATTAAGTTTTTATAAGAAATTTTTACCGAAAAATCTATGATATTTATTATATCACAATTTAGATATTTTCACAACTGCATATAAAAATATTTAAGTATTTATTTATAATTGGGGGTTATTCTGTGGACTCTGGTTTAAAGAAAACAGGAATAAGAATTAAAGGCATAGGCAAATATGTGCCTGAGCTTATTGCCACAAACGAGGATTTTGCTAAAATCGTTGATACAAACGATGAATGGATCACTCAGCGAACAGGCATTAAAACAAGACATATTTCAAACGGTGAGCCTAACTATTATTTGGGCGCTATGGCTTCAAAGGCGGCTATTGAAGATGCCGGAATAAAGCCTGAAGAAATTGATCTGATTATTGCCGCAACCTGTACGCCTGACTTTTATACCCCGTCTATGTCCTGTCTGATTCAACGTGAGATCGGAGCTATCGGATGTATGGCTATTGATATTAACTGTGCTTGCACAGGCTTTGACTATGGCATTGACATGGCAAAAAGATATCTTCAATCTGATGATGACGTGAAAACTGTGCTTCTTGTTGCGGCGGAAGAGCTTTCAAAGTTTGTGGATTACAGCGACCGTTCAAGCTGTATTCTCTTCGGTGACGGAGCAGCAGCTTTTGTGCTTGAAAAACAGGAGGATACTCTATATGCTTCATTTTTCGGAGCAGATGGAAACGGCGCTAAATACTTAGTATCAAGAGCGCTTAAATCAGAAAATGTATTCCGTACCAATAAAGAAGAATTCGATATGGACATGCCTGAGGTCAAGGACTATTTCTTTACTCAGGACGGTAAGGAAGTTTATAAATTTGCAACAAAGGCTATGCCTAATGCAGTTGCCAAGGCTTGTGAAAAGGCGGGGATTTCTCCTGACGAGCTTGATGCTATCGTGCCTCATCAGGCTAATGTAAGAATTATTGAAACGGCGGCAAAAAACCTTGGACTTTCCATGGATAAAATGATTGTTTATATAGACCGCTACGGCAACACTTCTTCAGCATCTATTCCTATTGCTTTCTGCGACGCTGTTGCAGAGGGTAGGATAAAGCGAGGAGATAAGGTTTGCTTAGTCGGTTTCGGCGGAGGTTTGACCTACGGTGGAGTTGTGTTTGAATACTAAGTGCAGTAGAACAGATAAATCCAAGTTTAAGGAGTAAACATGGCGTCTCGTATAATGCATCTTGCTATAGCTTCTCAGCTTGAAAAGATATTACCGATTTCGGACTCAAACCGCTTTCGTATCGGACATATACTTCCCGATTCCGTTTTATCAGCGGACAAACGGAAGGTAAATACTCACTTCGTTGAAATATTTGATAACGGCAAAAGAAAGCGTTTTGATTTTTATGAGTTTTTCGCTCGTTATAAAAAAGAGATATTATCAGACGAACTTTATCTGGGTTATTACTTTCATTTAATACAGGACTGCATTTTTAGAAATGTTTTGTATTATGATATGGGTCTTATTTCAATGCGTGGAGATCCGAATTTTCTTAATCAACTTTATAGAGATTATCATATATTAAACGGCTGGGCAGTAGAAAAATACGAGCTTACCAATAATCTTATTGAGCCTGAAGGTTATAAATCAGAAAAAATCAATAATATTTTTCTTTTTGAAGTTGAGGATTTTATAAAGGATATGCAGACTGATTTCAATGAAAAATCAGATGAAGAGCCTAAACACTTTAAGAAAAAATGTGCAGAAAACTTTATTGAAGAATGCGTTGAAGTTTGTGTTTCTGAATATAAGACAATAATGGACGGCAGTCATGCCGTCAGTAAATATGACTATTCTTGGGAAACAAAGACTGCAAATATAAAATCAAAGGAGTAAATTTCATGACTACAACTAAGACAAGAATTACTGAGCTTTTAGGAATCAAATACCCGATAATTCAAGGTGGTATGGCTTGGATAGCTGAAAGCACCCTTGCTTCTGCCGTAACCAATGCAGGAGGCTTAGGATTAATTGCAGGAGGCTCTGCTCCTATCGATTATTTGCGTGACCAGATAAGAAAGACTAAAGCTGCCGTAAACGGCAAGCCTTTCGGTGTAAATATCATGCTTATGAGTCCTAATGCAGAGGATCTTGCAAAGCTTGTTATTGAAGAGGGAGTTCCTGTTGTTACAACAGGCGCAGGAAATCCAGGAAAATATATGGCTGCGTGGAAAGAGGCAGGAATAAAGGTTATCCCTGTTATCCCATCTGTTGCTCTTGCCAAAAGAATGGAGAGGGCAGGGGCAGATGCAGTAGTCGCTGAGGGCACTGAATCGGGTGGTCATATCGGCGAAAACACAACAATGTGTCTTGTTCCTCAGGTTGTTGACGCAGTTGAAATTCCTGTTATTGCGGCAGGAGGAATTGCTGACGGAAGAGGTATTGCCGCTTCATTTATGCTTGGTGCAGAAGGCGTTCAGCTTGGAACACGCTTCCTTGCGGCTGAAGAATGTCAGATTCACCAAACATATAAGGACTTAGTTGTAAAAGCAAAGGATACTGACAGTATTGTTACAGGTCGATATACCGGACACCCTTGCAGAAATGTAAAGACGAAGTTTTCAAAGAAGCTTGCAAGCGGTGAGGCTAATGGCTCGATTACTCCTGATGAGTTTGAAGAAATCACACTTGGCTCACTTAGAAAAGCCGTTCAGGACGGAAATCTTGACGAGGGCTCATTCCTTTGCGGAGCTATTGCAGGAATGGTAAACAAGGTTGAGCCTGCAAAGGATATGATTGAGGAAATGTTCACACAGGCTGAGGAATTACTCAAAAGGTAAGTCAAATGGCTGGAATAATAACGCACCTTGCCATAGCTGACAAAATTGCAGATGCGCTGGGTGACAGAATACAAAATGTTCCTTTATTCTTTTCGGGCAACATTGCTCCTGATTCAATACATTCCAGAGAAAATTTTGTTCGTGCTATGAAAAAGCACACTCATCTGAGAGATGATATTCGTGACGCTGATTTTCTCACACATGAAAGCCAAAAACTATTCCACAAGCGGATTGATGAATTTGTTGAACTCTATTGTATCAAAGGTGATAAGGAATTTGATCTTTATTGTGGTTATCTGACACACCTGCTTACAGATGAGCTGTTTATGAAAACAATCAGGCTGAATTTCACTGAACAAATGGAAAAGCTGAATATCAGTCAATCGGACAGAGAGTTTTTTCTGTATATATCTTCCGACTTAGACAACATAGATAACAGACTGTCGCAGGAATATGCATTCAAGAATAATCCAAAGGATACATTATGGGGCGCTAAGGATTATGAGGTGAAAGATTATCTTACCGAAGATGAACTGACAAGCAGCAAGGGATGGCTTACATGGAGTTGGTTTGATAACAGAAAAGAATACACAGCGCCTAAATATATAAGTTATGAAAGCATACTTGATTTTATTGATTATGCTTCTATAGAAATTGAAAGCAAATTACACGAATACAATTTATACTAAACGGAGGACATAAAAATGGCAACAGCATTAATAACAGGCTCTGCAAGAGGAATTGGTGCAGCTATCGCACTTCGTCTTGCAAAGGACGGTTACAACATTGCTCTAAACGATATAAGCGAAGCAATGTTTGAAAACAATGATATTATGGATAAAATCAAAGCTGAGGGCGTGGAATGTGAAAAATACATTTGCGACGTTTCAAGCTATGCACAGGTTGAAGAAACCGTTAAGGCTGTTAAGGCTCGCTTTGGTACTATTGATGTGCTTGTAAATAACGCAGGCATAACAAGAGATGGTCTTATGGCAAGAATGTCAGAAGAGCAGTATGACATGGTGGTTGCAGTAAACCAAAAGAGCGTTTTCAATATGAGCAAATTTGTCGGCTCTGTTATGATGCGTCAGCGCAGCGGAAGAATCATAAATCTTTCATCTGTGGCAGGTGTCTACGGAAATCCGGGACAAATGAATTATTCTGCAACAAAGGCTGCTATCATAGGTATGACAAAGACTGTTGCCAAAGAGCTTGGTTCAAGAGGAATCACCTGCAATGCCGTTGCACCGGGATTTATCAAAACCCCAATGACAGACAAGCTTACAGATGCACAGCGTGAGGCTATGATTAATCAAATCGCTATGAAGCGTTATGGCGAGGTTGAGGAAATTGCAGGCGTCGTATCGTTCCTTGCATCACCTGACGCAAGCTATGTAACAGGACAGATAATTGAAATCAGCGGCGGACTTTCAATGTGACAATATAGCCCCCTGTAAGGGAATTTAATTGTACATTGTCAATTGTCAATTTATATAAGGAGTGGAATAGAGAAATGAAAAGAGTTGTAATCACCGGAATGGGTACGGTCAATCCATTAGGAAATAACGTTTCTGAATTCTGGGACAGCATTGTAGCAAACAAAAACGGTCTTAGCTTTATAGATCAATTTGATACAACAGATTTCCCTGTTAAGGTTGTTGGAGCAGTAAAAGACTTTGACAGCTCAGAATATATAGAGAAAAAAGAAGCAAGAAGAATGGATAGGTTTACCCAGTTTGCATTATGTTCGTCATACGAAGCACTGAAAGACTGCGGTACTGACTTTAAGGACACAGATCCTTACAGATGCGGAGTTATTATCGGCGTAGGAATCGGCGGACTTAAGCTTACAGAAGAAGAACACAGCAAGTTCTTACAGAAGCCTGACAAGATCTCTGTTTTCTATATTCCAATGATGATAGCTAATATGGCTGCCGGAACAGTTTCAATGAAAACAGGCTTTAAGGGTGATAACTATTGTACAACCACAGCTTGTTCTTCTGCAACTCATGCGATCGGCGAAGCCTTCCGTAAAATAAAAGACGGATATCTTGATGTTTGCCTTTGCGGCGGTGCAGAGTCATGCATTACAAGGTTTGCTCTCGGCGGATTCAACAACATGAAGGCTCTCTCAAAGGCTGATGACCTTGACAAAGCTTCAACTCCTTTTGATTTGAACAGACAGGGATTTGTTCTGGGCGAAGGTGCAGGAGTTCTTGTTCTTGAAGAGCTTGAACACGCTAAGGCAAGAGGCGCAAAAATTTACGCTGAAGTGGTTGGCTATGGTGCAACATGCGACGCTTATCATATGACAAGTCCATCTCCTACAGGAGAAGCTGCTGCTCATGCAATGAAAATGGCATATACTGAAGCCGGACTTGCTCCTGAGGATATTAAGTATATTAATGCTCACGGTACATCAACAGGGCTTAATGACAAATATGAAACAAACGCAATTAAAATTGCTCTCGGCGAAGAAGCTGCAAGAAAGACAGTTATTAACTCTACAAAATCTATGATCGGACATCTTCTTGGAGCTGCCGGTGGTGTTGAGGCTATTGTAACTGCACTTTCTATAAAAAATGATCTTGTTCATAAGACGATAAATTATGAAACTCCCGATCCTGAATGTGATCTTGACTATGCAGTCGACGGAAACAGAGAAATGGAAGTTACTGCCGCACTGTCAAATTCCTTGGGCTTCGGCGGTCACAACGCTACAATTTGTCTTAAAAAATATACAGATTAAAGGAGGCGCAGTTAATGGACGTATTTAATCCTAATTTAGAAACTATTGAAAATATCGCAAAAATCGTTAAGGATAATGAACTTTCTGAAATTTCAGTAAAAATCGGTGAGGTTGAGCTTACGGTTAAGGGCAAAAAGTGTCCTCCGCCACCGCCTATGGGAATGCCGGCTGTAGCTATGGCTGCTCCTGCTGTTTCGGGACAGGTTACAGAATCAGCTGTGCCTGCCGCTGAAAAGGAAGATGTTTCAGGAAATCAGGTTAAGGCTCCGATTGTGGGAACCTTCTATTCCGCTCCGTCACCTACTGAAAAGCCTTTTGTATCTGTGGGGGATACAGTAAAAAAAGGTGATGTGCTTTTCATTATTGAATCAATGAAAGTAATGAACGAAGTTCAGTCTGAATTTGACGGCGTTGTAAAGAAAGTCGCTGTAAACAGCGGTGATGCAGTTGAATTTGACCAGACGGTTATGATTATAGGATAAATCGGAGGAAAAATAATGGCTTTAGTATTAAATAAAGAGCAGATAAAAGAGATTATTCCTCATAGAGATCCTTTTCTGCTTATTGATGAAGTAAATGAGCTTGAGGTTGGCAAACGTGTTGTTGCCACAAAATATATAAAAGAAGATGATTTCTGGTTCAAGGGGCATTTCCCTGAATATCCTGTTACACCGGGAGTTCTTATGGTTGAAATGCTTGCGCAGGCAGGTGCTGTTGCATTGCTTGCACTCCCTGAAAACAAAGGCAAAATCGGCTTTTTCGGCGGTATTAACAACTGTAAATTCCGTCAGCAGGTTCTTCCGGGAGATGAACTAAGATTAGAAGTAGAAATTATTAAAGTAAAAGGTCCTATCGGTGTTGGACAGGGTGTTGCTACAGTAAACGGAAAGAAAGCGGTTTCAGCTGAAATCACTTTTGCTATCAAGTAATTATTTTAGGGATTGAGATTTTATGTTTAAAAAAGTACTTATTGCAAACAGAGGCGAAATAGCTGTTCGTATAATTCGTGCCTGCCGTGAGCTGGGCATACATACGGTCGCAGTTTATTCTACAGCAGATAAGAATGCCCTTCATGCAAAGATTGCAGATGAAGCGGTGTGCATTGGTCCTGCGGCAAGCAAGGACAGCTATCTCAATGTCAGAGCAATTATTTCTGCTTGTGAAGTGACGGGCGCTGACGCTGTTCACCCGGGATTTGGCTTTTTATCTGAAAATCCGTCATTCGCAAGAACCTGTGAAAAATGCGGAATCACTTTTATCGGCCCTCGTGCTGAATCCATAGAAATGCTTGGAGATAAGGCTCAGGCAAAGGAAACCATGAAAGAAGCCGGAGTTCCCGTTATTATGGGTTCTGACGGTGCTGTTTTCAACATTGATGCCGCACATACCCTTGCCAGTGATTTAGGTTATCCTGTTATGGTAAAAGCATCAGCAGGCGGCGGCGGACGTGGAATAAGAATCGTTCGTTCTGAAGATGAGCTTAATGCGCAGATTACTGCTGCAAAGCAAGAGGCTTTGGCTTGTTTCGGCAATGATGAGATATACATTGAAAAATTTATAGAAAATCCTAAGCACATTGAAATTCAGATTCTTGCTGATAATTACGGAAACGTAATTTCTTTAGGTGAGCGTGACTGCTCTATGCAGAGAAGAAATCAGAAGGTGCTTGAAGAAGCTCCCTCTCCTGCCGCATTTATGAATGAAGATCTGAGAACAAAAATGGGTGAGGCAGCTTGTTCAGCCGCAAAAGTCTGCGGATACAGAAACGCAGGAACTGTTGAGTTTCTTGTGGATGACAAGGGCAATTTCTATTTCATGGAGATGAATACAAGAATACAGGTTGAGCACCCGATCACTGAAGCGGTTACCGGAATTGACTTGGTTAAACAACAGCTTCTTATTGCCGGCGGGGAAAAGCTCAGCATTACTCAGGAGGATGTTCAGATAAAAGGGCACGCTATTGAATGCAGAATCAACGCCGAAAATCCTGCCCTTGGTTTCAGACCGTCACCCGGAGTTATAAAATCTCTGCACATCCCCGGAGGAATGGGTATCCGAGTTGACAGCGCTGTATATCAGGGCTATGAGATTTCCCCTTATTATGATTCTATGATCGGAAAGCTGATTACTTTTGCGGCAACCAGAGAAGAAGCTATTGCAAAAATGAAATGGGCTTTGGCTGAATTTATTGTGGACGGCGTTGCAACAAACATTGATTTTCATCTTAAACTAATCCGTACCGAAGAATTTTTGGACGGAAATTATGATAACGGTTATCTTAACCGTACAGAAATTATTTAGGGAGGGCGAACCTGATGCTTGAAGATTTGTTTTCGGTTGTAAAAACAAGATTCAACGGTGAGCAGACTAATGAGGAAAAAAAGAAAAAAACGGATATCCCAAAGGGTTTGCTTTTCAAATGCCCCAGATGTTCAAACGTTACCTTTTCTGAGGACTTTCAGAAAAACGGTAAGGTTTGTCCTAACTGCAACTATCATTCAAGACTGACAGCCCGTGAACGTCTTGACATTACTATTGATAAAGGCAGTCTTGAAGAATTTGACGCCGATATGATCTCAAAGAATCCAATTAACTTCCCTGATTATGAAGAAAAACAAAAAGCACTTCGTGAGAAAACAGGATTAAAGGATGCTGTTATTACGGGAAAAGCTACTATTAGGGGCGAGCAAATCGTTATAATCGTTATGGATTCAAACTTTATGATGGCATCTATGGGAAGTGTTGTCGGCGAGAAAATCACTCGTGCCATTGAATATGCAACAGAAAATAAGCTTCCTGTAATTGCTTTTACTGCTTCGGGCGGTGCAAGAATGCAGGAGGGTATTGTATCTCTTATGCAGATGGCAAAAACAAGCGGAGCTGTTGCAAGACACAATGATGCCGGCTTGCTTTATATTACAGTTATGACCGATCCGACAACAGGCGGAGTTACTGCTTCATTTGCATCCTTGGGCGATATTATTATTGCAGAACCCAAGGTTTTGATTGGTTTCGCAGGCAGACGTGTTATTGAAGGCACAATCAAACAAAGACTTCCCGATGATTTTCAGTCAGCTGAATTTATGGTCGAAGCGGGATTTGTAGATATGATAGTTGAAAGAAAGAAAATGCGAAGAACCTTGGCGCATCTTCTTAAGCTTCACAAGCAAGGAGGCGGATTAAATGAGTAATTTAACAGCATGTGAAAGACTTGATATCATCCGCCACAAGAATCGTCCAACAGTAAACGACTATATTCCCCTTATCTTTGACGACTTTTTTGAAATGCACGGCGACCGTTATTACGGTGACGACGGTGCTATCATGGGCGGAGTTTGTTATTTTAGAGGTATGCCGGTAACGGTAATTGCACAGGTCAAGGGCAGAAATCTTGATGAAAATAAAAAGTGTAATTTCGGTATGCCTCACCCGGAGGGATATAGAAAAGCACTAAGACTTGCAAAGCAGGCTGAAAAGTTTCATCGCCCTGTTATATGCTTTATTGATACATCAGGCGCTTATCCGGGTGTTGAAGCTGAAAAGCGAGGACAGGGTGAAGCTATTGCAAAGAACATAATAGACTTTATGACATTGAAAGTTCCTGTTATAAGTATCGTTCTCGGTGAAGGCGGAAGCGGCGGAGCACTTGCATTGGGGGTATGCGATGAACTTGCTATGCTTGAAAATGCAATTTATTCGGTTATATCCCCCAGCGGATTTGCATCGATTCTTTGGAAGGATCCGTCAAGAGAGCGTGAAGCCTGCGATATTATGAAGATTACTGCCGAGGATCTAGTAAGACTCAAGGTCTGTGACGGTATTATAGCTGAATCAGCAGGCGGCGCACATACCGACCCTGAACAAACGGCTGAAAACATTTCGGAATATATTTTTGAGGCTTTAAAAAGAAAATTGAAAAAAAGTCTTGACGAATTGTTAAATGAACGCTATAATAAGTTTAGAATAATCGGCGAGTTTCAAGAAGCTGATAATTCTGCTGATTAATAGTTGCTTGAGCAATGGCTTTGATTTTGTTCCATCTGCTCAACTGTCAATCCTAATAAGAATGGAGGGTGCTTGAAATGGTATTTGAAAAAGTACGTGATATTATTGTTGACCAGCTTGACGCTGACGAGAGCGCTGTAACTATGGACGCATCAATTATTGATGATCTTGGCGCTGATTCTCTTGACGTTGTTGACCTCGTAATGTCTATCGAAGAAGAATTCGATGTTGAGATTCCTGATGAAGAGGTTGAAAACATTAAGACTGTAGGCGATATTGTTAAATTTATCGAAGCAGCAAACTAATTCAGAGAATATTTTTTAGCCGTGTTCTTTTGGAACACGGCTTTTATTTTTGTGATAATCATCATTTAAATTGCCTTTATTATGTTCATTTGCTATTGACAGATATGCTCCGGCAGTGTATAATATATAATGTATATTTGTAACAAAAAACAGATTTTTTCCTTTTGCAGGGAATAAAAATATTAAAGGTGGAATGAAAGAAATGGGTTTAATCGAAAAAATTTTCGGTAACTATTCTAAAAAAGAACTTAAAAGAATCGAACCGATAAAAAATCAGGTTTTAGAGCTTGAAGCTAAATATCAGCCTATGTCTGACAAAGAGCTGAGAGAACAAACTGACATTCTTAAAAACAAACTAAGCGACGGAATGACTACCCTTGATGATGTTCTTCCGGATGCGCTTGCAGTATGCCGTGAAGCTGCATTTCGTGTGTTGGGCAAAAAGCCTTATCCTGTACAGATCATAGGCGCTATTGTTCTTCATCAGGGAAGAATTGCCGAAATGAAAACAGGTGAAGGTAAAACCTTGGTTGCTTGTCTTGCCGCATACGCAAACTCCCTTAACGGAAAAGGCGTTCACGTTGTAACTGTCAACGATTATCTTGCTAAATTCCAGTCGGAAGAAATGGGAAAGGTATTCAGATTTTTAGGACAAAGTATCGGCGTCGTTCTTGCAGGTATGACAAAGGAAGAAAAGCGTGCTGCATATAACGCTGATATTACATATGGTACTAACAACGAATTTGGGTTTGACTATCTTCGTGACAATATGGTTATATATAAGAAAGATAAGGTCCAGAGAGAGCATACCTTTGCCATTGTGGACGAGGTTGACTCTATTCTTATTGATGAAGCAAGAACTCCTCTTATTATATCAGGACCGGGCGATAAGTCTACCGATCTTTATAAGGTCGCTGACCAGTTTGCTAAGTCCTTAAAGCCTGTTACTGTTGTTGAAATGGATGACAAAGCTGACAACGACCAGCTTGACGGAGATTATATTATTGACGAAAAGGCAAGAACTGCAACTCTTACAAAGTCAGGTGTTAAAAAGGCTGAAAGAGCTTTCAATGTAATAAATCTTATGGATGCAGAGAATATGACCCTGCTCCACCATATCAACCAGGCAATTAAAGCAAATGGTACTATGCGCCGTGATATCGACTATGTTGTTAAGGACGGCGAAGTTCTTATCGTCGACGAATTCACAGGACGTACCATGATAGGCAGACGTTTTAACGACGGACTTCATCAGGCTATTGAAGCCAAAGAAGGCGTTAAAATTGAACGTGAGTCAAAAACGATCGCTACTATTACATACCAGAACTATTTCAGACTTTACGGAAAGCTTTCCGGTATGACAGGTACTGCCCTCACTGAAGAAGATGAATTCAGAGAGATTTACAAGCTGGATGTAATTGAAATTCCAACAAACAAGCCTGTTATCAGAGAAGATCATTCTGATGTTGTTTATAAAACCGAAAAGGGAAAATTCAATGCTGTAATTGAACAGATCATAAAATGCCACGAAAAGGGACAGCCTGTCCTCGTAGGTACAGTTTCAATTGAAAAATCTGAATATCTTTCAAGGCTTTTGAAAAATAAGGGCATCAAACACGAAGTCCTCAATGCAAAATATCATGACAAAGAAGCCCAGATCGTTGCACAGGCAGGTAAATTCGGAGCTATCACCATTGCTACTAATATGGCAGGACGTGGTACTGACATTATGCTGGGCGGTAACGCTGAATATCTTGCTACTGCTCAGATGAGAAAGATGGAGATTCCTGAAGAAGTCATTGTTGAAGCAACAGGCTTTGCAGAAACTGATGACGAAGCCGTTCTTGAAGCCAGAAAGACCTATAAGGATTTATATGCTAAATATTCCGCAGAGGTTGCTGAAAAAGCTAAGGATGTTGTAAATGCCGGCGGACTTTTCATTATCGGTACTGAACGTCATGAAGCAAGACGTATCGACAATCAGCTCAGAGGACGTTCAGGACGTCAGGGCGACCCGGGTGAAAGCCAATTCTATCTTTCACTTGAAGACGACCTTATGAGAATCTTCGGCGGCGACAGAATTACTAATATGATGGAAGCACTCAATGTTGATGAGAATACTCCTATTCAGTCAAAAATGCTGACAAATGTTATTGAGTCATCACAGAAAAAGATCGAAGGCAGAAACTTCAACATAAGAAAGAACGTGCTCAATTACGACGACGTAATGAATACACAGCGTGAAATTATTTACAGTCAAAGACAAAAAGTCCTTAACGGTGAAGATATACATGAGTATATTCTTACAATGATACATGATTTTGTGGACAATTGTGTCAATATGTATCTGTTTGACGATGAGATCCACGATGACTGGAATCTTGAAGGACTTAAGGATCATCTCGCAGGTATCATTACTGTTGAGGATGACTTTAAATATAATGCACAGGAGCTTGATGAAATCACCAAGGAAGATATCACAAAAATGCTCAATGAACGTGCAGAATCTATTTATAAGAAGAGAGAAACTGATTTAGGAAAAGAGCTTCTTCGTGAAATTGAACGTGTTGTTCTTCTTAAAGTCGTTGACAGCAAGTGGATGGCTCATATTGACGATATGGATGAGCTTAAAAAGGGTATCGGACTTCGTTCATACGGTCAGAAGAACCCTGTTGTTGAATACCGTATGGAAGGCTTTGATATGTTCGACGCTATGATTGATGCTATCCGTGAGGATACAGTCAGAATGCTCTTTACTATCAAGGTTCAGAAAGCTGAGCCTGCTCCTAAGCGTGAACAGGTGTTGAAGCCTGACGCAGGCAGCAGTCAGAGTATTACAAGAAAATCTAAAAAGGTCGGACCTAATGAGCCGTGCCCATGCGGAAGCGGCAAAAAGTATAAGAAATGCTGCGGCGCAAACAGAAATAACTAAAGCATAGGACGGTTTTTACCGTCCTATTTTAAAACATACTAAAAAGGAGCAATCATTAATATGGCTACTGCTTTTAAAAATGCAGATATACTGCTTCCCGAAAACGCTGACATGGAAAAATGGGCGGTTGTTGCTTGTGACCAATACACCTCAGAACCTGAATACTGGGAGGATGTTGAGAGAATAACTAAGAACAACAAGTCTGCTCTTAATCTCATTTTGCCGGAGGTTTTCCTTGAGTCTGACGATGTTGACCAGAGAATAGAAAAAATCCACGGCAATATGAAAGAATATCTTAATGACCAAACGTTTAGGGAGCATAAGGACGCTCTTATATATATTGAACGAATTCAGTCTGACGGTAAGATGAGAGCAGGAATTGTTGGCAAGCTGGATTTAGAGGATTACAGCTATCAGAAAGGTTCGACAACTCCTGTAAGAGCAACTGAGGCGACAGTTGTTGAAAGAATCCCGCCAAGACTTAAGGTAAGAAAAGGTGCGGATATTGAACTTCCGCATATTATGATTCTCATTGATGACAGAGAAAAAAGCGTAATAGAACCGCTTGAAAGCTTAAAGAACAATATGGAGGTTCTTTATAACTTCAAGCTAATGAAAAACGGCGGCTCAATCAGCGGATATAAGTTGACAAAAGAAATGCAGGACAGTGTTTTTGCCGCTTTGGATAAGTTAGCTGATCTTGACGAGTTTAACAGAAAATACGGACTTAATGAAAAATCTCCATTGGTTTTTGCTATGGGCGACGGAAATCACTCTCTTGCAACTGCAAAGGAATTTTACGAACAGCTGAAAAAAGAAAACCCGGAAAAGGATATGTCAAATCATCCTGCGAGGTATGCTTTAGTTGAAATTGTAAACCTCCATTCTCCTGCACTGGAATTTGAGGCTATACACAGAATCGTAACCAATATTGACAGAACGCAGCTTTTGGCTGAAATGATTTGCAGCCTTGACCTTACAGAAGATAAGTCAGAACAGAAAATACAAATCGTCCAAGACGGAGAAGTCAAGGAAATGTATATACATGATCCAACTTCAAAGCTGACAGTAGGTTCATTGCAAAACTTCCTTGACAAATATTTAGCGGAAAACGGCGGTAAAATCGATTATATCCACGGAATCGATGTTGTAAAAAAACTTTCGATGGATAAAAGCTCTATAGGCTTTATTCTTCCTGATATGGGTAAGGAAGAGCTGTTCCCAACAGTCATATGCGACGGAGCTTTGCCGAGAAAGACCTTTTCAATGGGCCACGCTGAGGATAAAAGATTTTATATTGAGGCAAGAAAAATTACTGAATAATTTTAATATTTCGGAGGTATTTGAAGATATGTTTATTCAAGAAGTTAAAAACGAGCTTACCGAGCACATTATCCCTTTTTGGAGCAGCTTAAAGGATGAGGAAAACGGCGGTTTTTACGGATACATGGGTTATGACCTGAAGCTGGATAAAAAGGCAGACAAGGGTGTTATTCTCCATTCCCGTATTCTTTGGTTTTATTCAAAGTGTTATAGTGTTTTAAAGGACAAGAAGTGCTTGGAGCTTGCAAATCATGCATTTGAATTTGTAAAAAACCACAGCATTGATTATGACAACGGCGGCGTTTATTGGATGCTTGATTATAAGGGCAATCCTGTTGACACAATGAAGCATACCTACAACATTGCCTTTGCAATTTATGCTTTAAGTGCATATTACAATGCAAGCGGAGAGAAATTTGCTCTTGATTTGGCATATAAGCTTTTTGATGATATTGAAACAAATACTTTAGATGAATATGGTTACAGAGAAGCTTTCTCAAAAAATTGGAAGCTTATTTCCAACGACGCCCTTTCAGAAAACGGACTTATAGCTGATAAAACCATGAATACTATTCTTCATCTTATTGAGGCTTATACAGAGCTTCTCAAAGCCGGCAAAAATCCAAGAGTTGAATCACGCTTGAGATTCCTTCTTTCACAGGTTTCTGACAAGGTCTTTGACGTTGATAATGACATGTTAAAGGTGTTCTTTGACACAAAGCTGGAGGTTATCGGTGACATTCACTCTTATGGTCACGACATTGAAGCAACATGGCTTATAGATCTTGCTTGTGAAACAATCGGCGATAAAGAGCTTACGGAGAAATTTAAGAATATAAATCTGAGAATTTCTGAAAACATTTATAATCTTGCTTATGAGGACGGTGCACTTAATACTGAAAGAGATAAGGAGCATATAGAGAAAAAGCGTGTATGGTGGGTACAGGCAGAATCTGTTGTAGGCTTTATTAACGCTTATCAAAAGAGCGGCAATGAAAAATATCTTGATGTTGCAAAGGAAATCTGGGAGTATATAAAAGTTGGCATGATCGACAAGCGTGAGGGTTCAGAATGGTTCAACGAGGTTGGCTTTGACGGAAAGCCTTTTGAGCATAAGGAAATTGTCGGCCCATGGAAGTGCCCGTATCATAACGGCAGAATGTGCCTTGAGGTTATCAGCAGGGGTATTGAATAATGTATAAATACGAAACACATCTTCATACCGCTGAAGCAAGCGGCTGTGCTACTGCAAGCGGTGCAGAACAGGCAAGAAGATATAAGGACGAGGGCTATGACGGAATAATTGTTACAGACCATTTTTTCAATGGCAACAGTGCTATTCATAACTATTTTGATTGGTATGACCGTGTAAGACAGTTCTGTAAGGGTTATGAAAATGCCAGAGAAGAGGGCGAAAAAATAGGACTTAAGGTTTTCTTTGGCATTGAATATACTTATTTCGGCGCAGATCTGCTAACCTACGGTGTGGATTTGGACTGGCTCTATCAGAATAACAATGTTATGGATATAAGTGTCTATGAATATATTAATCGTGTGCATGAAGCCGGGGGAATCGTTGTTCATGCCCACCCGTTCAGGGAAGCTGATTATATCAAGGAAATAAAACTTATGCCCGACTGGGTCGACGGTGTTGAGGTTTATAACGCAGGAAATAAAAAGGAAGAATTTAACGAACGTGCACTTTGGTATGCAAATCAGTATGATTTGCCGCAGACTGCCGGTAGTGACAATCATCATCTTTCCTCCGCACGTTTAAGCGGAGTTTTGTCCGAAACACCCCTTGAGAGTATTAGAGATTATATTAATGCAGTTAAAGACAGAACACTTTCAGGTATTATTATACCGGATTAAGACAGGAGATAAACAAAATGAAATACAGAAAAATTATTACACTTGCTGCTTGCTTTGCAATGGGATTGTGTTGGTTTACCGGATGTTCAAATAAAGACGGATCGTCTGAAAACAACAGTTCTTCTGATAAGAAGGATGAACAGGTTATGGAAATGAGAGATATATCAGCTAAAGAGCTTGTTTCAGAAATGAAAATAGGCTGGAACTTGGGAAATACTCTTGATGCAAGCGGAGCTGAGGGCATTGCAGCAGAAACAGCATGGGGAAATCCAAAAACCCGTGAAGATATGATAAAGCTTCTGAAAGATACAGGCTTTAATGTATTAAGAATTCCCGTTACATGGAACGGTCATATGGATGAAAACTATAACGTTGAACCTGAGTGGATGGCAAGAGTAAAAGAAGTTGTAGACTATGGCATTAATAACGATATGTTCGTAATTCTTAACACTCATCACGAAGAATGGTATTATCCTGACAGCGAAAATAAAGATGAGGATATTAAGCAGTTAAAAACCCTGTGGGAACAGATTGCCGAAGAATTCAAAGGATATGACGAACATCTTATTTTTGAAGGACTTAATGAACCAAGACTCAGAAATACCGCTATGGAATGGACTGGCGGAACTCCCGAAGCGCAAAATATCATAAACGAATATGAACAAGCATTTTACGATACCGTGAGAAACTCAGGAGGAAACAACGGTAAACGTCATTTAATGATAACCGGATATGCAGCCTCCTCCCAAAGCTCCAGCCTTCAGGCTATTAAAATTCCTGAAAATGATAATAAAATTATTATTTCCGTACACGGCTATCTCCCCTATTCATTTGCACTTGATACAAAGGGAACTGATAAGTTCGACGCAAACTCTGACGCTGTTTCTATAGACAGCTTGCTGTTAAATCTGGATTCTATGTTTCTCAGTCAGGATATTCCCGTTATCATCGGTGAATTCGGATGTGTTAATAAGGATAACTTAAAAGACAGAATTGAATGTACAAAATATTATCTGTCAGCAGCAAAAAGCTTTGGCGTTCCATGCATCTGGTGGGATAACGGAAGCTTTGTAGGAAACGGAGAGAATTTCGGGCTTATGGACAGACAAGCTCCGGCAGAATGGAAAACTCCTGAATTGGTCAATGCTATGATAGAATGTGTAAAATAACTAATTAATGCGTAACTTTTAGTTGCGCATTAATTAGTTATACATAAAAATTTTTACATTTAAAAAATGCTATTGAAAAGAGGTTTTAATCATGATATAATTATATAAAAACTTAGAAAGGATTTTTTTAATGACAACAAAAACAGCAGTAAAAAGTCAGAAACAGAAAAACAAAAAACCTTATTTTTTTCCGCTCATATTATCTATTTGTATCTTAGTTTTAATTACAGCATTTTTTATAACCGCTCTTGTTGTCGGAAATTCAAAGTATAAGGAGAAATTTATTCCGAACACATTTATTAATGAGGTCAACGTAAGCGGTCAAAGCTTGAGCGAAGCAGTTTCTCTTTTTGAATCCTTTGATATCCCCGATGAGCTTATTATTACAAAGCATGACGGCTCAACTGTAAGCATACCTGTTGAAAGCCTTGGCTTTACCAGTGATACTTTTGATAAAATAGAAGAAATTTATAATCAGGTAAAGAAAGAAAAATGGTATAAAGGTCTTTTTGATGAGAATCATTTCACTCTTAAAACCAAATCCTCATATGATCCGAAAAAGCTTGAATCAGCTTTAAAAGCCGCCGATTTAGGCAAAGAAAAAAATAAGAATGCTGAAATTGTATTTGAAAATGATAAATATATAATAAAAGACGCCGTTCAAGGTGACAAGCTGAATATCGATAAGCTGATAAAATATGCTTCTTCTCAGCTTGACGAGGGGAATTTTAATATCAATGCTTTGGATTCAGGCTGTTATATCGAACCTGAAATAAAAGCTGAAAATCTTAAGCCTCAACTTGATAAGCTCAATCAGATGTATAGCATGAAGATTGAATATGACTTTGAATATACAACAGAAACCCTTACCGGCGAAAAGCTTATGGATATGGTCAAAGTAGATAAAAAGGGTAATGTTAAAGTTGACAAAGATAAAGCAATGAAATATGTTGAAACACTGTCTAAAAAGTATGATACATATAATACCGAGAGAAAATTTAAAGCAACAATTCAGGGCAGCATTACTGTTCCAACCAGCAACGACGCAAGATACGGATGGTGGATCTATCAGGATGAAACCTGCGATCAGCTTGTAAAGCTCATTAAAAAAGGCAAGAACGCAAAGCTTGAGCCTGTTTATTATCAGGATGGCAGTTTTGTTTATACCGGAATGAAAGGCGCCCGTACCGCCGACAGCGATATAGGAAAAACTTATATCGAGATCGACTTGACTAACCAAACCTTATGGTATTATAAAAACGGCAAAAAGCTTTGGGAATGCGGCATAGTTTCCGGACAGACAACTTCAGCCGCAAGAACTACACTTCCCGGAGTATATAAGCTTTGGGATAAACAAACAAATTACCGTATGAAATCAAGCAACTCAGATGGAGAACGCTGGGATACAACCTGTAATTACTGGAATAATGTTTCGCTCTGCGGAATTGGCCTCCATGATTCACAGTGGCGGGGAACGGCCGTCGGAGGCGAAATATATAAATATAACGGTTCTCACGGCTGTATCAATATGACACTTGAAAGTGCAAAATATATTTACGATAACGTTGAATATGATACTCCTGTTGTTATGTATTATTAATAAAAGATAAAAAATTACCGTTCGGACTTTTTGACCGAACGGTATCTTTTTTTACATCAGTATATTTATGAGAAGCGGTGCGGCATATATAAGGCACATAGCAATAATCGAAATTGTTAATACAACACCGTGAGCAATGTTTTTCATTGAGTCAGAATAAACTATCTTCTTTCTGAAAATTATATATGCCGCTGTAAGACCAATGCCTGTGATCGTAATAATCAAGCCGGCAGCAAAGCCCTTCGGAGTGTAAGTAATAACAATATCATTATTACCCTCATTCAAAGGGAATGAAATAAATGAAGAGAACGCTTTCTTATAATCTATTTTCTCTCCGTTTATCCTTATCTTAAATCCATCGTTATAAGGAACACTGAGAAAACAAGTCTCACCTGAGCCGGCATTACAGCTTCCTGTCAGTGTCCCCCCGTCACGCTTAAAATCAACATAGCTTGTATTATTTAAAGCTGTATCAAGAGCATCCTCGTCAATACCGAAAACACCAAATGAAGAACAGAATGTGTTTTTTTGCAGAGTCACCTGAACCGTAACCTGCTCATTTTCAAATTCACCCAAATAAAGCACACCGTTATTTTTATTATAAGGATAGCTTGTTTGAACAGTCGTGCCGTTAACAACTACTGAAAAGCTGTTGTAAATAGGTTCGCTTAAATTGTTGGTCAGCTTATCAAAGCAATCAAAATATAGCTTCTGACGGCCTGAAACGTTTATGTTATAAAATAAAGTCCCCGAGCCTGAAAAATTGTAATTCCCGTTTAATGAAAGTGATTCGCTTTTTGAAACATAGTCATATTTTGTTACTGCATCGTCACTTCCGAAAAGCGAGGAGTAAATATATTTCTGAACGTCTGAACGTTCATAGCCCTCCGGGATTTCCTCTTTATCTGAAAGATTTTGAGATGTTATAAGCCCCAGTCCCGTATTTCTGTCAGTTTTCTGAATGTGATATCTGTTATTTGTATAAACCGTTTCCCTGTCATCAAGATTATTCGTTATCTCATAATCAGCACAGAGCAGTGCGTCAGTGAGAGAAGTTCCTCCGCATGACCCTATTTCCATCCATACCGAGGTGTAGCCTAACCTTTTCATTGTGAACATATAATCCTCATCAGTCAGAGAAGTATAATGGCTCAGCGACGGATAACCTAAGCTTCCTACAAGATTATAGTCAAATAATTTCGACGAGGTCTTTACTCGATAAAAGCTGTCGTCGTTAATTTTATCCGCAAGCTCAAGCACAGATTGCTGAGACTGAACATTCTGAGGATTATTCTGTGACGGTGAAAGCATATAAATTCTTGCATTAGAATAAGCCTCCGCAAGAGCAGCAATACAAATTAATACCACAAAAACCTGTTTGACCATGCACCCATGCTTATAAAATAGATATATGACCCCATAGCAAACTACCGCAACGACAAATAACTGCAAAAGTCCACGGAAGGAGCCTTCGTTGCCCCAAAGAGTCTGTGTGTAATTAGTCAGAGTCTGATAGTTGTCTGTTATATATTTATCACTGAATGTTATAAAGATATAAATCAATATCCCTGAAACAGCAATAGATAAAACTAAGTGGCTATAGCCCTTAAATTCAGGCTTCCTGCTGAGAAAGCCTGCGCAGCATACAAGCCCCAAAAACATGGTGATAAAACCATATCTCATAGGGAATGACATATAGCTTCCCGTATGCCACATTTTATTTATCGGTTCAATGATCAGTGGAATTAAAGTAAGAATAAAAAGATAAAGATACATATTCTGTTCTTTTTCTCTTTTCTCACCGCTGAAAGCATTTATTATTACCGTTACAAATACAAAGGCCGTACAGAAAACAAGAGGCAAAGTCGTGTAATAATCTGTGATAAACTTTGAGTTAGCAATGTTTTCAATAATTGATTCGCCTCTGCCTGACGTGAGATACTGCATAAAGCAAGGAATCCATACAACAGCCGAAATCAGCGCTGCCGCCAAAGATCCGCCCAGAAAATGAACACAGACTTCTTTTGTTTCATTTTTACTGTGCATAAGCACGTATATTCCCATAAACAAAAGAAGAAATACCACTATCATATAGCTTATGTAATAGTTGACTATAACTGTAGCAGCAAGAACTATTACATAAGGCAAAACCTTGCCCTTATTCACCATTAAATTAAGGGAAAGCAAAAGTAACGGCAAAAGATACATCATGTCAAGCCATATAATGTTCTGATAAAATACCATTCCATAGCCGCATACACCATACATAAAGCTAAGTATAACCGCAATAGATGTGTCAAGCTGCTTGTGACAGGCTTTGAAATATATCATTGCCGTAAGAGAAGCTGTCA
Organism: uncultured Ruminococcus sp.; assembly: GCA_900539835.1. Taxonomy (GTDB): domain Bacteria; phylum Bacillota; class Clostridia; order Oscillospirales; family Ruminococcaceae; genus FB2012. Next base: position 35,447 of record UQDR01000010.1, on the reverse strand, counting down.
TCATCTTCAGCATAACAAGAATATTTACAAAAAGTATCATATTTGACTTGTCTATGAATTTAACCAATAACGTGAAAGGACTTGAAAGAAAGAAAAAGAATACACCCCAGAAATTCATTCCTCCTGCATTCTCAAAGTTCAGAAACATGCTGCTTTTTCCGTCAAGAATATCCTTAAAATCTATTAAAAGAGGAATAGTCTGCTGATTCATATCACACCACGAAACACTACCCTCACCAAAAGGATACAGATACCCGATATAATATGCATACAATATAACGCACATTACTAAAATCGGCGGAAAAGCAAAGGGCAAAATATTCAATAGCCTGTTTTTTGCCAAAATGCTCTGCGGCTGTTTAGCTTTACCTTTAGAAACCTTGTTTTTTGACTGTCTTTTCATTTTAATGACCATTACTTCCGAAAGTGGAAGCACATCCTCCTTTTTGTCGTTTTTATTTATCTGTTATCCGCATATTTTAACAATAGCATTAGCGTACATATTTAAGTTGTATTTAAACGTCTTAATAGAAATATGCTCATCTGCACCATGCATGTTGTTTTGCTCGTCAGGGAACTCTGCGCCGAAAGCAACTCCACCCTCAGTGTTGTGAACATAGGTTATTCCGCCCTCTGCAATGAATTCTCCTTCTTCGCCTTTGACATCACGATAAACTTCAAGGAGAGCCTTAACAAGCGGACTGTCCTCAGAAACATAATGCGGCTCCATACCGTCAATATCGGTAACAAGCATGTCAGTTCTTTCTAAAGAAGCAGTAATTATATCTGAAATTTCCTTTAAAGTCTTATCTATCGGAAAACGTATATCTATTCCTCCGTTTAAATTTTCGCCGTCAAAGTCTAATGTCGTCAACGCACAGGTCATTTCACCCGAAACCTTGTCTGAAAATCCCAATCCGGCAGATTTTCCGTTGCATTCTCCATGAGGGAATAGCCTTGCCAACCTTTCTGCATCTTTACAGCCTAAATAAGTCAAAAGCTTTAATAAAGCCGTAACTGCATTTTCTCCACGTTCAGGCCTTGACCCGTGAGCAGATTTTCCTGTTATAATAAATGAAATTTCTTCATCGTCTTCAATTTCAATGTCACAGTCTGTATTTATCTTTTCAAAGGCCTTTGCCAATTCATCTGCCGAAATTCCTCTGCAAATACATTTCGCCTTATCAGGAATCGCATTTATTACAGTCCCACCTTTAATTGTCTTAACTTCAAGACCTCCTTTTCCGCATAGATTGCATTTGCCGGAAAAGTTCAGGTGAACCATGCCCTTTTCACAGTTGAGTATCGGAAATGTGCCGTCGGGAGTGAAAACCATGGGCGGGAACTTTTCTTGCTTTTCATAATATTCTATGTCCTGACAACCGCCCTCTTCATTCCCCCCGAAAATAACACGGAAATTTTCTTTTATGGGAATTCCCAGATCCTTTATGCACTTAACCGCATAAAGCACCGCAACAGACGGACCCTTATCGTCTATTGCTCCCCTGCCGTAAATGTTATCTCCGTCAACGGTACAGTCAAAAGGCGGATAATGCCAGCCCTCAGAAGCAGGAACAACGTCAAGATGACTTAAAATGCCCAGCTTAGGGTCGCCGTCTTTAAAATCCATGCTTACAGCATAGTTATCAAAGTTTTTGACTTTCATGCCTAAAGACCGTCCAAAGCCAGCTCCCCACTCTAAAGCCTTTGCCGATCCCTCACCGAAAGGCATATTTTCTTTCGGTGTTTGAAAGGTGCTGTCAATGGACATTATTTCTTTAAGGCTTGCAAGAATTTCATCAAAATGGTCGTCAAAATACTTACTTATCTGACTCTTGTACATTCTATCAGTTCCTTTCAATCAGCTTTGGTTTTTAATTTGACTATCACTATTTCGGACGGATTTTGCAGTCGGAATTTTCCCAATCCCGTGGATACTATCATTTTTGCCGACTTGTCATTTTCATTATTGACATAAACACCCTTAGTGTATTCAGGAAGGAATTTTCTTTCCGGCGACAGCAATCCGCCAACCTTAGGAATTCTTATTACTCCCCCGTGACAGTGCCCCGAAAAGGTCAGATCTGCACCCCATTTAGCATATTCCCTGAACGGAAACGGCGTGTGAGCAAGAAGTATATTAAAATGCCGCCTGTCCGCTTTCCCTAACATTTTTTCAAGTTCATCAGCCGTCAGCTTAGGAAGCTTTGAATAAGTTCCTTCGGAATTCTTGTAATATCTTCTTTCAATGTCAGCGCCGTAAATATTTATAAAATCCTCGCCTATATAAAGCCTTGTCTTTTGATTCCGAAGAACATGAATTCCGCATTGCTCCAGCTTTTCTGAAAGCGGCTCCGCTTTTTCAGGAGTATCAGCCTCATGATTTCCAAATACATAATAAACAGGCGCAATCTCCCTCAGCCGCTTCATAAGCACTGTCTTATGCCCAAGATTTGTTTCATTCCTGCTGTAAAGATCCCCCGTGAAAAAAATATAATCGGGATTAGCCGCCGTGCATGAATTTATTAAATTGTCATAATCATCACCGTAAGTTTTTGTGTGCAAATCAGAAAGCTGCAAAATCCTCTTGCCGGAAAAAGCGTCAGGAAGATTTTCAAAAACAGCTTCATATTCACTAATCTTCAGCTGCCTGTTCTGTATCATGCAGTAAACCCCGGCTGCCGCTGTAAAAACAACAGCTCCGGCTATCTTAAAAAAAGCCATATCTTACATCTCCGATTCTATTATGTATTATTTTGCAAGATATCTTTTCAAATCCTCAAGAGCCCATTTCGCATGGTTATACCCATGATCATACAGCCTTTTTAGTTTAACCGGATCTCCCTCTGTTCTTCCTACATTAAAAGTAGTTTTCGGCGTAAAAACAAAGACCTTTCCTTCGCTTTGAAGCTGCTTTATTTCTTCAATACAGCGATTATACCTCTGCGCTCTTGTTCTCATTGCCTCACAAAATTCAGGATATTTTCTGTATGCCCTTTCCGCAAGCTTCATTGCCGGCTCATCAGTTTTTATATAATCCCTCGGCCTCGTAAGAATTATTATGTTTTTGTCACATCCGAAATTCATTGCCTGTTTATAAGGAATTGAATCTGCAACTCCGCCGTCAAGATATTTTTCTCCGTTAATTTCAATCTCAGGAAACATCAAAGGCAGTGCACAGCTTGCCCTAAGATAAGTAAACTTCCTGTCATCTCTCGGCACAGGCAGATATTCAGCTTTTCCTGTTTTAACGTTTGTAACCGTAGCAATAACCTCGCCTTTAAAATCTGCAAATGCATCAAAATCAAAAGGCAGCTCTTCATTCGGTACCTTCTCGTAAACATAATCCATATTATAATAACTTCTGTTTTTAGGATTAAACATGTGTTTTATCCCTGAATATTTCTTGCTGTTCATATATTTTGATGCAAGAATCAGATTTCTTCCTATCTGTCCCGAACAATAAGAAACACCAAAAGCAATTCCCGCCGAAACACCGATAAAATAATCTGCAATAATTTTTTCTTCAAGTAAAACATCCATTATTCCGCAGGAATAAACTGTGCGGCTTCCGCCGCCTTCTAATGTAAGACCAAGCATTTATTATCCTCTTCCTTTTTATTTTATATATAATATTAACACATTCCATTTTAAAATACAACCGAAAAACGTCGTATTTCTCTCATTATTAATCTTTTCCCAACTGATAAGCCTTAATTCTTGATGCAAGAAACAATGAACCGCATATTAAATTAAGCCCGTCAGGATTCTGCCTTTTTAGCTCCGCTAAAGCTTCTTCAGGCAAAAGCTGAGAACAGCTCGCCTTTCCTCCTGCATTTTCTATTATTTCAGCCAGTTCGCCTTTTGGCGTTTCAAGGTTATAATATCCATCAACGCATATAAATTCATCAATGACAGGAATAAGCTGTTTTATCGCCTCCGCTGAATCCTTTCCCTTTATCATGCCAATAACCGCAATTTTCGGACCTTTCTCTATTCCCTGTAATACCTTAGACAATGCCTTCATACCATCAGGGTTGTGTGCACCGTCAAGAATTGTCAAGGGTTTATTTGAAATCACTTCAATTCTTGCAAAAAGCTTTGCTTTCTGAAGTCCGTTCTTAATGTTATCCATAGTAATCGGCAAAGCTTCTGCCATAAGCTTTGAAGCCTCAATAACCGTCAGAGCATTATTTATCTGATGAAGTCCACCCATAGAAAGCTCAAAGCTTTCACCCTTATAGTTGAATCTGCACCCGGAAATATCCCACTTTTCAGCCCTGCAAAGATATAAATTGGGAATAACCAGCTGTGATTTCTGTTCCATTGCCTTTTCTCTTACAACCCTGACCGCCTCCATATCATTTCCTGCGGACATTACACATGGACAGTGAGGCTTTATAATCCCTGCCTTCTGGTATGCGATTTTTGCTATGGTATCACCCAGAATTTCCGTGTGATCAAACGCTATCGAGCCTATTACTGAAACTAAAGAATTTTCAATAACATTTGTGCTGTCAAGTAAGCCCCCCACACCCGTTTCAAGTACCACAATATCACATCTGTGACGAAGAAAATATACAAAAGCTATGGCCTGAGTTATCTCAAACTGAGAAAAGTCCTCATAGTTTTCTGATGCTGTAATCAACGGCTTTATTTCACGGGAAATATCCTCAAGCTCATTGTCAGAAATATTTTCACCGTCAATCTTGATTCTGTCGTTATATTCTATAAGATAAGGAGATGTAAAAAGTCCCGTTTTATAACCTGCGTCTATTAAAATTTCACTGAACATCTGCGCCATTGAGCCTTTTCCGTTAGTTCCCGCAATATGAATGAATCTCAGCTTTTTTTGCGGGTTCCCAACTGCGTCAAGCAGTCTTTTTATTCTGTCAAGGTTTTCAATCTTTTTTCCCTTTTTTGAAAACCTGTTTATAAAGTCCATGTGCTTTGTTTGTCCGTCCATTTTTTCCTTTTCAACTCCGTTTATTCTTCGTTAAGCATATCTGAAAGCTGTTGTGCAGCATTCAGATTTATACCTGCTGCCCTCGCAATTTCTGGGGCAGATGCCCTTTTTAAATTATCCTTTGTCTTAAATTCTGTCATGAGCTTTATGGCTTTTTTCTCGCCTATTCCTTTAATTTTTGTCAGTTCAAGCTGATATGAAGTCTTTTTGTGCTTTGCCGCCTGATAGGTTATTGCATATCGGTGAACTTCATCCTGAATTCGAGTAACAAGATTAAAAGCACTGCGACTTTTGGTCAAGCTTATTTCTCCGCCGCCCGTTGCAACAGCACGGGTTCGGTGCTTTGAATCTTTTACAAGTCCGAAAACAGGCACTTCTATCCCCATACTTCTTATAACGGGAGTAACAGTATTTACATGCCCCTGTCCGCCGTCCAGCAAAATCAAGTCCGGCAATGTTGAAAAGCCCTCGTCTGTTTTCTCATAATAATTTCTGAATCTTCGTTCAAGAACCTCGCACATACAAGCATAGTCATTCTGCTCCTCCACAGTCTTTATGGAGAATTTCTTGTAAAACTTCTTGCAAGGCCGTCCGTTTTCAAATACAACCATGCCCGCTACCATGTTTGACGAAGCAAGATTTGATATATCATAGCATTCAATGAATTTGGGCGGCTTAGATAAGTTTAAAGCCTTTGCAAGCTCTTCAAGTGCAGTAATTTCTTTGCCGGTACGCCCCACCTTAATTGATAAATATTCCGATGCATTGCTTTTAGCAAGTATCGTCAGCCTTAAAAAATGTCCCCTCTTGGGAGTCGATATATTTACAGCATGACCTGACTTTTCTCTCAGCCATTGCTGTAAAAGCTCATAGTCGTTTATCTCTTCATCAAGCAGAATTTCCCGAGGAATAAAATCCTTGGAGGAATAAAACCTCAGAATGAATTCTTCTCTCATTTTAGCCTGATCTTCCTTTTCCCCTAAAAAGAAATCAGCCTTGTCAAAAAGCCTGCCGTTCCTGTACATGATAACACTGGCACAAGCCATTTCGCTGTTTTGTGAAATAGCAATTATATCACTGTCCTTCATGTCTGCGTCAATTATTTTCTGATTCTCTGCGGCCTTTGAAATGGCGGATATCCTGTCCCTCAGCTTTGCCGCAAGCTCAAAATTCAGTTCCTCCGCAGCCTTTTCCATTTCCCTTGTGAGCCGTTCCACAGATTCCGATGAACCTTGCTTTATATATTCAACAGCCTGCTTTACCGTTGCTCTGTATTCTTCAGCAGATATCCTGCCGGTGCAAACCCCCATGCATTGCTTTATATGATTATTAAGACAAGGCCTTGCCTTTCGGAAATCCCTCGGGAAAACCCTGCTGCATGTAGGAAGCATGAAAACCTTGTTAGCTTCCTTAACAGCCTGCTTTACCGCATATGAACTGGTGTATGGCCCTATATATTCTGCATCATCGTCATTTTTTTGAAGCACAGCGGTTATCCTCGGATATTCCTCATTGGATACCCGAATATAGCTGTAGCCTTTGTCATCCTTCAGAAGAATATTATATTTTGGCGTATATTGCTTTATAAGGGAGCATTCCAGAACCAAAGCCTCAAATTCCGAGTCAGTTACAATAAAATCATAATCATAAACATTAGAAACCATCTTCCAAACCTTCGGAAGATGATCCTGACCCCTGCGAAAATAAGAGGTTACCCTTTTCTTAAGATTTTTAGCCTTTCCAATATATATAATTTTCTCACTCTTGTCTTTCATTATATAACAACCCGGCTTTGAAGTAAGCTTTGATGTCTTATCCCTTAAAAAAGGCAGCCTTGGGTTGTTTTCATCAGTTATATACATAAAAAGCTCTCCGTTTCTTATTACTTCTGAATCTCATATTCACGAAGCTCACAGTTTCCCATAAAGAAATGAGAAAACCTCTCTGTCGTCATGTCATTGAAATATGTCTCAATTACCCTGCAAACACCACCGTGACATACTAAAAGTATATTCTTATCCTTATATTTCTCTTTTATTTCGTCAAGTAAACTGTAAACCCTGTGTGCAAGCTGAAGAAGAGATTCACCGCCGTCAGGCATTTTGCACCCGAATTCAGTCTTAGCCTGTGCAAACCCCTCAGCAGACCTGTGCTTTCCCTCATAGCTGCCATAATCCCATTCAGAAAGACGGTTGTCAATTATTATATCAGCACCGATTTTTTCTGCCGAAAATTCTGCCGTTTTCACAGCCCTTGAAATAGGCGAGCTTATAATAATATCTATATTATTTAGCTTTTCAACCTTGTCTGCAAGCTCTTTTGCCTGTTCTATACCCTTTTGCGTTAATTCAACATCAGTTATACCGCAAATCTTATCCTTTTCATTCCAAACGGTCTCACCATGCCTTGCGGAATATATTTTCACCCTTTACGCCTCTTTCTATTTGTTATTGATTTTATTGTAACATATTTTTAATCTTTGTTCAACCAACAGTTTAAATTTACTTATGTGTATAAAAAGCTGATAAAATAATTAATATATATGCTATTGAATAAAAATCTGCCTTGTGTTATAATATTTCTGATATATATTTTTACCCGAAAGGATAATGAATAAGTTATGCTTATGAATACTCTCGCCGCAATGACTTTAGGTCTTGTGCTTAATATGATGGCAGGAAAGCCAAGGTTCTTTATCGGAATCGAAAATCTTATAATTTCCACCGCAAAACGTATGGAAAGCTTTATGAAAAGCCATTATCAGGATACCCCCAAAGCTCAGGAAATGGCAGGAAGTGCAATGGTGTTCTTTATGCTTTTGATTTTTGCCGGAATTCCCCTTGTCCTTATAATTCTGTTATATATTTTTATCCCTGTTATCGGAATTGTTTTTGAAGGCGTCCTGTTCTGGTTTACGCTTAATATAAAAAATACCCGCCTAAGTGCATATAGAATAATGCGTGACGTCAGAGCCGGAAGACTTGAAAGCGCACAAAAAAGACTTTCATACCTGATCGGAAAAGAATGCTTTGATATGGATGAGGAAACAATAATTAAAACTGCAATAGAGAAAATATCAGACCGATGCGTTAACGGCGGTTTTTCACCTATTTTCTATATGTCTGTTTTAGGAGGCTTCGGCGCAGTTTTTTATAAAACCATATGTATCCTTAATAACGAAGCGAGAAAAAATAAAGAAGACTATGTTGATTTCGGAAACGGAATAAAAAAACTGTGGAATATTCTCGGCTTTATTCCCTCAAGAATTGGTGCTGCTATCCTTAAGCTTGATGTAAAAATTCTCTCCCTCGATAAAAATAATGCAAGAAAAATACATAACCGGGATCATTCATCCGCCTCTCCTGATTTTTTAGGACAAGCAAGATCTGTTATCGCAGGTGCATTGGATATCCAGTTGAATAAAGAAGAATATTACGATGGCATGATTATGAGAGAAAGGGCTATAGGAGATCCGGTTAAACCTTGCGAAGCTAACGATATTTATTGGTCAAACCAGCTGTTTTATGGCAGTGTATTCATCTTTTTTGCTGTTTTTGCAGCGGTAAGACTATTTCTGTTTTTGATTTTTTAAGGAAGGTAGCCTATGGGATTAATCCATGTTTATTGCGGCGACGGCAAAGGCAAAACAACTTGTGCATTAGGCCTCGCTTTAAGAGCCGCAGGTGCAAAAATGAATGTTGTTATTATTCAGTTCTTAAAAGGCTCCGATACCTCCGAGCTTCAGTCAATAAAAAATATACCTGAAATTAAAGTTTTAAGAAATGCCGAAGATTATGGATTTGTCAGTAATATGACTCCGGCTCAGCTTGAAAATATAAAGCAAATGCATAATGATAACCTTAATATTGCACTCCGACTGATAGAAACAGAGAAATGCGACTTGCTTATTTTAGATGAGCTTACCTATGTCTACGATATGAAGCTTATTGATACCGAAAAAATAGATTCTCTTATTAAAAATAAACCGGAAAACCTTGAGCTTGTTATCACAGGCAGAAACCCAAGCAGCGTTTTTATCGACAATGCGGATTATATTACAGAAATGAAAGCTCTAAAGCACCCTTTTGATAAAGGCATTCACGCAAGAAAAGGTATAGAATTTTAAAAACTGAAATGCGCTCAAAAGAGCGCTTTTGTTTTAATGCCAGTATATTACGGCTTTACAAATATAGTTTTAACAATATTATGCATAGTGCACAAAAATGATAGTAGACTTTTTAAAACTATAGACAAATGAAAATAAATATGGTATAATAATCTTAATAACCAGTAAGAAAAATATGCACGGCGCAATTTTTCTTATTCAGAAAACTGCGAGCTTTTAATCGTTCCTTGTAATAATCCCGCAGTTTTCTTACACTATAGAAAGGAACCTGATAATGCTGCATGAAAAATCCTGTGGTGCCATTGTATATCGAAAATATCATGGCAATACAGAAATATTACTCATTAAGCATGTAAACAGCGGGCATTGGTCTTTCCCGAAAGGACACGTCGAAGGTAATGAAACTGAAATAGAAACTGCAAAAAGAGAAATTATGGAGGAAACAGGAATTGACGTAAATCTTGACCCAACCTTCCGTGAAATCGTTACCTATTCTCCTAAAAAGGATACTCAAAAAAATGTAGTCTATTTTGTTGCAAAAGCTAAAAATACTGATTTTGTACCTCAGGAAGAGGAAATTGCTGAGATCCGATGGGTTGAAATTGATCGTGCAGGACACGTTTTGTCCTACGAAAATGACCGCAGTATAGTTAATAAAGCAAAGAAATTTATAATCTGAGCTTTAAACTTATCATGCAAACACAAATTAAGCTGTTTCGTTAATGCGAAACAGCTTTGTTTTTTATCGCCCTTGTTGCAGTTTTTCTGAACTTGTGATATAATAAATTTAATTTTAAATCAGTTGTTTTAATGTAATTTAAATGAAGGAGAATTTATGTCTACAATTTGTGCAGTTTCTACCCCCCTCGCTCAGGGCGGACTTTCAGTAATAAGAATAAGCGGTGATAATGCCATTAATATAGCTGAAAAAATATTCTACCCGTTTGGAAATAAATATGTAAATGCCATGCCCGGTCATACCTGTGCCTATGGAAAAATTATTGATCCGGAAACTAAAAGACAGATAGATGATGCCGTCCTTACTGTTTTTATTGCCCCCAAATCATATACAGGTGAAAATACAGCCGAAATTTCCTGCCATGGCGGCGTCTATATCACAAAGGAAATTCTGCGCCTGTGTATCTCTCAGGGAGCTGTGCTCGCTGAACGAGGAGAATTCACAAAACGTGCCTTTTTAAACGGAAAGTTATCTCTTACTCAGGCCGAATCAGTTATGGAGCTTATCTCAGCTCAGGGAGAATATGCGCTGAGATCTGCAAACCTTACAAGAGAAGGAAGACTATTTAAGAATATCTCCTCCGCCGCAAAAGAGCTCGTCAGAATCCTCGGAGAATTAGGCGCATGGGTGGATTATCCCGAAGAGGACCTTCCGGACGTCGAAGAATCAGCATTATCAGAATCCCTTTCACAGATTTTAAAATTAATTAATAGAATTTTAAGCGACTATGATAACGGTCTTTTGCTGAGAAACGGAGTCGATACCGTAATTGCAGGAAAGCCAAATGTCGGAAAATCTACGTTGATGAATATGCTTTTGGGCTATGATAGATCAATTGTTACGGATATCGCCGGAACCACCCGTGACGTAATCGAAGAAACTGCAAAATTAGGAGAGTTGACTTTAAAGCTTTCTGATACCGCCGGAATCAGAGCTACCGATAATAAAGTCGAACAACTGGGAGTAGAGCTGGCAAGAAAACGTCTTGAAAACTGTGCTCTGGTTATGGCTGTCTTTGATACGTCACGCCCCCTTGATGAAGAGGATTTAGAGCTTTTGGAATATGTCGACCGCCTTAAAAAGCATCTGATAATAATTCTGAATAAATCTGATTTAAACCCTTGCATTAATCCGGATGACTTAAAAAAATACAGTTCTAATATTATAACAGTTTCAGCAAAATTAAATGAGGGAAAAGAAGAAATACAAAAAGCGGCAGAAGAAATTTTTTCTCTTAATAATTATGACCCGGATTCAACAATTTTTGCCAACGAAAGACAAAAAGCCTGCGCCGAAACAGCAAAGCTGTATCTCGAAAAAGCTTTGACCGCACTAAAATTAGGTGAAACCCTTGACGCAGTAACCGTTACTATTGATTATGCTGCTAATGCATTGCTTGAATTAACAGGTGAAAAAGCGTCAGAAGCCGTCGTGAACGAAGTTTTCTCAAAATTCTGCGTGGGAAAATAAAAAATTAAAACTTACAGCATTGCACTCTTACTGGGTATTCGGGGCAAACCTTTCTGAAGAAAGGTTCTTCCCCGTACCCCTTTCCAAAGACTTCTGATTCTTTTTTCAACAGGGGGCAAAAGCCCCCTTGTTGAAAAAAGCGTTAAAAGTTTTAGGAAGGGAGTTTGAGGGATAACCCTTTTTCAAAAGGGTTTCCCTCAAGTGTCCATTAAAACGCAATGCTGTAAGTTTTTGTTTTATTATTTAATTACATCTTTCCCGCCCATATACATTCTGAGAGGTTCTGGAATTCTTATTGAACCATCCTCATTAAGATTATTTTCAAGGAACGCAATAAGCATTCTCGGCGGCGCAACAACAGTATTATTCAACGTGTGTGCAAAATATTTTGATCCATCCTCTGCTTTAATTCTTATACCCAAACGTCTTGCCTGTGCGTCTCCTAAGTTTGAACAGCTTCCCACTTCAAAATATTTTTTCTGTCTTGGGCTCCATGCCTCAACATCACAGCTCTTTACCTTAAGATCTGCAAGATCTCCCGAACAGCATTCAAGAGTACGAACAGGAATATCAAGTGACCTGAAGAAATCAACACTGTTCTGCCATAGCTTGTCATACCATTCCTTGCTTTCCTCAGGCTTACATACGACAATCATTTCCTGCTTCTCAAACTGGTGAATTCTGTAAACTCCACGCTCTTCAATTCCGTGAGCGCCCACTTCCTTTCTGAAACAAGGCGAATAGCTTGTAAGCGTTTTCGGCAGTTCACCCTCAGGAATAATTGTATCAATAAATTTGCCTATCATCGAATGCTCCGATGTACCAATAAGATAAAGATCCTCGCCTTCAATTTTATACATCATGCCTTCCATTTCAGCAAAGCTCATAACGCCCGTTACAACGCTTGAACGAATCATAAACGGCGGAATATAATAAGTAAATCCCCTGTCTATCATAAAGTCCCTTGCATATGAAAGAATTGCAGAATGAAGTCTTGCAATATCACCGCAGAGATAATAAAAACCGTTTCCGCTGGTTTTTCTTGCAGAATCCAAATCAATGCCGTTGAGCTTTTCCATTATGTCAACATGATAAGGAACTTCAAACTCAGGCACCTTAGGCTCGCCATATTTCTCAATCTCAACATTTTCACTGTCATCCTTGCCTATCGGTACCGACTCGTCAATTATGTTAGGAATAACAAGCATTTTTTCACGAATCTTAGCTTCAAGCTCAGTCTCTTTAATTTCCAAAGCCTCCAACTCTTCGCCAATCTGCTTTACCTCTGTTTTTACCTGTTCAGCCTCTTCTTTCAATCCCTTAGCCATAAGTCCGCCAATCTGCTTGCTCATGGTATTTCTCTTAGAACGCAGCTCATCGCATTTTGTTTTTGTTGTCCTATATTCCTTATCCATTTCAACAACTTCATCCACAAGCACAAGCTTTTCATCCTGGAACTTTTTCTTGATATTTTCCTTTACCAATTCAGGATTGCTTCTTACAAGCTTAATATCCAACATATTTTTTCTACTCCTTTATTTTATGCTTTTCAGCAATTTTTTCTATGTTCCATGCGGAAAATGTTCCACATGGAACATTTCTTTTTTTATATTAAAAAATTATCCACTGCTTTGATATTTGAGATTTAAAATCCTCCATATCAGAATAAGTTATCTGCATAACTATCTCGCCGTTTTTATTCTGATTGATTACAGTCTTTCTGCCGTATTCTTTTTCAAAAGCAAGTTTAACTTCAGTTAAATAAGGATCAGAAGAGGATTTTCCGCCTTCCTTCTTTTTATTTTTCTGCTTGGGCTTTTCATTATTTTCTCCGGCAACGAATTTTTCAAAAGCCCTTACCGTCATTTCCTTTTCTACTGCTGTTTTTGCAAAATAATTTTGTTTATCCCTGTCCTCAATTGAGGCAATTATTTTTGCGTGACCGGATGAGATTTTTCCGTCTTTTAATAATTCCTTTACTTGATCAGAAAGCTTTAACAAGCGCAGAGAATTTGTAATCTGAGATCGTGATTTTCCTACTGTTCTTGCAATATCCTCGTGAGTCATTTTAAATTCCTCACAAAGCCTGTTATATGCCTCTGCTTCTTCAACAGGATTAAGATTTTCTCTTTGAAGATTTTCAACTAATGCAACCTGTGCAACCTGAAAATCAGTCAAATCTTTAATATAAACAGGAACTTCCTTTAATTCTGCCAGCCGTGAAGCCCGCCAGCGGCGTTCTCCTGCAACAATCTGATATCCGCCGTTATCCATCGGCCGCACTAAGATCGGCTGCAAAACCCCATGCTGTGCAATATTTGAAGCAAGCTCCAATAATTTGGCCTGATCAAATTCACGCCGGGGCTGATTTTTATTAGGTTCAAGAAGAGAAACCCTGACCATTTTTATTGAATCATCAGCTTTTCCTTCTGAATTATCATATGTCTCATGAAAATTATCTTCAAACAATGCGTCAAGACCGTTTTTCATTCTTTCTTTTTTTCCCACTTTCTAACCCTCCTTCTGTTCTTTTTTCATTATTTCTTTTGCCAATGCTTCATAAGCCTTAGAGCCTTTGGATTTTTTATCATAATAAAGCGCCGGCTGTCCAAAGCTGGGAGCTTCGGATAATGCAACATTTCTTGGAATTACTGTTGAAAAAACATGCTTGTCAAAATATTTTTTTACTTCCTTTACGATCTGTCCCGTTACTTTATATCTTTCTACATACATAGTAAAAAGTATACCCTCAATCTTCAAATCAGGATTCCAAACATTTTTTACTCTGTCGATAGTTCTGTTAAGCTCGACCAATCCCTCTAAGGACAAAAATTCGCACTGTAAAGGTATTATCACAGAATCAGCCGCAACAAGAGCATTAATTGTTAGCATATCAAGGGTCGGAGGACAGTCGATAAGAATATAATCATAAAACGTTCTTGCCTCGGCTAAGGCTGATCTTAGTTTTGACCCACGCTTTTGCTCCGTCATAAGCTCAACAGCCGCCCCGGAAAGCTTCTGTGTTGTGGGAACAACTGAAACTCCCCTGAATTCAGTAGCAACAACAGCTTCAAAAAGACTGCAATCTCCCATAAGAACCTCATAAGATGTATTTCTTATGCTCTTTTTTCTTATTCCATAGCTTGTCGTGGTGTTCCCTTGAGGGTCTAAATCCACAATCAAAACCTTTTTTCCTTTGCTTCCGAAAACGGCAGCAAGGTTAACGACGGTTGTGGACTTTCCGACTCCGCCTTTTTGATTTGAAACCGCAAAAACCTTTCCCATTCCGCACTCCATTTCTATGTAAACCCAACAAATAATTATTTCCGAATTTTATTATACTACATTTTTTGCATTTTGAAAAGAGCTTTTTAAGAAATTTTAGATTTTTTAATGTTCCACGTGGAACATTGTTTTTTCTTTTTTCTCCATTCTGTTCAGAGATTCTTGTCAAACCCCAATATATTGCCTGTTTTTATGGTATAAAACAATATATTTTCACGATAATTTAAATGAATATTTTATTTAAATTATTTCCCGACGGTGATATAATCAAAATAGCATAAAGAAGGGGGAATATCCTTGGGAATATTAACAAAAACAAAAGAAAAATCAAACTCTGTTCAAACATTGAGAGAACTGGGAAAAATAATTGACATTTCAGTCAACCTTATTCGTCCGAATCCGAATCAGCCAAGACAATATTTTGATTCGTCTCAGCTTACATCTTTAGCGAAATCAATTTCACAGGACGGAATAATCCAACCCTTAACGGTTCGGAAGGTCAACAACTATTTTGAACTGATTTCAGGTGAAAGACGTTTAAGGGCAGCCAAGCTTGCCGGGCTTCGTTCTGTACCCTGCATAGTTGTGGATATTACTGATGAACGTTCGGCAGTTCTTGCGCTAATTGAAAACATTCAGCGTTCGGATTTAAACTTTTTTGAAGAAGCTGAAGCTATTTCCGTTCTGATCCAAGAATACGGAATGACTCAGGAAGACGCAGCTATTCGTTTAGGAATGGCTCAGTCAACTATTGCTAATAAACTCAGACTTTTAAAGCTGTCATCTATCGAAAAGAAAATGATAATATCAAATAAGCTGTCCGAGCGTCATGCCAGAGCTTTATTAAAGGTAAGCAGTGAAGAAAAACGAAGTCAGGTATTGACTTATATAATAGACAATAATCTGACTGTTAATGCGGCTGAAAAATATATAAGCTCGCTTGAAACTGAGGAAAAAATAAAAGCAAGCTATAAAAAGCGCTCTCCGGTTCTTCGGGATGTAAAGCTGTTTTTTAACACTGTTGACAAGGCAGTTAACGTTATGAAGCTGGCAGGAGTAGATGCACAAGTTAAGAAAAAGCATCATGACGGCTTGATAGAATATACAATTCTTATTCCTGAAGATGATTCAAAAAATGTTCCACGTGGAACATAATAATACAAAAAACCTGTTTTTCAGAAAGCTTCTGCAAAACAGGTTTTATTTTTTATTTAATTTTCGTCGTCCGGTTCTTCTTCAACTACGACTTCATTATTTTCTTCAGCCTCTGCTGACTTGTTTTGTTCCTCGATTTCTTCATCTGACGGCTGCTCGATTTCAGTAATTTCAGCACTATCATCATGCTCAGCTCTTGTGAATGCCACGACTTTATTTTCGTCGGCAAGTCGCATCAGTTTAACTCCTGTTGCATATCTTCCCATAACACGAACGTCGGCAGCTCGGAATCTTATTATTATTCCATTATCTGAAATCATAATGATATCATCATCTTCATCCACGACCTTTATGCCGCATACATAACCCTTTTCATCAGAGGTTTTATAATTGAGCATACCAAATCCGCCTCTGCGCTGGATTCTATAAGCATCAAGTGATGTTCTTCTTCCAAGACCTTTTTCTGAAACTGTCAGAACAGAAGCTCCGTCACGGACTCTTGCCATAGAAACGACGTAATCGCTGTTTCTTAATTTAATAGCTTTTACTCCATGTGCAGATCTTGACATCTGACGGATATCGTTTTCGTCGACTCTTATTGCCATGCCGTTATGTGTTGCAATAATAAGCTGATTCTCGCCTTTTGTCATTCTTACTCCTGCTATCTCGTCATTTTCATCAAGACCGATAGCTATGAGTCCATTTTTTCGTACATGTTTATATGCAGAAAGAGCAGTTCTCTTAATCTTGCCGTTCTTTGTAACCATAACGATATATTTGCCTTCATCAAAATCTGAAGTTTTTATCATTGCGGCAATCTTCTCATCTTCCTTCAACGGCAGAAGATTAACGATATTTACACCTCTTGACGCCTTTGAGCCCTCAGGAAGCTCATAGCATTTAAGGCGATACATAATACCCTTATTGGATATAAACAGGATATGGTCGTGAGTTGAACACACATACATTTCATTTACAAAGTCATCCTCACGCTGTTTCATACCTGTAACGCCTTTTCCGCCCCTGTTCTGGGCTTTATAGACACTTACGGGCATACGCTTGATATAACCGTTATTTGTATATGTTACGACGTTATCTTCAATGGGAATAAGATCCTCAATATCTACTTCACCGCTGACATTTTCGATCATTGTTCTTCTTTCGTCGCCATATTTTTGCTTAATTTGTTCAACTTCGTCAAGAATAATATGAAGGACCCTGTCGTGATTAGAAAGAATATCCTCATAATCAGCGATTTTTTCTTCAATTTCTTTGAGTTCATCAAGGATTTTCTGACGCTCCATACCGGTGAGACGTCCAAGGGTCATATTTGCAATATGGTCGGCCTGAATTTCAGAAAGACTGAATCTTTCAATAAGGCGCTGTTTACCCTCTGGAATATTCTTTGAAGTTTTCATGATTTCAATAACTTCATCAATATTATCAAGGGCGATAACAAGACCTCTTAAAATATGATCTCTTTCTTTTGCTTTTTTCAGATCAAATCTCGTACGTCTTTCTATAATTTCAACCTGAAAGTCAATATACTGTTCAAGGCACTCTTTAAGCGTAAGTGTTTTAGGGACGCCGTTGACGAGGGCGATCATAATTACGCCTACTGTATCCTGGAGCTGGGTATAAGAGAATAATTTATTAAGTACAACCTGAGGAATTGCGTCCTTTTTAAGCTCGACAACAATTCTCATTCCCTCTCTGCCTGATTCATCACGCAGGTCGTGGATTCCGTCGACTCTCTTTTCCTTAACAAGGTTTGCGATAGACTCGACAAGTCTTGCTTTATTGACCATATAAGGAATCTCATGCACCACTATGCAGTTTCTTCCCTTTATTTCTTCGATAGTAGTTTTTGCACGGAGTGTAATTTTTCCTCGTCCTGTACCGTAGGCTGCACGGATTCCTGCTCTTCCCATAATGATACCGCCTGTAGGGAAGTCAGGGCCTTTGATGCATTCCATAAGCTCATCGAGAGTACAATCCGGATTTTCCACCAACAGCTTCATTGCGTCAATGACTTCATTCAAATTATGAGGCGGAATATTTGTAGCCATTCCGACGGCGATACCTGTTGAGCCGTTGCACAGCAAATGAGGAAAACGTGACGGAAGAACCTGTGGTTCTTTCAATCTATCGTCATAGTTTGGCTGAAAATCAACTGTATCTTTTGCGATATCGGTAAGCATATGCATAGACATTTTAGCCATTTTTGCTTCTGTATAACGGTATGCAGCCGGAGGGTCGCCGTCCACAGAACCGAAGTTTCCATGACCGTCAACCATAGGATATCGCAAAGAAAAGCTCTGAGCCATTCTTACCAAGGCGTCATAAACTGAGGCGTCACCGTGAGGGTGATATTTACCCAAAACAGAACCAACCGTATCGGCACATTTACGATATGGTTTTTCAGGGGTCAGTCCGTTTTCATACATTGTATATAAAATTCTTCTGTGTACGGGCTTTAGTCCGTCCCTTACATCAGGAAGGGCACGGGAAACAATAACCGCCATTGAATATTGAATAAATGATTCTCTCATTACCCGTTCGATATCATTATCAATAACATTAGTGTTATCGCTGAAATCAATAACATTTGAGTCGTCGTTAACCAAAATATCACTCTCTTTCATGATAATAAATTTATCTTTTTAGTTTAAGATATTTTTTCAAATCTTTCTCCGGTTTTGTTTAAAAATATATCTTTTAATATATTTTCTTCACTGTTTTTCATACATCTTTTAGGCAATACATAGATAGTATCCTTTTTAAGTATTATAACAAACATTTTCTCTGTCTCAATAACGTCTATTACGGTATTTGAAAAATAAACTATTCTTGGTTCAACGGGAGGAATTTTCTCTCCGTTTTCGTCTGTATCCTCAGCAAGGATCGTTTCAATGGAAAAGCTGTTATCATATAATGTGAAGATATATCTATCGTCTTCTATAAGCTTTAAAGCGTCTAAAAGAGAAGCTCTTATTCTTTTGGTATTATACCAGATAATAAATATTCCAGCGATACAAATTGCCGCAAGAATAAAATTCATAGGCTGGCTTGGATCTCTTCCGATTGATATTAAGAACAGAATTGCGGCAATAGCAAAAGCGGCTGTTTTTATCCAGTTCTTTTTATATACATATTTCTTTTGAAAGAGAAGAAAAGCTTGTCCTTCTTCATCATTTTTTACGTCATATTCAAAAGACAGCAGCGGTTTTTCAATATTTTCACTTTCAATTACTGCACTTTCTTCAACTGCTTCGATTTCTTCAAATTCATTCTGATTTTTCTCTAAATTACTCAAAGCTATATCCTTTCACATTTAAACATCAAGGTCTTTAACATATTCTGCATTGCTTTCAATAAACTCACGTCTTGGAGTAACCTTATCGCCCATAAGAATAGTAAATATTTCATCAGCCTTAATAGCGTCTTCCATAGTAATTTTAATCATTGTTCTTGTTTCGGGATTCATAGTTGTTTCCCAGAGCTGTTCAGGGTCCATTTCACCAAGACCTTTATAACGCTGGACATCGACTTTAAGGTTATTTTCTCCTGCAAGCTCGCTTATATATTTATCTCTTTCTTCATCTGAGAAAGCATATCTGACTTGTTTTCCTCTATAGACCTTAAACAGGGGAGGCTGTGCGATATAGATATGTCCTTCTTCGATAAGTTCTCTCATAAATCTGAAGAAGAAAGTTAAGAGCAAGGTTCTGATATGGCTTCCGTCAACATCGGCATCCGCCATAATAATAACTTTTCCGTATCTGAGCTTTGATATATCAAAATCCTCACCGATAGATGTACCCAAAGCAGTAACCACAGGCATAAGCTTTTCATTTCCGTATACCTTATCGATTCTTGCTTTTTCAACATTCAGCATTTTACCCCAGAGAGGAAGGATAGCCTGAAACTTTCTGTCTCTTCCTTCTTTTGCTGAACCGCCCGCAGAATCTCCCTCGACTATATATATTTCAGTATACTCATTATTTCTTTCAGAACAGTCTGCCAATTTTCCGGGAAGCGATGAGCTTTCGAGTGCAGATTTACGTCTTGTCAGCTCTCTTGCTTTTTTAGCGGCTTCTCTTGCACGCTGAGCCTGTATAGATTTTTCAAAAATAGTTTTTGCGACTGTTGGATTTTCTTCAAGGTAATTCATCAGCTTTTCGGTAACAATTTTATCGACCAATGGTCTTACCTCGGGATTTCCCAGTCTGCCCTTTGTTTGTCCTTCAAACTCACAGTTTGTAAGCTTTACTGATACGATAGCGGTAAGTCCTTCTCTGACGTCGTCGCCCATAAGCTTATCGCCGTCTTTAAGAAGATTAAACTTCTTGCCATATTCGTTTATTACTTTAGTCAGGGCATTTTTAAATCCGGTTTCATGTGTACCGCCGTCAGGGGTATGAATATTATTGGCAAATGACAAAATAAGATCGTTATAAGTATCATTATACTGCAATGCGATTTCAGCGAAGGTATCGCCTTCTATACCCTGAAAATAGATAACATCTTCAGAAATAGGCTCAACGCCTTTTGTTTTATGGATATGCTCGACAAACTGGCGGATTCCGCCCTCATAATGCAGCACTTCCTGGACAGGGTCAAGCTCATTTCTCATATCAGTAAATATTATCTTTACGCCTGCATTAAGAAAAGCCTGTTCACGGAGTCTTTTTAAAAGAACCTCATATTCATAGGTTGTAGTTTCGGTAAAAATCTCAGGGTCAGCCTTAAAAGAAACTGATGTACCTGTTTTAGTTGTTTCACCGATTATTTTCAGAGGTTCAGAATAAGAACCTCTGTCAAATCTCTGAAAATGGATATTAGTTCCGTCATAAACCGTAAGCTCCAACCACTCAGAAAGGGCGTTTACGACTGACGCACCAACACCATGCAATCCGCCGGCAACCTTATATCCGCCGCCGCCGAATTTTCCTCCTGCATGGAGTATGGTATAAACAACTGTTGCGGCAGATATTTTTTCTTTCGGATGAATACCTGTCGGAATACCTCTTCCGTTATCGGTTACTCTGATAATATTATCTGGAAGAATATCCACTTCAATTTCTGTACAATAACCTGCTAATGCTTCGTCGATAGCATTATCGACAATTTCATAGACGAGGTGATGAAGTCCTTTAGGTCCTGTAGAACCGATATACATACCCGGTCTTTTTCTTACGGCTTCAAGTCCTTCAAGCACCTGAATCTGATTTTCATCATAGTTATTGCTTTTATTAATTTGTGAAATTTT
Source organism: uncultured Ruminococcus sp. (assembly GCA_900539835.1). Taxonomy (GTDB): domain Bacteria; phylum Bacillota; class Clostridia; order Oscillospirales; family Ruminococcaceae; genus FB2012. Next base: position 14,434 of record UQDR01000010.1, on the reverse strand, counting down.
CTCGGTTTCCAATTCCATGTTATTCAAAAAATAACCCCCTAAAGCAGTTGTTTTATTTCACTTTATTTTTTATAATTATTATTTTAATTAATTTTTCGGTTAAATCTTTTTAAGAGTGTTGCACAGGACATCTGGCTTATATAGACTTTCTCGGTAAAATTGTTATCGAGGCACACTATAAAGCTTTTAGGCATTTCATAGGTACAGCTTATGACTCGTTTTTTCTTAGATGACTCATTAAGAAAATCTTTGGTTATTTTAGAGACCGAAGTATTTTCGATATCAAAGATACCTATAATTTCTTTTGTATTAACTATAAAATTATTTCCTAAATGAAGAAACATAGTTATAATCATTCCTTATTCAAATTTATTTCTTTAATACATTAAAATCTTTTTTTCAAAGAAACAAATTCAGGTATAAAAATAATTTTCACACTGTTTATTGATTTTTTCTTATTATTTTTCCATCTTCGATAAAGAACAATTTTCCTTCTGTTTTTTTATCAAAGGGAATATTTTTATCACAGCAGGTAATGAAAACCTGCATATTATCTATTTTAGAAATAACAAACTTTTGTCTTGAAACATCAAGTTCGCTTAACACATCATCCAACAGGATACAGGGAGATTCTTTTGTTTCTTCAGTCAGAATATAGGCCTGGGCAAGCTTTAAAATCAGCGCTAAGGATCTATGCTGACCCTGAGATGCAAAATCTCTGACCGAAAGTCCGTTTATATATCCGATCAAATCATCTCTATGGACACCTTTGGTAGTAAAACCTGCTCTTAAATCATCATTTAATGATTTATTTAAGTTATTCAGGTATTCTTCAGTCATTTCTCCCCGATAATCTTTTTTATTTTCCAAATCAGAAAAAACAGTTGAGCTATATTTAAGCTCCAGCTCTTCCTTTCCATTTGAAATTTCATTATACAATTTCTTAGCAAAGATATTAAGCTTTTTTGTATAATTATATCTTAAAAGAGAAATATATGCACCCATAGAAGCAAGCTGGACATTCCAGACTTCAAGCTCTTCTTTATCAGATTTTCCTTGATTTATACTTTTCAGCAAGGCATTTCTTTGTTCTAATATATTTTCATATTTTAATGCGACTGAATTATAAGAATTTTTAATTTGAGAAACAGACAAATCGAGAAATTTTCTTCTGTTATCAGGAGAGCCTTTTGAAAGGTCCAGATCCTCGGGTGTGAAAATAACACAATCAAAGCTTCCGAAAAGATTTGACGGAGCTTTCAGCTTAACCCCGTTTAAAAAGACATTCTTTTCTTTAACATTTGGTCTTGCCATATTATAATTAATTATCTGTTCACGGTTCATATCCTTAAATCCAAGCTCAATATTAGAAACATCGCCGTTTATATTTATCATACTTTTATCTTTGGTATTTCTAAAGCTTTTAACGCCGCTGCATATCCAAATTGACTCAATCAAATTTGTTTTGCCCTGAGCATTTTTTCCGCAGAATATATTAAGCTTTGGGTGAGGATTAATATTAATATCCTTCAGATTTTTAAAACCGTTAACATATAATTTTGTAATATACATTATTCTACCGTAATTTCAGTTTCTATTTCATCTATTTGGACGTGGTCGCCTTTATAAATTTTTTTTCCTCGTTGTGTACATATTTCACCGTTATATTTAATTCTTTCTTCAAGTATAATTTCCTTGCCTATTCCGCCGGTTTCTACTATTCCCGCATATTTAAGCAATGAATCAAGCTTTATATAATCGGTTTTTATACTTACTTTTAATTGTTTATAATTCATATTTACACCAACATCATTTATCAGGACTCTTTTGAAAGACGAACAGGGAGCACAAGGAAAGTATAATTACTATCGTCACATGGGACTATCTTCATAGGAAGCAGGCTTCCGCTCATCTGGAGTTTAATTTTATCCTCACTGATAACTTTCAGAGGATCAAGGAAATACTTGCACTTAAAACCTATTTCAATAACAGGTCCGGCAATATCGGCTTTTATTTCATCGGTGATTTTTCCCATTGAGGTTGAACATTTAACTTTAATTATTCCGTTTTCAAAATAGCATCTTACAGGGCTTGGATTACGCTCATTAATAAGGAGCATAGCTCTTTCAAGTGTTTCGATAAGATTTTTTCTGTCTGCAATGACTTCAGTAGTAAAGGTTTCAGGAATAGCGCTTTTATAGGGATGAAACTCACCTTCAAGGAGTCTTGAATAAACAAAATAACCATTGATTTCAAATATGATATGCTTAGCTGAAACAAACATACAGCATTTATCATCGTCGTTATCGCTTAAAAGCTTTGAAACCTCTGACAATGTTTTTGCAGGTACTACAAATTTAATATTGCCATTATATTTTATAGGTTCTTGTCTTACAGCAAGTCTATAGCCGTCGATAGCAACAAGGTTGAACATTCCGTTTTCTATATCAAACAATTCACCTTTTAAGATAGGCTTCATATCAGTAACGGCAACGGCAAAAATAGTTTGATTTATCATATTTTTCAGAACAGGCTGTGAAATTGAAATTTCATCGCAGTCTGTTTTGACCGGAAGCTCAGGATAATCTTCTGAAGATACAGCGCTCAGATTAAAGGTAGTGACGCCGCTTGACAAGGTTACCTGAAGATTATCTGAAACTTCAATAAATATATCTTCTTCAGGCATTTTTCTTATCATTTCACAGAACAGGCGGGCATTAAGAATAAACTCACCTTTATCCTGAGTTACAACAGAAATTGTAGTTCTTATTCCTATTTCAAGGTTATATCCTGTAAGTTCCATCATATTTTCAGAAACCTTGCATTTGATTCCTTCAAGAGAAGGAAGAGAAGAACGTTCGGATACTGCTTTTGATACGTTTACTATTGCTTCATAAAGAGAAGGCTTACTGCATTTTAATTTCATAGGATTTTTTCTCCTTTTTTATTTTTTAACAATGATAATTTTTTATGGGGAAGAAAGGTTTAATAAAATAAATATATATATATTTATTTTTTAGTAGTAGTAGTAGAGTGTGTTGAAAACTATAGTTAAGCTTTGAAAGTGCGTAAAAACCACTTTTTTGAGGGGTATTTTTTTAAGGTGATTTTCAAGAAGAAATGTTTAAAGTGTTTATAAAAAAATTTGTGTTTAATCTGTTGAATGTTTTCGTGTTGATTGTTAAATAAAACATAAAAATTTGTTGAAAGATAAAATTTGAAAAGTTTTTATCAACTTTATATAATTTTATTTATATTTTATTCTGTTGAAAATCAACTGAAATGTATCATAATTAAGCCTGTTTGTCTTTTAAATATTGTTGAAAACTATGTTGAAACAGTTGAAAAACCTATGTATTTTTAAGATTTTTGATTATATCGTCAACTGTTTCTTTTAAATCAGGATTTTTCTTTAAAAGCTTAACCACATCCTGATAATGAATAGTCATTGTAGAATGATTTTTATTTAGCTCATTGCCGATTTGTATATAAGTCATTCCTTTTATTTCTTTTAAAAGATAGATTGTTATTTTTCTTGCGAGAGAAATATTTGCACGTCTGTTCTGAGATCTTATATCTTCGGGAGTTACTTTAAATGATGAAGCGACTTCATTTATAATGCTGTCGACTGTTATCTCAGCAGGATGGTTTGCAATCATTATTTCTTTTATTACCCTTTGGGCCATTGAGATTGAAGGAGGCTCGTTTGTATAAGTAGTAAGAGCTTTAATTTTATTTACTGTTCCTTCAAGCTGACGGATATTTGTTTTTATTTTTTCAGCAATGATTCTTGCAACATTGTCAGACAGCTGGAGTCCCAAAAGTTCAGCTTTTCTTTTAACAATAGCCATTCTTGTTTCAAAATCAGGCGGCTGGATATCAACCTGTACACCCAATGAAAAACGGGAACGTATTCTGTTTTCGAGCTTTGATATTTTTGATGGTGCTATATCAGAGGTCAAAACTATTTGTTTTCCTGCATTATAAAGATCGTTGAAGGTATGGAAGAATTCTTCCTGTCCTCTTTCTTTTCCGGCAATAAACTGGATATCGTCAATCAGCAAAAAATCTGCATTTCGATATTTGTTATGAAAATCTATGGTTTTATGATATTCTAAAGCCATAACAAGCTCATTCACAAAATTTTCACCGGTAGTATAGATAATATTCAAATCAGGATTTTTCTTTAAGACTTCATTTTCAATAGCTTTCATAAGGTGGGTTTTTCCAAGACCGGAATCGCCGTAAATAAAAAGCGGATTAAATGTATTATTTGAAGCTGAATTACCTGAGTTTTCGTTTTTTCCGGCAACGGCTATACAAAATGCATATGCAAGCTCATTTGATTTTCCTTTTATGAAATTTTCAAAGGTCAATGATTCACTGATCGATGTCGGTTCGCTGACTGTAGGTGCAGGTTCTTCATTTTTTTCAGGTTCTTTTTCTTTGGTTTTAACAAGAATTTTAATTTCCACGTCAAAGCCCAAGGTTTCTAAAAATGCTTTTTTTAAGACGGGTTCATAAACTTCTAAGGTTGTTTTTTTTGTAAATTCACTGTCTGTAAGTAGATAAGCTGTATTATTTTCAAGCTTATATGGCTCAAGAATTTTAATCCATTTATTAAATCCAATTTCGCTGACTGTCGGATCAGCTTTACAGTATTTTAAAACGCTAAGAAATACGTCGTTAAAAGACTCCATTTTTCTCCTCCTGAATTTTTTATTTCATAATTTTAAATAAATATCATAAAACAAAAATCTTCCCTTTGAAAATATTTCAAGGGATTATTTTTTTAATTATCTTATGTATAAATTTTTAATAATTAAAAAACAGACATAATTATCAATTCTATTTCATTATATCATATTTCAAAAAATTTTTCAAGGCTTATGCATTATATAATAGTGTAAATTTTTTTATAATATTTATAATTTTCTAAAATACTTAATATACAAAAAAACATTATATAAAATACTATATATTGTGGTTAAAAAAATATATATAAATTTATAAATAAAAAACGATGTTTGAAATATAAAAAAATTATGAATTGTCTTGACAAATAATATAAGAATAAGATATAATTGATTATTACAGGGGCATGTTATGCGTTTTTTTGTGTGTAAAAAAGCCCGAATGATTTTATTGAAATGTTTTGTTTTGATTTCAGAAGGGAGGATATTTGAAATGAAAAGAACTTATCAGCCTAAAAAATTACAGAGAAAAAAAGTACATGGTTTTATGAAGAGAATGGCAACTAAAAACGGCAGAAAGGTTTTAGCTCGCAGAAGATCAAAGGGAAGAGCAAGACTTAGCTATTAATTATGTCAAAGATACGGCCATATACCATTCAGTTTGAAAAATGATTGGTATAGGGTCTTTCTCTTTATTGTGATGTTAAATATCATTAAGTAAATTATGTGATAATTATGGGTTTGTTCAGAGGTTTTTATGCTTTTTACTGAAATGCTTAAGGATAATAAAATATTTTTAAGATGTTTTAAAAAAGGAAGTTTTGCGTCCTGTGAATATTTAACGGCATATTTTATACCTAATAAATCGCCGTATAACAGGATAGGTATTTCAGTAGGGAAAAAACAGGGCAACGCAGTAAAAAGAAACAGGATAAAAAGAATAATCAGAGCTGCATACAGACTGAATGAGGACAAGTTTCCTATTGGATATGACATTGTTTTTGCAGGAAGAAATAATATTTCAGAGAAGAAAACGCAGGATATTGAGTTTTTTATTAATAAAAGGCTTCTGAAGAAAATGGATAATCAGAGTTTCTTGGAAAAACAGAAAAGAAAATGAGAAATATTCCGATTTTTTTGATAAAAGTTTATAAGAAGGTAATAAGTCCGTTATTTCCGCCGAGATGCAAATATTATCCGACATGTTCAAATTACAGCATAGAGGCATTCAGAAAGCATGGATTTTTTAAGGGATTGATTTTAAGTATTTGGCGTCTTTTAAGATGCAATCCTTTTTCAAAGGGTGGAATTGATTATGTTCCTGATAAATTCAGTTTAATTAAGAGAGAAAATAATTAAATTAATATAATAAAATTTTATGTCCCTTACTTTTACAGGAGGCGGACATATTATATTTTCAGCCGGGGAGCATCTCAAGCTGAAAATCAAGGGGTTTTATCCTCAATTATTTGTTAAATGGCGGGGCTATGCCCTTTATTTAAATTAGTTCGGCAGATTTTCTGCGACTGGAGGTTACAAATGAGTTTATTGGCTACCCCTTTGGGTTGGATAATGAAATTATGTTATGCGCTTGTAAAAAATTACGGCATTGCACTTCTTTTATTTACTTTGATAACACGTCTTGTAGTTTTTCCGCTTAATGTTAAGCAGCAGAAGAGCACGGCAAGGATGGCAATGCTTAATCCTCAGCTTGAAAAGCTAAGAAAAAAATATGCTAATAACAAGGAAAAGCTTAATGAAGAGACCATGAAGCTTTACAGCAAGGAAAATGTAAATCCTATGGCAAGCTGTCTTCCTATGGTTATAACAATGGTTATTTTGTTCTCGCTTATTCCTGTTATTTACGGGCCACTGACTTATATTTCTAATGCAGACAAGGATGATGTAAAGGCGTCTAACGAACTTATTACAAATCTGTATGTTGCCAGTGATGAAATAAAATCCAAGGATTCATCTATTGAAAAATTAATCGCTGAATATGAAAAAGAAGGCGGCAAGGATCCATATGAGGCTTTAAAGGATGATCTTAAGGATAAAGATAAATATCCGAAGACAGCAAAGTCGATTGACAGTGATTCTGAATGGAATAATTTCATTGAGGCAATAAAAAAGCATTCTGACATAGACAAGTTTATTCTTGATGAAAATAATGTTTCTAAATCTCTTGCACAATCAAGGCCGGAGCTTATTACATTTGATTTTGTAGAAAAGGAAAACGGCAAATATGCAGATGTGCTTCCTGAAAGTGTAAGAAAGGAAGCAGAAGACATTAATTATGAATTTATTGGAATTTCACTTGGTGCTATTCCTAAATTTAAGCTTTCTCGTGATTCTTTGGTATTTATTCCGTTTATATCGGCAATTCTTCAGCTTCTTACTACAATTATTTCTCAGAAGCTATCTAAGAAGAATAATCCGGCAGCAGTTAATATGGGCGGCGGAATGAAAGCAATGTTCTATATAATGCCTATATTCTCACTATGGATCTGTTTCTCATATCCGGCAGGTTTGGGTCTTTACTGGATCTATTCATCATTGTTTGCTCTTATTCAGACAATAATTCTTAACGTTCTTTATTCACCGGCAAAGGTACAGGAAATGGTTAAGAAGGATATTGAAAAGCAAAAGAAGAAAAAGAAAAAGCCTTCAATGTATGAAAAGGCGTTAGCTATGCAGAATGGTACAGCGCCGACATCAGTTTCAAATGAAGATGATGATGAAGAGACAGAAGAAAGAAAGCTGTCTAAGGCAGAAATGAAGGAACTTCAAAGAAAGAGAATAAACGAGGCAAGACGCCGTATGGCTGAGAAATACGGTGATGACTATGATGAAAAAGAGTAATTAAAATTGAGAGGAGTTTTATAAAATGAAAAAGATTTTCACCGCTGCAACAGTGGAAGAAGCAAAAAAGCTTGCATGTGAAGAATTTCAGAAGGAAGAAAGTAAAATTATCTTTAATGTTATTGAAGAGCCTAAAAAGGGCATTTTCGGAAAAATCAAAGGTGAAGCAAAGATCGAAGCTGAATATGAGATTACTAAAACAGACATAGCTGTAAAATATATTAAAGATGTACTTAATGTAATGGGTATAGAAAATGTTTCTTTTAGCATTTCTGAACTTGAAAACGGATGTCTTATTGATATAAACGGCGATGGAATGAATGAAGTTTTAGGTAAAAAGGGAGATATTCTTGATTCATTGCAGTATCTTTCATCCTTGGTATGCAATAAAATTGACAGGGAATATTTCAGAATAACTCTTGACTGTAATAATTTCAGAGAAAAAAGAAAAGAACAGCTTGAACAGCTTGCAGTTAAAATTGCAAACAGCGTAAAGAAAAACGGAAGATCGTCTGCACTTGAACCTATGAATCCATATGAAAGACGCATCATTCACGCAGCAGTTTCTGAATTTGAGGGTGTTACTTCTAAATCAACAGGAGAGGATCCTTACAGAAAAGTAATTATCAGCTCTACTGAAAAAAGAAGATATAATGATAATTACAAAGGCGGAAACCGCAGAGGAAAACGTGACAGAAGACCAAAGGCTCATTTTGATATAACCACAAGCTTTGAAAAGGATTATAAAAAGCCGAAGCCGGAAGATAATCTTGACGCAGGACTTTACGGTAAAATTGAATTTTAAGTAATCAGCGGGTAATCTTTAATTAGATTATCCGTTTTTTATTTTTTAGTATAAAAAATCTGAATTTGAAAAAGAAATACAGATAATAAATACATATTTTTACGGATATTATCATGAAGTTATCACATTTGGGGGTATAATATAAGTATAGCATAAGTTAGGAGAAATTAATTCCTCTTGAAAAAGAGTTTTATAACTTAGGCAAGGATGTTCCCCGCCTCTTTAGGCGGCGGGCTCCATATTGTCATCAGCAGGAGGTATAATCTCCTACTGATGACCGCATTGCTTTGCAATGCGCTTGCCCCGTATTGAAAGGAGAGATTTAGATGTACAATTTTGATAATAATGAAAATCAAAACAATCAGAACAATCAAAATTCGCAAAATGATTTTCAGAATTATAATAACGAAAATATGAATGAGTTTTCTTATACTCCTGAAAAGAATAACAAAAAGCAAAAGAAGATACTTACCGCAGTTATTGCAATGCTAAGCGTTGTGGCAATCGGTGCGACATCTATTGTCGGGTATTCTCTTATAACCGGGAATACATTGGGATTTAACATTGATTCAAACAAGAATTCTGCCGGAAGTTCCGTAAACACAAAAAAGGATACTTCCTCCAAGGTGGACAGAGGCGAGCTTCCGACTGTGATTCAGCTTGCGACGCCGACTGACGCTATGCAGATTCCTGACATAGTAAAAAAGGTTTCTCCGTCAGTAGTCGGAATTTCTTGTATGACTAACTCCGGAACTGTTACCGGAACAGGAATTATTATGAGCGAGGATGGCTATATTATAACAAATGCACATGTAGTAGACGGTGCACAAGCCATTTCGGTGGTACTTCCGAATAATTATACAGATAAAACAAAAGAAGATGACAGCAGCAAAAAAACGGATGCACTTTTAAAAGACAGCGACGATCAGAAGGCCATTGAAGCTGAGCTTATAGGAAAAGATGTTCAAACTGATATTGCCGTAATTAAAATAAATCAAAAGGGCTTATCAGCGGCGGAATTCGGTACTTCCGCAGAAGTTCAGGTTGGTGAGGTTTCTATTGTAATAGGAAATCCTCTTGGGCTTAATCTTGCAAACTCTGTTACGGCAGGAATTATATCTGCCACTGACAGAACATTGACTATTGAAGACAGGACCATGAATCTTATTCAGACTGACGCTTCAATCAACTCAGGAAACTCAGGCGGTCCGCTGATCAATGCATATGGACAGGTTATAGGAATTACTTCAGCAAAGGTTGCTTCAACCTATGGCGAGGGACTTGGTTTTGCAATTCCTATTGATGAGGCGATTCCGATTATCAAGGATCTTATGGAAAACGGATATGTTACCGGCAGACCTACTTTGGGAATAAGCGGACTTAATATAACTGAAATTTATTCTGAATATTACGGCGTTCCGAGAGGTTTTATTGTAAAGAGCGTTGAACCGGGAAGTGCGGCAGAAAACGCAGGAATTAAAACAGAGGATATCATTGTCGGAATTGAGGGAAATCTAATTGAATCAATAGAAGAATTCAATCAGATCAAGGAAAAGTATAAAGCCGGAGATAAAATTACGGTTTCACTTTATAGAAATGAAAAAATAGTAGACGTGGATGTTGTTCTCGGCGAAGATATAGCTGATGAAGACACGGCAAATAATAACAACAATAATAACAATCAGCAAAGTCTTGAAGATTTTTATAATAACTTCGGAAACCAGTTTGGTTTCTAAAGAAAATTTATTACCGCAGATAATGCGGGATTAAAAAAGCTTTCTTCATAATTTTTTTCATATTCTTTTACTTCAGGCAGAGGGCTGTTCCCGTAAAAAGGAGCAGCCTTTTGCTGTAATAAGAATGCAAATGTTTTTAATTTCTACTTGCCTAATTTAATATTATGTGATAGAATTAACATGGAATGATATTAAAAAAATGAGAAAAAGGAGAAATACCATTGGTTTATACTGATTTGTTGTTTTTTCTTTGTGTGCTGCCTTTTTCGGTTTTGCTTTCTTTTCTTGACCGAAGCACAGAGTATAAAAATTTAATTCTGATATTGACGTCGCTTTTGGTTTTCAGCTGGGCTAAGCCTTTTGCAGTTTGTCTTTTATTTTTAACAACGGCGGCAGAATGGATCATAGCACGTTGGATAGAAAAAAATAAGAGTGAACATAAAAACAGCGTTTTTCCGCTTTTTATTGACGCACTGATTAATCTTTCTGTATTCTTTATTTTTACGGGAAATTTTCTATATATAAGCGATGATGCATTTGGATTTGCCAAGGCTCTTTCATCACTGGGAATTCTTTTTTATACAGTAAGAGGATTTTCTTATGTTTATGATGTTTATAAGGGTAAAATAAAAGCAGAAAGAAATATTTTCTGTCTGCTTACATATATGTGTGCATATTTCTTTATGCCGGTCGGACCTGTGGTAAGATACGGTGATATGGAGCCGTCTATAAGAAAACGTTCATTAACAGCCAAAAGTATGAACGAGGGATTAAACAACTTTATATATGGACTTGGAAAAGCTGTAATTATTGCTCCTGTGCTGAAAAAAATAGGTGACGCAGGACTGCGGCTTGAAGATATGATCGGCTGCTGGACAGGGGCTGCATGCATGATTGGTTTTGCATATTTCCTGTTTACAGGATTTTGTGATATGTCATGGGGTCTTTCAAAAATCTATGGTTTTGATTTTAAGAAAAATTATAGGAATTTAGGAATTGGCGGCATATATGAGGGAGTAATTAAAAGCTGCGGAACATCTTTATTTGAATTCTTTGAAGAAATAATTTCAGATGTGCCTAAAAAATACAGGAATGTAATGATATTATTTCTTTCAGTTTTAACAGCCTTTATGTTTGAACAAAGCAAAATGTTTTTATTAATTGGCTTCTTAATTGGTTTGATTGTAATTCTTGAAAAAACCAAGCTCAAAGAAAAGCTGATGAATATGCCGGCATGGATAAAATTTATTTACACATATCTTATCAGCTTTGTTTTGCTTAGCGGATTGTTTTGCGGCGGATTTAAAAGCTATGGAAAATGGTTTGCGGGGCTGTTTGGAATAAGCAGTAAATATACACTTAGTGTTGCAGTAAAATATGCGCTTTTGAACAATATATTTGTTGTGATTATTGCATTTCTTATGGTGCTTTCTCCATTGAGAAATAAATTGCAGCAAAAAGCAGAGTGCTTTGCAGAAAAATCAATTGATAACTATGGAAAACTAAGCATTTTAAAAACAATTTTGACTGCATTGCTTTTAATTGCATGTATAATTGTTATAGCGTCAGCAAACATTCAGATTTAAATTAGCGGAGAGTATTATGAAAAAAGAAAAAGTAAATTCAGAAGAATTAACAGATGAATATATAATGCCCGCTGAGTGCGAACAAAGCGAGCAGGAGCTGGAGCAGATAAGTAATGAAGAACGAAAATCTCACTATATAATAATAAACTTTTTTTGTTTGGCTATTATAATTCTTGCGGCGGCGGCAGTGTTTATGCTTTTGACAGGAGAAAAAAGACCTGTTAAAATTGAAAATTCATTGACGGTAAAAACATTTCTTTCGGGACAGTATTTAAAAAATATTCAGGAAAGCTATATAAAATCCTTGCCTTATCCTTATGAACTTAAAAATGCAAATGAAAAGCTTACATATGTTTGGGGAATAGGAAATAAAATAAAAAAATTTAAAGATGATAACGACGGGCTTATTCTAATATCTGATGAAGAAATAGAAAAGAAAAAGGTAAGCATCAAGAAGAACGAAGAAAAAGCATTAAATAATGATTCCGATCACTCGGATTCCGAGGCGGAGGAAACAACAAAAAAGAAAACCACAACAAAGAAGAAAACGGAGACCGGTGCTCAGCGTGTAAGCACAACAACACGGAGAACTACAACTGCTGAAACAACCACAACAGCTGAGACTACAACGCTGACGACTACAAATAATAATCCTCCTGATGTTACAGTTAAAATAACTGTTCCTCCGTCGACGACATATGATTATGGTGACAATGCAGTGGATGAGGAGGAAAATTAAGCTTGAAACCAAGAGAAAATCCTTTTGAGCTTTCTGACGACAACAAAAGATATCAGACATATAATTATTATCTTAGAAAAAGATTTGGTAAAAAGGTTTTTAAAATCCCGCTGAATGTGGATTTAGGATGTCCTAACCGTGACGGAACAAAAGGGACAGGGGGCTGTATTTTCTGTTCTTCAAAGCTTAGCGGAGATTTTGCCGGGAATCCTTGTGATGACATAAAAACTCAGTTTAATGACGTTAAGGAAAAAATGCATAAAAAGTGGAGTGATGGACTTTATATCCCTTATTTTCAGGCCGGTTCAAACACTTATGGTTCTGTTAAAACGCTGAGAGATATGTATTATACTGCTCTTAGTTTTGAGAATGTAGCAGGACTCAGCATTGCGACGAGAGCTGATTGCATTACTGAGGAAATTGCGGATTTGTTGGGTGAGATTTCAAAGAAAACTTATCTTACTGTTGAGCTTGGATTACAGAGCATTTATGATGAAACAGCAAAGCTTTGCAATCGCTGTCACACTTATGCTGAATTTCTCGACGGCTTTAATATGCTGAAAAAACGTGGTATAAACATATGCGTTCACATAATAAACGGTTTGCCTTATGAAACAAAGGAAATGATGATAAAAACAGCTGAAACTGTAGGTAAGCTTGGCATTCACAGTATAAAAATTCATCTTCTGCATATTCTAAAGGGAACAAGACTTGCACAAATGTATGAAAATGGCGAATTTCAAGCAATGACACTTGATGATTATGCAGATACCGTTTGTAGACAGCTAATGGTTCTGCCTGAAGAGGTAATCATACAGCGTGTTACCGGGGATGGAGCAAAGAATGATTTGATAGCGCCTTTATGGAGCTTAAAAAAGTTCTGTGTAATGAATGAAATAGACAAGAAAATGGCACGGGAAAACCTATGGCAGGGAATGTGCATTGACAAAAAAATACATCCATGATATAATATTACCATGGGTGTATGCAAAACGGGATCAAATATTTATTTTTGATACGGCGGTTTAAATTTTCCTCCGGTAATGGAGGTGAGTTGCATGACGATTATAGAAGTACTTACTTTGTTAATACTTATAATTAACATAATCAATCTTGCTAACAATACAAAAAAGAAATAGCCGCCTCACTTCCACATAAGGCGACTATTTTTTTATTAGTCAATTAGGGAGGTAAACCGCTTATTGCAGTACACCCTTTCTTAATTATATTATACAGGATAACATGAATATTTGTCAAGTAAAATAAAAATATTTTTAAGGAGTAAGCTTAATATGGAAAAGAGAATGACAATAACTTATGAAGTAGGAAATGGTTTATATCTTAATATTACAAATAAATGCCCATGTAATTGCACGTTCTGCATAAGAAACAACGGTGACGGGGCTTATGGATCAGATCCATTATGGCTTGAGCATCAGCCGACGGCAGAAGAGGTTATAGAAGCAGTGAAGAATTGCGATTTAAATAAATATTCAGAGGTTATTTTCTGCGGATACGGCGAGCCTACCTGTGAGCTTGAAATATTGAAAGAAACAGCAAAATATATTCGTTCTGTATCAGATATTCCTATAAGAATCAACACGAACGGGTTGTCAGATCTGATAAATAAAAGAGAAACTGCTGCTGAGTTTGAGGGAATTGCAGACACGATTTCCATAAGTCTTAATGCTTCTGAAAGCAAAGCATATAATGATGTTACTCGTCCGTCATTCAAAGGTGTTGATTGCTTTGAGGAAATGCTGTCCTTTGCATCAAAGGTCAAGAATTACGTTCCAAACACTGTTCTTACGGTAGTGGACATTATCGGTGAAGAAGAAATTGAAAAAAGCAGAAAAATTGCTGAAAGCATAGGTATTAAGCTTAGGGTAAGAGAGTATATAGGATAAAAATAAAGCCTCGTTTTTCGAGGCTTTATTTTATTGTGAAACGAAAACCCCCAGTTTTACTGGGGGTTCAAAAGAGCTTAAAGCTATGAGTAGAAAAAATAGGCC
>UQDR01000009.1 GCA_900539835.1 uncultured Ruminococcus sp. | reverse complement strand
TGGGACTTAAGTCGCCCGCCAGAATATTGCCCTTATAGGGCTAGTGCAAACCACCAGTTCTACTGGTGGTTTTGATTATGACGAATTATCCGGCTTTGATGCAAAGCTGCATTTATTATGAAATCTTTTTGATTTCAATAATACGAACAAGAAGGCTAATTACTTTCATATAATATTATTTTTCCTGATTTTTCAGCTTCAAAATCTCATATTCATCCACATAGCTCTTTTGCTCCTGCGGTGAAAAAAAGCTTTCAAGCGAAGCCAGCTTTTCTGCCATTCTGAGTTCTCCGTCAAGAACAGACATTATGGAATCTGCACAAGAACTTCCACAAAGCTCATTATAAACATTACAATGCTGTGTTGACGCATCCTTTATAAGATTTTTTGCTTCCTTGATAATTCTTAAATTATCATTCATATTTGACACGCTCCCTTCAATTATCACTCACTGATTATTGCTTTCTGAATCTAACACTGAAAGCAATTTTTTCTTGTGATTAATTGCAGAAGCATAAAGCTTTTGGAATTCGCTTTTAAGCTGTGGCTCTTTGACCTGTTTTGAGAACTGTTCAAAACGGAAAATTAAATTATTATGCACACTTATAAGTTTTTTTATCTCATTGAATTCTTCATTAGTAATTTGTTTATTCACAACACCGCCTCCGGAATTTATTATCTCCGGATTTAGCCTTTATATTCCTTGACCTTGGGATTTCTTAAATTGGTACTGCAAATTGCCGCACCGTAAACAGATTTCGCACCCATAGACTTGAGTAATTCACCACATTTATTCATTGTTGCTCCTGTTGTAACAACATCATCACACAGAAGTATACTTTTATCTTTAATATCACTATGCTTTGGATCAGGTTTAAAAATAGTCTCAGCATTTTGCTGCCTTTGGTTATAATCAAGAGTATGCTGTTCCGATGCCCCGGCCGTATGCAAGAGCAAATCATTCATAATCGGTTTCTCAAGCTTTTCGGCCAAAAAGACAGCAAGCTTCTCAGCCTGATTATATCCTCTCAATATCCTCTTGGTCTTAGCCATTGGTATAAATGCAACACAATCAATTTTTTCTGAAATTTCATTTTCGGAAATATATTTATATAAATACTCTGATGAATATTCAGCAAAATTCAAACCTTTCCGAGTTTTCAAATTATAGATTCCTTCTGCTGCATTATCCTTATAATCAAAAACTGCACAAATATTATCCATATTGCTGCTGAAAATTTTTTCAGACGGACTAAATGGCTCGTCCATAAAAGAAAGCTGACTTTCACATTTATTGCAAATAAGCTCATTCCAAACAATTACTTCTCCGCATATCGGGCATCTGTTTGGCAGAATAAAATCAATCCAGAATTTATAATTAAAAGCTCTGCTGCTTTTCCTCATCTCCGTTTATCTCCAATAACATATTTTTCAGACATGTATATCGCAAAGTTCGTCTGTTGTTATCAATCATAAATTCTACACGTCTTTTTGTCCCTATCAGAATAAGAAGCTTCTTCGCTCTTGTAACCGCAGTATAAAGAAGATTTCTATAATAAAGCCTGTCATATCCTCCGAATACGGTCAGTACAACAACATCAAACTCACTTCCCTGACTTTTATGCACTGTAACTGCATAGGCAAGCTCAAGATTATCAAGCATCGGCAAAGAATAATTTGCCACCCTTCCTTCAAAATCTATGGTCACTGTTTGAAGTATTTTATTAACACCTGTTATAATTCCTATATCTCCGTTAAAAATACCTGATCCGCTTTCTGTTTTCTCGCCATCAGTTTTCTTCCAAATTATATCATAATCATTTTTGGTTTGCATAACCTTGTCGCCTTTTCTATATGTATAAACCGGCGTTTTAACTTCAGACTTCCCTACCGCCGGAGGATTAAGCTGACTTTGAAGAATTTTATTAAGCTCTACTGTGCCGCTTGGACCTTTCCTCGTTGGTGACAGTACTTGAATATTATCAAAAGGTGAATATCCGAACGCATTCGGAAGTCGGGTTTTACAAAGCTCAACCACAAGATTTTGTATTTCAAAAAAGGTTTGCCTTTGGAAAAAGAAAAAATCTTTTTTCTTTTCCGTCAGATCAATATGCTGGCCGTTCACTATCTTATGTGCATTTGTAACGATCACACTTTCTTGTGCTTGCCTGAAAATCTCCGTAAGTGTTACCACCGGCATTACACCGCTGTCGATTATGTCTTTAAGCACATTCCCTGCCCCCACAGACGGAAGCTGATCAGAATCCCCCACCAAAACCAGACGGCAGGTTATACTGACAGCTCTTAAAAGTGCTTCAAATAAACAGGAATCCACCATTGACATTTCATCTATTATCATAACGTCACAATCAAGCAGATTATTTTCATCATGAATAAAACTGAGAGTATCTCCGTCAACATGCTTTACTTCAAGCAGTCTGTGTATTGTTTTTGCATCATATCCTGTTAGGTCTGATATGCGCTTTGCTGCTCTGCCTGTTGGTGCGGCAATCATTACTTTCATGCCCTGCTGTTCATAAAGTGAGATTATAGCATTTAAGGTTGTGGTTTTACCTGTTCCGGGACCTCCCGTAAGCACTAAAAAGCCATGTGAAAGTGCAAGATTTATCGCTTTCCTCTGAGTATCTTCATATGTAATATTATTCTCCTCTTCTGCAAGATCAATAACCTGAGAAAAATCTATTTTATTATCAAACGAACATTCACGCATTATTGAAAGACGCCTCGCAATATAATCCTCAGCTTTATAATAGGCTCTCAATGAAATAAACGGTCTTTCGTTTTTGTAATATCTGAAAATGTTCTCCTCTTCTATCTGTTCCTCCAGAACATTCGTAAACTGTTTGTGGTTTATATGCAGAAACTCACAGGCTACCGCTTCAAATTTATCAAGAGGAAGACATGTATGACCTGCATTGGCATTTTCTTTTAGAACACAGCTTATACCCGCTTCTATTCTGCACTTTGATGTATTCTTTATTCCCATTGATTTTGCTATCATATCAGCTTTTATAAAAGATAAATCGATGCCGAACACACACAATATATAAGGATTTGACCTGATCATGTCTTCAGCAGAATCTCCCCATCGTTTCCATGCCTTTATTCCTATTGACGCAGACACATCAAAATCTGACAAATAAATCATAAGCGAACGCACAGCAAAAGTAGTTCTGAATTCCTGGGATATTTTTTTCGCTTTTTTTAAAGTTATTCCTTCAATTTCTGTAAGCTTTTCCGGCTCGTTTTCTATTATCTTAAGTGAATCATCGCCGAATCTGGAAACTATTCTTTTGGCAATAACAGCGCCGATTCCGCTTATTACACCGCTTGAAAGATAACGCTGAATTGAAGCTGCGGTTTGAGGCAATGAACGCTCACAGATAGTGCACTTAAATTGTTCTCCGAACTTTTTATGTACAGTAAATTCACCTGTACACACAAGCTCCTCTCCTTCTTCGACATTGCCCATCTCGCCTACTACAGTAATCAAATCGTTATCACATTCAAGCATAAGCACTACGAAACCATTTTCTTCATTTCTATATATTATACTGTCAACTTCGCCTTTTATCTTTTCTAATTTGTCCATTCCTTTTTATCCTTAATTCAAATATTCAAATAATAATATTCATAAGAAACTGATTCTGTCTATTGTTATATTACAAAAGTTTATCCTTCAAATGACCTCTTGATTCCAAGATTCTGTCTTCTAATTGAGTAATATCAACAACAGAGACGATGGGATATTCAGCCTCTAATCTTTTTGCCGTATAATCATTTTCACTGTTCTCCATTATTACCAGCAAAATTTCACGTCCCATATTTTCATTTTCAAAAACTTCCTCCCAATAATATGCTTTAACCAATTTCTCAAGATTTTCTGTTTTTGAATCGCAGGGCACAAGTATATAACCGACTTTTCTGCATTTACTTTTCACCGCTGATATGCGTTTTATAATCATAACTGCAATAACTGCTATGGAACATATTATAAAAATTATCACACCGTTCAAGCTGAACACCTCCCTGTAAATCTAATGCATTTTATGATTTACAGGAATGTTTTGTGAATGTATAATATTATTTTACACTTTTCTGCTAAAAAAATCAAGGTTTTTAAAAATAAAGTCCCCCGTAATAATACAGAGGACTTACGATACAATTTTTTATCCTGCCGGCCATTGAAGCGGTCTGCCTGCGAGAATGTGAAAATGTATATGAAACACGCTTTGACCCGCCTGTTCACCGCAGTTAGAAACCACTCTGAAACCGTCCTTTAAATCCATATCTTTTGCTATCTTTGCAACGACCTCATAAATATGAGCTATTACTACAGAGTTGTTTGAATTGATTTCATCAAGCTTTGAAATATGCTGTTTTGGAATTGCAAGATAATGAATAGGAGCAGTTGGTGCAATATCTTCAAACACATATACAAGCTCATCCTCATAAATCTTTTTAGAAGGGATCTCACCTTTAACTATTTTGCAAAAAATACAATCTTCCATAATAACCTCCAATATCATTTAACAAACTCTGCAACTATTTCTTCTACCTTATCCAACGCTTCGTCTATTTTAAATCTGTCTCCGACTCCTGCCATTGCAGAATCAGGACGTCCGCCTCCTTTTCCGCCTGTCAATGAAGCTACCTTTCCGGCAATTTTTCCTGCATGAGCGCCTTTAGCAACTGCATCCTTTCCGGCTACCACAAGCAGATTTGCCTTTTCTCCGTTGACTCCTGCAATAACTGCAACTATATCGCTTTCTCTCGCTTTGATCTCATCGCCCATTTTTCTCAGCATATCGGGACGCATATTGGTGAGCATTGCTGTAATCACCTTTACACCATTTACTTCCGCAGGATTTTCAAATAAAGATTTTGTTCTCAGATTTGAAATCTCAGACTGGAGCTCGTCACGCTCTTTTTCCAGCTTTTTAATTTCATCCATTACAGAAACACATTTTTTCACCAGTTCTCCCGGGTTATTCAGCTTTAACACCTCAGCTGCCTGTTTTGCAGTATTAATATGCTCTCTGAGAAGCTTGAGAATTCCTCTGCCGGTAACAGCCTCAATACGTCTGACACCCGATGCAACCGAGCTTTCTGAAACTATTTTAAACAAACCGATTCTTGAGGTATTATCAAGATGAGTTCCTCCGCAGAATTCAATTGAAGCCGTTTCATCTCCCTCACCCATTGTTACAACTCTTACCGTCTCGCCGTATTTTTCACCGAAAAGTGCCATAGCTCCGAGCTTTTTAGCTTCTTCAATCGGCATTTCCTTAACGGTAATGTCCAAGGCTTCAAGAATATAGGTATTAACCAAAACCTCTGTCTTCATTTTTTCTTCTGCTGTCATGGCATCAAAATGAGAAAAGTCAAATCTTAGTCTGTCTGCATCAACAAGCTGACCTGCCTGATGAACATGCTCGCCTAAAACCTCTCTCAAAGCCGATTGAAGCAGATGTGCACAGGAGTGATTTCTCATTACTCCCCAGCGAGTTTTTTTATCTACAGAAAAATGTGCTTTCTGTCCTCTTGAAACCGCACCCTCTATTACCTTTATCTTATGAGCCGTTTTCCCCGCTACAACTTTTTGTGTATCAAGCACTTCACACTTTCCGCTCGAAGTAGTGATTATACCAACATCACCGACCTGTCCACCGCTTTCAGCATAGAAAGGTGTCTTTTCTGATACAATATAATAAATATCATCACCGCAGCCTGCATTTTCCACAAGCTCATCTTCTGTTGCAATAAAAGCTATTTCACTTTCACATTCAAGAGTATCATACCCCACAAATTCCGTATGAAAATCCCTGCTTATTTTATGGAAAACAGTTTCATCTGCTCCCATATATTTTGAACCGCCTCTTGCCACACGAGCCTTTTCACGCTGTTCATCCATGGCATTAGCATAGCCCTCTTCGTCGGCAGTCAAGCCCTTTTCTTCAAGTATTTCCTTAGTCAGATCTATAGGGAATCCGTAAGTATCAGAAAGCTTAAAACAAGCCTCTCCTCCAAGAGTTGTTTCACCCTTTGCCCCCATTTCAGCAATATAATCATCAAGGATTTTCATACCCCTGTCAATAGTCTTATTAAAGTTTTCTTCCTCCGTTGTAAGAAGTTTTACGATATAGTCATATTTCTCTTCAAGCTCAGTATATTCGCATTTTGAATTGTCAACTACAGTTTTAACGATGTCCTTCAAGAACAATCCATTTATGCCCAGAAGCTTACCGTGACGAACCGCACGTCTTAACAAGCGGCGCATTACATATCCTCTGCCCTCGTTAGACGGAAGAATTCCATCAGACGCCATAAACACAACTGAACGTATATGGTCTGTAATAACACGGATGGAAACATCCTTTTTATGGCTGTCACCATATTTACAGCCGGCAATTTCACAAACATGGTCACGAATCGCTTTGATAGTATCCACATCGAAAATAGAATCAACATTCTGCATCATAGCAGCCAGTCTTTCAAGACCCATTCCCGTGTCAATATTTTTTTGCTCAAGAGGAGTATAAGTACCGTCCTCATGACGTTCAAACTGTGTAAATACAAGGTTCCAGAATTCCATATATCTGTCGCAGTCACACCCTACTGTACAATCAGGTTTACCGCAACCATATTCCTCGCCTCTGTCAAAATAGATTTCAGAACAGGGACCGCAAGGTCCGTCAATTCCGGCTTCCCAGAAATTATCTTCTTTTCCCATTCTGAAAATTTTACTCATCGGAAGTCCGATTTTTTCATGCCAGATTTTCTCTGCCTCATCATCATCCTCATAAACAGAAACAAAGAGCCTTTCCTCAGGCAATTTCAATACGTCAATGCAAAATTCCCAAGCCCATGAAATTGCTTCTTCTTTAAAATAATCGCCGAAAGACCAGTTTCCCAGCATCTCAAAGAAAGTACCGTGACGTGCAGTTTTACCTACATTTTCAATATCACCTGTACGGATACACTTCTGACAGTCAGCCATTCTTCTTTTCGGCGGTTCCTCCTGACCTGTAAAATACGGCTTAAGCGGAGCCATACCGGCATTAATCAGCAAAAGACTGTTATCATTTCTCGGAACAAGAGGAAAACTCTTAATACACAAATGCTCCTTGCTTTCAAAAAATTTCAGATAAAGCTCTCTCAGTTCATTAAGTCCCATCCATTTCATATAAATTACTCCTTTAAAATAAATTTTCAGCTGCAACAAAAAAGTCCCCGTCCCAAGCATGGGACGAAGACATAAGTTTCCGTGTTACCACCCAAATTACTAACTATTATTGCAATGTAATAATAGTTTAGTCACTCGAATCCTTTAACGCAGGAATACGCCGCTGTTTTCACAGCGATACTCAGGTTAGCCACCAAGCTTCATGGAAAGACTTTCACCAACCGTCTTCTCTCTTAACCAATCGACCTCGGATAATTCCCTCATTGCATTTAAAATATTACTAATATTATAAACCTTTGAACTATTATTGTCAATAGGTCCTGAGGAATTTTCCCAAATTGACGATTGCTATATTAATTTGCAATTTACTATTTGCATTAAACTTTCCATATAAGTTTTTAACTGCCTTATATTTATGTAAAAAAAGTATGTATTTTTGTTTAAAGCCCTTGAAACAGGAAACAAAATGTAGTATAATAAATGTGTATGTTAAATACATATTGGTATTTCACAGCAAATTATTGAGAGGAGTTAAGTAAAAAATGATTTATTCTCATGAAGTTGAAACAATGTGCCCTATCGCTCAGGGCGTTGCTCACGGCGCTGCTCCTATTCCGGAGGAAGCAAAATGGGTAAAAGCTAAGGAAATTAAGGATATTTCCGGCTTTACACACGGTATCGGCTGGTGTGCTCCACAACAGGGTACTTGTAAACTTACACTTAACGTTAAAGAAGGCGTTATTCAAGAGGCTTTGGTTGAAACAATAGGATGTTCAGGTATGACACATTCAGCTGCTATGGCTTCTGAAATTCTCCCTGGAAGAACAATTCTTGAAGCTCTTAACACAGACCTTGTTTGTGACGCTATCAACACAGCAATGAGAGAGCTTTTCCTTCAGATCGTATACGGCCGTACACAGAGCGCTTTCTCAGAAAACGGTCTTGTTGTTGGCGCCGGCCTTGAAGACTTGGGAAAAGGTCTTCGTTCACAGGTTGGTACAATGTATGGTACTCTTGCAAAGGGTCCACGTTACCTCGAAATGACAGACGGTTACGTTACAGGCGTTGCTCTTAACGAAGATGACGAAATTATCGGATATCAGTTTGTAAACTTCGGTAAGATGATGGACTTCATCAAAGCCGGTGACGATGCTAATACAGCATTTGAAAAGGCTAAGGGTCAGTATGGCAGAGTTGCTGACGCTGTAAAGATTGTTGACCCAAGAAAAGAATAAGGAGGTAACGTAAATGGCTTTATTTGAATCTTATGAAAGAAGAGAAAAGCAGGTTCTTGCTGTTCTCGCTCAATATGGTATCAATTCTATTGAAGAATGTGCAGATATCTGCAAAGAAAAAGGCTTCGATCCTTATAAAATCGTTGAAGGCATTCAGCCAATCTGCTTTGAGAATGCTAAGTGGGCTTATACAGTAGGCTGCGCTATCGCAATCAAGAAAGGCTGCACAAGAGCTGCTGACGCTGCTGCTGCAATCGGTGAAGGACTTCAGGCATTCTGTATCCCCGGTTCTGTTGCTGACCAGCGTAAGGTTGGTCTCGGACACGGAAACCTCGGAAAAATGCTTCTTGAGGACGAAACAAAGTGCTTTGCATTCCTTGCAGGTCACGAATCTTTCGCTGCTGCTGAAGGTGCAATCGGTATTGCTGAAAAGGCAAACAAAGTTCGTAAAGAACCATTAAGAGTTATTCTTAACGGTCTTGGAAAAGACGCTGCTCAGATCATTGCAAGAATCAACGGATTTACATATGTTGAAACTGAAATGGACTACTACACAGGCGAAGTAAAAGAAGTATTCCGTAAGGCTTATTCTGACGGACTTCGTGCAAAGGTTAACTGCTATGGTGCAAACGATGTAACTGAAGGCGTTGCAATCATGCACAAAGAGGGCGTTGACGTTTCTATCACAGGTAACTCAACAAACCCAACACGTTTCCAGCACCCGGTTGCAGGTACATATAAGAAAGAATGTATCGAACAGGGCAAGAAATACTTCTCAGTTGCTTCAGGCGGCGGTACAGGACGTACACTCCACCCTGACAACATGGCTGCCGGTCCTGCTTCTTATGGTATGACAGATACAATGGGAAGAATGCACTCTGATGCACAGTTTGCAGGTTCATCTTCTGTTCCGGCTCACGTTGAAATGATGGGCTTGATCGGAATGGGCAACAACCCAATGGTTGGCGCTACAGTAGCTTGCGCTGTTGCTGTTGAGGAATCAATGAAATAAAGCTTTTGACGTCAATGTCAATTCAAATTACATAATAAGATAAATGTCCGCCATAAAATATGTGGTGGACATTTTTTCGGTTAAGTATTTTATTAAATAATAATATATACACGCTTGAAAATAAACAGTGCGTGTGCTATAATAATTAAACAAATAATTATTAAGGAAATGATAAATTTGCAATATACAGTTAGATCTCTTACAGAAAAAGAAATCCCATTGCTTGATAAGTTATTTGAATATAATGACCTTGATGACATGATTAAAGAAAATACCGAAAATATCAGAAAAGGTATTATCGATATTTTTGCTTTATTCGCAGATAATGAATTAATTGGTGAGCTGCGTGTCAAATATCAAAGCGAAGATGAACTTGAAGCTATAAGAGGCAAATGTGCATACCTGTTTGCATTTCGCATTTGCAAAGATTATCAGAATTCAGGATTAGGTAAGTATTTATTAAAAAACGTAATAAATATACTTGAAAATAAAGGTTATTGTGAATTTACCGTTGGAGTTGAGGATAATAACAAAAAGCCCTGCATATTTACGAGAGCTTTGGATTTAAAGAAATTATCGCTCGAAAGATAGAGCAATATCAAGGCGATAGCTATGAATACAATCTGCTTCTAAAAAGGAGAATCACTATGACAGAAAAAGAAAAAGCCTTTTCAGGTATGCTTTACGACCCATCAAGCCTGAGCAGCGAATTAATGAGGTGTAAAGAGCTTTGCGCTGAATATAACAGACTTATGCCATCTCAGGCTGATGAACGTCATAAACTTATGAAAAAAATTCTCCGAAAAACAGGCGAAAAGTTTTGGATCGAGCAAAACTTCTGGTGCGATTACGGAAGCAATATTGAAATCGGCGAGAATTTTTATGCAAACCACAATCTTGTCATTCTTGACGGTGCAAAGGTAACCTTCGGAGATAACTGCTTTATTGCTCCCAACTGCGGATTCTATACCGCAGGTCATCCAATTAACTATGAGATAAGAAACTCAGGTCTTGAATATGCCCTGCCAATTACAGTAGGCAATAATGTCTGGATCGGGGGAAATGTCTGCGTTATGCCGGGAGTTACAATCGGAGATAACGTAGTTATCGGCGGAGGAAGTGTTGTGACTAAAAATATACCCTCAGGTGTGGTTGCCGCAGGAAACCCATGCAAGGTTATCCGCAGTATTTCAGATTCAGACAAAGACAAATATAAGATATAACAAAAAGCCCTGTATCATTTCTGATACAGGGTAAATTCATTCTTAGCTTTCTTTTAATAAATCACTCATAGCATAAAGTCCGGCAGGCTTATTATTTAAGAAAATAGCCGCATTCACCGAACCCACGGCAAAAACTGATTTTGAGTGTGCCTCATGCTTAAGAGAAATTACCTCATCTCTGCCTGCAAATATAATTTCATGCTCACCAACAATAGTGCCGCCTCTTATTGAATGCATACCTATTTCAGCATTGGTTCTCTTGGCTCTTACAGAATGTCTGTCATAAACATAATTGCACTTGCTGTCAAGTTCTTCGTTAATAGCGTCAGCAAGCATAATTGCCGTACCGCTTGGAGCGTCAATTTTCTGATTATGATGCTTTTCAAGGATTTCTATATCATACTGCCCTTCAAGAACCTTTGCCGCTTTTTTAGCAAGATCAGCAAGAAGATTGATTCCTAAAGACATATTGAACGTAAAGAAAACGGGAATACTTTCCGACGCTTTATGTATCTTTTCAATCTGCTCTGACGAATAACCGGTAGTAGCAATAACAGCGGCAACACCATTTGTCATACAGTAATCTAACAACTCATCAAGAAGCGATGGGTGTGAAAAATCTATTATAACATTAGGTTTTTCAGGAAGCTTTGATATTTTGTCTACTACAGGAAAATCCGCATAGCTTTGAGCTACCTTATCAACTCCTGCGACAGTTTTACAATCATCACGATTTGATATAATATCATAAATAACTCTGCCCATTTTACCGCAAGCACCGCATATAGCAATATTAGTCATGTTTATAATTCCCCTCTTAATTTAATTAAAACAAACGGGCGAAATCAAATTCGCCCGATATTATTTTATTTTACAAGTCCGATAGCTTTCATTTCATTTGTAAGCTTTTCAATATTTGCATCGGTCATTTCAACTAATGGAAGTCTGCAAGGACCTGCTTTGAATCCCATAATGTTTAGCGCCTCTTTAACAGGAACAGGGTTTACATCACAGAAAAGTGCATTTGTAAAACCAAGAATCCGATTAGCTTTTTTTCTTGCTTCCTCATAATTATTATCAAGACAAAGCTGACAGATCTCATGAGTTTCAAAAGGCATACAATTTGAAAGCACAGAGATAACACCCTTGCCGCCCAGCGACATAATTGGAATGATCTGGTCGTCATTGCCGGAATAAATATCAAGATTATCACCGCAAAGTGCAGCAATCTTTGCTACCTGACTGATATTACCGCTTGCTTCCTTAACCGCAACAATATTATCAATCTTTGAAAGCTCAAAACAAGTTTCAGGGGTAATATTAACTCCTGTTCTTGACGGTACATTATAAAGGATAATAGGCAAATCAACAGCTTCAGCAATAGAAGTAAAATGTTTAATAAGTCCATGCTGTGAAGTTTTGTTGTAATAAGGAGTTACAACAAGCAATGCGTCAGCGCCAAGCTCCTCGGCTTTTTTAGAAAGATTAACTGCATATTCAGTATGATTAGAACCTGTTCCTGCAACAACAGGAACTCTTTTATTAACCTTTTCCACTGCATATCTGATACACTCAATATGTTCTTCGTCAGACATAGTAGCACTTTCACCGGTTGTTCCGCAAATAATAATTGCATCAGTACCGTTATCAATATTAAAATCAATAAGCTCTCCAAGTTTGTCAAAGTTAATGGAGCCATCCTGATTCATCGGTGTAACTATAGCGACGCCGGCACCTGTGAATATGGTATTCTTCATAATAAACTCCTTTCAAGAAAAATCAGAAAAGTGATTTATCCATAGTATAAGTTATCCACTCTGTTTCAGATTTCATTCCGATAGACTCATAAAATCCAGCGGAATTTTTATTCCAATTAATGCATTTAAGTTCAATTTGCTCACAATCATTTTCCAAAGCAATACTTTTAGCGTTTTCGATCAGCTTCTTGCCGATACCGCTCCCCCTATACTGCTCTTTTGTATAAAGATCTTCAATATAAAGAATTTTTCTGCCTGTAAAAGTAGTAAGCTTCCAAAAACAATTCATAAGACCTATCGCTTCTTTATCGGCATAAACTATATAACTATATATTTCTCCATTAACAATAAGCTCTTTAAGTCGTTTTGGAGTGAGCACAAAAATATCTAAGGCATTATGATATGCCATAAGCTCTTTTGTCAGTTGAAAAGCAATTTCAAAATCACTTTCATCAGCCCGCTTAATTAAAATCTCCATATTATTTAATCAAAATATCCCTTTGCAGCTAAAAGCTCAGCCATAAGAACAGCTCCGCCTGCTGCACCTCTCAATGTATTATGTGAAAGACAAACAAATTTATAGTCATATTGAGTATCTTCACGAAGTCGTCCGATTGATACAGCCATGCCGCCTTCAAGATTTCTGTCAAGCTTAGCTTGTGGACGGTTATCCTCTTCAAAATAATGGAGGAACTGCTTTGGAGCAGACGGAAGCTCAAGCTCCTGAGGAACACCGCTGAAATTCTTCCATGCTTCAAGAATTTCTTCTTTAGTAGGCTTCTTTTCAAATGAAGCAAATACTGCTGCTGTATGTCCGTCAGAAACAGGAACTCTAAGACACTGTGTTGTAATTGAAGGTTCAGTCGCATTTACGATCTTATCTCCCTCAATATGTCCCCAAATCTTCAAAGGCTCCTGCTCTGATTTTTCTTCTTCGCCGCCAATAAAAGGAATTACGTTATCAAGAATATCAGGGAAAGTTTCAAAAGTTTTTCCTGCACCGGAAATTGCCTGATAAGTACAAGCCAAAGCCTTTGTTACCTTAAACTTTTCCATAAGAGGATGAAGTGCAGGAACATAACTCTGAAGTGAGCAGTTTGATTTAACAGCAACAAAGCCTCTCTTAGTACCAAGACGCTTTCTCTGAGCCTCAATAATTTCAATATGCTCAGGATTTATCTCAGGCACTACCATCGGAACATCAGGTGTTCCTCTATGGGCAGAGTTATTTGACACTACCGGACACTCTGCTTTAGCATAAGCTTCTTCCAGAGCTTTTATCTGATCCTTAGGCATATCAACTGCACAGAACACAAAGTCAACCATTGAAGAGATTTTATCAATATCAGCTGTTGCATCCATAACTGTAAGCTCACCTATCGCCTCAGGAATAGGCTCAGACATAGCCCATTTAGCTCCAACTGCATCTTTAAGCTTTTTTCCTGCTGAACGAGGTGATGCTGCAACACACACTACATTAAACCAGGGATGTTTGTCAAGGAGAAGAGAAAATCTCTGTCCCACCATGCCTGTTGCACCGATTATGCCTACATTAAATTTCTTCATTATTAAAACTCCTTTAAAAAATAAAATTTAATATGTCAAAATTCACAAAACGCTGCTCAAAATCATTAAAAAGTTGCACAAAACATAAAAAATGAGCAAACAATAAAAAAACTGGTTGAAAACCAGCTCATCATACAATATAATAAGAATGTTGACATAAATTATATGTCGATAGCACTCCATCATAATCAATGATGACAACCGGAGTTCTGTTAAAACTACAGTCAGCTTCAGGCTTCCCACACCTGTGCTTCGGCAGTCGCACCTTTCACATTTCCGAACAAGCTTTGGGATCGCTATGACAAACACATCTCAGAAATACTACTAATTTTGACCGCACCTCTATCTTTTCAATTTTTATGATAACAGATATATTGACACATGTCAAGGGGTATATAAAGGAAATTATTAATTTTTTGTAAAATAAAAACTTTACATTAGGAGATAAAAAATGCTTGATTTAAAAAACATGAAAAAATCAGATTTTTATTATGAGCTTCCGCAAGAGCTTATTGCTCAGAAGCCTGCTGAACCGAGAAACGCCTCCCGACTTCTAAAGGTTGACAGAAATACAGGAGATATTGAACACAATCATTTTTATAATCTATGCGATTATTTACAAAAAGGTGATTTACTTGTATTAAATGATTCAAGAGTTCTTCCGGCACGAATTTACGGTGAAAAAGCAGACAACGGGTCGTTCATCGAATTCCTTTTAGTTGAACAGCGTGGAAATCTGGAATGGGAGATTTTATGCCGTCCCGGCAAAAAAGCGAAAATCGGTACGGAATTCATTTTCGGCGGTGGAAAGCTTAAAGCTGTGATCACTGATATCTTAGATGACGGAAACCGTATTGCTAGATTTGAATGTGAGGATAACTTCTTTGCTGCTCTTGATGAAATAGGTCAGATGCCGCTTCCGCCTTACATTACTGAGAAATTAGAAGACAAGGAACGGTATCAGACTGTTTATTCCAACGAGCTTGGTTCTTCGGCTGCTCCCACAGCAGGACTTCATTTTACAAAGGAAATGCTTAAAGACATTGAAGCCATGGGAGTAAACATTGCATATGTTACTCTCCATGTAGGACTTGGAACCTTTCGTCCTGTAAAGGAGGATAAGGTGCTTGATCACAAAATGCACCGAGAGCATTATGAAATACCAAAGCGCACTGCTGATTTAATCAATCAAACAAAGAGCAATGGCGGCAGAGTTATTGCTGTAGGTACTACATCATGCAGAACTTTAGAAAGTGTTGCCACGTTTTATAATGAGATCAAGCCCTGCGACGGATATACTGATATATTTATATATCCGGGATATAAATTTAAAGTACTTGACGGACTTATCACCAATTTTCATCTGCCTGAAAGTACGCTTATTATGCTTGTGTCTGCTTTTTTAGGATATGAAAACACCATGAACGCTTACCGTACAGCTGTTGAAGAAAAATACAGATTTTTCAGTTTCGGCGACAGTATGGCAATTTTATAATTATAGATTGGAGATTTAAATGGACAAGATAATTAATCAATATTTCAAAAGCATTATTGACGCTGACAAACAAGCTGTAGTAATTTGTGATCTTAATCACACAATAATATACATGAACCCTACGGCAATAAAAAGATATGAAAAGAGTGGCGGAGAAAAACTTATCGGAAGTTCAATTCTTAATTGTCACAATGAAAAATCAGGAGAAATTATAAAAAAAGTTATAGCTTGGTTTGAAGAAAACAAAGATAACAATCTGATTTATACTTTTTATAACAAAAAAGACAACAGAGATGTATATATGGTTGCTTTGAGAGATGAAAATGATAAACTTATCGGTTATTATGAAAAGCATGAAAGCAGAAATCGTGAAACTATGAAATTCTATGACTTTAAATAAATTTTAAGGAGAACTGAATGTTTACACTTTTAAAACAAGAAGGAAATGCACGACGAGGAGAATTCAAAACCGTTCACGGCACAATACAAACTCCGGTTTTCATGAATGTCGGAACTGCTGCGGCAATCAAAGGCGGAATATCTTCAATTGATTTGTCCAGCGAATTAAAATGTCAGGTAGAGCTTTGCAACACTTACCATCTTCATGTCAGACCGGGTGACGAAATAATATATAAAATGGGCGGACTTCACAAGTTTATGAACTGGCATAAACCGATTCTTACGGACAGCGGCGGATTTCAGGTATTTTCTCTTGCCAAGCTGCGTAGAATAAAAGAAGAGGGTGTATATTTCAATTCTCACGTAGACGGAAGAAAAATATTTATGGGTCCGGAAGAAAGCATGCAGATTCAGTCAAATCTTGCTTCTACAATAGCCATGGCTTTTGACGAATGCGTTGAAAATCCTGCTGAGCACTCCTACTCAAAAGCGTCATGCGAACGAACTACCCGCTGGCTTCAGAGATGCATTACCGAACAAAAACGGCTTAACTCACTGGAAACGACGATTAATAAAAATCAAATGCTTTTCGGGATAAACCAAGGCTGTACTTATGACGATTTGCGTATTGAACACATGAAGCAAATCAGAGAATTTGACTATTGCTCAGGGTTTGCTATAGGCGGATTGGCAGTAGGTGAACCTACAGATGTTATGTATCATGTAATCGAACAGGTAGAGCCGTTTATGCCCAAGGATAAGCCGAGATATCTGATGGGAGTAGGCACTCCGTCAAATATAATTGAAGCTGTTTACAGAGGAATTGATTTCTTTGACTGCGTTATGCCAAGCAGGAATGCAAGACATGCTACTGTTTTTACATGGAACGGAATCATGCACGCTAAGAACCAGCGCTATGAGCTTGACGAAAGACCTCTGGACCCTGAATGCGACTGCCCTACCTGCCGTAATTTTTCAAGAGCCTATATTCGTCATCTTTTCAAAGCTGATGAACAGCTTGCAGGACGGCTTGCAGTTCAGCACAATCTTTATTTTTACAACACTCTCATGGAAAAAATCCGTGAAGCATTGGATGAAGGACGATTTGAAGAATTCAAAAACAAATATTCTCCTCTTCTCCAATCTAAACTTGAAGATTAATCTGAAAGGAATATATCAATGAGACTTACTGAGTTATTATTACTTGCCGTTGGATTGTCTATGGACGCTTTTGCCGTATCGGTTACCAATGGACTGTGTCTGAAAAAATCCGGCTGGAAAGCAGCCGCTGCCTGCGGTGTATGTTTCGGACTGTTTCAGGGAATAATGCCTACAATAGGTTTCGCTCTTGGAAAAACCTTTACAAGATACATAACAAGCATTGATCATTACATTGCCTTAATACTCTTATCTTTTATTGGCGGAAAGATGCTTGTTGACTCATTAAAAAAAGATGAGAACAGCTGTGAAACACAGTTTTCTCTTACATTAGGACTGTTGTTGGTGCAAGGGGTGGCAACAAGCATTGATGCACTGGCAGTTGGAGTCAGCTTTGCTGCTCTTTCAGTGAATATTGTAAGTGCTGCCGCTTTTATCTGCGGTGTTACTTTCATTTTCAGCTTTGCAGGAGTATTCATAGGAAAAAAATTTGGAACTGTATTAAACAGCAAAGCCCAGATTCTCGGAGGGCTGATACTTATAGGAATCGGCGTGAAAATATTTATTGAGCATATGTTTTTCTAAAAATGGGCGCAGAAATGCGCCCTAAATTTATTAATAATTGTGATTATTGTTAATAATAAAGTCATAAATATGTGGTATCATATATTAAATTGTTTTGACATATGTAAAAAAAGAATCGGAATGATGAATAAAATGATAAAACTTGTAATATTTGATTTGGACGGAACTTTAATAAATTCTGTATATGATCTTGCAGATGCTGTGAACGGCTCTCTTATTGAATTAGGATATCCTGTTCATGAGGTGGACAAGTATTATTATTTTGTAGGTAACGGTACTGTTAAGCTGTCTGAACGTGCTTTGCCGGAGGAACACAGAAACAGTGAAGAAGTCATGAGGCTTCATGCACTTTTCGCAGAAAAATATGAAAAGTGCTGTCTTAACAAGACAAGACCTTATGACGGCATAAATGAAGTCGTTTCTGAATTGAAAAATGTGCTTGATATAAAATGTGCAGTTGCTTCAAACAAAACTGATTCTTTTGCAAAGCATATTGTAAACAATCTTTTTCAGGATAATAAATTTGACGCTGTGATCGGAAAGCGTGACGGTGTTGCTGCAAAGCCCGATCCGCAGATTATTTATGATATCATTAATATATTTAATTTTGATAAATCAGAAGTTATATTCATCGGAGATTCAGATGTGGATGTTATAACTGCACATAACGGTAATATACCATGCATTGGATGTGAATGGGGCTTCAGGGGAAAAGCTGAGCTTGAAAAAGCAGGAGCCGATTATCTCGCAGAAAATCCATATGATATATTAAAAATAATTCACAGGCTAAATATATAGCAATGATTAATGACAACATCGGGACAAGGTTCCTAATATAAACTTATAAGATTTGAGGGAAATTGTAATGAATGATTTTTACAAAAGATTCGTAAACGAAGAGTTTGACAGCGACGGAAACTTAATTAAATTTGAACTGAACCTGAAGGACAACTTTAATTTTTCTTATGATGTAATTGACGAACTGGCTGAACTGAAGCCGGACAAAACTGCTATTCTTTGGGTCAACGAAAAAGGCGAGGAACACTCTTTTACATTCAAGGAATTAAAAGAAAAAAGCAATCAGGTTGCAAATATGCTGCTTGACCATGGCGTTAAAAAAGGCGATATGGTTATGTCTGTTCTTAAACGTCATTATGAATATTGGTTTTTAGCTTACGGACTGATGAAAATCGGTGCTGTTCTTATCCCGGCAACAAATCAGCTTATGAAAAAAGATTTTACCTATCGTTTTAAAGCGGCTGATGTAAAATATATTGTTGCCACAGGAGAGGACAGGGTTCCTGAGCATATTGACAGCGCTCTTGAAGAATATGACGGAATGATTGAAAAATTTATAACTCACGGTTCTGTTGACGGCTGGACAGATTTTCTCAGTGAAATTGATAAATATCCAAAAACATTGGATAGAATTGAAACTCATGTAAATGAGACTATGCTCTTATATTTCAGCTCCGGCACAACCGGCTATCCTAAAATGGTTATGCATAGATATTCCCTTGCGGCAGCTCATATTATAACTGCAAAGCATTGGCATCACCTTGATGAGAACTCACTGCACCTGACCGTTTCCGAGAGCGGATGGGCAAAGTGTGCATGGGGAAAAATGTTCGGTCAGTTTATTTGCGGTGCAACAACATTCATTTATGATTTCGACAGATTTATTCCCTCAAATGTATTGAAAATCATACAGGATTATAAGCTTACATCCTTCTGCGCTCCTCCGACAATGTATAGATTTTTCATTAAAGAAGGATTGGAAAACTATGATTTATCTTCACTGAAATATAGCTGTATAGCAGGCGAAGCGCTTAATCCTGAAGTGTATAACAAATGGTATGAATATACAGGTCTTAAATTGATGGAAGGCTTCGGTCAAACTGAAACTGCTGTTATTGTGGGAAATCTTTATGGCATGGAGCCAAAGCCGGGATCAATGGGAAAACCTACCCCACTGTATAATGTTGAAATAGTCAATGATAAGGGAGAGCCGGTTAAAACCGGTGAAACCGGTGAGATTGTTATTCTTGCAGAACGAGGAAAGCATCCTGCTTTATTTAAGGAATACTACAGAAACCCGGCTGAGAATGAGCATGCTTGGCGTTTTGGAATGTATCATACCGGCGACACAGCATATAAGGACGAGGACGGATATTATTGGTATGTAGGAAGAACCGATGACTTAATTAAAGCTTCGGGATATCGCATAGGACCGTTTGAAATAGAAAGTATTCTTATGGAACACCCATCGGTGCTTGAATGTGCTATTACTGCCGCTGACGATCCAATCAGAGGTAAGGTTGTAAAAGCCACTATTGTTCTTACCAGGGATTATAAGGACAAAGCAGGAGATGATTTGGTCAAAGAGCTTCAGACTTATGTGAAAAAGTCAACTGCACCTTATAAATATCCAAGAATTATTGAATTTGTGGACGAGCTTCCTAAAACAATAAGCGGAAAAATCAGACGTGTTGAAATAAGAGAAAACGACTCTAAAAAATAACCGATAACAGGACTGACAGCTTTTGTGCAGTCCTGTTTTTATAAAACCGAGGTGAAGATAATTGCTTTTGTATGAATATCCTCCAAAGCTCGATGTCCATGGAAAACAGCAAAAAGCTGTCCATGATTTAAACGAACACAATAAAATGCGCAGGAACATGTTTAAGAATTTAATTCTTGCAGGTGTTATTTTTGTTATTGGATTTTTTGTAAGTGTCCTTATAATTAAAATCCTGCTATGGGTAATTGCCTTGGGAAACGCCCTGACAGCTTTATTGCTTTACAACGTATCTGCACTTTCAAGAGATACAAGACTTTATACACGCATTTATGATGATAGAATTGAACACTGTCAAGGCAGTGCTTTTACAAAAAATCATACCTATATCACTTTGTATTATTCTGATATTACAGAGTCTTATCAAAATAACCATGGCGATTTAATCGTACATTTGAAGGACGGATATGAAAGCATAGCTGAAATTGAAACAAAACAAGGAAAAGAAAATGCTGTATTAAAAGACAATACGCTGAAATTAAAGTTTCAGGATACCAAAGCAAAACTGTTTCTTATTGATAATTTATATGAGGAAATAAAATATCCTCACAAGGAATATAACATTATTGAAGATGATGAGGACGAAGACGACAAATGGGATCCGCTTCACAAGCATGGACTGTAATTGTAAACTTTTTGTTAATCAGTCTTGAAATAGGGTAATAAATGTGTTATAATTCTGTTAAACATTGTGACCAAGAGAGTAAGCTGCTGTCATGATTTTCAGAGAGAGGGGCAGCGTAATTTATTACGCTTTCTGTAAGCCTTCTTATTTCAAAAGCTGCTGAAGTTCACTTGCGAGTGGTTATACCGAAATCATTAAAGTAAGTATAAACGTTGATCTGCGTTAAAGATGCGAGAGTGATGGCTCTCTGACTAATAGGTGGTTTAAGCAAGATTTTGTCTTGTCCTGTTTAGTTCAGGACAAGACTTTTTTATTACGTCAAAACTAAGAAAGGATTGAATTTATAATGAAAGAGCAGCTTAAAAGCATTGAAGTCCGTGCAAAAGAAGAACTGAAAAAGATTTCAGACCCTAAGCTTTTAGAAGACTTCAGAGTAAGATTCTTAGGTAAAAAAAGTGAGATTTCAACAATTTTAAAACAGATGGGAAAGCTCTCACCTGAAGAAAGACCTATTATGGGTCAGCTTGCCAACAGCATCCGTTCAGACATTGAAAACGCTATTTCCGAAAGAAGCAGAACCCTTAAAACAGAAATGGAAAAAATACGACTTGCATCTGAAACAATAGACGTTACACTTCCCGGAGCAGCGCCTAAAATCGGTAAGCCTCATCCGCTTAATGCAGTGCTTGAAGAGGTTGAAGAAGTATTTCTCGGAATGGGATTTGATATTGTAGAAGGTCCTGAAGTTGAAACTGACCACTATTGCTTTGAAGCACTTAATATGCCGAAGCATCACCCTGCCAGAGATACACAGGATACATTTTATATTAATGACAACGTTGTTCTGAGAACACAGACTTCAAGCGTTCAGATAAGAACTATGGAAAAGATGAAACCGCCAATAAGAATTATTTCTCCGGGTCGTGTATATCGTTCTGACGCTGTTGACGCAACACACTCTCCTTTATTCCATCAGATTGAAGGTCTTGTAATAGACAAAGATATTACTATGAGTGATCTCAAAGGCACACTTGAGCTTTTAATGAAACGTCTTTACGGAGAAAATGCAAAAATCAGACTAAGACCTCACCACTTCCCTTACACAGAGCCGTCTGCAGAAGTTGACCTTATGTGCTTCAATTGTCATGGAAAAGGCTGTTCAATGTGCAAAGGTGAAGGCTATGTAGAGCTTCTCGGCTCAGGTATGGTTCATCCGAAGGTGCTTGAGGGCTGTGGAATTGACCCGGAGGTTTACAGCGGCTTTGCTTTCGGAATTGGTCTTGAAAGAATTACAATGGGCAGATACAGCATTAATGATATGCGTCTGCTTTATGAAAACGATATGAGATTCTTAAATCAGTTTTAATTAAGGGGAGGTATTGAATTATGGATTTGTCAATGAAATGGCTTGCAGATTATGTTGACTGCAAGTGTGATATAAAAACATTCTGTGCTGACATGACTATGTCCGGCTCAAAGGTTGAAGGCTATAAAGAAGAGGGAGATTATCTTTCAAACGTTGTTGTAGGAAAGATTTTATCTGTTGTACCTCACCCTGATTCTGACCACATGGTTATCACTCAGGTTGATGTAGGTGAAGATGAGCCTGTTCAGATTGTTACAGGCGCACAGAACGTAAACGAGGGCGACTTTGTCCCTGTTGCTAAGCATAAATCAACTGTTCTTCACGACGGTAAGCCTGTAAAGATCACCAAGGGAAAGCTTAGAGGCGAGGTATCAAACGGTATGCTCTGCTCTCTCGGAGAACTCGGACTTGCTAAGAATGACTTCCCTTATGCTATTGAGGACGGCATTTTTATTCTCGGTGATGACTGTGATAAAACAGTAGGCATGGATTTGAAGAAAGCTATCGGCTTTGACGACACAAAGGTTGAATTTGAAATCACTTCAAACAGACCTGATTGCATGTCAATTATCGGACTTGCCCGTGAAGCAGCTGCTACATTCAATGTACCTTTGAATGTACCAAAGCCTGAATTTAAAGGTATAGACGGCAGCATAAGCGACATACTTTCAGTTAAGGTTGAAAACAAAGAGCTTTGCCCAAGATATATGGCGGGGATAGTTAAGAATGTCAGAATCAAGCCTTCTCCACGCTGGCTCAGAGAAAGACTTCGTGCCTGCGGAGTACGCCCAATTAATAACTTTGTTGACATAACAAACTTTGTAATGCTTGAATACGGTCATCCAATGCACGCTTTTGACCTGAGATATGTTGACGGTGCTTCTATAGTTATAAGGAATGCAGAACAGGGTGAAAAAATCACTACACTTGACGGCGTTGAACGTGAGCTTTCAGAAGAAATGCTTGTAATCGCTGACGCAAATAAGCCTGTAGCTGTTGCCGGCGTTATGGGCGGAGAATTCAGCGGTATCATGGACGATACAACTACAGTTGTTTTTGAATCTGCTTGCTTTGACGGTGCTTCAGTAAGAACAACTGCTAAAAAGCTTGGCATGAGAACTGAGGCTTCTTCAAGATATGAAAAGGGTCTTAACCCTAACAACACATATGACGCCCTTATGAGAGCATTCCAGCTTGTTGAAGAGCTTGACGCAGGCGATGTAGTCAGA
Source organism: uncultured Ruminococcus sp. (assembly GCA_900539835.1). GTDB lineage: Bacteria > Bacillota > Clostridia > Oscillospirales > Ruminococcaceae > FB2012. The sequence continues at coordinate 45,471 of UQDR01000009.1, read as the reverse complement.
ACATTTATTGACGCTGACAGCTGCGACAAAGAACACAAGAGTGTTGAATTTGATTCTGAATGGATAAATAACTTCCTCGGAACTGATATTCCTGAAAGTGAAATGATAGAATATCTGACACGTTTGGGCTTTGAAGTGAAAGACAGCAAAGTTATCTCACCTTATTATAGAATAGATATTGAATGCAAGGCTGATATCGCCGAAGAAGTCGCAAGAATTTATGGTTATAACAATCTGCCGAGCACTATAATAAGCGGAGTTGCTCAGGCTCAGAGAACACCTAAGCAAAAATTTGAAAAGAAAATAAAGAACGCTATGTTGTCTATGGGTGTGAATGAGATATCGACATTCTCATTTATTTCACCAAAATATTTTGATAAAATTAATCTTCCTGAAGACTCCAAGCTTAGAAACACAGTAACTATTACAAATCCTCTCGGAGAAGATACAAGTGTTATGAGAACAACAATTTTGCCATCAATTTTTGAGGTGCTTGCAAGAAACTATAACTTCAGAAATACTGAATGCGCAATATTTGAACTTGGAAACGAGTATATTCCTGTTGACGGAGAAGTACTTCCGATTGAGCCTCTGAGATTGGGAATAGGCATGTATAACACTGATAACAGCGTCGATTTCTATTCACTGAAAGGAATCGTTGAGGGAATTCTTGATAAGGCAGGAATTGAAGAATATGATATTGAGCGTGCAGAAGAGGGATGCTGTTTTGATGAGATATCAGCATTCCATCCGGGAAGAACTGCCGTTATTAAAATTGACGGTGAAGAAATCGGTATTTTCGGTGAACTTCATCCAGGTGTATTAGACAATTACTCAATCGGAACAAGAGCTTATGCTGCAAAAATTAATGTTCCTGAGCTTATGGCTAAATCAAATTCTGATAAAAAATATAGACCTCTTCCGAAGTTCCCTGCTACCACAAGAGATATTTCAGTTGTATGTGATGATTCCGTTCCTGTTGCACAGATAGAAAAGGCTATCAAAAAAGCAGTAGGTGGAATTCTTGAGAAGATTACACTTTTCGACGTTTATAAAGGAAAGCAGATAGAAGATGGCAAAAAGTCCGTTTCCTATTCAATTTCAATGAGATCTCATGATGGTACATTAACAGATGAACAGGCTGACAAGGCTATGGAAAAAGCTTTAAAAGCTCTTTCAGAAATGGGCATTAATCTCAGAATGTAAAAAAATAATAAAAAAGTTTATGCAACTTCAATAAACTTTAAAAAAGGGCTTGTTATTTTTTTAATTATGGGTTATAATAAGTGTAAAGTTATTTTTAAAAAATCTATGTAAGGGAGTTGAGCTTTATGCACGAACAGACTATGGAATTTTCAGTAGCACGTGATAAGGACAGTGAGCTGAAAAGAAACCTGACAATTATTTATGACGCTTTAAAAGAAAAGGGCTACAATCCCATTAATCAAATAGTAGGTTATATTCTTTCGGAAGATCCTACTTACATAACAACATATAATAACGCACGAAGCTTAATTCGTCATATTGACAGAGATGAGCTTTTACAGGAGCTTGTAAAAGCATATCTGCAAGCATAAAAATAATTCGGCAGAAAGTGATTTGACTTTCTGCCTTTCTTTTTACGGGAGAGTGATAGATTTGAAAAAGCTTATAGGTTTATTTTTGACTTTTATTATAACTGCGGCAATGTTTTCTTCAAATGTATTGGCAAAAACAGAATATGAAGAGATTAAAACCAATATCCCCTCGAAAATTCTGTTTCTCGGAGATTCAATTGCTACCGGCTATGGACTTGAAGGGTATAAAAACGGCAAAGAAAACTGTTCCTCTTATGCAAATACCCTTGCAGAACAATACGATAAAGAACTTGCGGGAAAGTGTGAAACTTCAATGAAAAATTCGGCAATTGACGGCCAGACTTCAGCTGAGCTTTTAAAGGGCTTGAATGATGGAATTTATGACGAGGATTTAAAAAATTCAGATGCAGTTATAATATCTATTGGCGGAAATGACTTGCTGACTGTTCTTTGGGAGTTCATTGTCAATGACCTGCATATTAACTTTAATGACAGCTATGCTGACAACCAGCAAAGCGACTTTGATATTACTAAAATAATCGAATCTATAACTTCATTAGGTGCAAGAATCGATAAAAACTTAGAAAGCTTTGATTCTAACTTAACCGAAATTGCAAAGTACATCAAAGAAAAAACTAATGGAACATTAATAATCCAGACCTTATATAATCCATTTGACCAGTTTAATCAGGAGCAAGTCAAAGAATTTATTTCAGATAAAATAAAAACCTTAAATTCATATATTGAACTTCACAAAAATGATGCTGATTCACAATATATCGTTGCCGATGTATACTCACAGTTTTACGGAAAAGGAAACGAGCTTACAAGAATAAAAAGCATGGATATTCATCCGAATCAGCAGGGTCATGATGTTATTGCCCAATGCGTGGATAAAACAATTCGTACAGAGAGATACACATATATAACTGAAAAAACAAAAGAGGCTGTGCAAAGCAGCAGTATAGGTCAAAATAATTCTGATAAAAGTACTATTATTTGTTTCATTGCCATAGGAATTGTCGTTATCATCGCTTTTGTAATAACAATAATAAAAAGAAAAAATACAAAGAAGGAGAATTAAAATGAAACTAATGATTGCTTCTGACATACACGGCTCGGCATATTACTGTAAAAAAATGATTGAAGCCTTTGAAGATCACCATGCAGAAAAGCTTGTTATTTTAGGAGATATTTTATATCACGGACCAAGAAATGGACTGCCAAAAGATTATTCTCCGCAAAATGTTATTAATATGCTTAATCCATTGAGGGATAAAATAATATGCGTTCGTGGAAACTGTGACAGCGAAGTTGATCAAATGGTACTGGACTTCCCTATTCTTGCAGATTATGCGCTTATTCATGCTGACGGAAAAACCATTTTTGCAACGCATGGACATGTTTATAACTGTAATAACCTGCCTCCTTTAAATATGGGAGATATATTATTGCATGGCCATACTCACATACCAATAATAAAAGATATGGGGTCTTACACATATGTTAATCCGGGTTCAGTTTCTATACCGAAAGAAGATTCTGACCACAGTTATCTTATAATGGAAAACGGTGAATTTAAATTTTATAAGTTATAACAAAAGCGGCTTAAAACAGCCGCTTTTGTTTTTATTCTATTGTTGCCGAAATTCCATTTACCGATATTTCAGGGTCATCAAGGTCAATTATCAAACACTTCTTCCCGTCTATCACTTCAGTTCTCACCTTGTTCACACCATCTTTTGTGATATTGACTGTAATGCTCGGAACTGAAAGCACTGTCTTTCTATCAATCAAGTTTACCGCAGTAAGCGACTTATCCCCCATTGCTGTTTCATATACCTTCGGCAAATGTTCAAGCTTTTCCTGGCTTACCCCCGATTCCCAAAGTATAGACGAAAGCTTGTTCTTGTCTATGGTCGGAATCTCTGTTTCATGACTGTTCTGGTCAACGATTTCCTGTATCTTCTCATTTACTGATGTTATGAGTGAGTAATCTAATTCGTCAGCAACCACGTTATTTAATATTGCTTGAAATGTTGTTTTTTCTGATTGACAGGACATTACAAACTCACAGCCAAGCAAGTTGTCTACTATAGATGTATTAGGCTTCTTCGCATTTTTTGTGTAATACATTACCCCATTAACATCCGGTGTTCTGTCTGAAAATACAGGGAAAAGGAATCCGTCTGAGGGAAGCTCTACTATTCTGTCACTGTTAGCTTTCTTCTCAATTTCATTTGCTTCTTCGTTATACACAAGACCGTCTATTCTTAGATTAACAGGACAAATTGCAGTAACAATAAAGTTATAAACCAGTTCCGAATCTTCCTCTAAATCATCATTTTTATTCTTTTTTAATACGTTGTATGTACAGTGAGCCGCAAATATTGCATAGGTTGAAACATACTCCATTTGCTCAACAACTGTGTTGAGAAACTTATCAACGATATCATCATCTGTAAATCTGCTCTGAAGCACGTCATACAAGAACTTTTGAGAACCACCCTCCTGATAAGCGTCTTTGGGAAAGTGATATTCCAAAAGGTTTCTTCCTATCTGACCACTGAGAACTTTCTTTAATATTATCATAATAAGCTCTGATTCTTCAGCAGGCAATGTATTATATAGCCTGTTAGTTTTGCATTTAATATTCTTCTCTGAATCCACGAAAGCGGATACCACATGGTTCATGGTGAAAAATCCGCAGTCATCCGAAAAGTTCTTCTTTATTTCTGCTATTTCTTTTTTATTCATTTTGGTTTCCTCCAAAAAATGTTCAATTTCAATAAGGGGCTTGCCCCGTCATTCAACGTGGCAAGGCGTGGCTTATGCCACGCAAAGTGTTCAGTAAGAGTGCAATCTCTCTACTGAACACGAAAATTTTACCTGCCGCCTAAAAGGCAGGGGACATCTTGCCTAAGTTATATAAGGGCAAACAGCGCCATAAAGCTGACAAGATATCTGCATCTTGCCTCCCAGATCAATAAGAATATAAAAAGCCCGCACAAGCATATTTTTAAAAATAATGATTTTTCCTGAACTTCATTATTTGTTCTATTAGCTTTGCTTAAATAACCTTGGATTATTTTTATGAGCAAAGAAAAGTGTAGAATATCTGCAATAATTAAAAATAAATCACCGTTCAAAAATTTGTTATCAGGATTATAATAAGGAGTCATGTATGTACCATCATGCCAAGTATAATTCATTTTGTTTAACAAATGCTCGGCAAAACCTGACGCACCCTGAGTTTTAAGCTTTTCGCCCAGTCTTTCTAAATCAGCATTTGTTTTATTATCATATCCTTCAAAACTCTGAGTATATAGAAAGTCCTCGCCATTATATCCGCCTTTGCCGTCAGCGCTCATCATTATCCAATGAACCATCGGGAACTCATATTTCTCTATTTCATCTTTTGATGTATCAAGCACTTTCAGTGAAACAAAGTTCAACATTAAAACAATAACAGCAAATGATGAAATCAGCGTAGTTATCTTTATAATAACGGACTTTGCAGAATATTTATGTAAAAATAAATCTACAATAATCGCTGCTAAAAGTATTATTACACTGCCTTTTATCTTATACCCAAAAGCTATAATTGATCCGCAGGCCGCCAAAAATATATAACACCTTTTAGTATTATTCTCATGTCTGCACCTGATATATAAATAAATACCTGCTGAAACAAATGGCATTGCAAGTGAATCAGTATAAAACATTACTGAATATGTTATCAGAGGCATAAACATAAAACCTCTTATTGCACAAATACAGGCTTTTGAAGGATTATACAGAAGCTTTGCTGATGCAATCATAAAAATATATGAAATATTCAGTGCAGAAATGTTAAATATTATCGGCAGTGTATTTGAAATCTCTCCCGTTAATTCATATGATATTTTATACAATCCGGAGATTATAAGAAAAAGCATATGATTATTAGGATATACATAAAAATATTTCTGATGACGTTCAGGCAAACCGTTATGAATATTTTCTATTCCGTACTTTACAAAGTTCTCTGCACCTTTGCATATATAGTTTAAATCATTTTTAGGAGTAAAATCCACTAATACCGCAAAAATTATCTGAATCGTCAACAAAACAAACGGCAGTATATATAGAATTCTTATACACAGCTTTTCTTGGTTTGACAAATACTTTTCCAATTTGTAAAGCAGAAAACATAAAGCCGCAGAAAATCCTATTATAAATAAAGTTGTAAAAAAAGCAAATTTAATACGTTCATCCAAAACGAAATACATTTCTGTCGCTGAACAAATTACAGCAAATAAAAACAAAATTCCAAACCCCAGATTAACGATTTTAGAAAAACATTTCATTTTATACCTTCCAAATTTTTGCCTAATATAAAATTTTATCTTACTCAAAACAAAGAGCTTACAGGCTAATGTAAGCTCTTCAGTAAAAATTATTGATTAAACCGGATGAACCTTATTTTCAGCGTCGGAATGCTTTCCGTCCACACCATAAAGCTTATTCCTTCTCTGTTCAAAGAACTTAGGCGCAACCTTTGGGAACATCGCATAAGTGAGTACATCTTCCTCCTGCTCTGTCCACTCTGCACATTCTTTTTTCATATCTTCAAGCTCAGGCTTGAGAAGATCTGCCGGACGGCAGGTAATCGGTTCTTCTGCACCAAGAATTTTCTTCTGGAACTCAGGATCTATAGTAACTGGTGTTTTACCATATTCCCCCTTAACAAGTCCCTTAAATTCTTTTGTGACTGTCTTATATCTTTCGCCCATAATAACATTGAATACAGCCTGAGTACCGACGATCTGTGAAGTAGGAGTAACAAGCGGCGGGAAACCTGAATCCTTACGAACTCTCGGAACCTCCTGTAAAACTTCATTAAGCTGATCAGCCTTGCCGGCCTGTTTAAGCTGTGAAAGAAGATTTGAGAGCATTCCGCCCGGAACCTGATAAATAAGAGCATTAGCGTCAGTCGCAAGCATTTTAGGATCAAGCAACCCGCTGTCAATGTACTTCTGACGAAGTCCCATAAAGTATTCTCTTATTTCAGTAAGCTTAACAAGATCAAGACCTGTATCATATTCTGTATCCTTAAAAGCAGCAACAATAGATTCTGTTGGCGCATGAGATGTTCCCAAAGCTAAAGGTGACATTGCAGTATCAACAGCGTCAACACCTGCTTCAACAGCTTTCATGATACACATAGATGCAAGACCTGATGTATAGTGTGTATGAAGCTGAACCGGAATCTTAACCACAGACTTAATATCCTTTACAAGAGTTGAAGCCTCATAAGGAGTAAGAAGCGCCGCCATATCCTTGATACAAATTGAATCAGCTCCCGCTTCCTCAATTCTTTTCGCATAATCCATATAATATTCATGAGTAAACACTTCACCCAACGTATATGAAATAGCAACCTGTGCATGACCTTTTTCTTTGTTTGCCGCCTTAATGGCAGTCTCAAGGTTTCTTATGTCATTAAGTGCGTCAAATATTCTTATTATATCAATACCATTGGCAATAGATTTTTGTACAAAATATTCAACAAGGTCATCAGCATAATGACGATAACCAAGCATATTCTGTCCTCTGAAAAGCATTTGAAGCTTGGTGTTAGGCATTTCCTTTCTGATTGTGCGAAGTCTTTCCCAAGGGTCTTCATTCAGAAAACGAATACATGAATCAAATGTTGCCCCTCCCCAAACTTCTGCGGAATAAAATCCGATTTTATCCATTTCGGAAAGGATAGGAAGCATTTCATCCATTGACATTCTTGTGGCGATTAGTGACTGATGTGCGTCACGAAGTACAGTTTCTGTAATTTTTAGCTTAGCCATTTAATTCAATCCTTTCAAAAGCATAATACTGAATTTATTAACCGATAACTGCTAATACAGCACCTGTTTCAACAGCAGAGCTCTTTGTTGTGTTAATGCTTAGAATCTTACCTGCGCATGGCGCATTTACATCGTTTTCCATTTTCATTGCTTCAAGCACCATGATTGCTTGACCTGCTTCAACTGTATCACCTACAGAAACTTTAATATCAAGAATAGTTCCCGGCATCGGAGCTGTTACCTTTGTGCCGTCTGCTACAGGAGCGGCCGGTGCAGGCGCAGCTGCAGCAGGAGCCGGTGCTGCGGAAACAACAGGAGCTGAACCTCCGTCAATTTCTTCAACTGCTACATCATAAGCTTTTCCGTTTACTGTAATATTATATCTTTTCATATTAATTACCACCTATCTATGTATTTATTACAACTGAATGTTACTGTGCTTTTTAGGAAGTCTTGAAATTCTCTTACCTGCCATGATTTCAATGGAATTTACAAGAGTATCTCTCAACTGTGAAGAAGCAATTACATTATCCACACATCCGTTTTGCGCCGCAATTGCCGCATTTGCTTTTTCTCTTGCATATTTATCAGCAAGCGCATTTCTTGCTGATGTCAAATCATCAGCACCCTTGAGCTGGTCATGTTCAAGAAACTCAACCGCTGTAACAGGAGCAAGAGGTGAAATTACTGCATTTTCAAGTGCATACACCAAATCAGCATTAGCACCCTTCCCTGCAAGAGCAATAAATGCAGGTCCATAAGCATTTCCTGTAACAACTGAAATCTTTATCGTTGTTGCTTCAGAATAAGCGTGAGCAAGCTTTGTCATATCTCTTACAGCTCCCGATACCTCGGTTTCTGTATTTGCTTCAAAGCCTTCTGTGTCAACCAATGTAATAACAGGAATAGCATAAGAATCGCAGATCCTTACAAAACGTGCTATCTTTGTGCAATCATCAGAATTAAGCTTATCTGTAGTCTTATTAGTAGCAGCAATACCAACAGTAGCGCCGCCGATACTTCCCAAAGCAGTGTATGAAGCCTTGCCGAAATCAGCCGAAAGCTCAATTACACTTCCCTCATCACAAACCGATTCAGCCTGAGAAACAGCGTCAGTTCCGAAAACAGCTTCAGAAAGCTCAAACTCATACATTGGAACAGGTGAAAGGTTATTTTGAGGCAGCTTCAAAAGAATATTCTTAGCTGCTTCTACTGCCTCTTTATCATCCTTTGCAACAATGGCAGCAGTTCCGTTTTTCCCGGCATTTTCAGCTGAATTCTTTATATCACTGTTTGAAGCTGCAAAAAGCTCAGAATCCTCAGAAGCAATTACAAAATCTGCAGATTCAGCAAGCATAGCAGCAGTTCCTGCACAAGTGCCTGCAACCACAGAAATCTGAGGAACAACTCCGGATAAATTAGACATCCACATAAGCAGCTCGCCATATGAATTAAGCGCCTTACAGCCATTAGACAAATCAGCACCGAAAGAATCATAGATTCCCACAACAGGTACTCCTGTTTTAGCAGCAAGGTCGTAAATTTTTACAATTTTTTTAGCCTGAGCTTCTGTCAGCGCACCTTTTTTTACGTTTATATCCTGTGAAAAGGCATATACGGGATTCCCCTCAACATAACCATAAGCAGTTATAACTCCGGATAAATCGGAACCAGAAGTCACAAAGGGATCAAGCTCAGTAAATGTACCTTCATCAAACAAATATGTCAGTCGGGTTCTTGCAGCAGAATCAGCTTCAGCCTTAGCTTTAAGCTCAACAAGATTAGTAATAGAATCAGACATACAGTTTCCTCCTATCAAATTAATTAGAATTACCGAATTTAAAACATGGCAACTCATACCTATACAATTTTAATTATACTATTTTTCCTGTCTTATATCAAGTAACACTCTTATATTTTTACTTTTAATATGATATTTGTTCACTTTTTAGACATACAAAAAGAGAGCAGAAAATCTGCTCTCTCATAGCTCTTTTCTTTTGAATAATGAAATCTAACCAAGGCTTGACGTCTTATAATTATTTAGCTTTAGTAATTGCATTTCTCAGCGCTCTTAACTCATCAGGCTTCAACTCACGGTAATCACCCGGTTTAAGCATACCCAGCTTTAACGGCCCGATAGATGTTCGTTTAAGTCTTGCAACCTCAAGTCCCACAGCCTCGCACATTTTTCTTATCTGACGGTTTCTGCCCTCATGAATTGTAATTTGCATAACTACCCGTCCCGGCTGTTTATCAAGTACTATTACCGTTGCCGGCAAAGTTTTCTTTCCGTCAATCTCAACTCCATCAGACAGTGCCACAAGCTGTTCATCATTAATATCAGGACGAACTGTCACACGATAAGTCTTTGAAATGTGCTTTGACGGATGCATTATATCATTTGCAAACTTTCCGTCATTTGTGAACAAAAGCAAACCCTCTGAATTCTTGTCAAGTCTTCCAATAGGATAAACCCTGTCATGAAAATCACTGAGAAGATCGGTTACACATTTTCTGTCAAGCTCATCGTTCATAGTTGTCACATAACCTCTTGGTTTATGCAGCATTATGTAATGCATTTCTTTTTTCTTCTGCACCCTTATCTGCTCACCGTCTACAGTTATCAGATCTTTTAAAGGCAAGGCTTTATCTCCCAATTTGCAAGGGCGTCCATTAACCTGAACTCTGTTTTGTGAAATAAGCTCCTCCGCCTTGCGGCGTGAACAATATCCGCTTTCTGCAATAATTTTCTGGATTCTAATTTTTTCCATATCAATCACCATTCCTTAATGCTTCACAGCATGAATATTATGTAAGGGCATTAAGCCCTTTTAAACTAAAACAAATCTCCCAGCCTTGCACGCCATTTGCTGAAAAAGCTTTCTTTTTCCTCAGCTTTTTTATATCCGACTGACTTAGATGTTACTATTGGCTCTTCGTGTATAACTTCACCATTATAATAATAAGTTATTTTTCCCACCTGTGTATTTTCAACAACAGGAGCATAAAGAAAATGATTTATACTCACTTCTGCCGTTACTTCATCAGCTTTGCCTCTGAGCATATTAAGCTTCGGAACATTTGTTCCACATGGAACATTTTCCTCAGTTCCGCCAACCACATTTACAGTAAACCTATTGCTCTCAACAGGAAGCTTCTGCATTTCAAACATAGTAAAACCATAATCAAAAAGCCTTGAATGATCAAGCCAATCGTTTGGTGCATTAAGTGTTACACAAATAAGCGTAGCACCGTTTCTCTCACAAGCCGACACAAGACACCGTTTTGCTTTATCAGTAAAACCTGTCTTAACCCCGATAACGCCCTCACAGGTATTAAGCAATTTGTTATTATTTGTCAGCCATCTTTCATAGGGCGGATTTCCGAATTTAAGCTTAGCATTATACTTTCCGCATATTTCACGAAAGTCAGGATTTTTTAATGCTTCCTTTGCTAAAATCGCCATATCATATGCCGAAGAATAATGCTCATCTGTATAATCGTCAAGTCCGGAGGGAGTTACAAAGTGGGTAGAGCTTAAACCAAGCTCTTCTGCCCGCTCATTCATAAGCTTCACAAACGCTTCTACTGAACCGCAAATCCGCACAGCAGCTGCATTTGCAGCGTCATTACCACTGGGAAGAAGCATTCCGTGGACAAGGGCACGCATAGTAACCCTATCCCCCTCCTGCAATCCCATAGATGAACCCTCGACTTTTATTGCATTGCTGTCAACGACAAATTCCTCATCAAGATTTCCGCTTTCAAGAGCAAGCATAGCCGACATAATTTTTGTGGTACTTGCCATAGGAAGCTTTTCTTTGCAGTTTTTCTCAAACAAAATCTCGCCTGTAGCGGCGTCAATAAGTATTGCACCTTTTGCTGAAACCGCAGGTAAATCAACTGCATCAGCATTAAATGCCAACATGCAAAATGACAAGACTACAGCAGATATAAAAGAAAGTATTTTCAATTAAGACACACCTTTACAAATAAATTCTTTATTAGAATGTGCCGTAATTTTCATTTAATACAAATAATTCAAAGGAAATTATTCTTTATCTTTTTTATCTGTCTTTTTATCAACAAAATCTATAATTTTGTCAACGACATCGGGAACAACATTAACAACTGCATTTTCATAAGGTGTATTTGTTGTCATTTGCAGCAGCTTTGTTTCACCGTTGTGGATAGCAATAAAGGCAACGGGACTGATTGTTACACCTGCTCCGGAACCGCCGCCAAACTGGTCTTTAGTAGATTTAGTCGGAAGATCCGAGCCGCCGGTTGCAAAGCCGAAAGAAACCTTTGAAACCGGAATAATAGTTGTTCCGTCAGCGGTAACGATTGGTTTTCCCACTATAGTTTCACAGTCAACCATTTCATGCACTTTTTCCATTGCGGTTTTAACAAGTCCCTCTAATTTTGCGTTTTCATTCATTTTATTTTACCTCCAATAAATCATCAACATTATTTTCAATCTTATTTTCTGATTTGTTTTTATTTTGCCGTCTTTGTTTTAAAAATACAAACAAGAAGTTAATGCCCACACAAAATGCTATTGCTATCATAGCACTTGGTCTGACCTTAATATAACATTCAGCAGTTCCATTAATTGTATTTTTTATAAAAATACAATTAACGTTTGCTTTTTTTATTTTAACGCTGAACATATTGCAGATATGACCTAATGTGTTGAACAATGCACCCTGAACCGCACCGTAATATACTGCTGCTTCATGAGCGTCTTCCCTTCCTACATTAACTTCGATTTTAACATCGGTTATCCTGATAGTTTTAAGAAGCTTTTTGAAATACTTCCATCCCATTGGAAAATATGGCTTTATCTTATTATATATATCTTTAACCGATGACGACTTGCTCTTTTTTTTATCTTCTTTATGACTGGTCTTTTTCTGTTTTGTTCTTTTAGCTTCTTTTCTCAAAGCCTTAGACCTTGGCTTTTTCTTTTCAGTCTTGGAACTATTGTCATTACACTGACCAGGTCGTTGTTCCAAATAAGTTGTATTATCTGCACTAACATTCTCTGAAATACTGCTGTCTTCTATATTATTTCCGTCATTTTCACTTCCGTCAAAAAAAACGTCGCTGAATTCATCATCAAGATCATCAGAAAATTCTTTTTCATTTTTTCTCTTATTATCTTTTATTGATTTTGATTTTTTCGTCTTTTGTTTTTTGGGCTTTTTCGGATAAATCGTAAAGAAAAAATATTTAAGCTTTACCTCAAAACCGTCTTCATCGACTTTGATATATGCTGATATTGAGAAATGCAGCAGAACAACAATAAGAGCAATTATCGAAAGCAATATCCATAATACTATTATTGTCATCATCTCCAATCAGCAAATACTACTTATTAATTGTTGTCATCTTCCGAAGCTATCTCATCAAAGGTAAGCTGTTCTTTCTGCTGAGGGACGGAAGGAAGATCTCCGAGTCCGGTCAGCTGAAAGCTCCTAAGAAAATTATCTGTAGTTTTATAAGCAATAGGACGTCCGGGAAGATCAAGTCTGCCTGCTTCAGCCAAAAGGTTTTTTTCAACCAATGAATTAACTACTCCTGAAGAATCAACGCCTCTGACATTCTCAACAAAGCCTTTTGTAACGGGCTGATTATAAGCCACTATTGCCAGAACCTCCATTGCCGCAGGAGATAAGACGGTATTTTTCTTAATTTCCAATGCGGTTTTTATATATTGGGCATATTCTTTTTTAGCCGCAAGCTGATATGAAGAATCAAGCTTTAAAAGTTCAATTCCGCTGTCGTCTTTTTTATACTTTTCAGAAAGCATATCCAGAAGCTTTAAAACCTCTTTTTTATCAGATTCTATAGAAAGACAAATTTTATCGATTTCTACCGGTTCACCGCCTGCAAAAAGGATTGCTTCCAACACAGGTAATTTTTCTATTATATTCATATAGTGTTCCTTTTCTCCTTATTTATCCATAACGCCAGAAATTATTTCTGCTGTCATCTCCCACATAACTATATCCCCAATGATATCTTCGCATATTCCAATAATTTGGTTTAAATACAGTTGAGGGATTCTCATTAATCTCACATGCTTTAATATTGTCAGCCGAAGCTGTATCGCTTATTTCAGGCTGAATCAAATCCATTGATTCTTCCGCAGCATCCGTATTTGCACATGAAATTACACAAGAACGGCAAACACGTTCCGGAATGTATTTAGTAGCATGCTTATTTTCAGATTTGATAACATCATTATTTTCTGTTTCATTAGACTTATTATCATTTAAAGCATTGCTTTCATCACTATTTTTAATATCTTCACTAAAATTATCATCTGAATTATCATCTAAGACAGCGTCGTTATTAATCTCGATTTCGGTTTCTGATTGTTCAACAGTTTCACCTGCGTTTTTTTTCGGATTTCTAATAAAGCGAATTTCAGTATTATCATCACTTATATAAATTCGTCCCGATTTGGTCAGTTCAAGAACAGCAAGGAAAGTTGCGACTTTCTCGGATTTATCAGTCACATTATCATAAAGTCTGTCCATTTTAAATATTCCATGCTTATAAAGCTTTTTAAGCACAAAGATGATTTTTGAAGTAACTGACACGATTTTATGTGAAACTATGGGGGAAAACATATCAGCACGCAAAGGCTTTCGATTTCTGTTTTTTGCTGAAATGCCCATATAAGCATTATAAATATCCTGAGGCTCATGGACTCTTGTATATGTTTTATCCACAATTACAGGGACAGGAGCACGCACATAAACTAAATCTCCTGCATATATTTTTTTAAGCATTTCCGCCGCTTTTTTGCAAAGAGTATATTCAATTATACGTCCTTCTAAATCCTTTTTCAATTCCTGAGCTTCTTCGGGCTGAGGCAATAAGGATGCAGTTTTAATATATATAAGCCTTGCTGCCATTTCAAGAAATTCACCGGCAGATTCATAATCCTGCTCATCCAACTGATTCATATAATCAAGATACTGCTCTAAAAGCAACGATATCTCAATATCATATATATTCAGCTTATGCTTTGAAATAAGGTGCAGAAGCAAATCAAGCGGCCCTTGAAAAGCGTCAAGTTTAAATTCAACAGCCATAGATAAATCACCAAATCATTTTTATAATTATATCCACCCAAAATGTCAGCTTATCCATTATCCACATCATAATGTTTTGCAGCCAGCTTAATGGAGCGTTTAAAATCGGTGAAAAAACAAGCACAATAAACGCTATTGAAATATACATCTGATACTGTGCGATAAATCTGTCAACTTTAGGTCCTGTAAAGTAAGACAGAATCTTTGATCCGTCCAAAGGTGGAATCGGAATAAGATTAAACATAGCCAAGCCAACATTTACGGCGGTAAAATAATAAAATATCAAGGTAATCCAATATAATGGTTCAGTATGTGTATATTGTGAAGATAATACTGAAGAAAGATATGCTGCATTGGCAATTTTATAAGCAATCATACCCACAAGACCGACGATAAGATTAGAAATCGGTCCTGCGGCTGCTGTTAGAGCCATACCTTTACGATATTTTTTAAATCTCAAAGGATTTACCTGTACAGGACGACCCCAGCCAAATCCCGTAAGAACCATACAAATGGCTCCGAGAGGGTCAATATGCGCCAGGGGGTTGAGAGTAAGTCTTCCCTGATAACGGGGGGTATCATCTCCTAATTTAGTTGCACTCCAAGCATGTGCGAATTCATGTATAGGAATAACCATAAACAATACGATTAAATGAACGCCGATCTCTAAAATTTTTTCAGGACTCATTAATTAATCCTCCATATCTTCAAAACAACCGAATACTAATATTTTTATTATACATCAATTAATAATAAATTTCAAGAACTATTTTCATTTAAGCCGGGACTTTTGCAAAGCATGGTAAAAACTTGACAAAAGCGCTGAATTATGCGATAATATAATGTAAAATTATTTGTCGAAAGGACTGAACGGCTATGACAAACTTAATATACACTCATAATGCCATTCCTTTTGAGAAATTACCCGGAGTTCGAGTCTGACGTCTTACAGATTTGATGGGATATATTTTTTAAAGGAATGGTGATTAAATTGAAAAAAGAGCTTTCTAAGCTTTATGAACCCTCAGAAGTTGAGGATAAAATTTATAAATACTGGACTGATAACAACTGCTTCCATGCTGAACGTGATACGGAAAAGGAGCCTTATACTATTGTAATTCCTCCTCCGAATATCACGGGACAGCTTCATATGGGTCACGCATTGGACAACACTTTGCAGGATATTCTTATTCGCTGGAAGAGAATGTCGGGATACTGCACACTGTGGATTCCGGGAACTGACCATGCTTCAATTGCTACAGAAGCCAAAATTGTTGAGGCCATGAGAAATGAAGGTCTTACAAAAGACGATTTGGGAAGAGAAAAATTTCTTGAACGTGCTTGGGATTGGAAAAGACAATACGGTGGACGCATTGTTGAACAGCTTAAGAAATTAGGTTCTTCCTGTGACTGGGAAAGAGAACGCTTCACTATGGATGAGGGCTGTTCAAAGGCTGTAAAAGAAGTATTTGTAAAATACTATGAAAAAGGTCTTATTTACAGAGGTGAAAGAATCATCAACTGGTGTCCTCACTGCTGCACATCAATTTCCAATGCTGAAGTTGAATATGAGGATCAGGCAGGACACTTCTGGCATCTCAGATATCCTCTTACTGACGGTTCAGGATATGTTGAGCTTGCTACCACACGTCCTGAAACACTTTTGGGCGATACTGCGGTTGCGGTAAATCCAAAAGACGAGAGATATCAAAATATTATCGGAAAGACGGTTACGCTTCCGCTGGTTGGACGTGAAATTCCGGTTGTTGCCGACAGCTATGTTGACATGGAATTTGGTACAGGTGTTGTAAAGATCACTCCTGCGCATGACCCTAACGATTTTGAGGTTGGAGCAAGACACGATTTACCTATTATTAACGTTATGACAGATGACGCTAAGATCGTTGAGGATTATCCTGAATATGCAGGACTTGACAGATATGAAGCAAGAAAGAAAATTGTTGAGGATTTAGATAAAGGCGGTTTCCTTGTAAAGGTTGAAGACCATACTCACAATGTTGGTACTTGCTACAGATGCGGTACTACAATTGAGCCAAGGGTATCATTACAGTGGTTTGTAAAAATGGCTGACCTTGCAAAGCCTGCAATTAAGGCAGTTGAAGACGGAGATATTAAGTTTGTTCCAAAGCGTTTTGAGAAAAACTATTTTAACTGGATGAACGATATTCGTGACTGGTGTATTTCCCGTCAGCTTTGGTGGGGACATCAGATTCCTGCATTTTATTGTGATGATTGCGGCGAAATGATTGTCACTAAAGAAGATCACGCTAATTGTCCTAAGTGCGGCAAGGCTATGCGTCAAGACCCTGATACTTTGGATACCTGGTTCTCATCAGCATTGTGGCCTTTTACAACTTTGGGCTGGCCGGATAAAAATGAAGATCTGGAGTATTTTTATCCTACAAGCACTCTTGTAACCGGATATGATATTATTACATTCTGGGTTTCAAGAATGATAGTTGCAGGATTAGAGAACATGAACAAAAAGCCTTTTGATACGGTTCTTATTCATGGACTTGTCAGGGATTCACAAGGCAGAAAAATGTCTAAATCTTTAGGCAACGGAATCGACCCTCTTGAGGTTATTGATAACTATGGTGCAGATGCGCTAAGATTCATGCTTGCAACAGGAAACGCACCCGGAAATGATATGCGTTTTATGGAGGAAAAAGTTAAGGCAAGCCGTAATTTTGCGAACAAGGTATGGAACGCATCAAGATTTATTATGATGAATCTTCCTGATGATTTCAAGGCTGATAAGCTTCCTGACAATCTTAATATTGAAGATAAGTGGATCATATCAAAATTCAATACACTTGCGAAGGTAGTAAATGATAATCTTGAAAGATTTGAGCTTGGTGTAGCTGTACAGAATCTTTACGATTTTATTTGGGATATTTACTGCGACTGGTATATTGAGCTTACAAAACCAAGAATTGCAGCAGGCGGTGAAACTGCACTTACTGCACAGACGGTTCTTGTATGGGTAATGAAGGGTATGCTCAAGCTTCTCCACCCGTTCATGCCTTATATTACAGAAGAAATATGGCAGGCTCTTGTAAATGACGGAACTGCAATTATGCTCAACGACTTCCCTGTTTATGATGAAGCGTTGTCATTTAATGATGATGAAGTTAAGTTTGAAAAGATAATTGAAGCCATTAAAGGAATTCGTGCCACAAGAAACGACATGAATGTTCCGCCGTCTGTAAAAGCAAAGGTTTACATTGAAACTGCCGAACAAGATATTTTCAAATCAGGAATAATGTTCTTTGAAAGACTTGCTTCAGCTTCAGAGGTTGATATTGCAGACAAATGGGATATTCAAGATTCAGTAACCGTAGTTACGGACTGTGCAAGAATTTTCATTCCTCTTTCAGATATTATAGACACTGAAAAGGAAATGGCTCGATTGAATAAAGAAAAGAAAGCTGTTCAAAAAGACCTTGATTTCTTAAACGGAAAGCTGAACAATCAAGGATTCCTTGCCAAAGCGCCTGAAAAACTGATTGAAGCAGAAAAAGCTAAGCTTGCTAAAGCACAAGAAAAAATGGCTAAGATCGAAGAGTCTATTGCTGCATTAAACAAATAACTACAGAAGCCTCTTATGGATATAAACCATAGGAGGCCTTAGTGTATAACTATAAACAAAAAACTGACGCCGCTTAAACAGCGGTATCAGTTTTTTTATTTAATATGATTTTAATTTAATCTTTTTTAGGCTCTGTTCATTAAAGATGTTACTTAAAATATTTTACGCCGTTTTCAAAGATCTGCTGATTCTTATTTCCGGGAACATTCTTAGAAATGTCATTGCCTATACGCTCTGAGTGACCCATTTTACCGAGGACACGTCCGTCAGGGGAAGTAATACCTTCGATAGCGTCAATTGAAGTATTAGGATTACAATGAACATCAAGTGTTGGATTTCCGTCAAAGTCAACATACTGTGTAGCGATCTGACCGTTTTCAGCAAGTCTTGCAATTTCTTCAGCTGTTGCCACAAATCTGCCCTCACCGTGAGAAATGGCAATGCTGTGAATGTCACCTACATTTGAAGAAGCAAGCCATGGCGATTTATTTGAGGCAATTCTTGTATTGACCATTTTAGACTGATGTCTTGCAATAGTATTGAATGTAAGAGTAGGTGAATCATCACGCATATCCACTATTTCACCGTAAGGAACAAGTCCGAGTTTTACAAGTGCCTGGAAACCGTTGCATATACCGAGCATAAGTCCGTCACGGTTTTTGAGCAGGTTGTGAATTGCATCTCTAAGACGAGGGTTTCTGAGGAATGATACGATAAATTTACCGCTTCCGTCCGGCTCGTCGCCGCCGCTGAATCCGCCCGGGAGCATAACGATCTGAGAGTCATTGATTTTCTTTTCCATAGCCTTAACAGATTCCTCAATCATTGCAGCATTGAGGTTTTTAATTACGAAAACATCTGCTTCAGCACCTGCTTTTTCAAAAACTCTTGCAGTATCATACTCACAGTTTGTACCTGGGAATACAGGAATAAGAACCTTTGGCTTTGCAACCTTAATTGCAGGAGCAACTCTTGAATCAACATTATAGCTATATATCTTAGGAGTATATTCAGGCTCTTTGATTTTTGCAGGGAACACAGGCTCAAGCTTGTTTTCCCAAAGCGTCTGAAGTTTATTTAAATCAACAGTATAATTATCGGTTGTGATTGCATATTCTTCAGTTGTAACGCCGAGGAGTCTTTCTTCGATAGCTACACCCTCAGCAAGCTCAATAACAAAGCTGCCGTAGCATGGGCGATACAGTTCGTGTGCTGTAACAGGGGCAGTAAATTTGAAACCGATCTTGTTTCCGAATGCCATTTTTGCAACAGCTTCTGAAACACCGCCGTATGAAACAGACCAGCAAGAAAGAACTTTTCCTTCGCTTATAAGCTTTTCAACCTTTTCAAATACTTCTTTTAGTGAATCAAAGTTTACAAGATTGTTGCTATCATATTCTGGCTGAATAATAATAACATTTGAACCTGATTTTTTGAATTCCTGTGAAATAATCTTATCTGATTTTGCAGTAGAAACAGCAAATGAAACCAATGTAGGCGGTACGTCGATTTCTTCAAAGGTACCTGACATAGAGTCTTTTCCGCCGATGGAGCCGCAGCCAAGTTCAAGCTGTGCCTTATATGCACCGAGGAGTGCTGCAAAAGGCTTTCCCCAGCGAACAGGGTTATTCTGTGTTCTTTCAAAGTATTCCTGGAATGTGAGCCAGCAGTGCTTGTATGAACCGCCTGTTGCCACAACCTTTGCAATAGATTCAACTACAGCGGACATAGCGCCGTGATATGGGCTTTGTGATGAAAGATACGGATTAAAGCCCCAGCCCATGATTGAAGCTGTAGATGTTTCGCCATGAAGAACAGGGATTTTTGCAGCCATAGCCTGTGTAGGTGTATTCTGATATTTACCGCCGTAAGGCATAAGAACAGTTCCTGCACCGATCGTTGAGTCAAATCTTTCTACAAGACCTTTCTGTGAGCATACATTAAGATTTGAAATCATTGCTTCCCATCTGTCAGCAGAGTCAACGCCGGCATCATCTTTGCCGATAAGAGGAGTATCAACACGGATATCTGTATGCTTTTCAGCACCGTTGGAATTAAGAAATTCACGGGAAAGGTCAACGATCTGAACGCCGTTCCAGTTCATTTTAAGTCTTGGTTCTTCAGTAACTCTCGCAACTAATGTAGCTTCAAGATTTTCTTTAGCGGCTTCTTCCATGAATT
The DNA here is from genome assembly GCA_900539835.1 of uncultured Ruminococcus sp. Taxonomy (GTDB): domain Bacteria; phylum Bacillota; class Clostridia; order Oscillospirales; family Ruminococcaceae; genus FB2012. Next base: position 25,145 of record UQDR01000009.1, on the reverse strand, counting down.
TTTCCACATCAGATTTAGCAATAACAACAGCCATTCTTTCCTGTGATTCGGAAATAGCAAGCTCTGTGCCGTCGAGTCCGTCATATTTCTTTGTAACAGCGTCAAGGTTTATTACAAGGCCGTCAGTAAGCTCACCGATAGCAACTGATACACCGCCTGCTCCGAAATCGTTGCAGCGTTTAATCATTGAAGTTACTTCGGGATTTCTGAAAAGTCTTTGAAGCTTTCTTTCTTCAGGAGCGTTACCCTTCTGGACTTCAGCGCCGCAGCTTTCAAGAGAGTGGAGTGTATGTGATTTTGAAGAGCCTGTTGCTCCGCCGCAGCCGTCACGTCCGGTTTTACCGCCGAGAAGTATAACAACGTCCTCAGGCTGTGGTCTTTCACGTCTTACGTTTGATGCAGGAGCAGCGCCTACTACAGCACCGATTTCCATTCTCTTAGCAACATATCCGGGGTGATAAATTTCAGATACATGACCTGTAGCAAGACCGATCTGATTTCCGTATGAAGAATATCCGTTAGCAGCGCCAACAACAATTTTTCTCTGAGGGAGCTTACCTGTGATTGTATCCTCTACAGGAACAAGTGGGTTGCCTGCACCGGTTACTCTCATTGCCTGATATACATAAGAACGTCCTGAAAGCGGATCTCTTATTGCACCACCAAGACAAGTAGCAGCTCCTCCGAAAGGTTCAATTTCAGTAGGGTGGTTATGTGTTTCATTTTTAAACATAAGAAGCCAGTCTTCGTCAACACCGTCAACGTCGACTTTAATCTTTACTGAACAAGCGTTAATCTCTTCGCTCTCGTCCAAATCTTTAAGAATGCCCTCTTTTTTAAGCTTCTTAGCACCGATAACGGCAAGATCCATAAGGGTAACAGGCTTGTCCGTTCTTCCTTCATAAAGGTTGCGGCGTGTATTCATATAATCAGCAAATGTGTCTGCGATATATTCAGGTTCAATATCAACATTATCAATTATAGTAGAGAATGTTGTATGACGGCAGTGGTCAGACCAATAGGTATCTATCATACGGATTTCTGTAATTGTAGGATTTCTCTTTTCTGTATCACGGAAATATGCCTGACAGAATTTTATGTCGTCAAAGTCCATAGCGAGGCCCATATTGTCAATTATCTCTTTCAGCTCGTCATCTGTAGAATAAATGAAGCCTTCAACCGAATCAACTTTTGTAGGAATATCATATTTTACATCCAATGTATCAAATGTATCAAGAGTTGCTTCACGTGATTCAACAGGGTTGATCATATATGATTTTATTTCACCGAGCTCCTGTTCCGTAAGATTGCCTTTAGCTATATAAATTCTTGCAGATTTAACTGTTGGTCTTTTTCCTCCTGTCAGCAGTGAGATACACTGAGCGCAGGAATCTGCACGCTGGTCAAACTGTCCCGGAAGATATTCAACGGCGAACACATATTCATCAGATGCTGTATCAGGCATATGGTCATATGTTACATCCACGGCTGGTTCAGAGAAAACAACAGGCACTGCTAAATTAAAGTCATCAACAGAAAGTCCTTCAGCGTCATAGCGATTGATCACTCTGAGAGATTTAAGGTTTTCAAGTCCGAGGGCTGATTTTATACCGCTGATTAGAGAATCAGCTTCTACAGCAAATTCAGGCTTTTTTTCTACATATATTCTGTAAACAGACATATTTACAACTCCTTATAAAAATTTAAACCAATTGATATTTTATTATACTACATTTTCAAGTGTTTTGTCAACCGCAGGAGATATTGATAAGCTTAATGATATTTTTATAAAAACGATGAATTACCATAGAATTTTTTATCTGAATATGTTATAATATTTAAAGATTATTTTTCGGAGGAATAATAGTGAAATATAAAAACATACATAAAGGGATTTTCAAATCCCGTCCGAACAGGTTCATTGCAAATGTAGAGATAGACGGAAAAATTGAAGTATGTCATGTTAAAAATACAGGAAGATGCAAAGAGCTTCTTGTGACAGACGCAGCAGTATATCTTGAAAAATCGGACAATCCAAATAGAAAAACATTATATGATCTTATTGCAGTTGAAAAAGGTGACCGTCTTATAAACATGGACAGTCAGGTTCCCAACCGTGCTGTTGAAGAATGGATAAAAGCCGGCGGACTTATTGGTGAAAATCCGTATGTTAGACCTGAAAGCAAATTTGGTGATTCAAGGTTCGATTTTTACGTTGAATCTGTAACAGCTGAAAGAAAAGCTTATGTTGAAGTGAAAGGATGTACACTTGAATGTGACGGAGCTGCAAAGTTTCCTGATGCCCCGACACTGAGAGGCATAAAGCATATCAATGAGCTGATAAAATGTGCACAGAACGGTTTTGAAGCATATATAATTTTCCTGATACAAATGAGTAATATTAACTATTTTACGCCTAACTATGAGACTCATCCTGAGTTTGGAGAAGCATTAAAAAACGCAAACAAAAAAGGAGTTAAAATACTTGCGTTTGACAGTATAGTAACTCCTGACATTATTATCTTAAATAAACCTGTTGATATAAGGCTTTAATCACACCAACCTCCGTCTGCTCTTAAAATTTGTCCGCATAGATATGAAGAATCTTCTGAAGCTAAAAATCTTACACATTTTGCGATATCAGAAGGAACTCCCATACGTCCCATCGGTATTTCTTCAATAATTTGTGCTATTTCATCATCACTCAAACAATTATTCATAGGGGTGTTGACTATTCCGGCTGAAACAGCATTTACGTTTATCCCGCTTGGTGCAACTTCTTTAGCAAGAGCTTTGGTGAATCCTATAACACCTGATTTCGCAGCAGAATATGCTGCTTCACAGGAAGCGCCGACTTCACCCCAAACGGAAGTAATGTTAATTATTTTTCCATGCTTTCTTTTTATCATTTCAGGAAGTACGGCTTTAGAACATAGCATCGCACCAATCAGATTTACATTAATAATTTTATAAATATCCTCATTGCTTAAATCAGTAAATAAATTTATGTTTGCAATTCCGGCATTGTTCACAAGTATCTCCACAGCTCCCAATTCACTGCTTATTATAGCAATGGCTTTTTCTATACTTTCTCCAGAACCAACATCGCATTTTATGGGAATTGCTGTGCCGTTGGCATGACAAATTTCATCTGCAAGGCATTCCGCATTTGATTTATTGGTGTTATAACCTATTGCAACAGGATAGCCGATCAAGGCAAATTCACGGCATATTTCACTGCCGATACCGCCTGAGCCGCCTGTAACGAAAACTACATTTCGCATATAAATCATTCCTTTATAAATATATATCCTAAGTATATCACAATTTTAATGTCAACACAAGAATTTAAAAAATGCGGTTGTAAAAACGAGAGAATTATGCTATAATTAAATAAATCTTTTTTAGGAGAATTAATATGGACAATATAATAAATAAACGAAAACTAATATTAAAAGCACTTTTAAGAGTCTTAGAGGCTGAGTTTTTCGGGCTTTTTGTTTTCCTGTTTTTCTGGGCTATGTCAACTGCTATAGGTGTTGCTGCTAATATTATATTTTCTGTAGTGGGAATACTTATGCTTATATGCATAATGGCAGACTACGGACTAAAAGCAGGTGCAATGTGCCGAAACAAGGTTAACCTTCACGGAGCACAGCCATGCAGAAATTTAGGCTATACGATGGGGCTTGTTTCTATGTGTCCAAGCTATATTTTGCTTGGAATACTTATTATTTCAAAAAGCGGAGCAATCGGAAACTTTCTTCCGGCATACAAGCTTCTTAATGCTTGTTTTTTCCCTATAATTGACCTTGTTGCCCCCACACCTAATATATCAGAAGCTTCACCTGTTCTATATATAATAATGGCTGCTGCACCGTTGTTTTATCTCATTTCATTGGGAATGTCATTCCGCTGGGGATATGACAGCGTTGATTTAAAAACAAAAATTATGTATAAAAATAAATAAAATAAATTAAGCAAATCAAATAAACAAAAATAACGGCGAACAATATAAATTATTCGCCGTTATTTTTACAACTAAGTAAATCAGATTATTCAACTATAAACTCTTTAATTTCCTCAAGAAATGCATCTGCATTATCGCTATGTGCAACCAACTGAATAGGATTTGAAAGGTCAAGGCTGAATATACCCATAATAGACTTTGCGTCAACAGCATATCTTCCCGAAGCCAAATCCACATCAAAGTCATACATTGAAACAACGCTGACAAACTTTTTTACAGATGCTATAGAATCAAGCATGATTTTAACCTTTTTCATAAAAACTCCTCCTTCTAATTGCAAGCCTTATAGAGATTCCCTCTACACTTACCATTATATACATTAATTTTTAAAAGTCAAGACGAATTTGCAAAAAAAATAAAAATATAGTATAATAGTCAATAACATAATATCAGAGCATTTAAATTTGTGTAAAGTCACCATGTTTACGCACTTTTTTTGCTTTATACGGAGAATCAAAGATGAATATTTTTTATTATACTTTTGGCTGCAAGGTAAATCAATATGAGACTGAAAACATCAAACAGGCTTTGGAAAACAGACAATTTTCAACAGTTTCTGAAATAACTGATGCTGATATTGCGGTTATAAATACCTGTACAGTTACTTCATATTCAGATTTGAAATGCAGAAAATTGCTTCATAAAATAAAGAGTACTAATTCTGACTGCATTATTGTACTTACCGGATGTTTTCCTCAGGCTTTTTCTGAAGAAGCAGAATTAATGACAGAATGTGATATAGTTACAGGTTCGTCAAATAAATCGTTAATTCCCGATTTGATTGATGAATATCTTGTGCACAGGCAACGAATAATAAGCATTCAGCCGCACACCAAAGATGAAAAGTTTGAAACGATGCTAAACAATAGTATTAAAACTAAAACCCGTGCATATATGAAAATTCAGGACGGCTGTGATCAATATTGTTCTTATTGCATAATTCCGTATGCAAGAGGACATATACGTTCAAAGCCTTTGGATATAATTGAAGCCGAGGCAGAAAATCTTGCAAACTCAGGTCACAGAGAAATTGTTGCGGTGGGAATAAATCTTTGGTGTTATGGCAAGGATTTAAATGATTCGATAGGTCTGGTCGACGCTGTTGAAGCGATATGCAGGAAAGCTAAAAACTGTAGGATTAGATTAGGCTCTATAGAACCTGAAATGGTCACAGACGAAGATATTGAACGTTTAACGAAGCTTCACAATTTTTGTCCGCAATTTCATCTGTCACTTCAAAGCGGGTGTGATAATACGCTTAAAGCAATGAACAGAAAATATACTTGTGCTGAATATGAAAATCTATGCGTCAGACTGAGAAATGCTTTTCCTGACTGTTCAATTACTACGGATATTATGGTAGGTTTTGTAGGTGAAACCGATAAAGACTTTGAAGAATCAATGGAATTTGTAAAAAGAATAGGTTTTTCAAGAGTTCACATATTCCCTTATTCCATCAGAAAAGGAACTTTAGCCGCCAAAAGAAGCGGACATTTACCTAAACATATCAAACAAAAGCGAGCATCCCAAATGAATTTCATATGCAAAGAGCTTTCTGACAAATTTCTTCAAAGCATGGTGGGCAAAACACAGGAGGTTCTTTTTGAAAAAGAAAAATCAGATGACTTTCATCAGGGATATACACGAAATTATACACCAGTTAAAGTACCGAGAATTTCAGATAAAATAAGTTTAAGACGAAAAGTGTTAAATGTTGTTATTACAGGAGTTGAAAATGACTGCTGTGTTGGACAAATAATTGAAGAATAGTTTTGGAGGGATAAGCTTGAAACAAAGAAAATGTGCATTGGTCACCGGTGCAAGCTCCGGAATAGGATATGAGATTGCAAAACAGCTTGACAAAAAAGGTTTTGATCTCATTATTACCGCAAGACGTGAAGACAGACTGTATGAATTAAAAAGCCAGCTTAAAGGCAATGTTACTGTAATCCCTTGTGATTTATCTGATGAAAAGCAATGCATGGAGCTTTATGAAAAAACACACGGCATGAATGTGTCAGTACTTATTAATAACGCAGGTTTTGGTGCTGTAGGCTGTTTCAACGAAATTCCCTTAAATAAAGAAATAAACATGATCAAAACCAATTGCATAGCACTTCATACCTTAACTAAAATGTTTTTAAAGGATTTTATAGAAAAAGACAAGGGCTATATTCTCAATGTTGCATCATCAGCCGGACTGATGCCCGGAGGTCCTTTAATGTCAACATACTATGCAACCAAAGCTTATGTGACAAGCCTAACAAGCGGAATAAGCGAAGAACTAAAATCAATGAACAGCCGTGTGTCTGTATCTGTGCTTTGTCCCGGACCTGTCAGCACAGAATTTAATAAAGTAGCAAATGTAAAGTTTAATTTAAAAAGCATATCGGCTGAAAAATGCGCTGAAATTGCCATAAAGGGAATGTTTGAAAGAAAACTGATTATAATTCCTTCATTGGACATGAAAGCAAGCAGCTTCGCCGGCAAGGTTCTTCCAAGAAGGCTTATGTTGTCGATAACTAAACATATACAGGCAAAAAAGATAAAATAAAATGATTTTTATCTAATTGATGTATTAAGCAAAAAAATATATGAAATGCTATAGACAAAAATAAAAAATTATAGTATAATAAGTTTATCTAAAGTTTTGAGGTAATTTTATGAGAGTTATAACAGGAAGCGCAAGAGGTAAAAAGCTAAAGACATTAGAATCGTTGGAAATACGCCCGACCTCAGATATGGTCAAAGAGGCTATTTTTTCAATAATACAGTTTGATTTACCCGAAGCTTCTGTGCTTGATCTTTTTGCAGGCAGCGGTCAATTGGGTATTGAAGCCCTTAGCCGTGGAGCAAAGCATTGTGTGTTTGTTGACAAAAGCCGTGACGCATATAACGTTATAAATGAAAATATTGAAAACTGCAAATTAAAAAAGAATTCCCGTGTTTTACTGATGGATAGTCTTGACTATCTTAAAGCTGCAAAGAAAGGATTAGACATTGCTTTGCTTGACCCACCTTATCGTATGGGACTCATCGAAAAAGCTTTGCCTTTACTTGATGATAAGCTTAATCCGGGTGCGATAATTGTATGCGAACATGAAAAAGAATTAACACTCCAAGAAAGCTATGGCAGAATGCAGCTTCATAAAAGATACAAATACGGAAAGATAGCTGTAACTGTTTATAAAATTCCTGAAGATAATGAGGCGTAATAAATGAAAATTGCAGTTTGCCCGGGAAGCTTTGACCCGGTAACATTAGGTCATCTTGATATAATAAACAGAGCTTCAAGGCTTTTTGATAAAGTTATCGTTCTTGTTTCTTTTAATCCCGGAAAATCTTCTGCAAGTTTCTCTGTTGAAGAACGAATGGATATGATCAGAACAGTAACCAAGCACCTGAACAATGTTGAAATTGACTGCAATAACGGACTTTTAGCCGATTATCTGAAAAAGACGGGTGCTGCGGCTATTGTCAAAGGTTTAAGAGCTGTTTCTGACTTTGAATATGAATTTCAGATGGCGCTTGCAAATAAAAAACTTTATGATGAAGCTGAAACTGTATTTCTTACGACAAGCAGTGAAAATATGTATCTGTCTTCAAGCGTAGTTAAGGAAATTGCCAGTCTTGGCGGAAACATAAGCGGGCTTGTTCCTCCGGAAATTCTTGAAGCCATAAAAAATCGTTTATACTTATCAAAACAATAAAAACACAAAGGAAAGGATGTTTAAATATGAACATTGACGAAATTCTTGATTTAATGGACGGACTTCTTGATAAGTCATCTTCCGTACCTTTTTCAAACAAGAGAATGATTGATTGTGAACAAATGCGTGAGTATATTGACACAATCAGACTTAACTTCCCTACCGAATTGAAAAAGGCTAAGGATATGGCAAGAGACAAGGACAAAATAATTGCTGAGGCAAACAAAAATGCCGAAGAAATTATCAAGAAAGCCGAAGAAAGAGCAAAGATTCTTGTTTCTGAACAGGAAATTATTAAAGAAGCAGGCGAGATCGCAAATGATCAGTTAAAGCGTGCTAAGGAGCAGGCTGATCAAATAATTGCTGACGCTGTTGCTAAGGACAGAGATATTAAATCTGCTTTGGCTTCAAATCTTAATAAGGTTTTGTCTGACGCAGAAAGAGTACTTAACAGAAATCTGAATGAGGTTACTACTATAAAAGAGGCCATAATTAAAATAGGCTCTGCTGAATAATTAAACATTATTACTAACAAAAACGGAGTTATCAATTAAGATAACTCCGTTTTTATTTTATAGATTAAAGTCCGTTGGGATTATTTTTAGTAAAGTTCCATCCGTCAGCTGCCATTTCATCAAGCTGATATTTTGCTTCCCATCCTAAAAGTTCTTTTGCTTTATGTGTGTCAGCATAACATGTTGCAATATCTCCTGCTCTTCTTGGTTTGATAACATAAGGAAGTTCCTTTCCGCATGCTTTTTCAAAGGCATGAAGAACATCCATTACACTTGAGCCTTTACCTGTACCCAAATTAACTGCCTCAACGCCTTTATGCTCAAGTGCATAATTTAAAGCATTCAAATGGCCTGTCGCCAAATCAACAACATGAATATAATCTCTTACACCTGTTCCGTCAGGGGTATCATAATCGTTTCCGAAAACGCCCAAAGCTTCAAGCTTGCCTGTTGCTACCTGTGCAATATATGGGAAAAGATTATTGGGAATTCCATTTGGGTCTTCTCCGATAAGTCCGCTCTTATGAGCACCAATCGGATTAAAGTATCTCAACAGGACAACAGACCAGTCATTATCTGATACATAAACATCTTTCAGAATCTGCTCAATCATTACTTTAGTATAGCCATAAGGATTAGTTGAACTGTTTGTTGGCATTATTTCAACATAAGGAACCGGATTGTTTACGCCATAAACTGTTGCAGAAGATGAAAATACGATTTTCTTGCAGTTATATTTTCTCATAGCCTGTATAAGCATCAAAGTGCCTGTTATATTATTATGATAATATTCCACAGGCTTTTGAACTGATTCACCAACAGCTTTTAATCCGGCAAAGTGTATTACCGCTGATATATCATTTTCCTCAAAAACCCTTTCAACATCACTTAAATTAAGCAAATCAGCTTCATAGAATTTAAAGTCTTTTCCTGTAATCTTTTTTATACGATTTAATGCCTCAGGCTTTGAATTTGAAAAATTATCGAGTATTACAATTTCATGTCCGGCTTCTAAAAGCTCAACACAAGTATGACTTCCTATAAAACCTGCACCGCCGGTAACTAAAATTTTAGACATATAATCCTTCCTTCCACAAATATATTCAGCGTATAATAAGAGAATAAACCCCTTATTATAATAGTATACTACATAAACAATATTTTTTCAATAGTAAATAAAAATCAGCTGTAAATCTTTTGTTTTAAAGCATTTCGACATGCACTAAAATCAACATCCAATGTGGATTGTCCGTCATGTGATCCATATGAATACATACCTTCTTCCGGTATGCGAAGCTGCTCTGTGTCATATCTGAGAATAAACGGTGCTTTATTTGCCAGCAGCTGCAATTCAAGCTTTGTCATGTTTGTTGTAATGTGTGAAAGACTTGCCTTTGCAAACTTGTCCAGTTTAATCGGATTAAATGTAACTGCTTTCTCCATGATTTTTGAAATAACCGTACGCTGTCTTTCAGTTCTTTCAAAATCAGCATTTCCTACATATCTGAGTCTTGCATAAGCGAGAGCCTGATTTCCGTTGACTTGGAGCTTTCCTCCGCTTGTCAGATAGTCAGTACCTTTAGGATTACCCATGATTTTATTTTGCTCAGCCATAGGAGCTTTCATTCCCTGCGCTTCTTCATCTGAAATTTCAAGTTCAATTCCGCCTACAGCGTCTACAATATCCACAAAGCTATAGAAATCAATATATATATACTTGTCAACCCTTACATCAAAGTTAAGCTCTATTGTATCCATTAACAATTCAGGACCGCCGTAGACATTAGCAGCATTAAGCTTAGACCATCCGTTATTAGGTATCTCAACATACATATCACGCATTAATGATGTCATAACTATTTCTTTTGTGTCTTTTTTAATTGATAATAATATCATAGAGTCTGTTCTTCCCTGTTCTTCCACAGACCTTGAGTCAGAACCGATTATTAATATATTCAAAATATCATCGTCATGCATGGATGCATTGGTATATAACCTCTCTCCCGTATCCACAACATTGATCATATTGACATATCTGTGAATTAATAATTCTGCAATTATCACAAGCAACAACAGAATTATAATAAGCCATTTAAAAAATCTCTTGACAGGAGATTTTCTCTTATTATTTTCCACCCTTTTATTATTCCTTTTCTTTTGATTTGTTTTATTTTGTTTTGCAGAATATGCATTGGCTTTACTATAACTGTCAGAATTATATTTGCCGTTTTTGTTTCTTTCAGAATTGTTAGACCCAAACTGCAAGTCACGATTTTGTGATCTGTTAACCTTTCTCTCATTATTCCTGTTTCCTTGCGGACGCTGCTGTGACTGTCTGCTTCTTTGTGAATATGTGGGAGTACGGCTTCCGTTAGGATTAGAATTACCATAACCTTTTGAAGAATACCTGTCGTACTGATAATCTTCCATTTCATCAGCTGTGTGAAACTCTAAATCAGATGCATCAAGTTCATTACTGAAATCATTGCCATCCATTTTTGAAAAACGATTCAATTGTTCTTCATATTGCCTTTTATAAATATCAGATTCATTATCTGAACCATTTCTATCATTAAAATCATTATTATTCATTAAATATCAAAGCTTTAAAAGCCTGCTCCTTTCAAAATATTCAGAAAGTTAAATATAATACTTTTTATTTTATTAATTATATTACGAATCTCATTAAAAGTCAAATTATAGAGAAAAATATCATTTAATTTTCACAAAGACCTCATAATAGTGCATACACATTTCCTCTATTTACAAAGCAACCGCAATATAGTATAATTATTTTAGCTTTAAATTGTGAGGGATTAAAATGATTAAGGGAATTATTTTTGACATGGACGGACTTATGATTGATACCGAAAGTCTTTTGCAAACATTTTGGTGTAAAGCCGCTAATGAGTTTGGCTATCCCATGACAAAGGAACATGTTCTTGGTATTCGTTCTTTATCCGCAAAATATGCAATTAGGCATTTAAAGAATATTTTCGGTGAAAATTTTGATTACTATGCAGTGCGAGCTCTCAGAATTAAAATGATGAATGAATATATATCAAAAAACGGTCTTACCAAAAAACGAGGATTGGATGAATTATTGAAATTTTTAAAAACTACAAGTCTCAAAATTGCCATTGCAACTGCCACCGATTATCAACGCACTCAAATTTATCTTAAATCAATTAAGGTTTTAGATTATTTTGATAAAATAGTATGCGGAGATATGATTAAAAACGGAAAACCTGAACCTGATATATATATTGAAGCATCCAAACAGCTCTCACTTAATCCTAATGAATGTATAGCATTAGAAGACTCCCCTAACGGTATTTTGTCTGCTTATAGAGCAGGATGCAAACCAATAATGATTCCTGATTTAACAAAGCCGGACATAGAAACTTCAAAACTTTTGTTTGCCGAATGTAATGATTTATCTGACGTAATAACAATAATAAAAAAGCTGATATAACAAAAAAAGATACTCTTATATAGAGTATCTCTTTTTTATTTGATCTTTACAGATACAGTTTTATATGATCCGTTATATGTTTTCTTATTATAATTTCTATATGCTTTAACTGTAAAATAATATGTTTTTCCTTTAGTCAAGCCTGTTTTGGAATAAGCTGTTCCGGTTGTAACAGTAAGCCTTTTCCAAGAACCATTGGCTGATGTTTTATAATAAGCTATATATCCCGAAGCGCCCTTGACCTTACTCCAGTTAAGCGTCGCTTTACCTTTTCCCGCATTAACAGTGAAGCATACAGGTTCAGGATCCGTAGATGTCTTGTAGGTATTATAACCCACACTCGAAACTTCCTTGTTATCAAACATTTTATAAGCTTTAACAGTAAACCAATATGTACTTCCCGAAGAAAGGTTCTTTATCGTATACGTGTTATTAGATGTTTGAACTATCCTTGCCCATTTTCCATTTTTATATTGATAAACAATATAGCCATCTGCCTTATTCATTTTATTCCAGGACAATTTTATACTATTAGCGGATGAATTTGAATTAATTCCGTCAACTTTTTGAAAACGTGTTAAAGCCGAAACAACAGGATAGCTTGAACTTGCAAGCTCCTTACCGTCTGAAGTTATATATGCTTTAACGGCAAATTTATAAGCAACACCGCTGTTCAGATTTTTCACTGTATAAGAATTTTGATTTTTAACAGTTTTATCAACACGAATCCATTTTTTATTTGAGTTGTCAAATTTATAAATTATGTAGCCTTTCGCATCAGTGTATTTATCCCATGATAAAGTGACTGAATTTAAATTAGTTGAAGAAGCTTTTAAATTCGTAACAGCTTTAAGATTTGTGATCACAGAAAGAGACGGATAGCTTCCGCTGGCGATTTCCTTTTCATCAACCGTTTTATATGCCTTAATCGCAAACTTATATTTAGTTTTTGATGATAGACCGGTTACTTTATAATTATTGATATTTTCTTTAGTCTTATTAATTCTGATATACTTTTTCTGTGAATTATTATATTTATAAATTATATATCCGTCACAGCCACTCATTTTCTTCCATGTTAAAGATACTGTATCACAAGTTGTTTTTACACAGCTAAAGCCGCTGACTTCAGGCAAGTAATTTTTATAAACTGATATACCTGTAGAATAAGCCGAATACGCATATTTAGTACCAATATTATAATATGCCTTAATATAAAATCTTGATTTTTCATATGGAATGTTTACAGTGATAGAAGTCAATTGAGTTTTAGCGACTTCACTTATCTTACCGGATTTTAAGTCTTTGGCATATACTGCATATCCGTGTGCCCCAAAACTTTTATCCCAGCTTAAAGTAGTTTTCTTACCATATCCATTTGCCTTCAGGTTATTGACCTTATCCGGTCCTTTTTTCATATAAAGCACATTCATATCAACTGTAGTTGTGATCCCATTTACTCTTCCGGTTCCGGTATACTGCCACATTTGATATTCACCGCTGTAGTTTGTATAGTTATTATAATGCGCCACCCAAATATCATAAGACTTTGCAAGCTCAGAGCCGTCAAAATGATATGTAAGACAATTATTGCTCGCATAGACACCCGCTCTGTATCCTGCATTTTCTATGGCCTCACAAAAAGTCTTGCAAATTTTTGTTTTAGCTGAATAAGAAAGATTAGCCTTGTCAAATCTGGAAGCATCATAGCTTATTTCTTCCATGTCAATAAAAACAGGCATTTCAAGACTATATCCTTTTATTTGTTTTAAAACATAATCAGCTTCCTGTTTAGCCTCTGTAACATTTAAAGCCTGAGTAAAAAAATAGACTCCCACATCAACTCCGGCGGCTTTTGCATTCACTAAATTCTCTTTAAATTTAGGATCAACCATCAATGTGCCATCTCCATATCCACGGTAGCCTACACGGATTATAGCAAAATCGATTCCTGCCGCCTTGACTTTCTTCCAGTTGATATCATTCTGAAAATATGAAACATCAACGCCATAAACTTTATCATAATTTTTAAACTTTTTATTATGTACAAGCTTGGAAGCTCCTGAAACAGAAGCCATTGCCATTGGTTGATTCATATATTTAACATACAAGGGATCGTTCTCCCAATCGGGTTCAAAAGTCTCGTCGTTATAATATAATGCTTCATTTTCTGCCGACGCAGTAAAAGAAAAAGTAAATATTGATATGAAAATTAAAAAAATAATAAATATCCTGCCGGCTTTAACCATTAAAACCTCCTGTTATGTCTTTTACAATTCAATTTGATTTTATGACTAAAATTAAAGCAGCATTTTATCTGACATTACATCATCAGAGTTATCTGAATAAAGCTTCATCAGCTTTTCTACCGTCATATTCTTCCGCTCTTCACCTTCAAGCAAGAGAATCACTTTTCCCTGACTCATAACAAGCGTTTTATTGCCATACTTTAAAGCATTAGATATGTTATGCGTAATCATAATAGTAGTTATATTGTCATCCTTGACTATTTTATCAGTAAGCTCCATTACCTTTTCTGCGGTCTTTGGATCAAGAGCAGCAGTATGCTCGTCAAGCAAAAGAAGCTTTGGAGTAACAATGGTTGCCATAAGAAGCGTCAAAGCCTGACGCTGACCTCCTGAAAGCAATCCTACAGGTGTTTTCATTCTTTCTTCAAGTCCCAAATTAAGTGCAGCCAGCTCTTTCTTGAAATATCCAACATCCTTTTTTCTGATTCCCGGAAAAAGACTTCGCCTTTTTCCTCTGCTATATGCCAATCCCAGATTTTCTTCAATCGTCATGTTAGGCGCAGTTCCTCTAAGAGGATCCTGAAATAATCTTCCGATTTTCTTAGCTCTTTGGTGTTCTCTTAGATTTGTTATATTTTTATCATCAAGAAAAACCCTGCCCTGATCGATTCTATACGCACCACTTATTGCATTCATCAATGTTGACTTTCCTGCACCGTTAGAACCAATGACAGTGATAAAATCACCGTCTTTAATATCAAGATTAATATTCTGAAGCGCTTTGCGTTCATTAACTGTATTTGCATTAAAGGTTATAGACACATTTTCAAGCTTAAGCATTTAACGCACCTCCCTCATTCTTTTTAAAAAATCTTTTATAAAACATTACTGAGTAATTCTTTATTGCAGGAATTGAAATGGCTAATACAACAATTATTGCTGAAAAAAGTTTAGTATAGTTGCTGTCCATTCCCAAGTTCATTGCAAATGCAAGAACAAATCTGTATGCCACTGCTCCGAACACTGCGGCAAGAATACCATTTAAAATCGTATGGCGTGTAAAGAAAATTTCACCGATAATAATTGAAGCAAGACCAACAACCAGCATACCAGTTCCGCTGTTGGTATCTCCTGCTGAAGAATATTGTGCATACATTGCTCCGCTTAATGAAACGAGTGCATTAGCAATCGCAAATCCTAAAATTTTCATTCTGTCAGAATTAATAGATGAAGCTCTGACCATGAATTCATTATCTCCTGTTGCTCTTAAGGACATTCCCGCTTGAGTTTTCAAAAAAGCGAAAAGCAAAAGTCCCGCAATAACAACAACTATTCCCCCGGTTGCAAGCTTATAATATTCCCCGAAATATTTTTCCATTATAGTATATAAGGTTTCTTTTCTGTAAAGAGAAATATTAGGACGGTCCATAATTTTAAGGTTTATAGAATATAAAGCCGTCATTGTTATAATTCCCGCCAAAATCGGCTGTACATTTAATTTTGTGATCAATATGCCTGTGACACAGCCGGCAATTGCACCCGCAAGAAGTGCAATTAATATTCCTTGAATAGGATTTCCGTTAAATGCGTTCATAACAGAAACCGCCACTCCTAAAGTGAAGGTACCGTCAACAGACAAATCAGGAATATCAAGAATTCTGAAAGAAATAAAAATTCCTAATGCAAGCAATGCAAAAACAAGCCCTTTCTCAAAGGTTCCTGTTACTATGCTTTCACTAAGACGGGTATTAATTATCAAAATCAAAAACACCAGCAAGATTATTTTGGGTAGAAATGAAACAATAGTTTTCTTATTAAGCTTCATATGTAATAAATCCTTTCTCAGCAAGTTTATGTTTTTATACAATTAAAAATAGTGAAGCAGACATCTCCACTTCACTATTATACACTGTTTTTACACTTTTTGCAACAGAATTATTCTATAATAATTGTTTTCTCGTTATTAAGAACATCTTCAGGAATTGTAATTCCAATTGCTTCGGCAGTTGATTTATTGATATAATTGCTCAAATCTTCATTAAATACCTTCACAGGAATTTCAGAAGCTTTCTTTTCACCGCTGAGAATTTGTGCTACCATATTAGCTGTTTCTTTTCCAAGGTCGGTATATTCAATTCCAACGGTAGCAAATCCACCGTCATGAACCATTGAATCAGCACCCACAAACATAGGAACCTTTGCATTATTCATTACTTCAGCAACTGTACCCATAGCACCGGCAATAGTATTATCATTTGGTGAGAACACAGCGTCACACTGATCTGCAAGCTTTTGCGCTGCTTCCTGTACCTCAGATGTATTTGTTGCTGCAGCCTCTACTACTTTAATGCCTTTAGCTTCGCAATACTCTTTTACTTCCTTAAGGCAAGAAACTGAGTTATCCTCTCCTGTATTATAAAGATATCCCAAAGTTTTTATTTCAGGCTTTAATGTTTGTGCAAAGTCAAGAATTTTACTGATTGCCAGCTTATCTGAGGTACCTGTTATATTGGTGCCTGTTTTTTCAATCGAATCAACTATTTTTGCACCTACAGGATCCGTAACTGCTGAAAACACCACTGGAATTTCCTCAGAATATGGTGCAGCAAGCTGTGCACATGGTGTTGTAATTGCTACAATGACATCAGCGCCGTCATCCTTAAACTTATCAAGAATCTGCAAAACAGTTGTTGCCTCGCCATTAGCCTGCTGAAGATCAATTGTACAGTTATCTCCGTCCTTATAACCAAGCTCACCCAATCTGTCAACAACAGCATCTCTGATAGTATTAAGCGACATGTGTTCCATTATCTGAACCACACCGATTTTATAGTGCTTTGAATCTTTAGATTCTGATTCAGAATCAGACTCCTCCTTTACTCCGCAAGAAGTCAATGTGCCTAATGTCAAAGCTGCTGCGGTGAAAAATGAAAGCATTTTTTTCAGTTTCATATTATGTACTCCTTTCAACACATTAATACTATATTATATTAAAGCATATTATTATAGTTTTGTCAAGGGAGCCAATCAATAAAACTGTTATAAAATTATTGAACCATCGCTGATTTTAATTATTCTATCACATTGTTCGGCTATTTTGGAATCATGAGTAACAATAACAACTGTTTTTCCTTGTTGGTTTAAGTATTTAAACAACTCCATTATCTCTTTAGATGTCTTTGTATCAAGAGCACCGGTTGGTTCATCAGCAAGAATTATATCAGGATCGTTAATTATAGCTCTTGCGATTGCAACACGCTGTTTTTGACCACCTGAAAGCTCTATGCACTTTGAATTCACTCTGCTTGACAAGCCCACAGATTCAAGCGCCTTTTTTGACAGCTCTTTAAACTGTTTTGACTTTATATTTGAGTTAAATATAAGCGGATAAGAAAGATTTCTGTAAACAGTTCTGTCAAGCATAAGACCAAAATCCTGAAGCACAAATCCGATTTGTTTATTCCGAATCTCTGAAAGCTTACCTTGAGACAGATTATTTACCTGCTTCCCGTTCAGATAGCATTCACCTTCATCAGGCACATCAAGACACCCGATAATATTGAGCAAGGTAGATTTACCTGAACCTGACGCTCCGATTACAGCAACCATTTCACCTTTATTTATTTTTAAATTTACATTTCTGAGGGCATTAATCTGTGCCGATGTTCCCTTGTAATAACTCTTTGTGACACACTTTAATTCAATCATAACAACCCTCCGTTCCTTTCTCAGATGCTTTTAAGCATTTTAATAACTTGTCTGCGGTTTATCTTAACAAGTGATATAAATGAAGAAATAATCAATCCCGTTAAACATAAACACACACCGGCGAAATACCCTTCCCATGATATTAGTGTAGTTTGGGCTAATTCACTGTTTCTCATTGTTAATATAACCGGTATTGCAATAAATGAAGGTATTGCTGTAATCAGTAGATTTTTCAGGATAAAAACTGACATGATCTGATAAAGCTTTGCTCCGCACAGATATTGTATTCCCGTTTGTCTTTTTAAGTATTCAAGCGATATAACGGTATAAGAAAACAATCCGGATATTGATAGAGCCATAAAAGTTATTGCAAGCATAGCATAAGGCAGTATATTATCACGCTCAAGAATGTTTCTTTCGTTATAGTAATAATTAAAAGGCTGAAAAACATTGTTAGAGATATAATTTGAATATATGTTCTCAAAATCATTTAAACCACAAGTATTTATTGCATAAAACTCCATATAATCGGCATCTTTTTTTATCTGATCCTTAGGATCAAAAGCAATAATACAGGTCTTGTCATAATCGAAACCGTAATTGGGAGAAAATACGACGTCATTTTTTATAACACCGCATATATAGAAATTACCTATTCCTATATCGTCAGTTGTCTTTAATTTATAGCATTTGCCCACATCATATATCTTTGCCAACTCAGAAGTAATAAGACAAGGAATAGCAGTCCCATAATCTTTATTAATATTTATTCCCTCACCCTTTGATATCAGCATTTTAATATTTTCAAGAGCTGATTTTGAATAAATCATTATATCTGTATTAATATCCACGCCTTCTGTATAACCAAAGGTCATAACCTCTAATCCCATTTCATTTTCAATGAATCTGTTGATTTCCAAGCTATTTTCACTGCGAACATAATAAAAGCTTTGCATGTTATTTTTATTAAACATTTGCCTTCGTATATTATAAAGCTGCAAAGAACCAAAGCACAACGAGAAACAGCTAATCATAACAACAAACTCTATACACATTATTATTAACAAGGGCTTATTATTCAAAAGCTGTTCAACAGCAGCGCTAAAATATTTTCTCATAATTTACCTCCTTATCTCAAGCTTAGCTGGCATAAGCCTTGCAAGCTTAACAGAACCGGGAAGCGTAGATATAACTGACAAAAGACCAACTAAAACAAGTGATATTAGCTCAAGCGAAAAGCTGATCGGATTTGTAATTTTAAACTTTACAAAAATATCATCACATAATGTAAAAACAACGGCAGCCGCTGAAAATGAAATTAGAATATACAAAAACAAGCAGAAAAGAAAAAAGAAAATGATAAATCTGACTTTACATCCATATAGCTTAAAGGTGGCAATTCTTGAAATCAAATTTCTCATGACCTGTTTGAAAAGAGCAACTATAATCAGCACAGAGAGAACAGAAATAAGTATACAAATCAAAATCTGATCTCCCAAGACCTCTGAATTTTTCATTCCAGCAATATCAGATTCGGACACAAGCGGCTCAACGGATTTTATTATATTAGAAACATCTGTATATTCCTTATGAGAAAGCGGTTTTGGGAAACTGATATTATTAATTGTTACAGATATACTGTTTAATGCCTTATTATTAAATTTAGAAAATGCACTGGTACTTATAACAGTTTGAGCACTTATTCCGGCAACCTTAAGTTTTTCTCCGAATAATACTATTTCATCGCCTTTATTTAACGTCTTTCCATTATAATAAGTATTCTTTGATATAATAATTTCTTTTTCACCGCAACCATAATTATCATTATCAACTAATAAAATTGTGTCTGAAACTTCACCCAATCCTTCAATTAACAATGATAATACATTATTGCTTAAATTAAAATTCACTGCGTTTATTTTAGCGCCATAATTATTTTTAACTATATTAAGCGAATTTACAATGTCTTCACAAGAAGAATATGCACTTAATTCAAGCTGAACTTCATTATATGTACATTCGGCTCTTTGTTCGTTACTGTAAATAACCGCATTTTTCTGCAATACACGCATACTTACAAAAATACTGAAAAAGCAGATTGTAATAGTAAAATAAATTGTAATATTAAGCACTAAATTGTTTTTATGCTCAGTTAAAATTTCAGATAAAATGAGCTTTAAGTATCTCATATAATAGATGCCTCAATCTTTGTCAGACTTTTTGTTGCGAAAATCGCTTTAAGCAACAACATTTATAAACGAATTAAAGTTTTTTGTAAACTTTCCAATGTTTCTAACGAATCTGTATATTAGTACTTATTGCAGGGATGGTTTATTAGCTACAGTAGCTGTCCAATAAAAATATGTACCATTATACAAAGTTGTATTAACAGCTGCTAGTGAAGAATAGGCAGAACCTACAGTACCATTATGTTCAACTTTAAAACGTTTCAATCTATAATTTTTCTTTTTTATTCCTCACCCCGGAAAGAAAACTTCAATTTCACCCGTAACACAGTCTACAGTTACATAATTTATAGCATGGTATAATCCACTATCTTCTTCGTTGTCTGATATAAAAAACCATTTTGGTGTACATTTTGTTGTCTTGCTTCCGTCAAAGCCATCCTCTGTTGTCGCATCTAATATTGTTCCTCTTGGTTCATACCAAAGCTTCACATCATCAAATTCCATGCTCACATTTGGTGCAAGCTCTTCCTCAAGAATATCACATGCGCCTTTAAATGATACTATTTTATCTAAAGGTTCAGATTTTACAGGTGTATAATTATTACAGCCATAATATAAATTCAATTTTAAATTTTTATCATACAAAAGTCTGATATCAAAAGCATCAGCTATAATAATATTATCGTTTTCTGTATAATCTTTGTTATAAGTAGGACTTATGCATTGAAGTCCCACATTTTTATATGTTGGTTGTAAACTAAGCTCATAAAAAATCTTATCCTTGTAATCTCTTATATATAAATCCATTGCATTATTACTAAAAGAGCCACCAAAAACAGAACAAACTTTATTTGCATACTCAATAGATTTATTAGTTATTTCTATATATTTATTATTTACATCATTTAATTTTATTCTATCTAAATGTTCTATTTTATAAATATTCATTAGATTGATATCCCAATCATCATTTAAACAATAATACGGTTCTGAAAATACATCTGCACGTACTTTTCCTTTATCATTTTCTAAACAATATCCTATATTTCCAATATTCTCTGCATTGCCATTGTTTTCTACGTTGAAAATTTCAGCCAATTTAAACACTTTTTCTTTTAACCATTCCAAGCTTTTTTCAGAATTAACATACTTTAATTCAAGATCATAAACGCCTTCAGGTTGGTTTATTATAACTGACGACTTATCAGGCAATTTAAATTTTGTATATTCTGTTTTAAAAGCTTCGTCAAAGTCATCAAGAATATGTTCAACTGGTACTTTATCGTTTAAATTCAAATCGGTATTATAATTATTTCCTTGTATGCTATCGGGTGTCTGAGCACAGGAAGATAATACGACTACAGCAATTATTGAAGTTATTATTATTTGTTTTTTCATTTACTGCCACCTTTCAATTAAATAAAGAAAATACTCCTCAATTATCTATGTTAGTTGATATAATTGAGGAGCTTATTTAACTAACCTATATTACCTTTTTTATTTAACTTCCTGAAACTGAACCACTTGCATAACTGCCGATTCCAGATGATGTTGGAGAAAGTTTTACAGTAACTTTAATTTTTCCGCCACGTTTAATTTTATAATGGCTATAATCTTTAGGGTAAGATCCTATAGATGAAATTTTTTGAGGTGTACTTCCAACAAAAGTTGTATCGACATAAGTCGTATAAGTTATCCCTGCGCCTTTAGCAACACTACTAAGTTTCACTGTGGTTGTAATCCAGCCATCTTTACTAGCTGAGCCTGCTATACATTCCTTAGACGTTATAGATTCATAATTAGTTATGCGCAGCGAATAACTATCCGCCGCACTCACCCCCATAGATGAAATAGAAGCCATCATCATTACTGCCGCACTCATTGCAGCGATTCTTTTAAAAATTTTTTTCATTTTTATTTCCTCTTTTCTTATTATTTTTTATTAGTCCGAAGTAAGTTTAATTCTGCATTGGAATCGCCTCTCTCATTTTACATTTTCTGCTCCTTTATTATATTAAATTAATGTGCTGTCAATTTTGTGCACTTTTTTGCTTTGTTTATTTGTTTTTGTATACTATTACAGTTTATTCTAATTTGATTTGTGCATTTTGTCTTTGACATTTTTCTTTTTTATTCCTCACCCCGGAAAGAAAACTTCAATTTCACCCGTAACACAGTCTACAGTTACATAGTTTATAGCATGGTATAATCCACTATCTTCTTCGTTGTCTGATATAAAAAACCATTTTGGTGTGCATTTTATAGTTTTATTGCCATCATGGGCATCATATGTTGAAACTGATGAATCTGATAAATCAATAATAGCCCCTCTCGGTTCATACCAAAGCTTCACATCATCAAATTCAAAATTTGTGTTTTCAGCAAGCTCTGATTCCAAAATATCACATGTACTTTTAAATGCAATATTTCAAACTGATTTTTGCAGATCACATTTCATTGACCAAATAGTCTTATATTTCCTTAATTCTACTCCAATACACATTTCTTAACATAATATTTCGTATACTGACCATCGCTATCAGAGCAATTTTTAATAGTATACATATCTTTAAAATTAATATTTACTGTCGTGTAATCATCGTTGATGTTCTCAGGATCAATAGCTTTATCCTTATTGTCAACTATGCTTTCAGGGAAAATTCGTATAAAAGCTTTATCAGTTTGCGCCCTGACCTCTAATCCTGAGAAGTTTCTTACATTGGTGATTTTAGCTTTAACATCACTGATAGGTTTAATAACAGACCATGGGTATTCTGTCAATTCAGGCAACTCAGAATCTGTAAACTTAGCGATTATTTTATCACCTATTTTGAATTCAGAAAAATCCCTGTTTCCGATATAGTAATCAGGTTTCAAAGATATTTCTTTGTCTGAGATATTTGTCTTTACAATAAGCCATTCGCCATCAATATCCTTAATCTCACAAGCAAAGTACGGAAAATCCGTATATCCTGCTTCGTAGCTTTTACCCTCGCCTATATAACCGCCTGTGCTCTCATCATACCACTGTGATGTTTCCGTTAACACATCTACCGTTCTGGCAACCATCTTATTTTCATTATTAAACTTAAATGCGGTAATTGACAGCTCTTTGGAAGTGTCGGCGCAAAAATCATTCATTTTATATTCCGAAACAGCTGACATATCCACTTGATAAAGTTCCCCGTCTTTCGTTACTTTGAGAATGTTCTTAAAACAGCTGACAGGATAAAAACCGTCCTCGTTGACTTCCTCACCGGCTGAATTTATCGCACTGCATTTTATAAGCTCGTCGTCTTGAATAATAACTTTTACCTGAACAGGGATTTCGAATATGTTATTTACTATATACGGCGTCATAGTTTCAAGGGTCACAGGCTCGGTATAAACTGTGTTTTCCGCATTAAAAGTACCTAAATCGCAGGTAAAAGAATTATCATTGAACAAACAATTATTAACCGTTTGCCATTCCTGCTCGCCGTTTTCTTCCGTGCTGTCAAGAGAACTTGATTGTACAAATGATAAGCTGTCGCTGCTGTTTGTATCATGACTTGACTTGTCATGCAAATTGTCTGAGCAGGAAGAAAGAATTGCAGCAGACAATATGATTATAATATAATTAATCCTTTTCAAAACTGGTCACCTCACGCCATAAAAACTTCAATTTCGCCTGATACACAATCAATCGTAATACATTCAACGGTATGCTGAAGAATATCTTCTTTGTTGTCAATTATAAAGTACCACTTAGGGGTACACACTACATTTGAATAATCATTTTGAGTTCCATACCACATATATCCGTAAGGCTCATACAGCAGCTCGACATCATCAAACCGAACATCCATACCCTCGGCAAGTTCATTTTCAAGGATATCACAAGCACCTTTAAATGACAGCACCTTATCAATAGGATCTGCTTTAACTACTTTAAATGACGGAGAACCATGGTATGTATAATTTGCACCCGAGCTTGTGAAATTAGCATAGCTTTGAAAAAGAACAGACACTATTCCCTGTTCATCTTTATCGGGCATTGGTGCATAGCTTTGGAGCATATTCATAATCCCCACACCTTCATAGCTTTTTTGCAGATCAACAGTATAAAAATAATCGTTCTCGATGTTAAAAAGCGTTACATCATAAACAGTGGTATCAAGATCGTCATCAACAATAGTTTTTATTTGCTCGGCATAGTCCTGTGCTTTTTCGCATCCTGATTTTATCCTTGTATCTGACTTCTCAAAACGATTGATATAAATCGGCTCTATGCTGTCGTATAGGTTCAAATCTATTCTATTGATATTCAAACAAGAATAAGTGCCCTCATTTATTTCTACCACATTATCTTTATCATCAATCATTTTGGGATAACCGTTTCCTGTTACAATTTCACCACCGGTTGCATTATCAAACACTACAGACAGCTCTGGCAAGCGCTGAATAAACCAATCATCAGTCTTGTCTTTAGTGACATATTCCAACTCCAAATTATAAATCTGTTGCGGAACACTAAATTTTACAGAGGATTTTTCAGGCAAAGTGAATTTGCTATAGTCAGATTTATATGCATCGTCCATGTCATCAAAGCTATTCTGAACATTGACATAAAACTCCTTGCCGACAGACTCATTGTCCACTGTCTTTTTTCCGCTGCGAATACTTTCAGGTGTTTTTGCACAAGAGCCAAAAACAAGACATATAGTTAAAACAACCAGTATTTTCTTATTCATTTTAATGGTCTCCTTTCATTGTCTTTGGTATAGGTACTTTATTTGTCAAAAAGCGATTTTGGGTTTGATGAAATGAAATTGGAGGCAATACCGTGCAAAACGATACTGCCTCGCTTTTTATATAATCTGAATGATTAACTGCCGTAAACCATACCCGATGAATAACTGCCAATACCCGAAGAATTAGGATTAAGAGTCATCGTGGTAAGAATTCTATATCCAGCCTTGATATTTGAGTTGCTATGCGTTCTAACATATGAGCCCGTAGAGTATAAACTTCCCGTTCTGTTAGTAGGACTATAGCCGCCTACCAAAGTATTGTACGAAACAGAGGTAGCATTAAATGAATCTATCTGATATGTTACACTTGCCGATCCTGCCTTTGAGGTATATCCTGCTGTCATGGTTTTACTCGTATTGCTTCCGGTATTTGATATGTAAAGATTAAACGTATTATCCGCCGCACTCACTCCCATAGATGAAATAGAAGCCATCATCATTACTGCCGCACTCATTGCAGCGATTCTTTTAATCAT
>UQDR01000008.1 GCA_900539835.1 uncultured Ruminococcus sp. | reverse complement strand
CCTTCACTTATAGCCTCATTTGAGGCTTTTTTGCACGCAAACGTGCAACTATGAACGAAATATGAAAAAAGTTTGGATTATTAAACAAAAATACATGTGTAAAATTGGTTAAAAGCAACAAGAATGTTTGCGTGAAATTTGTATATACTAAGTGGAGTGAAGGTTAGGTTTTTGCAACTTATATTTAATAAAAGTTATTTTACTCATTATATAGAATACATTCGTCAAAATAAACAGATTGTTTTTATCTTATATTATTCAAAAAGTTACCTAATAATACTCATATAGTCAAAATGCACAAAGGTTTGATGTTGTTTTTTTGTTTTTATTATGTGGATTTTAACTAATATTTATGTGTTTCTATCAATACTCATAAGAAAACTACGTATCTACGCTATTTTACTGGCTAAGTAATTGAATTTTGTAATATGGCGGTTTCTGACGAACTTTTAAGATGATTAAAATAATTATTTTAATTCTTTGTGCAATTTGCATATAGTTTTAGAGGTTTGATTTGTGAAAGTTGCTGTATTTTTGTGCACGAAAGAATAAATTTATTATAATCATTGACAAAATGAGAAAGCTGATGTATAATGAGCAGGTGGATTAAAGCGAATTGCTTTAATGACGCAAAGTTCAAATCTTTATATTTGGAGGAGAAAAAACATGAATATTAAACGCATTATTTCACTGGCAGCAGTGGCTTCGTTGAGTATGGCTATGCTTGCTTCATGCGGAAGCAACGATGAAAGCTCAACTTCTGAAAAGAAAGACAATTCAAGCACTGCTGAGGCAGTTGTAGAAAGAATTGACGGAAAGGGCGCTACTATTAAGGTTCTTACAAACCGTACAGACCGTCTTTCACAGGGCGGCGACGGCTCAATGGAAGAAAGAACAAAAGCTTTTGAAGAAGCTTTTAACTGTAAAGTAGAATACACAGGCTTTACAAACTATGCTGATGATGTATCAAAAATGATGACAACTAAGGATTACGGCGATGTTCTTGCTATTCCTGATTCAGTTGAACTTAAAGACCTTGGTAATTTCTTTGAACCTCTCGGTACATACGATGAGTTAAAAGAAACTTATCGTTGGGTAGACAAGAAGATGTACGACAAGACTGTTTACGGTATTGCTACAGGCGGTACAGCAACAGGTATTCTTTATAACACAAAGGTTTGGGCAGACGCTGGAATTACAGAGCTTCCTAAGACTCCTGAAGAGTTCCTTGAGGATCTCCAGAAGATCAAGGATAAAGGCGAAGCAATTCCTTATTACACACAGTTTGCTGATGCAAGCTGGACAATCGGTCAGTGGTCTAACCTGATTCTTTCAGCTTCAGGTGATCCTAACTACAACACAGGACTTCTTCAGAACAAGAATGATTTGTTTGCTGAGGACGGTGGTTATTACAAAGTATTTAAGCTGATGTATGACGTATTCTCAAATAAGGATGTCATTGAAGAAGATCCAACAACAACTCAGTGGGAAGCTTCTAAGGAATGGATGGCTGACGGTAAGATCGGTACAATGGTAATGGGTTCATGGGCTATCAGCCAGTTTGAAGAAAAGGCAGCAGGTCATGAAGAAGATATTGGCTATATGCCAGCTCCATTCACAGTTGACGGCAAACAGTATGCTCAGACATCTGCTGACTATTGCTTGGGCGTAAACAAGAATTCAGAAAACATTGAACTTGCTAAGAAGTATGTTGAATGGTTTGCTCTTGAATCAGGTTATGCATTTGATGAGGGTATGATTCCTCCAGCTGCAAATTCAGAGCTTCCTAACAACCTCGGAAACTTTAAGGATTGCGTACTCTTTGAAGAAGAGCTTGCTCCAGATGAGCTTCAGGGCAAATTCAATGAAGTTGACAAGGGTTCAGAAGTAGGTACATTTGACGGTGACGCAGCTAACTTCAAGATTAAGCTTGCAGAAGCAGCATTTGCTGGCAAGGGTGAAGAAGGCTTTAAGGCTATCATTGAAGACTGCAACAAGAGATGGGCTGAAACAAGAGATAGTGTTATCAAGTAATCCCTTGAATTAAAAATTGAAACTTTTAGGGGGGATTTATTTCCCCCTAAATTTATACTTTGATTAGAAAAGGAGGCTGGTAAAATGGAAAAAAACGCTCGTAAATATACTTTTTTAGAGTGGTGCAGAACCTATAAAGGTCAAAAGCTTATCACGACTATTTTATTTTTGCTTGTTCCATTAGCCTTATTAATTACTTTTACGTTTATACCGGCTTTTGATATGGTATATTATAGCTTTCAGGATCGTGACCAATTTGGTATTGATGCGACTTTTGTAGGATTTGATAACTACAAAACTGTATTTATGAATCCGGACTATTTTATTACTTTCCAAACAAGCCTTTATTATTTGGTAGGTTCGTTTATTCAGCAGATCATTGCTTTGCTGGTAGCATCAATTCTTTGTTCAAAAATCAGACTCAAAGGCTTTTTTAAAGGAACATTGTTTTTCCCTTATCTTATGAACGGAGTTGCTGTTGCACTTATCTTCCAAAGATTCTTTTCAAAGGGAAGTCCTCCGCTTACAAGCGAAGGAACGTTAAATGCAATTATTGAATTATTTGGTGGTGATCCTGTAAAATGGCTCACTACTCCGTGGCTTGCTAACTGCTGTTTGGTATTTGTATCTATGTGGAGATACATTGGATTTGACATTATCATGTATATGGGCGCTATTCAGTCAATCAGTCCTGATCTTTATGAGGCTTCAGACCTTGACGGTGCTAATCCATGGCAGAGATTTCGTTATATTGTTTTTCCGGGAATCAAGCCGATTATTTCGCTTCAGCTGATTTTGGCTGTTAAAGGTGCTATTTCAGTATTTGAAGTTCCTTATATTATTACGGGCGGTAAGAACGGAACATCTACGTTTGTTATCAAGACGATTGATACTGCGTTTATTTACAAGAAAATGGGTCTTGCATCTGCAATGGCGGTTGTTTTGCTTATAATCATTATTGTTGTAACGCTTATACAACAGGCGTTCTTTAAAGAGAATGATGATAAGCCCAGAAAATCTAAAAGATAAGGGGGATGGAATATGGAAAGCTTTGAAAACAGAAAACTGCATACTAAGCATTCAGCGGGAGCAGTAATTTTGACAATTCTGAAGTATTTGGTTCTTCTTATAGGTTGTGCATTGGTTATTCTTCCTATTATAGTAATTCTCTTTGGTGCATTTAAAGATAACAGAGAGTTTTCTAATTCGGGTATATTTGAATTGCCGAAACAATTAAGGTGGGAGAATTTTACGACTGCTTTCATTGACGGAAATGTTCTTATCGGCTTGAAAAATACAGCTATTATTTTGGTTATTTCGTGTGCTGGTTCGGTTATTACGGGTACTATGACGGCATTTGTAATTCAGAGATTTAATTCTGTTCTTACAAAAACGGTTAAGGCTGCATTTCTTGTAGCTACACTTCTTCCTAACATTTCAATGCAGGTTACAGTATTCCAGATAGTAAACAAGCTGGGTCTTTATAACACAATGGCGGCACCTATTATTCTTTATGTAGGTACAGATATTATTTCGATATATATTTTCATTCAGTTCCTTAATCAGATTTCTGTTTCTCTTGATGAAAGCGGAATTGTTGACGGAGCGTCATATCCGAGGATATATTTCAGCATTATTTTGCCGAATCTGACGCCGGCTATTGCAACGGTACTTATTATTAAGTTCGTTAGCATATACAATGATTTCTACACACCACAGCTTTATATGACAGATACTAAGCTTTCTGTTGTATCAACCGCTTTATACAACTTTGTTGGGCCGTTTGGTGCGAAATGGGAGATTATCTTTGCAGGAATTATCATAGCTATTATTCCTACATTGATTATATTCCTCACGCTTCAGAAATACATTTACAGCGGTTTGGTTTCGGGTGCTGTAAAGGAATAAATTATATTAAGTAAGAATTTTAAAAGCTGTCTTGATCTTATCAGGACAGCTTTTTTATATATCTATAAAAATATTAAAACATCCCATAAAAGCGCATGGCTTTTATGGGATGTTATTTGTAGTATAGACGATTATTTATTTCATTGCGGCAACCTGTTCAAATTCATCTGTAATTTCTTTTTCAGGTGCTTTTGTTGCAAGTGACACAATTATGATTGCTATTGAAGCACAGATGAATGATGGCAGCAATTCATAGATTGACCAAATGCCGCCGAAAGTTGCGATTACATACTTCCATACAAATACCATAACGCCACCAACAATCATTCCTGCTATAGCACCGTATTTGTTTGAACGCTTCCAGAACAGGGCAAACAGCATAACCGGTCCGAATGTGGCACCAAAGCCTGCCCATGCAAAGGATACGATTCCAAATACTGAGCTGTTAGGATCCCATGCAATTATAACGCCTATTATTGCAATTACTACTAATGTAATTCTTGCCACGATCATTGAAGCTTTTTCTGAAATATTTATTTTGAACACCTTTGGCAGGATGTTCTGTGAAACACTTGATGAAGCGGCAAGAAGCTGAGAATCTGAGGTTGACATTGTTGAAGCGAGGATTCCGGCGAGGATTACACCTGCGATAAGTGCTGGGATCACTCCGTATGTACTTAAGAGGCTTGAAATTCTAACAATGATTGTTTCGCTATCTTTTAGGGTTTCAATAGCACCTGAATTGCTCATTGCAAGTCCGATAATGCCAATAAATATAGCGACTGCCAATGAAATTACAACCCAGATACTTGCGATTCTTCTTGAGGTTTTAATTTTCTTGCTGTCTTTAATAGCCATAAATCTCAGCAGGATATGAGGCATACCAAAATAGCCAAGTCCCCAAGCCATCATTGAAGCAATTTTAAGGATTCCATAGCTGGTTTCTTTTCCCGTTGCAGGGTCATATAGTGAGTTCATTGACAGGTAACCAGGCAATGATTTCGCGTTTTCGATTACTGCGTCCAAACCGCCGGCAACGTTTATACCAAATCCCAAAACTATAATCAATGCTATGGTCATGATAATGCTTTGGATAAGGTCGGTTGTACTTGCTGCAAGGAAATCGCCGAGGCAGGTATAGGCAATAATTATCAATGCACTAACAATCATTGCAACGTGATAGTCGATTCCAAACAAGCTTGAGAAGAGCTTTCCGCAAGCGGCAAAGCCTGAGCCTGTATAAGGGATAAAGAATATTACGATTATCAGTGCGGAGATGCCAAGCAAAATATTTTTGCTGTCACGGTAACGGTTAGAGAAAAAGTCCGGTATGGTGATTGAATTATTGCACTGATGTGAATAGTGTCTAAGTCGTTTTGCAACGATCAGCCAGTTGACATATGTACCAATTGCGAGTCCAATAGCTGTCCAACCGGCATCGCATATACCGCTAAGGTATGCAAGTCCAGGCAGTCCCATTAGTAGCCAGCTGCTCATATCTGAGGCTTCTGCACTCATAGCGGTAACGAGAGGGCCAAGTCGTCTTCCGCCGAGATAGAAATCATCGACGGTATTGTTTTTCTTTGAAAATCTTATTCCTATGTATAATATCATTAAAAGATACACTACGATAGAAACAAGCATCAGAATTTGTTCTCTTGTCATACTTTTACTCCTTTTTTGTTAATATAGATATTATTATATCAAAAAAATTACAATATGGCAAGCATTGCAACAAAAAAACGGCATTTTGCAACTAATGAAGCACTGTTTTTTGGTAATATCATATAAAAAACGGGTCAGTATTATTGTACTGACCCGTTAGATATTAGGCTGTATCAGATTTAATAAGCGATTTTTGCTTCAATATAAGCTTCAAGCTCGTCGATGTTAACTCTTTCCTGTTCCATTGTATCACGGTCACGGACAGTTACGCAATGGTCCTCAAGGGTATCAAAGTCGTATGTGATGCAGAATGGAGTACCGATTTCGTCCTGACGGCGATATCTTTTACCGATTGCTCCGGCTTCGTCATATTCAACATTGAACTTCTTGCAAAGCTGTGCATAAAGCTCCTGAGCAGGCTCTTTAAGCTTTTTAACCAAAGGAAGCACACAGGCTTTGACAGGTGCAAGAGCAGGGTGCAGACGCATAACTGTACGAGTATCGTTTTTCTCGGCGTCAATTACTTCTTCGTCATAGGCTTCTGTAACAATAGAAAGGAATAATCTTTCAACGCCAAGTGAAGGCTCAATAACGTATGGGATATATTTTGAATTATCCTCAGGGTCAAAATATTCAAGGGATTTGCCGCTATGCTCCATATGCTGAGTGAGGTCATAATCGGTTCTGTCGGCGATACCCCAAAGCTCGCCCCAGCCAAACGGGAAGAGATATTCAAAGTCAGTTGTTGCCTTTGAATAGAAACAAAGCTCTTCGGGATCGTGATCTCTTAATCTGAGGTTTTCCTCTTTAATTCCAAGGCCTAAGAGGAAGTCTTTACAATAAGTTCTCCAATACTGGAACCACTCAAGGTCGGTGCCGGGCTTACAGAAAAATTCAAGCTCCATCTGTTCAAATTCTCTTACACGGAAGATAAAGTTACCCGGAGTAATCTCATTTCTGAATGATTTACCGATCTGACCAACGCCGAAAGGAACTTTCTTTCGGGAGGTTCTTTGTATATTAGCGAAGTTTACGAATATACCCTGTGCGGTTTCGGGGCGGAGATAAAGCTCTGATTTTGAATCTTCGGTTACGCCCTGGAAAGTTTTAAACATTAGGTTAAACTGTCTTATATCTGTGAAATCTGCTTTTCCGCACTCGGGGCAGACAATTCCTTTTTCTCTGATATAATCCATCATCTGCTGATTTGTCCAGCCGGCAGGGTTGGTTCCGTCAAAGTTTTCGATAAGGTTATCGGCTCTATGACGTGTTTTACAAGCCTTACAGTCCATAAGAGGATCTGAAAAACCGCCGAGGTGACCTGAAGCCACCCATGTTTCCGGATTCATAAGGATAGCGGAATCAAGACCTACGTTAAGGGGAGTTTCCTGAACGAACTTTTTCCACCATGCTTTTTTGATATTATTTTTAAGCTCGACGCCGTAAGGACCGTAATCCCAAGTATTTGCAAGGCCGCCGTAGATTTCACTTCCTGAATATACAAAGCCTCTGTTTTTACAAAGAGCGACGATTTTATCCATTGTTTTTTCGGTATTTAGCATGTCACATTCTCCTTAAAATATATTAATTAATATTGTATAGCATATTTCAAAATATGTCAAGGGTTATTCGACTTGAATCAAATTTTTACGGCAATGGAACAAGGTTTTACAGCAGTCGCTTTTGTTTAAACAGATACGGAATTTATGTCTGTACTTCAAAGGTTACAATTGGGTAACACTAATATATGCAAATTGCTTTAATTGGAATAAAAAACCTCCGTGTTTTTTGAGTAATTTAATAAAAAATTCACACAATCGGAGAAATTATATGTTACAATTTGTAATAAGTTCAGGCAGTTCGGTTATTCATAATTGTCTGAAAAAAGTTTTTGAACATTTTTACTATAAAAAGGCTTGCAAAATTAATCATTTTTTGTTATAATGATAGTATGCAGACATATTTATTAAAGGCTTATGTCCAAAATTTTTGCAGGTAAAGGGGAAAAATTTTATGTCCAACAGATTATTTCAAAGCGTAGTTCATCAGATGCGTGATACTATGGATTGTGTTATCGGGGTAATTGACGATAGTGCAACAATTATTGCGTGCTCTGAGCTGGCGCAGGTGGGTTCAACGAATGAGTTCGTATCCCTTGATATAAGCGATTCTCGTGACATATTTGTGCGTGACGGTTATACATATAAACCATTCGGCGCTCATATGAAACCTGATTATGCTGTATTTGTTGAGGGTATTGACGAAACGGCAGCAAAGTATGCAAACATTCTTGCTATAACCCTTGCCAGCATCAAACAGTATTACGATGAGAAATATGACAGAAATAATTTTATAAAAAATGTTGTGCTTGACAATGTGCTTCCGGGCGACATTCAGGTTAAGGCAAGAGAGCTTCATTTCAGTTCTGATATTTCAAGAGTTGTTCTTCTTATAAGAATCATTTCGTCAAATGATGTTTCTGCTTTTGATGTAATTCAGAATCTGTTTCCGGATAAGAGCAAGGATTTTGTATTCAATATTACTGAATCTGATATTGTGCTCGTTAAGGAAGTTGCCTCAAGCGTTGCGCCTAATGATTTGGAGAAGCTTGCAAGATCAATTTCAGACACTCTCAGCAGTGAATTCTATACAAGAGTAAATGTAGGAATCGGTACTGTTGTTGAGGGCGTTCGTGACTTGGCACGTTCTTTCAAGGAGGCTCAGATCGCTCTTGAAGTAGGTAAGGTTTTCGATACGGACAAAATTATTGTTTCATATGACAATCTGGGAATTGCAAGACTTATTTATCATTTGCCTACTACACTTTGTGAAACCTTCCTAAAGGAAGTTTTCAAGAAAGGCTCAATAGAGTCACTTGATCATGAAACTTTGTTTACTATTCAGAAGTTCTTTGAAAATAACCTGAATGTTTCAGAAACTTCAAGAAAACTGTTTGTACACAGAAATACTCTTGTATACAGACTTGAAAAAATCAAAAAGCTGACAGGACTTGATCTTAGAGAATTTGACCATGCGATCATATTTAAAATTGCGCTTATGGTTAAAAAATATTTATCCGCTAATCCGGTTAAATTCTAAAATCAGCTTGCAGTTTGTGAGGGGAATCCCCTTAAGCTATAAGGCGGTGTATTTTACTTGGTTGAATTTAAAGATGTTTCCGTTACATATTCAAGCGGTGTTGACGCACTGAATTCAATTGATCTTAAAATTAACGACGGAGATTTTGCTTTTGTTGTCGGACCGTCGGGTGCCGGCAAATCAACACTTATTAAACTTATATTAAAAGAAATTGACGCAACGTCCGGAACGGTTTTAGTAAACGGATTTAATCTCAGCAAGCTTAAAAGGAGAAAAATTCCTAAGCTGAGAAGGACTATTGGCGTTGTATTTCAGGATTTCAGACTTATTCCCACAATGACGGTATATGAAAATATAGCGTTTGTACTAAGAGTTATTGACGCTCCGGCAAAATATATTAAATCAAGAGTTCCTTATGTAATAAGCCTTGTAGGGCTTTCACACAAGGCTAAGTCTTATCCGACGGAGCTTTCGGGCGGTGAGCAGCAGAGAGT
Source organism: uncultured Ruminococcus sp. (assembly GCA_900539835.1). Lineage (GTDB taxonomy): Bacteria > Bacillota > Clostridia > Oscillospirales > Ruminococcaceae > FB2012. The sequence continues at coordinate 62,539 of UQDR01000008.1, read as the reverse complement.
TGCTCTTGCAAGAGCCTTAGTAAACGATCCGCAGCTTATTATTGCGGACGAGCCTACCGGAAATATAGATCCGGCGCTTTCATATGAAATTGTCGGACTTTTGAAAGGCATTAACGAATGCGGTACCACGATTCTTATGGTTACTCACGAGCATGATTTGGTTCGCTCGTTTGGAGGACGCATTATAAACATCAATAAGGGAAATATTGCGTTTGACGAGTTCATAGGAGGTTCAAATGAAAGCAAGTAGTGTAAGATACCTTGCAGGACAAGGACTTAAGAGCATATGGAGAAACCGTATGATGTCATTTGCTTCATTTTGTATCATACTGGTTTCACTTCTTATGGTAGGCCTTTCGGTTTTACTGTCTATAAATCTTAACAGGATCATAGGCGGAATTGAAGGAAAGAGCGAAGTAATTGTACAAATAAAGGACAACACAGACGATGCGGCTCAGGATGAGCTTAAAAAGAAGCTTGAAGATATTCCGAATGTTAACGAGGTAGAATTTTATTCAAAGGAAGAAGCTTGGGAAAACATGCTTGAGGGCATGACTGATGAGGAAAAGGATTTCTTCCAATATGCTGATGACAATCCTCTTCCGGACACATTCAGAATCACAGTAGTTGATATCAAGAAGATGACGGAAACTACTACTCAGATCGACACATTTGATAATGTTGAGTCAACAAAATCTCCTACTGCTTTTGCGGATGTGCTTATCAGCATAAGAAGATTGGTGACAATTATTTCAGGCGCTATAGTTATTGCTCTCATTATTGTCTGCATGATAATTATATCTAATACGACAAGGGCGAGTGTTTTTGCAAGGCGCAAGGAAATCAACATAATGAAATATGTTGGTGCAAACAACAGCTTTATCAGAATTCCGTTTTTTGTAGAGGGTATGATAGTAGGAATTTTGGCTGCGGCTACGGCTTTGTTGCTTACAATGTTTGCATATGACGGGGTATATAACATTTTGAACGACGACTTTAAGCTTTGGAACATTCTTGGAGTAAAATCACTTTATTCATTCAAGGATATGCTATGGCCGGTTGCAGGAGCTTATGCTGTAGCAGGCGCTCTTATTGGTGCAGTCGGCACATCAATAAGTATCGGAAAGCATTTAAAGGTTTAAAAGACATATAGAAAAAGACATCGGGGCTGTTGCCCTTCATAATATATGAAACAGGGGCAGGCTTATCATACTTGGTATTGATTTGACCTGCCTATATTATGATAGAAGATTAATAAAAATATTTTCGGCATATTGCCGAACTGACGGAGAGAGGCTTTTATGTTGATTCAGGCATAAGGCTTCACGAAAGGATAGGTCACATATTATGAATAAGGTCGGTTTATTAAAGAGGACGTTAGCTTTTTCTTTGGCGATAATTACTGCGATAACGGTTATGGCAAACGGCAAGGATTACATAACAACTGAAAGCCGGGTTTCTGCTGAAAGCAGCGAAGCTAAGGCAAATGCTGCTGCTATCAAGAAGTCACAGCAGGACATTGAAGATCTTAAAGCCAAACAGGATGAGCTTGATGCAAAAATCAAGGATGCTAACAAGAGCGCTGAATCGGAAAAGGAAAAGCAAGAGAACATTTCCAAACAGATTGATGTTGTTGAAAAAACTATTCAAAAATATGATGAAAAAATTAATCAATATCAAAAAGATATCAATAGTTTAACTGAAAGCATTCATAAAAGTGAAGAAAGCATAAAAAGCAAAGAAAAAGAAATCGAACAGGGAATTGAAGATTTTAAAAAGCGAATCAGAGTAATGTATGTTGCAGGAAGCAGCTCATATACCGATATATTAATTGGTGCTGACGATTTCTATGATATGCTTATGAAAATCGAACTTGTTAAAAAGGTTGCTGACCATGACAACAGCATGATCGATAATCTTGTTGAATTAAAAAAGCAATATGAGGCTGATAAAAAAGCTTTAGAAGAGGATAAAAAGGATCTTGAAGTAAAATTAAAAGAACAGAAGTCTGAAAAAGAAAAGCAAGAGGATCAGATGGACAAGCTTGATAAGCTTTATGAAGAGAGTGAAGCCACTGAAGCCAGATTAAAAGCAGATGCTGCTGCATTTAAAGAGAATCAAAAACAGCTGAAAAAAGAACAGGAAGATTTTGAGGCGGATTTGCAGAAGCTGTTTAAAGAACAACAGCAGATAAAGAAAAAAGAGGAAGAGGAAGAAAGAAGACGTCAGGAGGCTTTAGCACAGCAGGACAGCAATGGAAATAGCGCAAGCGGAAATGCAGGAAGCGGCACAACCACTAACGACTCTCAGGGTTCGACGAATAATTCTGATCATGGTTATACCGACAAGTCAATGTTTACATGGCCTGTTCCGGGATTTTATCACATCTCATACGGTGTGGGCTGGAGATGGGGAGCATATCATGCCGGTATAGACATTTATTCAGACAATATAAGAGGTGCAAAAATCTGTGCAGCGGCTGATGGAACTGTTATTCGTGCGGTAAACGGATGTCCTCATGATTACGGTAAAAACGGAAGCTGTGGCTGCGGCGGCGGATACGGAAATTACTGTATTATTGACCACGGGAACGGATATTGGACGCTTTATGGACATTCAGAAGGTATTACGGTCAGCGTTGGACAGACTGTTAAACAGGGTGATGTACTTGGAACAGTGGGTTCGACAGGCTATTCTACCGGTCCTCACCTTCATTTTGAGATTCGTCTTAACGGAGTTGCTTTAGATCCGACAAACTATGTGTAAAATATAACTTGACTTGATCCTGACGACCTATGGATTGAATAATCGGGAAGCATCTTTAATAGATATAAATAATAGAGATATAAAAGTCAAAAACAGAAAGAGAAATAAAGGAGACGTTATTGTCAATGGGCAAGTTTAAAGTGCTGAAACGTATTTTGGCATTTACACTGGCATTATCGCTGTGTATAGGATTATTTGGCAATGAATCCGGTGTTAGTGTATCTGTCAGCGCAGACAGTGAGTCTTATGACGTTTCGGAATATGCGGAAAAATTGCAGAGCATAGCTGAAGAACAAGCTAAGCTTGATAAACAGATCAAATCTGCGGAAAAGGACATAGAAGACAAAGAAAAAGAACAAGACTTAATCAAAAAGAAAATAGAAACGGTTAATGAAAAAATAGAAGTTCTCAATTCATATATGACTAGACTTGAACTGGACATGTCTTCAAATCAGAGGCTGATCGACGGCAAGCAAAAGGAAATTGAGGACGGAATTGAACGGCTCAAAAAAAGAATAAGGGCAATGTATCTAGCCGGAGAGGATTCTTACACAAGTATTCTTCTGGAATCAGGCAGCTTTTATGATGTGCTGATGCGGCTTGAGCTTATAAAGCGTGTGGCTGAACATGATAATTCATTAATAAATGAACTTATTTCTGCAAAAGAGGATTATGAAAAGGCACGTGATGATTTTAATTCTCAGAAATCAGAATATGACAAGCAATATGAATATCTTGAAGAACAGAAAAAACAGTTGGATGAGCTTTATAACAGCAGCAAGCAGCAGAAGGAAGCATATGAAAAGCACAAGGCAGAGCTTGAAAAGAGAAATCAGGAATATATAAAGGAACGTCAGGCTTTTGAAGCGGATTTATCAGGGGTTTTATCGGGTACTTATGGGAATTCTTCCGGTGAAACGGCAAGAGCTGCTGCGGAATTAAGTGCTAATGAGGCACTCAGGAATTTAAGGAACGGGATAAGCGAACGTATCTTAAATGGTGAAATTATTCCGGAGGATGAATGCAGGTATGAATTCGGCTGGCCTGTTCCGGGGAAATATTATATTTCTTCCGGTGTGGGTGAACGCTGGGGTTCATATCACACGGGCATGGATATTGCAGGAAGTCGGGGAACAAATATTCATGCTGTGGAAAGCGGGACTGTAATAAGGACAAATTCTTCTTGCCCTCATAATTATGGCAAGGATGGCTCATGCGGCTGCGGCGGAGGCTATGGAAATTACATAATTATTGATCACGGTGAAGGATTTATCAGTCTTTACGGACATCTTACTTCTCTTAATGTAAAGGACGGAGACAAAGTGAAAAAAGGCGACATGATCGGGACAATGGGTTCTACCGGATATTCAACGGGAGATCATCTTCATCTTGAAATCAGATATCAGGGAATGTATCTTAATCCTGCCTCATATGTAAATCTCAGCTAAAATAGTATTGAATTAATTTTTTGTGGGAAGAATAAGGACATAAAATTAGATTTGAAGAGGTGCTGACGGATGAAAAATGATACTGCAATGTTTAAGATAAGCTATGGTTTATATATACTGACTGCGAAAAACGGAAGCTTTTCAAACGGATGTATTACCAATACGCTTCAACAGGTAACAGTATCTCCCAACAGGGTTTCAATTACAGTAAGCAAAAGTAATTACACGCACTATATGATAAAACAAAGCGGTGAATTTAATATATCTGTTATAGATGAATCGGCAGATTTCTCGTTATTTAAGCATTTTGGTTTTTCAAGCGGAAGATGGGAGAACAAGTTTTATCGGTTTAATTTTATAAGGGCAGAGAATGGAATTCCGTATATCCCTGATCATACAAATGCTTATATTGCTTGTAAAGTAATAAATACTATTGATCTTGGAACTCACACAATGTTTATTGCTGATGTTATTGACGGAGATGTGATTTCTGACAAGCCGTCTATGACATATGATTATTATCATAAAAATGTTAAGCCGAAGCCTCCGAAGACGGAAAGGTCAGACGGGAAGGTCAGATATATATGCAATGTGTGCGGTTATGTATATGAGGGTGAGCTTCCGGAGGATTTTATCTGTCCGATATGTAAGCACGGAGCGGCAGATTTCAGAAGGCTTTGAATCAGATTGAAAACCAAAAGTGGCTTCGGCAAAAGGTTACCGAAACCACTTTTTTAGAGTAGTATAGAACTTTTATTGACACCGTTTATTCTTGACTTATTATTGGAACGGGTGTATAATATTTGTTATTAATATGAGTGTTGAAAGGATAAGGAAATGCGTAACTTTAACAAAATTTTTTGCACATCCTTGGCGGCTATTTTGCTTGTTTGTTCAGCCTGTGCAAAAGAAGATAGCTCTTCAAACAACCAATCAGTCGATTCCGGAATCTCTGGTGCTATAAGTGCTGTTGATTCGGAAGGTTCTTCACTTAATGAGAAAACTCATGCAGGAGAATATCTGACGAAGCTTTCGGAAAAGCTTAAACAAGGCAGTTATACTATGAAATGTACTGTAACTAACAGTGCATTTGACGAAGAAATAAAGCTTATGCGTATGGTTAGCGGTGATAATGTTTATCAGCTTCAGGAAGAAAGCGCCGGAAGCTATGGTGTGATTTCTGTTGACGGTAAGACTTATAATTTTGATAATTCGGCAGGTATGTATCAGCAGACAGAATCTGTATCTCCTCAAAGCATTATAGATGAGGTTATCAGCCGCAATCTTCCTATGGCGGAAGATAGAGAAGAGGATACAGCTGATGGCATAGTCACAGAGCAATATACTTATACAGGAGACACATATATAACAAACATAACCTTTTATTTTGATGAGAAAAGCGGAGATTTAAAGAAATATACTTTAAAATATACTATTGAAGGTCAGGACGATATGACCGAAACACGAAATGTAGATTTCATGTCATTTGAAGTGGACCAGTCGGTATTCAGCCTTGATTTTCTTGATCAAATGCATGATTTCGGAAGCATGACGGAAGATGAACGTTTTGATTTTTGCAGAGATGTTTGCAGTCAAAAGGGGATAACTACAGATTATCTCGATAAAATGGATATAAGCGAAGAAGATTTTAAGAAAATAGACTTTAGTACTTTTTTGAATTTAATTTACAGCATTTAAAACAAACACGACAATTATTTGATTTTTACCGAGGGCTGCATATAAATGAATATACTGAAATTTTTAAAACCGAAAGCTGTAATTGACTTTGTTTATGAAGATTACACCGTAAGACAGGCTATTGAAAAGATGAGGAATCACGGGTTTACTGCGGTTCCTGTTATAGGCAGAGACGGAGGATATGTAAAGACTCTTGCGGAGGGGGATATTCTTTGGTTTATGCTTGATAATGACATTATGGATATTAAGGAGCTGGAGAAATACTCTATAAGCAATATACCAAGGCGTGTAAAAAATAATCCGGTTTACATATATTCGACCATTGAAGATTTGATTCTGCTTTTGATGAACCAGAACTTTGTTCCTGTTATAGATGACAGAAATATGTTCATTGGTATTATAACGAGACAGGATATTTTAAGATACTGTCACAATACAATAAAGAGCAATTTGCCTGAATTCGGCGACAAGGGCAATGAGTTTAAGGAAATAAAAGAAGAGGAGAATGAATATGTCTAAAAGAAGCGGCGGAGGGGTAGCAGTTATTGCTGTATTGGTAGGAATAATTATTATTGCGGTTGGTACAGCGGTTTTATTTCTAATGGATAAGAGCAGGATCAATGAGAATAAAAATGTTCCTGCTGTTGCTGAATCAGTGGCAGACAGTTCGTCATTATCTGAATCAGAAACAGATTCAAGCGATGTGAATTCAGATTCACAGGCTGATTCTATAGCTGAGGCATTGCTTAATTATCCCGAAGAGGCTGCTGATTATAAAGACATTGCAGACAAAGGATTTACGGCAGATTATGCTGTTTTAATTGATTCGGACAACAACAGTGTTATTGCCGGAAAGAATTATAAAAAGAAAATATATCCTGCTTCACTTACAAAAATCATGACTCTTGTTGTTGCTGCTGAAAATTTAGAGGATGTAAAAGATACATATAAGTTTACTGCTGATGATATTGATCCTTTAGTGGAGATGGATGCTTCAAGAGCAGGCTTTGACGCAGGGGAAAAGGTTAGTATTGAAGATTTGATGTATGCATCGATTCTTGTAAGCGGTGCAGACGGAACGACCGGGCTGGCTAACGCAGTTGCAGGCTCTGAAGAGAAGTTTGTTGAGATGATGAATGAAAAGGCAGAAGAGCTTGGTCTTAAGAATACTCATTTTGAAAATGCAAATGGATTACACAGTAAGAATCATTACTCTACCTGTGAAGATATAGCTTTGCTTTTGAAATACGCTATGGAAAATGAACTTTGCAATAAGGTGCTTACTGCGAATACATACACGACTTCTAAGACTTCACAGCACAAGGACGGCATTGAGCTTACAAGTATACTTTCAATGAGGCTTGACGGATATTTTGTTGAAGGCGGCGGTGACATCGTTGGCGGAAAGACCGGATTTACAGATGAAGCGAAGTATACACTTGCCACCAAGCTTGAATATGACGGCAAGGAATATATTTGTGTAACAGCTAAGTCAGACGGCGAATTTGCTGCTATTGAAGACACAATTTCAGTTTATGAAAAATATGTTCCTCGTGAAGAAGATATAAAAGAAGATAGCTCATCGGAAGCTGCATAAAATAAAAAATCACCCCGAGGGGTGATTTTTTATTAACCGAAAGTTGTGGCTATAATGGTAATTAAGGGGAGAGTCAATGCCGAAAGTAGGGTTGACATTGTGAAAAACTCCGAACATTTTTCAGAATTCTTATCTAAAGTAATTGCAAACATAATACCTGTAGTGGCAACCGGGCAAGCAGCGGCAACGGTTAGAGTGGTACATACTATTGACGGAGCGTTAAATAATCTGATAACAAGGAAAGCTATTAGGGGAATCGCCAGCAGCTTGTAAAAGCATATGAGATAATTTCTTGGCTTTCGGAAAACGGCGAGTATATTTGTTTGAGCTGTGGTTGCACCGGCAATTATCATGGCAAGAGGTGTGTTCATATCTGAAATATACTGAAGCGCCTGAGCCGGGATTGACGGTAGGTGAAGTCGTGTAAAATAACAGATAAGTCCTAAAAAAATAGCGATAACCGATGGAGCTTTAAGCGCTTTTAAGGCGGAAGAAAAATCAATTTTTTCTTTCATGGTCATAAGTCCATGAGTCCATACAAGGAAATTAAAAAATGTTACATATGCAGTGAGATATAAAACGCCTTCTGCACCAAACAAGCCGTTTATAAGAGGTATTCCTATAAATCCGCAATTTGAATATACAACAGAAAATCTTTCAATGGAAAATGATTTTTGCTTTTTGCTTACAAGCAAATAGCTTAATACAATGGCTACGGCATAAGAAACTGCTGATAATATAAATGCCCAAAGCAGGTTATGAGCCATCTCACTTTCATAATCTTTCTGATAAGACATAAAAATCAATATGGGGTTGACAAGGTTAAGTTCAACGACCGAAAGCTGTTTCGTTCCTTCTTTTGTAATAAGGCCTTTCATATAACAGAAAGCGCCGATGAGAAGAATAATAAACATTATTACTATTCTTTCTCCTATAATAAATCCATATTCCAATTACAACACTCGCTTTTAATTACTTTATATAACAGATTTAAGTCTACAATATAAATATGAATATTTATCCGAAATACTAATGATATTTTTAGAATTTTCCTGATTTCTAAGGTTTGTAAATAAAGTGTTTGCAAACAGGGAAAAAATATGATATAATTATCATTGAAATTATCAATTATCGTAATATAAAGGATTAAGATTAATTATGTCGGAAAAAGTAAACCAAAGCAGTTATAAAAAGCTGTTTTCAAATACAATAATTTTTGCTATAGGATCTTTCAGCTCAAAGGTTTTGGTACTGCTTCTGGTAAAGGTATATACAACATATCTTTCGCCGGAAGAAATGGGGATTAACGATGTTATAACCCAGATTGCAAACTGGCTTCAGCCGCTTGTAACCCTGACAGTCAGTGAAGCTATTATCAGATTCGGTCTTGACAAGGCTTATAATAAAATAAGGGTATTTACATTAGGCAATATTATTTGTTTCGCAGGCTTGGCGGTTTTAGGTATTATTCTGCCTATTGTGGCCATATCCGGAGTGGCGGACAAATATCTGAGCGGATATTCACTTCTTCTTTATGTTTATATTTTCTCGTCAAGTCTTAAGCTCGTTTATTCTACATTTGTCAGAGCTTTGGAACGGGTGAAGCTTTTCGCCATAAACGGAATACTTACGACGTTTTTCACACTTGCGGGTACTCTCCTGTTTATGATAGGCTTCAAAATGGGAAATACGGGATATTTGCTTTCTATTATTGTATCAGATTTGATATCAGTCGTATTTCTTACATTTACGGCGAAGCTGTGGAGATATCTTGATTTCAGGCGTTTTGACCGAGAGCTTTTGCACACAATGCTTCAATATTCCATACCGCTTATTCCTGCACAAATTTTATGGCTTATCACAAACAGCTCTGACTCGTTTATGACAACACATTATCTGGGCAGTGAAGCTAACGGTATTTTGTCAGCATCATACAAGATACCTAACTTGGTGGCAACAGTCTATCTAATGTTTGGACAGGCTTGGAATATGTCTGCTATATTAGAGAATGATTCAGAGGACAGAGATAAGTTTTATACTAATGTATTTAATTTGAATCAGTGCTTGCTATATATTCTGGCGGCGGGATGTCTTATGATTGTTCAGCCTCTGACTGCTGTATGGCTTGGTGAATCTTTTCAGGAATCGGTAAAATATTCTCCGATTTTGATTTATTCATCTATTTTTTCCTGTTTCACAACGTTTTTAGGTTCGATTTATCTTGCCTCTAAAGAAACTAAGCGTTCAATGATCACCAGCTTATTTTCAGGAATAATAAATGTTGGTCTGAATATTATACTTATTCCGAGAATAGGATTATACGGACCGCCTATCTCCACTGTAGCAAGTTATCTTGCTGTATTTATTATAAGAGGTTACGATTCAAGAAAGCTTGTACCTTTTGATTTGAAGGTCAAGAAAATAGTGATTAACAATATTATTCTTGCCGCAATGGTTATTATAAATATTACCCAGCCATTTGTGAAAAGCAAGACGATGTCATTTGTTTTGCTGCCAGCCTTGTTTATTGTAATAACTATTATGAATTTCGGAAGCCTTTGGGGTATTGTTAAAAAGATGATTCCGGCAAGAATATTGAATATTGCGGAAAAAATCGGAACAAAAAGGCTTATTCTTTTGGCTGCCGCGGCGCTGGTGTTTATACTAATGTGCTATATTACTAAAGGAATCATACTTTTTGCTATATTTATGCCTATGCTTGTTATGGGAATATTTAAAGAGCAAAAAAAGCTTGTATATATTTCTGTCATAGGTATAGTAATTGCAGATATGATTTACGGTAACTTTGGCACAGGTATGATTATGCTGGCGGCTTGCTGGCTGATACCGCTTGGTTTGTATCGTAAAAAACGTGATTTGATTATTGAAATATTGATTGCAGACATAATCATATATTTGCTTGGCGGAATATACTGGTCAGTATTTTGTCTTATGATAGAAATGCTTGTTTTGATTTTTGTTTTCCGAAGAAGTGTATGGACTTTGGTGGAAAGAATGCTTTACAGAAAATAATATAAACAGTGACTTGCTGTTTTTATAAAAATTTATATGGAGGTTTTATTATGGCTGAATTAAAATTTGAAATAACAAAGACTTTAGGAGTTCTTTCTGAAAACGCCAGAGGCTGGACAAAAGAGTTAAACATGGTTAGCTGGAATGAAAGAGAGCCTAAATATGATTTGAGAGAATGGAATCCGGATCACACAAGAATGGGCAAGGGAATTACACTTACTGAGGAAGAAGTTGAAACTCTCAGAGCTATTCTTAACGGAGAAGAAATTGAAGATGATATTGATGAAGATGAGATTCTTTAACTAACTGTAAAAAAACAATGAAGCGTTTTATTTGCGAATAAATTTAATATTTTATTCATTATGATCTGATATAATTTACAAAAGACGAATTACTGAATAAGCAAGGGGGGGACTTTAACTTTAGTCCCCTTTATATATTCAGTGAGTATTATAGATGCTTTGGAGATTAATCGGAGGATAATATAAATGGAACAGCACGGGATCAGCAAACTTGATCTGAAAAGACGAAACCGAATGCAGGTTTTAAAAATACTGAAACAAAGGGGACCGACTTCAAGAATAGATATTGCTACTACTCTTGAACTGACGAGGGCTGCTGTTACGATCATTACAAATGAAATGATTGAACAGGGGATTATCATGGAAATAGGTGAATATAAACATGTTTCTGATAAGGCTCCAAGAGGCAGAAAGAAAATACTCATTGATATAAATTATCATTATAAATTTTCTCTGGGTGTTACTATTGAAGAAAATGTAATCAGTGTAGGGCTTACTACTCTTTCGGGTGAGGTGCTTGATAAACGCAACCGCTTTGTAAATGTTGAACCTGATGAGAAGCAGTCGGTTGTTGATTTTATTGACAAATCTATTCGTGAAATTCTTAATGATAATTGTCTTGAAAAAAGACAGATTCTCGGTATCGGATTTGGTATTTATCCAAGCGTTTATGAAATGTTTCATATAGCTATGATTAACGGTGTTCCTGATTATTCAAAAGCAAGGGAGTTTGTAGCTTCGTTTACTGATTTGCCGGTTGTATTCGGTAATTCTGTCAAGGGAACGGCGATGGCTAATATTGATTTTCTGAAGAAAAAAAATCCGAACTTTGACAGCATTATTTTCTTGCAGTATGGAAGAGAAATCAATTTTATAGCAACTCACAAAAAGAATCCTATTATTTCATATTACAACCGTACCAATTTTGTTGATAAAATTATAGTTGATCCGAATTCTCCTGATATTTGTCCGATTTGCGGCCGCAGGGGATGTGTTGGCAATGAAATTACATCAATTGCTGTATTAAAAAGAATTGAAAGAGTATATTCAAAAGACAGAACACCTTATCTTTATCAACAGACTGGCGGAGATAAAAAGAAAATTAAGGGTGAAATCATCATTTCCTCTTATCAAAATGGAGATAAGGAAATTGTTAATATACTTGACAGAGCAACCAATCTGATGGCAATGTTGATTAATAACTTATATTTTATTACCGATCCTCAGAAAATCGTACTCCATCTTTTTTACTTTGATTCTGGTTTTGCATTTCAGATGTTAAAGGAATCAGTTAAAAATATAGCAGGTAAAGAAGTTTCAGAAAAGCTTGAATTTTCTATGGTTGAAAATAAGCATAGGTTCCTTTCAGGCTGTGCTTTGGCTGTGCGTGAGTTGTTCTTTGAAAAAGGCGGATTTGTAGATAATTAAGCAATAATAAAAAATCCTGCACTAAATGTGCAGGATTTTTTGTTATCATTAATATGCTTTTCCCCAAAGAACCATTTTTTTTGCAGGCTTTCCGCAGCATACGCACTTATCGGAAATTTCATGCTGTTCAAATGGAATGCAGCGTGAACCAACGCCTGTTTTCTCTTTAACTTCGTCTTCACAGGCTTCGTCACCACACCACATAGCTTCGATAAATCCATCACCCTTTTCTTCAAGGGCAGATATGATTTCTTCCATTGTTTTGCATTGATGTGTTTTGTTCTTGCGGTTTTCAAGGGCTTTTTCATAAAGTCCGTCATGTACCTCCTGAAGCTTGGAAGGTATTGCTTCTGTGAGATTGTCAAGAGATATAAAAGTCTTTTCTCTGTTATGACGTGTGACAATAACACACTGATTATTTTCAATATCCTTTGGTCCAATTTCGATTCTTACAGGAACGCCTTTCATTTCATATTCAGCAAATTTCCATCCCGGAGAGTTGTTTGAATCGTCAAGCTTTACACGAATGCCTTGTGCTTTAAGTGAATTGTATAACTCTTCAGCCTTTTCAAGCACACCCTCCTTATGCTGTGCGATAGGAACAATAACAGCTTGGATTGGTGCAACAGCAGGAGGAAGAGCCAAACCGTTGTCATCGCCGTGTGTCATGATGATCGCACCGATAAGACGTGTTGTAACTCCCCATGAAGTCTGATATGGATATTCAAGCTTGTTTTCCTTATTTGTAAATTGAATGTTGAATGCTTTTGCAAAGCCATCGCCAAAGTAATGAGATGTACCTGCCTGCAATGCCTTTCCGTCATGCATAAGGGCTTCAATAGCATAGGTTGCTTCAGCTCCTGCAAACTTATCGCTGTCAGTTTTTCTGCCTTTTACAACAGGCATAGCAAGTGATTTTTCACAGAAGTCTGCATAGCAATTAAGCATTCTTTCAGTTTCTTCTATTGCCTCGTCAGCAGTTGCATGAATCGTGTGCCCTTCTTGCCATAGAAATTCTCTTGAACGAAGGAAAGGACGTGTTGTCTTTTCCCATCTTACAACAGAAACCCACTGATTATAAAGCTTAGGAAGATCACGATAAGAGTGAATAATATTTGCATAATGCTCGCAGAAAAGTGTTTCAGAGGTTGGACGAACGCAAAGTCTGTCTTCAAGCTTCTCACTTCCCCCGTGAGTTACCCAAGCAACCTCAGGAGCAAATCCTTCAACGTGATCCTTTTCCTTCTGCAAAAGGCTTTCAGGGATAAACATAGGCATACAAACATTTTCATGACCCAGATCCTTGAACATTCCGTCAAGTATTTTCTGAATATTTTCCCAGATAGCATATCCGTAAGGACGGATTACCATACAGCCCTTAACACTTGTGTATTCAATAAGCGCAGCTTTTTTGCATATATCAGTATACCATTTTGCAAAATCTTCATCCATTGAAGTAATTGCGTCAACCATTTTTTCGTTTTTCTTTGCCATGTTTAAAATCAACTCCATATATATCTTTGTGATAAATTTTATAATTCAAGTCATACTTTTCTTCTTGGGCGTCGTAAGGTCCTCTGACTGAAGGAACATCGCCTGCGTTGCTTTCCTCCACCCTTTCGGGACTTTCGCCGAGACGAGGGTGTCTTTTTAAAATCAGAGCTGCAAGCTTTGGAGTGAAAATACATATCAAAGCGATTACAGTCATAATCACAGCACAGCCGATTAGAAGTTCAATCAGCAGTTTAACAAGTTCACTGTTCAAAATGGCACCTCCGTTCACAATATTTTGTTATTATATCACTTTTTCCTGCAAATTGCAAGAGATATTTTATGAAGACTGAAACAAAGGCATCTCCCGAAATTGGGAAATGCCTTTGTTTATCAGCAACCGCTTGAAATGTGCTCTTTAATTTGATATTCTCCGCAGTCTGACAGTTCTAATATCATTGGAACGCTTTTATCAGCACCGTCAAGAATTTTATCTGAAATTAGATTTTGTATATTTTGTTCAATGTTTTTTCGTATTTCTCTTGCGCCTGATTCGCTGCAGTCACATTTCTCAGCGAGCTTTTTTGCGATTGTTTCATCAAAAATAAAATTATATCCAAGTTTTTTTAACCGGGCTTTCAGAATTGTAAGCTCGGAAACAGCAATTTCAGTAAGCTCTGTTGTTCCAAGTGTATTAAAAATAATAGTTTCATCAATTCGACTGAAAAACTCGGGAGAAAGAAATCTCTTTAATTCTTCAAGCATGTCTTTTTTCATTTGTTCCCTGCGTTTTTGTGAGGTTTCCAAGCTTTCAAACCCAATGGATTTTTTTAGAGACAGATTCTTTGCTCCTGCGTTTGAGGTCATTATAATAATAAGATTTGAAAATGAGACTTTTCTTCCTTGAGAGTCAGTTACAAATCCATCTTCCAATGCTTGAAGAAGAATACTGAAAACATCGGGATGCGCTTTTTCAATTTCATCAAGCAATAATACCGAATAGGGTTTCTTTCTTACTTGTTCTGTCAATGTGCCTCCGCTTTCGTAGCCGACATATCCCGGAGGAGCACCGATTAGTTTTGAAGCATTATGGCGTTCCATATATTCTGACATATCAATTCTTATAAGAGCGTCTTCTCTGTGAAACATTGCCTTGGCGAGGGATTTTGCGAGCTGGCTTTTTCCAACTCCGCTTGTACCTAGAAAAATAAAACTTCCCATAGGTCGTCTGTCATCCTTTAAACCTGTGCGGCAGCGGCGTATAGCACAGCAGAGCGATTTAATTGCTTCCTTTTGACCTAAAACCTCTTTCTCTAAAATTGATTCAAGATTTTGAAGCCTTTCCAGTTCATCAGCGTCTATATCTTCACATGGAATTCCTGTCCATCGGGATACCACCGAACAGACATGCTTATCTTTAAGAGTTATAGGCTTGGGTGTGCTTCTGTTGGTAATTGCAGTAATATATGCTTCACGAGTTATTTTACCGGAGATATAATCGTTAAATACCTGAGATACATATTTTTTATCTGATTTAGCCTGCGGATTGCTGATTCTTGCACAAGCACAGGCTTCATCAAGAATATCAATTGCTTTGTCAGGGAAATATCTGTCGGGAATATATCTCTGAGCCAACTCAACTGTTTTTACTATAACACTGTCTGGGATTTTCATTTTATGGTGTTCTTCATATTTTCCGCATAGTCCTTTTATAATATCAATTGTGCATTCTACGGTAGGCTCTTCGATTTTAACTGTCTGAAAACGCCGTTCCATTGCTGAATCTTTTTCTATGTTCTGACGATATTCATCATAGGTGGTTGCACCGATAATCTGTATTTTTCCTCTTGCAAGCTGAGGTTTTAGTATATTTGCAGCATCTATTGCGCCTTCAGCAGCTCCTGCACCCATGATGTTGTGAATTTCATCTATAAAAAGAATGACGTTTTCAGCATTTTCTGCTTCATCCATGCAGCTTTTCAGACGTTCTTCAAAATCACCTCGATATTTTGCACCCGCAAGAAGCAAGGTGAGATCAAGAGAGAAGATTCTTTTTGAGGCTAAGAGATCAGGAACCTTTCCTTGAAGGATTCTCATTGCCAGACCTTCAACGACCGCTGTCTTACCTACTCCTGCTTCGCCGATAAGACATGGGTTATTTTTAGTCCTGCGGCATAAAATTTCCATGATACGAGAGGTTTCTTTTTCTCTTGCAACAACGGGGTCAAATGATTCACATACATTTTTTCTTGTAAGCTCCCTGCCGAAACGTTCAAGATTCTTCAATCTAACATAGTTTTGTTCAATAAAAAGACCGCTGTCTGAAAGAGTGCAGTCTGAATATATATTGTTTATATTGACATTCAGTTCTCTCAGCATGGTCACAGCACATGAACTGGATTGATGAAGCATTGCGGCAAGAATATATTCAGATCCAACCTGTTTTCCTCCGCAGTTTTCGCAAAGACTGCATGCGCTTTTTAATATATTTATTGCTGTTGGAGTAAAGTCGTTCTGAGTTAGACGACAGGGAGTTCCTTTTCCGATTATTCTCATTATCTGTTCTTGAATGTCTTCAAAAATAACACCGTGTTTAAGAAGAATAGAGTTTGCAGTTGATGTTCCTTCCTCAAGAATTGATAAAAGAATATGCTCTGAACCTATATAAGTATGGCCCCAGTTACCGGCGCAGCTTACTGCACCTCTGATAATTTCACGGCCTTTTTTGGTGAATCTTTCAATTTCAAAGCTGCGGTTTGAGATCCCCATTTAATCACCCTCTGTTTCTATAATAGTTTCAAAATGGGGCAATGCCCCATTATCTAACGTTTGCCGGGGCTATAGCCCTTAGAATATCATCAGTTCCGCTTCTGAAATCTAAATGCCATATTTATCTTAGATAAGTATGACATCAGCTGTTAGTTATATACATTGCAAAACAATGTCTGATTAAATCATTGACCTGAAATATAGCTTTTATGCTCAGACAATAAAAAATCCCATTGTTTGACGCTACTATCAGTTTATGCAGAGGACAAATTTTGCTTTCACAAAAATTTAGTAACACATTTCCCTATTTTTCATACACTGTAATATAAGACTTAAGCAGCAGATAAATAAATCGGCTGCGGTCTTAAAAATTACACAAAAAGGAGATATATTTTATGAACGGTTGCGGATTTGGCGGATGCTGGTGGATTATCATTCTTATTCTTATCATTGCTTGCTGCTGCGGTGGAAACGGCTTCGGCGGTTGCGGCAATGGATGCGGCTGCGATAACGGTTGCGGTTGCGGCTGCTAATCATCAGCTGACTATATTTAAAGGGCGGATTATTTCCGCCCTTTTTTTATATAAAATTATCTAAAAAAGTTTTTGAAAAGTGATGACAAATAAGAAATGATGTGCTATAATATAGAAAATAAATATAAGAAACAGGAGGCATTTAAATGTTAAAAAAAATATTGGCTGCTGCGGTTGCTTCGGTTATGACAGTTGGCGTGTTTGCAGGCTGCGGAGATAAATCTGCGGATGATGTAAGCAAATCAGCCAATGTGGAATCTTCCGCTGCTGAAACAGTGGATATTATGAAAGGAGCAAGCGAAAAAATGCTGGAACGTTCAATTCTTTTAGAAGGAGACACTTCAAGATTAGCTGAAAAGCTTAATAATGCAATGGAAAACAAAAAACAGATTACAAATATTTGTTTTCTTGGCGATTCAATTACTCAGGGTTCTGCTGCTGAACAAGGCGGAAATCAATATGTAAATCGCTTTAAAACATGGTGGGAAGAAAATGTCAGCTATTATGTTGATGTTACTAATGCGGGAATCGGTGCAACTGACTCTTATCTAGGTGTGCACAGAGTGCAGAAGGATGTACTTGACCTTAATCCCGATATTATTTTTATTGAGTTTATAAATGATACAGATGATATTTTCTATAAGACCTGCATGGACAGCCTTGTGAGAAGGTGTATGGAACAGGAAAACAAACCTGCCGTTATTATGATCGAAATGACAATGGATAACGGAACAAGCCCTCAGAATGTACATAGCGAAATTGCAAAGGCTTATAATGTACCGATGATTTCATATCATGACGCAATTATGCCGGAAATAGAAGCAGGAACAATAAAGTGGACAGAGATTTCACCTGACAATATTCATCCTAATGATGTGGGACATGGATTGCTGGCACAAATGCTCACAAACTTTGTAGGAAAAATTAAAGATAACATTGATTCATATGATAAAAATTCAAAGAATTTTGAAGCTGAGTCGCCGACAGGTGATAAATATACTGGCGCACGACTGGTGGATAGAAACAGCAGTGAAGTTACTGTTAAGGATGAAGGTGCGTTTACTGAGAATGTTTCATTCCAAAGATTCAATGCCGGCTGGGGAACTGTTTCAGGCGGAAGTGCCACATTTGAGATGGAATTTAAGAACCTCGGTCTTCTATATTTAAAAACTATTGACGGAAAAAGTGCTGACGTGACTATTACTGTTGACGGAAAAGAAGTTAAACCAATAAGCGGAGACTTCTCCGGCGGTTGGGGTAATTATGCAAAAGCTGATGAACTTTTTGTTTCTGACGAAAAAGCTAAGCATACAGTCACTATAACTGTTAATGAAGGTGATAAAAAGAATTTCCAAGTTCTAAGCTGGATGCTTTCTTAATTTAAATAAAAAAGCCGTCCTTTACGAGTCATATCTTTTGAGGATATGCCGTATTAGGGCGGCTTTTCTTATGGCTTAGAATTAATATTTTTTTTCTTATTAACATTTCTTATTGTAAGTTTTACAAGCTTATCAACTGTTAAGTCAGATAAAGCACAAACGCATGTTACAGCATCACCTTTTGCAGTTTCTTCAGAGATCTTAAGAAACTTTGTAAAGAATTCCTGAAGTATGAACATATTTGTATATAAATCTCCTGCTGTTTTAATTCCCAATGGAGTAAGAGTAATATCAGCATAATGAGGTTTGATTATGTATCCCTGTTCTTCAAGCCGGGCAGTCATTTTTGCCGTTGAAGATTTCGTTACTTTTAAATATTTAGAAACTTCAGTCGATTTAACTGATGAACCTCCGTTGCTCAGTTCATATATGGCAAGTAAATATCTTTTGATAGCGTCAGTCATAACTTCCCTTTCCGTTAGCATAAACTAACTTAATTTAAAATTGACAGCCGGAAACACGCTCCGGCTTTATAAACTTATTATACAGCTTCTATTGTCTTTTGTCAACAGCAAAACATGCTATTTAATAAGTTTGCTTTTAGAAACAATTTATGTTTTATTGCATTAAAATTATTAGTAATTATTAATATATTGAATTAGCATAAGACAACTGTTTCTGTGAAAAAATGCTGAATTTTAATAAAGGCAAGCTGTAATATTGATTTTTTAAAAGTAATAATATATAATAACACCTGTGATTAGCAATAGCTAACTGTGGCGGATAAATAGCAGGGAGAATATAATATAGGAGAATCCGCCGTTTATGAAAGTGTAGAGATATGATAACAACATTTTTGTTTTGTTTATTTATTGTGGCTGTAACAATATTCATAAAGCGTTGGGCAAAACGTCTTCAATATATTTTAATCAAAAGAATAAAGAAGCAAAGTACCTTTAATTGATTTAAGCTTACATCAGAACATATCCTTCTCAATATGCGGAAAATCAAATCATTCGATTTTCCATAGAAAAGCCGGAGTGACTAACCGGCTTTTTTTATGCATAAATTTATTGATATATTACATATAAATTAAGGTATAAATGATGTGAGAGGAGAATGACTATGTCGGACATTCAGGGAAGCCATAATCTTATTTTGGAAAACCGTTCGAGGCTTGTTTTGTCGGGAATAACTGACGTGGATTGTTTTAATGAGGAGGAAATAAAGCTGTTCACACAGTTAGGGGAGCTTACTATCAGGGGCAAAAATCTTCATATAAACGAAATGAGCGTTGATAGCGGAGATGTTTCTGTTGAAGGAGATGTCTGGAGCCTTTGCTATGGCGAAAAGGACAGAAAGAAAAAGCTTTCAGCCATTGGCAAGCTCTTTAAGTAGCGGCTGTTGGAGGTGGTTTTATGGAACCTATGCATCTTGAAATCGCTCAAGAAACAGAATATTTTTTTCTTTCCTGTCTTTTAGGAGCCGGTCTGGGAGTGATCTATGATTTTATAAGAGTTATTCGTAATACAGTTCAGCATAGTAAAGCATTTGTGTTTATAGAAGATTTTCTATATGCTGTATTTTTCGGATTTTCATTCTTTCTGTTTGGTACGGACTTGACAGGAGGGATAAGAGCATTTGTTTTGCTGGGAATGTTTGCAGGATGTATGATTGAACGTTTGGCATTGGGGAATTGGGCTGTAAAGCTTATGTCTAAAGCAACAGGGTTTATATGGGACGTTTTATTTGCACCTGTCAGAGAATTTTTCGCTAAAATCTTAGCTGTAATTAATAAACGAATTGTTAAAAAGTACTTAAATTTTTTAAAAAGAGAAAAAAAGAGTCAAAAGCCCTTGAAAGTCTGATACGAATTAGTTATAATTAAACTTGTAGTAGTGTAGGTAATTCGGATTGCTGATGAAAGGAGAGCGGAAGTGCTATGTCTGTAAAAAAGAATAATGACCATACATATAAAAAAGCAAATAAGGCTTTGAAAAACGGCGGAAAAAAATCTTTCTTTCTGTCAAAACCGCTCACTGCTTTGGCAATTGTCTGCCTGATTGTTTATTCGGTGATTTCTGTTGTTTCACAGCAGGTTCAGATTGCTGAAATAAAGAAGGAAAGCGATGAGCTTTCACAAAAAATCACTGAAGCAAAACAGCAAAATGATGAGTATATACGTCTGCTGAGCGCTGATGATGAAGCAGCTTATATGGAGCGTATTGCTATTGAACGTTTGGGGTATGCATATCCTAATGAGCGCCGTTTTTATATCGTTGACGCTGATTGAGGATCAGAGGCTATACAAAATAAAAATTAGAGAGGAAAACAATTACACATGCAGCTTGAAGTCGGAAAAATTTATGAGGGTAAAGTAACCGGAATAACGAAATTTGGAGCTTTTGTGGAGCTTGATAAGGATACTACCGGTATGGTACATATATCTGAAGTTGCAAACACTTTTGTGAGCGAAATAAAGGACCATTTGCAGGAAGGACAAACAGTTAAGGTTAAGGTGATGTCTGTCGGTGACGATGGAAAAATCAGTTTGTCTATAAAAAAGGCACTTCCGGCTCCTCCCAGAAAGCCGAGATTTGAAAACGGCAAAGCCGGAGGTGATAGAGCACAAAATAAAGGCGGCTATTCAAGAAACGGTTTTGCAAGAAAAAATGATAATCATGACAGTCAGCCTCAGGATTTCAGAAAGAATCCGCCCCCTGTTTTTGATACAAAATCGGGCAGCGGTAATGCTGATTTTGAGGATATGCTCAGTAAATTCAAAGCAACCAGTGAAGAAAGATTTTCTGATTTAAAGCATGTTATTGATAATAAGAGGAAAAGTGCATCACGAAGAAAATAATAACCATTAACTGATGTATCCCTCGCTTATGAGGCGGCGGGCCAATTTAGGGGTTCCGATAACCAGCGCATTTCGGTTGAAATCCTGAAGGGCTATTGCCACTGGTCAAACATTGAATAACGGGGGTTGCTTAAGCAACCCTTTTTATATATCATATATCGGAGGATGAAATGAAAAAAGGATTGTTAAGTGTAGTTTCAGCAGCGGCAATGCTGCTTGGTTCATGTGGATTACAACCGTCTGTCGAGGGCGATGATTTAATAAATAATGCAAGGGAAGAATATAGAAGCCTCAACAGTGCAAAGGTGATTATGACTAATGCGGATACTAACGAGGCTGAACAGACTTTTACTTTTAAATATGACGAAAAGGATATTTTAACTTTTTCTTATGAAGGAAAAAACGGTGCTGATGTCTATGCCCAGTATAATAACGGAATGGAAAGCTTTACTTATGAAAAGGGGAAATATCAGTATCACCAAAAGGGCGATGATGAGTTTATAGCTTATACAAGAGATGTAACTCATCCGCAGGCAGGAGAAGGCCTGATTATATTTCAGCCTTCAGCGGTTAAAAATGCCGAGGTTAAAACTGAAGGCGAAGTTACTCATATTTTTCATGAATATGATATCGAAAAGCTTAGCGTAGATGATAGTACAACAGCTTTTAGCGCCGACTATTATTTTGATAATCAAGATAAATTGCTTTATTTTGTGGAATCTTCAACCATAATTACTGACGGGGAAGAAAAAGAATATAAATATCGTGTTGACATTACAGAGAAGAATGCTGTGGATAAAATTGAAAACACTGTGGAGCAATATAAAAAATAATATATACTATTATAAATGTAATTATATCTGAAACAGAGGAGGCATTTAATATGAATGATAATTTTTCTGTTATTAAAAAAGGTTCATTCAGGTTTTGGGGAGATTGGTTCGGAAGACCGCTGGATAATCTCCATAAGCCTATTAAATGCGAAGTTGATAAAGATATTCTTACGGTTTTCTTTGAGGACGGTGAGAAGCTGACGGTCTACAATCCTGAAAATATCGTTTCCAATGACGGAGAGTTTTCGATAAAAGATGCATCGAAAATCATGTGGGAGTGGTATCCTTATGGAGAACCTATGGCAAAAGAGTACAAAAAGTATATAGAATATGTTCGCTCATCTGATGGTAAGATTGTTAAAAGAACTAATTTGGGAATTGAAGGAGAAATAATAATAGATCCCGATGGATTTAAAGCTGTGGAAACTTATTAGCGTATTGTGCATGTTGCACAAATTTTGCCTATAAAATTATGAAAATTTCTATATCACAAATTTTAGCAAAACGCTTGAAATTCGGTATATAGTAGTGTATAATATATCTTGCGTGACTGCACAAAGTGTCTGTACTTATGTGTAAGACACTTAGATATGCGATGAAGTGAAAGGTTGCTGACGGTTTGTCAGGTAATTTTCATGGAGTATGTCCGATTTTAAACCGGGCGACTGTAATACCGAACACAGTATGTGCTTATGCTTCTTGCGAAGGGTGGATTAGTCTGCTTTTGCATGGCATGTGAATGCTTGTGTGTTTGCGTTTGTTGGTCCGAAAAACCTGTTTGGTTTTCGGATTTTTTTATAACAAGCCACGGAACACGCGGCAGGGTGTAAAAGTTAAATCGGTGTTCAATTGATTTAACTCGGGTTTTACGGATATGGATTTCTAATCCTGCCCCCCATTTTAACATATTGCAACGAGGAGGCGATTTAAGTGGCAGTCAATGAAAAGATCAGAATTAAGATCAAAGGATATGAACACGCAGTAGTAGATGCAGCAGCAGCAAAGATTGTTGATGCAGTTAAGCGTTCAGGAGCACAGGTTTCAGGACCAATCCCGCTTCCTACTGATAAGGAGATTATTACAATCCTTAGAGCTGTTCATAAGTACAAAGACAGCAGAGAGCAGTTTGAAATGAGAACACATAAGAGACTTATCGACGTTCTCAGACCAACAAAGGAAACAACAGCAGCTCTTGAGAGTCTTGAGCTTCCTGCTGGTGTAAACATTGTAATGGAAATCAAGTAATTTCCAAAAGAGATTACATGTAATCTCGTACACAGTGACAACACGCAGGTCATGTTGAGTGCAAATGCACTTAACCAATAACCTAAATTAGGAGGAAATGAAAATGCAGAAAGGTATCATCGGAAAGAAAATCGGTATGACACAGATTTTCGATGAAGCAGGAAAAGTAATTCCTGTAACTGTTGTTGAAGCAGGTCCTTGCGTTGTCGTGCAGAAGAAAACAACTGAAAACGACGGCTATGAAGCTGTTCAGCTTGGTTTCGGCGACATAAGAGCAAAGAGAGTTAACAAGCCTCTCCAGGGACACTTCAAGAAAGCTGACGTTGCTTTCAAGAGAACTTTGAAAGAATTCAGACTTGACGATATTTCAGGTTTGAACGTTGGCGATATCGTAAAGGCTGATACATTTGCTGAAGGCGACATCGTTGATGTAAGCGGAACAAGCAAAGGTAAAGGTTTTGCTGGAACAATTAAACGTCATAACAATTCAAGAATTAAGGAAACTCACGGTTCAGGTCCTGTACACAGACATGCAGGTTCAATGGGCGCTTGCTCATCACCTTCAAGAATCTTTAAGGGCAAGGGTATGCCGGGACATATGGGTAACGAAAAGGTTACTGTTCAGAATCTTGAAATTGTTAAGATTGACGCAGAAAATAATCTTATTGCAATCAAGGGTGCAATTCCGGGTCCTAAGAACGGAACTGTAACAATCGTTGACTGCATTAAGAAGGCTTAGTGGAAGGAGGATATAATATGTCACAGATTTCAGTATTTGATATGACAGGCAAAAAAGTAGCCGACACTGAGCTTAACGACTCTGTTTTTGGTATAAAGCCAAATAAGGGTATTATGCACGCAATGGTTGTAAACTACCTCGCAAATCAGAGACAGGGCACACAGTCTACACTTACAAGAACAGAAGTAAGAGGAGGCGGAAGAAAGCCTTGGAGACAGAAGGGAACAGGTCATGCAAGACAGGGTTCTATCAGAGCTCCGCAGTGGACACACGGTGGTGTGGCACTTGGTCCTAAGCCGAGAGATTACAGCTATTCACTTAATAAAAAGGAAAAGAGACTTGGAATGAAGTCAGCTCTTTCAACAAAGGTAATTGATGAAAATCTTATCGTTGTTGACGCTATTAAGACAGAAGAGTTCAAGACAAAGACAATCGTTGAAATGCTTAAAGCTCTTAACGTTGAGGGTAAGGCTCTTATCGTTACAGCTGAGGCTGATGCAAAGGTTGTTAAGAGTGCAGGAAACATTCCGGGAATCAAAACAGCTACAGTAAACACATTGAATGTTTATGATATTCTGAACTACGACAAATTTATCGTTGCTTCAGATGCTGTAACAAAGATTGAGGAGGTTTATGCATAATGACTAAGACTGCTCAAGATATTGTAATCAAGCCGATCATCACTGAAGATTCAATGGAAAGACTTCAGTCAGGCAAATATACTTTTGAGGTTGCTAAGAACGCAAACAAGGTTGAAATAGCTAAGGCTATCGAAGAATTGTTTGAAGTTAAGGTTGCTAAGGTTAACACAATCAGTGTTAAGGGCAAGCAGAAGAGAATGGGAAGATCAGTAGGATACAGACCTGACCGTAAAAAGGCAATCGTTACTCTTGAGGGAGATAAAACAATCGAGTTCTTTGACGGAATGTATTAATCCGCTGAGGAATTAGCCCTCTAAAAGAGGCGCATGAAAATTGCGTATGCTTCGGACAAAGCGTTATAACCGAGCGGTGTCCGGAAAGTTTCTGCGAGGCGGTGAGGACCGCTGCGGATAACCGCATTTACGCTTATGAAAATAAGCACACCGCAGAATGTAAGTATGGAGACGTTCTTGGAGGACAATGTAAAGCACATTAAATCTTTGACGCCTTCGCAAAACCTAAATTAAGGAGTGAATTCAAATGGCAATAAAGAGCTATAAGCCTACAACTCCGGGTAGACGTGGCATGACTGTTACAGATTACTCAGAGCTTTCAAAGGTAGCTCCATGCAAAAGCCTGCTTGAACCACTGAAAAAGAATTCAGGCAGAAACAGCTACGGTAGAATCACTGTTCGTCACAGAGGCGGCGGGGTAAGAAGAAAATACCGTGTAATTGATTTTAAGAGAAACAAACTCGACATGAACGCAACTGTACTCACAATTGAGTATGATCCAAACCGTTCAGCATTTATTGCACTTGTTGAGTATGAGGACGGCGAGAAAAGATACATCATCGCACCTCATGGTCTTTCAGTAGGCGATGTTATCAGAGCCGGTGCTGACGCTGACATTAAGCCAGGCAACGCACTTGCACTCTTGAACATCCCGGTAGGTACTTTCATCCATAACATAGAGCTTTATCCCGGAAAGGGCGCACAGCTCGTAAGATCAGCCGGAAACATGGCACAGCTTATGGGTAAGGAAGATAACTACGCATTGGTAAGACTTCCGTCAGGCGAAATGAGAAAGATTCCAATCAACTGTATGGCTACAATCGGCCAGGTTGGAAACATCGATCATGAAAACGTAAATATCGGTAAGGCCGGAAGAAAACGTCACATGGGTTGGAGACCTACAGTTCGTGGTTCAGTAATGAACCCTTGCGATCACCCTCACGGTGGTGGTGAAGGTAAGTCACCAGTCGGACGTCCAAGTCCTGTAACTCCTTGGGGTAAACCAACAATGGGATACAAGACACGTGCTAAGCATCATCGCTCCGATAAGTTTATCGTAAAACGCAGAAACGGTAAGTAATGCTGAAAGGAGGCAGATGGTAAATGGGCAGAAGTGTCAAGAAGGGCCCTTACGTACAAGAGGTTCTTTATAAAAGAGTTATTGCAATGAACGAAGCAGGAGAAAAGAAGGTGCTCAAAACATGGAGCAGAGCTTCAACAATCTTCCCTGATTTCGTAGGTCATACATTCGCTGTTCACGATGGCCGCAAGCACGTTCCTGTTTATGTAACTGAAGATATGGTAGGACATAAGCTGGGCGAGTTCGCACCAACAAGAACTTATAAGGGTCATGCAGGTTCTAAGACCTCTAATAATGGTAAGTAGCGGAAAGGAGGAGTTCAGATGGAAGCAAAAGCAATTTTGAGAAATGCTCGTATTGCTCCTCGAAAGGTACAGATCGTTCTGGATCTTATCAGAGGAAAAGATTATGAAGTTGCAATGGCAACTGTAAAGCACACACCAAAGGCTGCTTGTGAATACTTGGAGAAGCTTCTGAAGTCCGCCGCTGCAAACGCAGAAAACAATCACAACATGGATAAGAACAATCTTTATGTTGCAGAATGTTACGTTTGCCCGGGTCCTATCATGAAGAGAATTATGCCAAGAGCACAGGGCAGAGCCTACAGAATCCTTAAGAGAACATCACATGTTACTGTTGTTCTTAAGGAAAAGGAATAAGCTGAAAGAGGAGGTAAACTATGGGCCAGAAGGTTAATCCACACGGACTTAGAGTCGGTGTGATAAAGGATTGGGATTCCCGTTGGTTTGCAGATAAGAGCACTTTCGGTGACACACTGGTTGAGGATTATGAAATTCGTAATTATATTATGAAGGCTCTTAATACAAGATCTAAGAATCCTGAGAACAAATCAGTATATGCCGGTGTTCCAAAAGTAGAAATTGAAAGATTCGCAGATAACGACGGCGGTCAGAAGGTTAAGATTCACATTCATTGTGCAAAGCCTGGTATCGTAATCGGAAGAGGCGGAGCTGAAATTGAAAAACTTCGTGCAAACATCGAGAAGATGATAGGCAAGAAAGTTGCTATCAATATAGTTGAAGTTAAACAGCCTGATTTGAGCGCACAGCTTGTTGCTGAAAAAATCGCTCATGATCTTGAAGACAGAGTTTCATTCAGACGTGCAATGAAGCAGTCAATCGGCAGAGCTATGAAGCTTGGTGCAAAGGGTATCAAGACAAGAGTTTCCGGTCGTTTGGGCGGTGCTGAAATTGCAAGAGCTGAAAGCTATCACGAGGGAACAATTCCGCTGCAGACAATCAGAGCAGATATCGACTATGGTACTGCTGAAGCACATACAACTTACGGTCGTTTGGGCGTAAAGGTATGGATTTACAGAGGCGAAGTTCTTAAGGGCGAAGTTGCTGCATCTGACAATAAGGACAGATCAGACAGAAGACGTCAGAGAAGAAACGACGACAGAAGAAACGGTCGCCGTGACTTTAACAAGGCAAAAAGAGAAGGAGGTAACAACTAATGCTGCTTCCAAAGAGAGTTAAATACAGAAGAGTACACCGTGGCCGTTTGACAGGTAAGGCTACAAGAGGAAATAAGGTTTCACATGGTGAGTTCGGTCTTCAGGCACTTCAGCCTGCATGGATCACATCAAACCAGATCGAAGCTGCCCGTATCGCTATGACAAGATATATCAAGCGTGGCGGTCAAGTTTGGATTAAGATTTTCCCTGATAAGCCGGTAACTGAGAAGCCTGCTGAAACTCGAATGGGTTCAGGTAAAGGTTCTCCTGAATATTGGGTAGCTGTTGTAAAGCCGGGCCGTGTAATGTTTGAAATTGCTGGCGTAAGCGAAGAAACAGCAAGAGAAGCTATGCGTCTTGCTATGCACAAGCTTCCGATCAAGTGTAAGTTCGTTAAGAGAGAAACTCAAGAAATGGGTGGTGAGCAATAATGAAAGCAAATGAAATCAAGGAATTGACTGCTGCTGAACTTGAAGAAAAGTTGGCAGAACTTAAGCAGGAGCTTTTTAACCTTCGTTTTCAGCATGCTGTAAATCAGTTGGAAAACCCAATGAGAATGAAAGCTGTAAAAAGGGATATTGCTCGTGTAAAGACATTCATTCGTAAGCAAGAGTCCGAAACCTTGTAATTGTGAAAGGAGGATTTGACTGTGAGCGAAAGAAATCTAAGAAAAACAAGAGTGGGTAAAGTCGTTTCAAACAAAATGGATAAGACAATTGTTGTTGCAATCGAAGATAACGTTCAGCATCCGCTCTATAAGAAAATTATTAAGAGAACAGTTAAACTTAAAGCGCACGATGAAAACAATGAATGCAACATCGGCGATAAGGTTGAAGTAATGGAAACCCGTCCGCTCTCAAAGGATAAGAGATGGCGTTTGGTTAACGTTCTTGAAAAAGCTAAGTAATTTTAATAATTAAGGTTCGGCGGCAGATAAAATCCTGCCGGCAGCCTTTGAGTTTTGAAAGGAGGAACGCACTGTGATACAAATGCAGAGTTACCTGAAAGTTGCTGATAACTCAGGAGCAAAAGAGCTTATGTGCATCAGAGTTTTAGGTGGTACACGCAGAAGGTATGCAAACATCGGGGACGTAGTGGTTGCTTCAGTTAAGAAAGCAACACCAGGCGGCGTTGTTAAAAAAGGCGATGTTGTAAAAGCAGTAATCGTTCGTTCAGCTAAGGGTCTTCGTCGTGCAGACGGAACTTATATCCGTTTTGACGAAAACGCAGCTGTAATTATAAAAGAAGATAAAAACCCAAGGGGTACACGTATTTTTGGACCAGTAGCTAAAGAGCTTCGTGAAAAGGATTATTTGAAGATTCTTTCACTTGCTCCGGAAGTACTTTAATTAGGAGGTGTCGTTAATATGAGTAAGGTACATGTAAAAACAGGCGACACTGTTGTTGTTCTTTCAGGTAAGGATAAGGGCAAAAAGGGAAAGGTACTTGAAGTATCCCCTAAGGAAGGCAAAGTAATCGTTGAGGGACTTAACGTTGCTACAAAGCATGTAAAGCCAAGAAGTGCACAGCAGCAGGGCGGAATCGTTGAAGCTGAGGCTGCAATGTATGCTTCAAAGGTACAGGCTGTTTGCCCTAAATGCGGCAAGCCAACAAGAATTGGTCATAAGTTCCTTGAGGACGGCACAAAGGTTAGAGTTTGTAAGAACGCTGACTGCGGCGAAGAATTTTAATCGGGAGGAGAAATTACGATGGCTAGATTAAAAGAATATTATGTTAGCACCGTAGCTCCTGCTATGATGAAGAAATTCGAGTATGCTAACGTTATGCAGATTCCAAAGCTTGATAAGGTTGTAATCAACGTAGGCTGCGGAGCTGATAAGGATAACAAAAAGGTTATCGACGCAATTATGACCGATCTTGCAGCAATCACAGGTCAGAAGCCTATTGTTTGTAAGGCAAAGAAATCTGTAGCTAACTTTAAGCTCAGAGACGGTCAGATAATCGGTGTAAAGGTTACACTGAGAGCTGAGAGAATGTATGAATTTGTTGACAGACTTTTCAATGTAGCATTCCCTCGTGTAAGAGACTTCAGAGGTATTAATCCTAACTCATTTGACGGAAGAGGAAACTACTCAACCGGTATTAAAGAGCAGCTTATATTCCCTGAAATCGAATACGATAAGATCGACAAGGTTCGTGGTATGGATATAAACTTCATCACTACTGCAAACACTGACGAAGAAGCTAAGGAGCTGCTTTCACAGTTGGGTGCTCCGTTTGCTGATAAGTAAGATTAAGAGGAGGAAATAAGATGGCTAAGAAAGCTATGATCAATAAACAACAGAAACAGCCTAAGTATTCCACTCGTGCTTACAACAGATGTAAAATCTGTGGAAGACCACATGCTTATCTGAGAAAGTTCGGTATCTGCCGTATCTGCTTCAGAGAATTGGCTCATGATGGTCAGATCCCGGGAGTTAAGAAGGCTAGTTGGTAAAAGGAGGTTAACAAGCATGCAAATTACTGATACAATAGCAGATTTATTGACCAGAATTCGTAATGCAAGTTCTGCAAAGCACGCAACAGTTGACGTTCCTGCATCTAATATGAAAAAGTCAATCACACAGATTCTCGTTGACGAGGGTTATGTTAAAGACTTTAAGATCATTGAGGACGGAAAGCAGGGTATCATAAGAATTACTCTTAAATATGACGAGAACAGAAATTCCGTAATTTCAGGACTCAGAAGAGTTTCAAAGCCTGGCTTGAGAATTTATTCAAGCTGTGAGGATATGCCTAAGGTAATGAAGGGATTGGGTATTGCAATCGTTTCAACATCTAAGGGTGTTATCACAGACAAGAAAGCTCGTGAGCTGAATGTCGGCGGAGAAGTTCTTGCATTTATTTGGTAAGGAGGACTAATACATGTCGAGAATCGGAAACAAGCCTATTAGTGTTCCTGCCGGCGTAGAGGTTTCTATCGCAGATGGTAACGTTGTTACTGTAAAAGGACCTAAGGGTACACTTACAAAATCCTTTAATAAGGATATGATAATCAAGTCGGAAGCCGGCGAAGTAATAGTTGAGCGTCCTTCAGAGGATAAGCTTCATAAATCACTTCACGGTTTGACAAGAACTCTCGTAGCTAATATGGTCGAGGGTGTAACAAACGGTTTTTCAAAGAATCTTGAAATCGTTGGTGTAGGTTACAGAGCAGCTAAACAGGGCAATAACCTTGTTATGAACCTTGGTTTTTCACATCAGGTAATAATTCCTGAGATTGACGGAATCAAGATTGATGTTCCACAGCCAAACCAGATCGTGGTTTCAGGTATTGATAAGCAGGCAGTAGGTCAGTTTGCTTGTGAAATCCGTGAAAAGCGTCCACCGGAGCCTTACAAGGGTAAGGGTATTCGTTATGAAGGTGAATATGTCATCCATAAGGAAGGTAAAGCCGGCAAGGGTGCTAAGAAGTAATTAAAAGGAGAGAATTACTATGGTGAAAAAGCTTGACAGAGCGAAGGCAAGAGCAAAGAGACACATGAGAGTACGCAACAAGATTTCCGGTACTGCTGAGTGTCCTCGCCTTAATGTATTCCGCTCCTCAAAGCATATATATGCACAGATCATTGACGACGTAAAGGGTGTTACACTTTGTTCTGCTTCTTCAATGTCAAAGGACTTTGAAGGAAACGGCGGAAACAAAGAAGGCGCTCGTAAGGTCGGCGAAATGATTGCTAAAGCGGCTGCTGATAAGGGAATCGAAAATGTTGTATTTGACAGAGGCGGTTATCTTTATCACGGACGTGTACAAGAATTAGCAGACGGAGCCCGTGAAGGCGGACTCAAGTTCTAATAAAAGGAGGGTATACTTTGGCTTTAATAGATGCTTCAACATTGGAACTTAGTGAAAAGGTAGTTGCTATTAACAGAGTATCAAAAACTGTTAAGGGCGGACGTATTATGAAGTTCTCAGCACTTATTGTTGTAGGCGACGGAAACGGAACAGTTGGATTCGGTTTAGGTAAGTCCAGCGAAGTTCCTGACGCTATTCGTAAGGGTATCGAGGACGCTAAGAAAAACCTTGTAAAGGTTTCACTTAAGGGAACAACAATACCGCATGAAATAGTTGGTAAGTTCGGTGCAGGCGAGGTTCTTATGAAACCGGCTGCAAAAGGTACCGGAGTTATCGCAGGTGGTCCGGTCAGATCAGTAGTAGAAATTGCAGGAATCAAGGATATCAGAACAAAGTCACTTCGTTCAAACAATCCTTGCAATGTAGTAAGAGCTACAATCAACGGACTTGCTTCACTTAAATCAGCTGAAGAAGTTGCTGAAAAGAGAGGCAAAACTGTAAAAGAAATTTTAGGCTAAGGAGGAGATTGCAATGGCAAACTTGAAAATCGAGTTGGTTAGAAGCCTTAACTCTAAGAGCAAGAAACAGATTGCAACTGCGCAGTCTCTTGGTCTTAGAAAAATCGGAGCTGTAACAATTCAGCCTGATAATGAACAAACACAGGGAAAAATTAAAGTAATATCCCACCTTATAAAAGTAACCGAAGCGTAAAGCAAGGAGGTGCTAACACATGAAATTGCACGAATTATCACCAAATCCGGGCTCAACAAAGGAAGTTAAACGTAAGGGTCGTGGACACGGTTCAGGTAACGGAAAGACAGCCGGAAAAGGTCATAAGGGTCAGAATGCACGTTCAGGCGGCGGAGTAAGGCCGGGTTTTGAGGGCGGTCAGACAACACTCGCAAGACGTATTCCTAAGCGTGGATTCAATAATATTTTTGCAACTGAATATGCTATAGTCAATGTTTCAGATCTTGACAGATTTGTTGACGGTACAGTTGTAGATACTGAGCTTTTGATTGCGTCCGGCCTTATTAAGAAAGAGCTTGATGGCGTTAAAATTCTCGGAAACGGTGAGCTTACGAAAAACCTCACTGTAAAGGCTACAGCTTTTTCTGCAGCTGCTAAGGAAAAGATCGAAAAGGCAGGCGGAAAGGCCGAGGTGATGTAACTGTGATAGAAACATTTCGTAATGCTTGGAAAGTACCGGAATTAAAGAAGAAGTTACTATTTACATTTTTCATCATCATAATTTATCGAATCGGCGGTGCTATTCCTGTTCCGTATCTTGATGCGGCAGCATTGAGCACCTGGTTTGAAGGCAGCCAGTCTTCAGGTGACTTTTTCAGTTATCTGAACGTATTATCAGGAGGTAACTTCTCAAAGGCTACCCTCCTGGCGCTGTCAGTTTCACCATATATCAATGCACAGATTATTATTCAGCTTCTGACATATGCTCTTCCACCTCTTGAAAAGCTTTCAAAAGAAGGCCCTGAAGGAAGAAAGAAGATTAACAAGATAACAAAATATACTGCATTAGGTATTGCGTTATTCCAGGCTTGGGCATATTATATTACTCTTGACAGATCAGCCGGTGCTTTAATGTATACAACTGGCTGGCAGAAATGGTTTGCAGAAGTAGTAATCATTGCTTGCTTTACAGCAGGTGCATCGCTGACAATCTGGTTGGGAGATCAGATAAGCGAAAAGGGAATAGGAAACGGTATTTCAATGCTGTTGTTTGCAGGTATTATTGCAAGAGGACCATCAGCAGTTTATTCACTGGTTTCACTTATGAAGACCGGCGAAGCAAAATATATGATTCTTGTTCCTATCATTATTATTGTATTCGTTCTGATGATTGCTTTTATCATTTTCATGAACAATGCAGAGAGAAGAGTTCCAATACAGTATGCGAAACGTGTTGTCGGAAGAAAACAGTATGGCGGACAGAATACATTTATTCCTATTAAAATTGCAATGAGCGGTGTATTGCCGATCATCTTTGCAATGTCATTTATGTCGCTTCCTTCTACATTCAAGCTGTTTATCACTCCTCGTGCTGACGGTACCGGTGTGTATAACTTTATTCTCAGAATATTTGAATATACTCATCCATTCTATGCATGTCTGTATTTCTTGCTGATTATCGCATTTAACTATTTCTATGTTTCAATGCAGTATAATCCTGTAGAGATTGCAAATAACCTCAGACAGAATAACGGCGGTATTCCGGGTATCAGACCAGGAAAGCCTACATCTGATTATATTAAGAGAATTCTGTCAAAGATAACTTTGGTTGGCGCTGTATTCCTAGGAATTATTGCTATCTTCCCAATTATCTTCGGTGCAATCACTAAGATTAATATTGCAATGGGCGGTACTTCAATTCTTATCGTTGTAAGCGTTGCTCTTGAAACAGTTCGTACTATGGAATCTCAGATGATGATGCGTCATCACAAGGGCTTCCTCGAATAAAATTTTTCGTATGAAATTTGAAAAGGAGTTAAAGCTATGAATCTGATTCTTTTAGGCGCACCGGGCGCAGGAAAGGGTACTCAGGCTGAGGTTATCAGCAAAGAATTGAATATTCCTACTATCTCAACGGGCAATATGCTCAGAGCTGCTGTTAAAGCAGGTACAGAGTATGGAATGAAAGCTAAGGCTGCTATGGATGCAGGAGATCTCGTTTCTGATGATATCGTTATCGGAATTTTAAAGGACAGAATCAATGAGCCTGACGCTCAGAACGGTTTTATCCTTGATGGTTTCCCAAGAACAGTTCCACAGGCAGAAGCTCTTGACGCAATGGGCGTTAAGATTGATAAGGTTGTTGAGATTTTTGTTCCTGATGAAACAATTAAACAGCGAGTAAGCGGCAGAAGAGTTTGTCTTGACTGCGGAGCTACTTATCATGTTGATTTCAAACCGAGCAAAACCGAGGGTGTTTGCGACGTTTGCGGTAAGGAACTTGTTATCCGTAAGGACGACCAGCCTGAAACTGTAATCAGCAGACTCAAAACATATCATGAACAGACAGCTCCTCTTAAGGGATATTATGAAGCTCAGGGAAAGCTTGTAACCGTTGAAGGACAGGAAGAGCTTGCTGATACTTCAAGATTGACACTTGCTGCTGTAAAAGGCTAATTGAAAGAAATTTCAAGGTATTTGCTTATATGATATGTGTTAAATCCAATAAAGAAATTGAAAAAATGCGTAAGGCAGGTAAAATTACTGCCGGAGCATTGATTGCTGCCGGTGAGGCTATAAAACCAGGCATGACAACTAAGGAACTGGATAACATTGTACGTAAATATATTACTTCTCATGGCGCAAAGCCAAGCTTTCTGGGATACGGCGGATTCCCCGGATCAGCCTGTATTTCAGTGAACGATGAGGTTATTCACGGAATTCCCGGTTCCCGCAAGTTTGTCGAGGGAGATATTGTTTCGGTAGATGTAGGAGCATATATCGACGGTTATCACGGAGATTCATGCAAGACTTTTGCAGTCGGTGAAATATCTGACGAGGCAAAGGCACTAATGAAATCAACTGAGGAAAGCCTTTATCTTGCAATTGATATGGTAAAGCCCGGTGTTAGACTGGGAGATATCGGTGCAGCAATTCAAAAATATAATGAGGACAACGGATTTTCTGTTGTCAGGGAATTTGTCGGCCACGGCGTGGGCAGAAATCTTCATGAAGATCCTGAGGTTCCGAATTACGGAAAAGCAGGTCACGGTCCAAGATTGGCAGCTGGAATGGTTATTGCTATTGAACCGATGATTAATGAGGGCACTGCTGCGGTTAAGGTTATGTCCGACGAATGGACCGTAAAGACAGTTGATGGAAAGCTGTCTGCTCATTTTGAGCATACAATAGCTGTTACTCCCGATGGCGCAGTTATTTTGACTCAGCCTTAGGGAAGGAGCGGCATTGTGAATATAGTACCAGGCTCAATAGTAAAAGCGCTTGCAGGCCGTGAAAAGGATTCCTTTTACGTTGCTGTAGGGATCTGCGGCGGCTTTGTTGAAATCGCAGACGGTAAAGAGCGGAAGCTTGAAAAGCCCAAGCGAAAGAATATAAAGCACATTTCACCTGTTAATGCCGTAATTAATACTAATGAGCTGACAAACAAAAAACTTAGAAAGCTGATTAGTGAGTTTAAAACCCAAAACGAAAATTCAGCTGACCGTCAGCCTTAAGACGGGGAGGTATTTTTAAATGTCAAAAGAAGATGTAATCGAACTTGAAGGTACAGTTGTTGAGGCTCTTCCAAATGCAACATTTCAGGTAGAGCTTGCAAACGGTCATAAGATACTTGCTCATGTTTCGGGCAAGCTTCGTATGAATTACATTCGAATCGTACCCGGAGATAAGGTAACGGTCGAGATGTCACCTTATGACTTGACAAAGGGAAGAATCACTTGGAGATCTAAGTAATCTTATACTTTGCTCCAAAGAAGCGAAGAATGAAAATTCTTGTTGTTATTATTAGAGGAGGTATTTCAATGAAAGTAAGACCTTCAGTGAAGCCAATCTGCGAAAAATGCAAGGTAATTAAAAGAAAAGGCAAGGTTATGGTAATCTGCCAGAATCCTAAGCATAAACAACGTCAGGGCTAACAAACCAATAATGGAGGTGCAGCTAAATAATGGCTCGTATTGCTGGAATCGACCTTCCAAGAGATAAGAGAATCGAAATCGGTTTGACTTATATCTATGGTATCGGTCAGAAAACTGCTACAAAAATTCTTGAAGAAACAGGAGTTAATCCTGATGTAAGAGTAAAGGATATGTCAGAAGACGATGTAGCAAAATTACGTGATTATATTGATAAAAATCTGACAGTTGAGGGTGACCTTAGAAGAAATGTTGCTCTTAACATTAAAAGACTTGTTGAAATCGGTTGCTACAGGGGTGTTCGTCACCGTAAGGGTCTGCCTGTAAGAGGACAGAGAACAAAGACAAACGCAAGAACTCGTAAGGGTCCTGTTAAGACAATCGCTAATAAGAAGAAGTAAGGAGGGTGTGAACAAATGGCTCAGCCAAAGAAAAAGACAACGGTTCGCCGTCGTCGTGAAAGAAAAAATATTGAACAGGGACAGGTTCATATCCAGTCTACTTTTAATAACACAATCGTTACCATCACAGATATGCAAGGTAATGCTATTTCTTGGGCTTCTGCAGGTGGCTTAGGTTTCAGAGGTTCTAAGAAATCAACTCCTTTCGCTGCTCAGACAGCTGCTGAAACAGCTGCTAAGGCTGCTAAGGAGCATGGACTTAAGACTGTTGAAGTTTTCGTAAAAGGACCTGGAGCAGGAAGAGAAGCTGCTATCAGAGCTTTGCAGTCTGAGGATTTAGAAGTAAGACTTATTAAAGACGTTACTCCAATCCCACACAACGGATGCCGTCCTCCTAAGAGAAGACGTGTATAATCAGACAATTTGAGTTTTAAGTTTACTCAAAGTCGGATAAAAGCCAAGCTTTAAGATCCGATATAACATTAAAAACGGAGGTAAATTACAATGGCAGTAAGCAGAGAACCAATCCTTAAAAGATGTAAATCATTAGGTATCAGCCCAATGGTTATGGGTATTGCTAAGGAGACAAAGCGTGATCCTAACGCTAACAAGAGAAAGAAAGTTTCTGAATATGGACTTCAGTTGAAGGAAAAGCAGAAATTGAAATTCATCTATGGCGTTTTAGAAAAGCAGTTTTATCATTATTTTGAAATTGCTCAGAAGATGGAAGGTCAGGCTGGTGAAAACCTTATTACATGTCTTGAATCAAGACTTGATAACGTAGTTTTCAGAATGGGTCTTTCAATGACAAGACGTGAGGCACGTCAGCTTGTTG
Source organism: uncultured Ruminococcus sp. (assembly GCA_900539835.1). Taxonomy (GTDB): domain Bacteria; phylum Bacillota; class Clostridia; order Oscillospirales; family Ruminococcaceae; genus FB2012. Next base: position 25,248 of record UQDR01000008.1, on the reverse strand, counting down.
TTCACGGTCATTTTAACGTTAACGGCAAGAGAGTTGATATTCCTTCATACAGAATTAAAGCCGGAGATGTAATTTCACTTAGAGAAAACAGCAAAAAGAGCACTAAGTTCAAGGAAATTGCTGAAACAACTAAAGGAAGATTGACTCCTGCATGGCTTGATGTAAATAAGGATGAACAGTCGGCAAAGGTTATCCGTATGCCCGTTAAGGAAGATCTGGATTACGAAATTGAAGAACATCTCATTGTTGAGTTGTATTCTAAGTAATTTGTATTGCGGATTATTTTCTGCATTCGGGTTATCTGGAATTTATAAAACCATTTATTCGTGTAAAACTGATTGAGTTTTAAAACAGGAGGGTTTTAAATGCTAGAAAAAATAGAAAAGCCTGAGATTGAAACAGCCGAACTTAAAAATAACGGTACTTATGGAAAGTTTATTCTTGAGCCGTTAGAGCGAGGCTATGGTACTACTCTCGGAAACAGTCTGAGAAGAGTACTGCTCTCCTCTTTGCCGGGTGTTGCTGTAACATCTGTAAAAATTGATGGAATTCATCATGAGCTTTCAACTATTCCCGGGGTTAAGGAAGATGTAACAGAAATAATCCTTAATCTTAAGGGACTTAATGCTAAGCTCTATGGTGAAGGACCTAAAACTGTATATATTGAAGCCGAAGGCGAATGTGTTGTAACTGCCGGAGACATTAAAACTGATTCTGAAGTTGATATCCTTGTTCCGGATATGCACATTGCTACATTAAGCGAGGGTGCTAAGCTTTATATGGAAATTGTTCTCGATATCGGTCGAGGATATGTTTCAGCAGAAAAGAATAAAGCACTTATGACAAATGCTCCTATTGGCGTAATAGCTGTGGACAGCATATATACTCCGGTTCTGAAGGTAAACTATACAGTAGATAATACTCGTGTAGGTCAGATTACCGACTATGATAAGCTTACGCTGGAGCTGTGGACAGACGGAACTATTTCAGCCAAGGAAGCAGTATCATTGGCAGCCAAACTCCTCAACGAGCATCTGAATCTCTTCATTGATTTGTCTGAAGATACGAATGTAGTTGAGATTATGGTGGAAAAGGATGATAAGGGTAAAGAAAAGATCCTTGAGATGACCATTGAGGAACTTGACTTATCTGTACGTTCATTTAACTGTCTTAAGCGTGCAGGAATTAACACAGTAAACGATTTGATTGAAAAATCAGCAGAAGAAATGATGAAGGTCAGAAACCTTGGTAAAAAATCATTTGATGAGGTTAAGGAAAAGCTGCATTCATTAGGCTATGACCTCAGTTCTGAAGAAGATAATTAAGTAAGGAGTGAATATCTATGCCAGGCACAAGAAAGCTGGGAAGAGCAACTGACCATAGAAAAGCAATGCTTAGAGCTATGGTGACATATCTTCTCGAAAACGGTAAGATTGAAACAACTGTAACAAGAGCTAAAGAGGTTAGCGCTATGACCGAAAAGATGATTACTTTAGGTAAAGTAGGCGACCTTCATTCAAAGCGTCAGGCACTTTCATATATCACAAAAGAAAGTGTAGCAAAGAAACTGTTTGATGAAATTGCACCATCATACAGCGGACGTAACGGCGGTTATACAAAAATCGTTAAGATTGGACCACGTCGTGGCGACGCAGATGAAATGGCTATAATCCAGTTGGTATAATACTACTAAAAAAACGGACAAACTTTTTAGTTTGTCCGTTTTTTTGTGTATAATAATCGGCAATGCAGATTTGCATTGCCGATTTCAATTATTTTATTTTAACACTTTTGGCTGTATATGATCCGTTATAAGTTTTACCGCTTACTGTCCTGTATGCTTTAACTGTGAAGTAGTAAGTCTTGCCCTTAGTAAGTCCTGTTTTTGTATAGCTTGTACCTGTTGTAGTTTTCAGAGCTACCCATTTACCGTTAGATGAAGTTTTATAGTAAACTTTATATCCTGTTGCACCTGAAACCTTGTTCCATTTAACCGTTGCTTTCTTCGATCCGGCAGTCAGTATAAAGTTTACTTTTGCAGGATTAGTAGATGTCGTCAACTGAGGATAGGAAGCACTTGAAATCTCTTTGCCGTTAATAGTTTTATAAGCCTTTACTGCAAACTTATATGTTGTTCCTGCGCTTAATTTGTTTACAGTATAAGTATTAGCTGTAGTAGTTGTTTTAGCAACTCTTATCCAGGTTTTCTTTGAGTTATCATATTTATAGATAATATAACCTTGTGCTCCGCTTACTTTATTCCATGTAAGTTTAACTGCACTTGTTGATGTAGATGAAGCTTTGAAGCCTGAAACCGTTGCGAGATTTGTATAAGTCGTCAATTGAGGATAAGTTGTGCTTAAAAGCTCTTTTCCGTCTACTGTCTTGTATGCTCTGACAGCATATTTATAAGATGTTCCTGCCTTTAAATTTTTATCTGTATAAGTGTTGGCTGTTATTTTAGCAACTCTTGCATATTTCTTGGTCGAGGTGTTATATCGGTAAACAATATATCCATCTGCACCGGAAGCCTTGTTCCAAGTAAACTTAACAGCACTTGCTGAAGTGGAAGCTGCTTTAAGTCCTGAAACTGTTGCAGGGTTTGTAGTTGCTGTAACTTTAGGATAGCTTGCGCTTGAAATTTCTTTACCTGCTGTTATATAGGCCTTCACTGCAAATTTATATTCAGTTCCGGATTTCAAGTTTTTCACAGTGTAAGTATTAGAAGCAGTTGTTGTTTTTTCAACTCGAACCCAAGTTTTCTTTGAATTATCATATTGATATATGATATAACCTTGCGCTCCGCTCACTTTGTTCCATGTAAGGTTAACAGAGTTTGAGGAAGTAGAAGAAGCTTTTAAGCCTGTTACAGCAGCCGGAGCGTCCGGAGGAGTAATAGTAAAGGTCGTTTTCACAGTTCCTTTATATTTATTTATTCCGGTAATTATAACGGTAGCTGTGCCGGGGTTTACGTTGTTTTCATAACTTACGGTGATTTCAGTTCCGACTGTTAAGTCTCTGACAGCTGTAGGCGATCTTCTGAAACTAACAAAAGGACAAATAGCCTTTCCTGTATATTTAAATGTAGTATCAGAAAGCTTAATTTCCGGTTGATTTTTTGAAATATCAGTTTGAAATTTAATAACAACATCACTGTTATCATCAAGATTATAGCTGTCTTCAATGTTCATAGCATTCGCTTTAAATGATGGAATTTTAAAAATCTGTCCGACATCTTCGCTTAAAGGTGCAGCTATTGCTGCTACCATTGCTAATGAAAGCAAGCTTGCAATTATTTTTTTAGCCATAGTTTTTCTCCTTTAATAAATTTTAAACAATTTGTTCTCTCTGATTTAAATGGTTCTGTCAGTTTCTACGCCGCCGCATGTAAAGTGTATTGTCAATCCGTCTATTAAATCCTCGGGAATATCCATGATTTTACCGATTAAAAATACATTGCCTTCTCCCGCAGAAACCTTTTGTCCTGCTGCTATAACGCTGCGGTATGCTTTTGTTATGTGGATTGTGTCTGTATCGCCCTGTCCGGGAATGCTGAGATAAACGCTTGCTGAATCAATTTGGTTTACAAATTCTTCATCAACAATAAGCAAGCATCTTATGCCGTATGTACCGTCCTCAAGATCCTTCAGCTGATATTTAACAGTCATTTCAAGCTTGTCAACAAAATTGTCCTTATATTCTGCTGCGCATACTGAACACTTATGAAGCGTATAGCCCTGTTCGGTATATGTAGGCTTTACAACAGTTTCTATGCTGTAATCATGAGTAATTTCAAAGTTTACTTTAACTGTGCCTTTATATTTGTTTATACCTGTGATTATAACAGTGGCAGTTCCGGGTTCAACATTGTTTTCATAGCTTACAGTGTATTCTGAGCCCTGTACTAAATCTCTGACAGCATTAGGTGTTCTTTTAAAGCTAACAACTTCGGGACAAATGGCTTCTCCTGTGTGAACGAAGCTTGTTTCTGAAAGAACAACTATCGGATCAAGCTTTGAGATATCAGTCTGAAATTTAATTACTTCATCACTGTTATCATCAAGATTAAAGCTGTCTTCAATACTTAATGCGTTTGCTTCCCAGTTGAAAGAAGGAGACATTGCATAAAGCAAAGTTCCCATACAAGTGATTAGTGCCATGGAAATCGCTAAAAATTTCTTTTTACTGTTCATGGGTAAAACTCCTTTATAACATATAAAAAACGTAACTTATACCTCATTATAGCATGTATTAATATTGATTGTCAATGATTTTAATCAAGGTTTATAATGTTGTTTTATTAGATTTAATGTAAATAAACAGACATCAAACGACATATTTTACTTTTAGGAAGTTTATTGGACAGTTGCAAACACAGGTCCAAAAAATTTAAAAGTGTTGAAAACTATGTTGAAACTGTTTAAAACTAAGGTTTTAAAGGCTGAATTATTAAAAAGTTTTCAAAACTTTCAACATCAGTACGTTTTTTCTCTCATGATTTTAAAGAGGAAGGAATTTCAAGCCCTGATTTCATCAATATTGACAAACGTAGATATAAGTAGTACAATACTTATAGTGTTTTGTCGTATATAAGGACGTTTCTGTTATTTGGGTTACGGCAAAAGAAAGGAGCATATTTTTATGGAAAATGTTTTGGAGGTAAGAGGTCTTTCAAAGCAGTATAAGAAAGGTGTTTATGCATCACAGAATGTAACCTTTGACGTAAAAAAAGGTGAAATTTTTGCTTTGATCGGTCCTAATGGAGCCGGAAAAACTACTACAATCCGTATGATTTCGACACTTCTTAAAGCGACCGAAGGCGACGCAGTTGTCATGGGCCACAGTATCTTGACAGAACCGGAAAAGGTAAGAGAGAACATTACATATCTTCCTGATGAAGCCGGTGCGTATAAAACAATGACAGGAAAAAAATATCTTCAGTTTATGGCAAGCATATATGCAAATGATTCTGCTTCTGCCGCTGAATATGTAAAAACAGCTTCGGAAATTTGCGGCTTGGGTGACAGGCTTGATGATAAAATCGGAAGCTATTCAAGAGGAATGACGAGAAAATTGCTTCTTGCGAGAGCAATTATGTCAAAGCCGGCATTAGCTATTCTTGATGAACCGACATCAGGACTTGACATTATTAATGCATTGGAAATAAGACGTATGATAAAGGAACTTGCTTCTCAGGGCATGAGCTTTTTGCTGTCTTCCCATAACATGCTTGAAATTGAGTATGTTTCTGACCGTGTCGGAATAATTGCAAAAGGACACCTGTTAGAAACAGGTACGCCGGCTGAACTCCTTGAAAAGCATGGCGCAGCAAATCTTGAGGAAGTATTTGAAAGGGCGGTGAAGAGCAGTGAAATTCTTTAATCTTTTGAAAAAAGAACTGAGAGAAATGCTGACGATCCAGACAATTGCTACATTGATTATTATTGTTGCCGTACTTTCTCTTGCAGGAAATGCTCTTACCGGTGTTATTGAGGATGCCGTTTTAGAAGGTTCAAAGATTACAATATGCGATGAGGATAAAACAGAATTTACTCAATCGCTTGTAAAGACACTGGAAACAGTTGACGGAACAGAAAATGAAGTAAATATGGTAACTCTTGAAAGCGACAATTATGCCGAGGAGTTAAAACGGCTGGATATAACGAATGTAGTGATCCTTCCTGAAGGTTTTACCGCACAAGTCCAGAAAGGTGAACAGGCAGATATTCGGTATGTAGGTGAAATGACATCAATGTCAACAATGTCTAATGTCGGCTTTGATTCAGAATCAGTAATGGAAATAATAAAAAGTGCAATAAAAGCTCAGCTTTATTCGGAGAAAATCGCCGAGGGAAAAATGACAGAAGATGAAGTAATTCAAATGGATTCTCCCGTTTCTGTTGAGGAAACGACAGTTGTTGCCGATAAATCAGCAAAAGTATCTTCTTCGATTTTGTATTCACTTTGTCAAATGCAGGGCATGTTCGTTCCGATAATAGTTTTTCTGTTAATAATGTATTCTTCTCAGATGCTTCTGAATGCTGTTTCTACTGAGAAAATTGATAAGACACTTGAAACTCTTCTTTCTGCTCCCGTTTCAAGGCTTTCGGTGCTTAGTGCAAAAATGCTTTCAGCAGCGATTGTTGCAGCAGTAATGGCAGCAGCGTTTATGTTTGGAATGAATAATATGACAAATTCGTTTACAATGGGTGCTGATACCTCTCAGTTCAACGGAGTTTTAGAGGAATTGGGATTATCTCTTTCAGCTGCACAATATCTGTTGGTAGGTTTACAGATGTTTGTCAGCGTGCTTATCGGACTATCATTATCATTGGTTTTAGGAGCTTTAGCTAAGGATATCAAATCTGCTCAGGCACTTGTTATGCCGATTCTTTTCACAGCAATGATACCATATATTCTTTCAATGATGATTGATATAAAAACATTGTCGCCCGTGTTCAAATATATTGTTTATGCAATTCCGTTTACTCATACATTCATGGCGTCTGAGAACGTAATGTTCGGAAATATGAGTCTTTATTGGGGCGGTTTTGCTTATCAGATTTTGATTCTTGCTGTTTCCATGACTTTTGCAATTAAGGTATTTACAAGTGATAAAATCTTTACAATGACTCTTAGTATCGGAGAAAAAGGTAAAAAGAGAAAATATAAAAAGGCTTAAATAAAACGGCAGGGTATAATCCTGCCGTTTTCATATGTAAAATACAATAAAAAACACTATTCAGAAATTCTGAATAGTGTTAAATTTATTATTTTCCGTGAGTTTCCGCAAGCTCAAATTTATAGCCTACTCCCCAAACCGTCTTTAAAGACCACTCAGGTGAAATGCCTTCAAGCTTTTCACGAAGTCTTTTTACATGAACATCTATTGTTCTTGAATCACCGTAATATTCAAATCCCCAAACCTCGTCAAGAAGCTGGTCACGTGTAAATACACGATTAGGATTGGAAGCAAGATGGAAGAGAAGCTCAAGCTCCTTCGGTGGTGTATCTAAAACAACACCGTTAACTCTCAGTTCATATCTTGTCATATTAACTGAAAGTCTGTCATATTTGACTTCCTTGATTTCTACCTCACCCTTAACCTGACCGACACGGCGATAAACAGCCTTTATTCTGGCAATAACTTCTTTAGTATCAAAAGGCTTAACGATATAGTCATCAGCTCCGAGTTCCAAACCGAGAACCTTATCAAATGTTTCTTGTTTTGCAGTTATCATAATCAATGGAACATTTGATTTTTTTCTGATTTCACGGCAAACCTGCCATCCATCCATTCCCGGGAGCATAATGTCAAGCAGTATAATGTCAGGCTTCAGAGCGTTATATTTTACAACGGCTTCTTCACCGTCATGCGCTAAAATTACGCCATAGCCTTCCTTTTCCAAATAAAGCCTAAGAAGCTCACAAATATTCTTATCATCGTCAACTACCAAAACTCTTCCTAATGACATAATAATCTTCCTTCCCTGTGTCTGTTTGATCGACGAAAAATCAGACAAAGTGATCTTTTATTATAGAATCACAAAAAAATTGAATAAAACTTAATTTAAATTTCATTTAATGTCTATATTATAACAAATTATTAGATAACCTTGTACCATTTTGTATGAACTAAATATGTACAAATTGTAAATTGGGCACTTAAATAATGAACATTTATATTATAATAAAATAATAGTAATAATATTTAAATAATAAATTTCTTCAATGGTAATAGTCTGAGGGAAACCATCAACAGTAATTTGCAATAAAAATAACTAATTTTTTGGGTATAATTTAGCTTAATTTTGTGCAACTATACAATTTTATAATAAAGTCAGTAAATAGACTTGAATTTTCAGAAAAAGATGTTAGAATAATATTAGCACTCAAAGAATGCGAGTGCTAATTTGTCAAGTGTGTTTGCTTTGACTATAAAAATAACAGCAAGGGAAAATTCCCTGAATAATATTAGAAGGAGAGGATTTTTTATGACAATCAGACCATTACAAGACAGAGTTGTAGTAAAAATGACTGAAGCGGAGGAAACTACACAGAGTGGAATTATCCTTACGGGCTCAGCAAAAGAAAAGCCGGAGGTTGCAGAAGTTTTAGAAGTTGGACCGGGAAATGCTGATGTTACTATGTCAGTAAAAAAAGGAGATAAGGTTCTTATCTCAAAATATTCAGGTACTAATGTTAAACTTGACGGAGAAGAATATATCATTGTTAAAATGGAAGATATTCTTGCAGTAGTTGAATAAGATAATTTTATATAAAGTATATTTTTGGAGGTAATAATAATGGCTAAGGATATTATTTACGGCGAAAAAGCAAGAAAGTCACTTCAGGCTGGTATTGATAAGCTTGCTGATACAGTTAAAATTACAATGGGTCCTAAGGGAAGAAACGTTGTTCTTGATAAAAAATTCGGTTCTCCGCTTATTACAAACGACGGTGTAACTATAGCTAAGGAAATCGAGCTTGAGGACGCTTTTGAAAATATGGGTGCTCAGCTTGTTAAAGAAGTAGCTACAAAAACAAATGATGCAGCAGGCGACGGTACAACAACAGCCACACTGCTTGCTCAGGCTCTTGTTCGTGAGGGTATGAAAAACATTGCCGCAGGAGCTAACCCCATGGTAGTAAAAAAGGGTATGGCAAAGGCTGTTGATACAGCAGTTGAAACAATCGTTGCTAATTCTAAGACTGTTGCAGGCTCAGAGGATATCGCAAGAGTTGCAACCGTATCATCAGGTGATGAGTCAGTAGGAGATCTTATTGCAGAAGCAATGGAAAAAGTATCTGCTGACGGCGTTATCACTATTGAGGAATCAAAGACTGCTGAAACATACAGCGAAGTTGTTGAGGGTATGCAGTTTGACAGAGGTTACATTGCACCTTACATGGTAACAGATACAGAGAAAATGGAAGCTGTCATTGACGACGCTTTAATTCTCATTACTGATAAGAAGATTTCTAACATCCAGGAAGTTCTTCCTCTCTTGGAGCAGATCGTTCAGGCAGGCAAAAAGCTTGTTATAATCGCTGAGGATGTTGAAGGCGAGGCTCTTTCAACTCTTATTGTAAATAAACTCAGAGGAACATTCACTTGTGTTGCTGTTAAAGCTCCCGGATTTGGTGACAGAAGAAAAGAAATGCTTCAGGATATTGCAATTCTTACAGGCGGTCAGGTTATTTCTGAGGAGCTTGGTCTTGAGCTTAAAGAAACAACTCTTGATCAGCTGGGAAGAGCAAGACAGGTTGTTGTTCAGAAAGAAAACACAATCATTGTTGACGGTGCCGGTTCATCTGATGAAATCAAGGCAAGAGTTGGTCAGATCAAGGCTCAGATTGAAACTACTACATCTGATTTTGACAGAGAAAAACTTCAGGAAAGACTTGCTAAGCTTTCAGGCGGTGTAGCTGTAATTAAGGTTGGGGCTGCTACAGAAGTTGAAATGAAAGAAAAGAAGCTTAGAATGGAAGACGCTCTCGCTGCAACAAAGGCTGCAGTTGAAGAGGGTATCGTTGCAGGAGGCGGAACAGCATTGGTAAACGCAATTCCTGTAGTTAAAAAGCTTTGCGACAAGCTTGACGGCGATGAAAAGACCGGTGCAAAGATTGTTCTCAGAGCACTTGAAGAGCCTGTACGTCAGATCGCACTCAACGCAGGTCTTGAGGGAAGTGTTATCATTGATAAGATTGTTCGTTCAAGAAAAGTTGGCTATGGTTTTGATGCATACAAAGAAGAATATGTTGATATGATCCCTGCCGGAATTGTTGACCCGACAAAGGTAACACGTTCAGCACTTCAGAATGCAGCTTCAGTTGCAGCAATGGTTCTTACAACTGAGAGTCTTGTGGCTGACATTAAGGACCCTGCTGCTGATGCAGCAATGGCAGCCGCAGCAGGCGGTGGAATGGGCGGAATGTACTAATCCCAAGGCAGAGTAATTAGCCAATAATATAATAAGCAAAAAAATGAGCGGTTTTAGATCCGCTCATTTTTGTGTTATGGATTTTATTTAATCTTGATTGGTGTCAAATATTAAATTATCATTTTTATCATAGAACCTTGCACCGCTTATGCAAGAAAAGACATTGACAGATTCTTGCCCTTTATTGTCAAGGATAAATACAAAAGGTTCGTTTTTAACTAATTTTGTGAATGTTTCTGTTTGCATGTTAGAAGTAACATCATATTCAATTTTTCTTATATTCTTTCTTCCATCTGAAAAAAAGACAGCAACGTTATGATCTTCATCATCATTGTCTTTTAAAGTAATATTTGTTGCACCACATCCGTTAGAGGAACTTCTTTCTGCTCCATAATAGTCAGAGTATCTATACCAATCTGTAAATAGAAAACGCTTGCCCTCATAAAGTGCAAGTTTGCTATCTTCTTTGCTTTCAGGATTGCTCACAAAGAATAGATTATTTTTAAAATCAATATTGTCGTCTGATAAAACATTGTCAATATGTTGATATTCCCGCAAGTTGTTAATTATGCTTTCTTTGTCTTGCGTAGAGCAAACAAAATAAAGGGTATATACCACTAAGCAAACAAGTGGTAACAGCATTACAATAGCAAATAAATTTATAATTTTCTTTTTCATTAGTGCTGTCCTTTCTATGTAGAATACAATATCTATTTTACAATAATATTGTTATTTATATTTTATATTCATTTTATAATTTTCTTAATGTTTTATTGTCAACATAAATTTCAAATACAGTTGACAAACAGAGCTTTGTATGCTATAATTGTAAACTGAAAGGACGTGTTTAAGTTGACAACATCTAAAATATCAGTAAGACAATTATGCTTATGCGCTATTTTTGTAGCGATTATGACAGTGTGTTCTTGGATTTCTATTCCCACATCTGTTCCGTTTACTTTGCAAACCTTCGGAGTTTTTCTTACAATAGGACTTTTGGGTGGAAAGCTGGGTACTATATCAGTTTTGGTTTTTGTTCTTCTCGGAGCAATAGGAATCCCGGTTTTTTCAGGCTTTACGGGAGGCCTTGGAATAATCATGGGAACGACAGGCGGTTACATAATAGGTTTCATTTTCTCTGCACTTATAATGTGGTTGATACAAAAGCTTTTTGGGGACAAACTGATAATTCAGATAATTTCTATGGTGACAGGGCTTTTGGTATGTTATTTGTTTGGAACGATTTGGTTTATGGCTGTTTATACGCATAACACAGGTGCTATTGGTTTAAGCGCAGTACTTGGTTGGTGCGTTGTACCATTTATTATTCCTGACGCTGTAAAAATTGCTTGTGCAGCAATAATTGTGAATAGGCTTAAAAAGTATGTGCATGTTTAAATTAAGACCGCATCATGCTCTATGTATACAATTCTTTGAAGGAAAGGGTTACAGTGATGAATTTACCGATCATATGAGCGGAGTTATTGGCAAATTGAAAGAAGATACGGAAATTCAAATAACGTGCGGGAACGATGATATATGCAGTAAATGTCCCAATTTGAAGCAGGGAATATGTGTTACACAGGATAAGGTTGACAGGTATGATAAAAAGGTTATGGAGCTTTGCGGCTTTTATTCCGGACAAAAGCTGAATGGAATGGATTTCTTAGAAATTGCAAAAAGAGAAATAATAAATAAAGGCAAGCTAACAGAAGTCTGCGGTGATTGCGCATGGAATTGCGGACGATAGAATTAAAGAGGCAATTGCGCCTCTTTTTTTATTTAATATAGTTTTTCCTGACTAAAAAGTGTTGACATATTAAATGAATTAGTATATACTGTATAATAGGTAAAAGAGAGTAGCCGGCAGGGAAACTGTTTATGTTTGCGTCAATACGGTCAGATGATGACCCGCTTCATATCTAAACGGCAAGACTTTTATTGAAATAATTGTGCATATTTGCGATTATTCCAATAAGAGCCTTGCTTTTTTATTGCAATAATTTCAAATAGTCGCACGAATTATCAGACTATTTTGAAAGGACGTAATAATATTATGAATCAAAGTTATCGTAAGAAGATTGAGGAGATTTTTAAACAATTTAACTCAGGTGAAACAGGCTTAACGTCAAAACAGGCAGAGGATAATATTAATTTATTCGGAAAAAATCAAATCTCTGAGAAAACAAGAAAAAAACCTATTGTGATTTTTTTAGAGCAGTTTACGGATTTTCTTGTTATAATACTTATTATAGCAGCCGCAGTTTCCGCCGTAATGGGAGATTGGGAAAGCTTCGCAGTAATAATTTTTGTTATTACCTTAAACGCAGTGTTAGGAACAGTGCAGACTGTTAAAGCAGAAAAATCACTGTCAAATTTAAAAAAATTGTCTTCTCCTAATGCAACGGTAATGAGAAACGGTGAAGCTGTTAAGATTCCGTCTGAACAGATAGCGGTTGGAGATGTGGTGGTTGTGGAGGCCGGAGATCAGATTCCTGCTGACGGAAGGCTGATAGAATGTGCTTCTATTCAGGTCAACGAAAGTGCATTGACCGGAGAAAGCGTTAACATACAAAAGAAAATTGTAAATATAGACAGGGAAGTACCACTTGGCGATAGGGTTAATATGTTATATTCGGGAAGCTTTGTGACTTACGGCAGGGGCAGATTTATTGTAACTGATGTGGGGATGTCAACAGAGGTCGGCAAAATTGCAGAGTTGATAGAAAATGCACAGGAGCGAAAAACTCCGCTTCAAATAACCCTTGATAACTTCGGTAAAAAGCTTTCTATTGCTATTATATTGATATGTATTGTGGTTTTTGTTTTAAGCTCAATACAAGGCAATGGGATTATGGATTCTTTTATGTTTGCGATAGCTTTGGCTGTTGCGGCTATTCCCGAAGCGCTAAGTTCAATAGTTACGATCGTGCTTTCGTTCGGTACTCAAAAAATGTCAAGAGAGAACGCTGTCATAAGAAAATTGCAGGCAGTGGAGGGCTTAGGCTCGGTATCAGTTATTTGTTCCGATAAGACAGGAACATTGACACAAAATAAAATGACTGTAAGACAATTATCTATAGGAAGTCAGGTGTTTTCTTCTGAAAAATTTAATATAAGCGGAAATGAAGAAAAGCGGCTTATCTTAGCGTCAATATTATGTAATGACTCTCAGTGTAATGAATGCGGAGAGATAGGTGACCCTACTGAAACTGCTTTAGTTAGCTTTGCACTGAGTAAAGGAATAGATGTTAAAGGCTTGCGTGAGGTCCACTCCAGAATCAGTGAAATACCTTTCGATTCTGATAGAAAGCTGATGTCAACGCTTAATAATGTAGACGGTGAGAATATTCTGTTTACTAAAGGTGCAGCAGATGTACTTATCCATCGTTTAGATTGTAATGATAAAATTAAAGCTCATATTATTGAACAAACAGAACAGCTTTCAGCTCAAGGCTTGAGAATACTTTGCTTTGCGTCAAAAGTATGCAATAAAAAAGAGTTAGAATTAAATGATGAATATGATTTGCATTTCCTTGGTTTGGTGGCTATGATGGACCCACCGCGGGAAGAATCAGCAAAAGCGGTTGAAGAGTGCAGGAGAGCAGGAATTAAACCTGTGATGATAACAGGAGATCATTTAATAACAGCTTCTGCTGTTGCAAAAGAAATTGGCATTCTGAACGATATGTCAGAAGCTGTTGAGGGCAGTGAATTAGACCGATATACTGACGAACAGCTTATAAGTTTTGTCAGCGACAAATCAGTATATGCAAGGGTCACACCAGAGCATAAAATCAGGATCGTCAAGGCTTGGCAGAACCGTGGCAGTATTGTTGCAATGACAGGAGATGGTGTGAACGATGCCCCTGCCTTAAAACAGGCAGACATCGGTGTGGCAATGGGCATAACAGGAACAGAGGTTGCTAAGGATGCAGCTTCTATGGTGCTTGCTGATGATAATTTTGCGACCATTGTTAAAGCAGTAAAAAACGGTAGAAACATTTTTGAAAATATAAAAAAATCAATTTTGTTTTTATTGTCAGGTAATCTTGCCGGTATAATAACTGTTCTTTTCTGTTCTGTTTTAAGCTTGCCGGTGCCATTTGAAGCAATACATTTGCTGTTTATCAATCTGTTAACCGATTCACTTCCTGCCATAGCGTTAGGTTTAGAACCTCACGATGATTCGGTTATGGAGAGAAAACCAAGAAATTCAGATGAGTCAATTCTTACAAAATCATTTCTTTTAAAGATTGGTTATTCAGGATTAATAATAGGTGCAACAACGATAATTGCTTTTCTTATCGGAAGTAAGTTCAGCATCGAAACTGCAAGAACAATGGCTTTTGCAACGCTGTGTATGTCAAGATTGCTTCATGGATTCAGCTGTAAAAGTGAAGAGCCGGTTTTGTTTTCTCAAAAAATGTTTAATAATAAATTCACTATAGCGGCGTTCAGCATAGGATTTGTTTTGATCAACATTGTTTATTTTGTTCCTGTTTTAAATACATTATTTAAAGTTACTGAATTAGGATGGGAACTTTATGGTTTAATTTATTTGCTTGCTTTCGGGTCAATGGCGATTATACAGTTAATTAAGCTTATAAAAATTAAAACTTTCAGAATTAAATCTGTTAAAATGCAAAAAACTTATTAAGAAGCAATGTATATTATTGGATAAACAGCGTACAATATTGTCATAAAATTATAAGGAGGCTTATATCTTATGACAAATAAAGAACTGTTGTATATTGAAGACGCATTGGGACATGAAAAGTATTTTCAGTCAAAGTGTAAGGAAACCGCAAATAAAATTCAAGATGCAGAGCTAAAATCTTGCGTTGAGCAGATGGCACAGAAGCATCAGCAGATTTTCCAAAGCTTTTACAGCTTGCTTTCTTAATAAAGGAGGATAACAGAATGAATGATAAGTGTTTAATGGAAGATATTCTTTTGCTTGAAAAGGGAGTTTGCGACCTTTTTATGCATGGAACCTTAGAGTCTACGACTACAAATGTTCATCAGGCTTTCAGCACAGCGCTAAATAATGCTCTTAATATGCAGGATAACATTTATGATAAAATGTCTGCAAAGGGCTGGTATTCTACAGAACAGGTTGAACAGAATAAAGTATCAAGCTTAAAGCAAAAATACAGCAATCAGTCTATGCAGTAGTTATCATTTCTATATTGCTGCATTGGTTAATATTGATTCCAAACAAAAATCAAAATCCCCATAACTACATTGTAGTTTGGGGATTTTTTCATGTTAGGCTGGAGCTAGTGATCGGACTTGAACCGACGGCCTATTGATTACGAATCAATTGCGCTACCAACTGCGCCACACTAGCAAAATATATTAATATTCGTGAAATTTAGTCTAATATTATCTTACAGCAACAGAATTAATTATATACTAAAATCAATTTTTTGTCAAGCAAAGTTAAACGAGCTGTGATCGTTTAATTTTGCACAGCTCGTTTTTTTCTATTTTGTTAAATTAACTATAATCATTGCAATTCCAAGAATCGCTAATATGGCTCCGGTGACACGATTAAGTACTTTTGGCTCTGCCTTATTTGCAAATAAAGCCGCAATTCTCGCAAACAGCAGGGTGGAAAGAATACAGCAAACAAGTATGAAAATGTCTGGGGCTCCGTCAATCACAAAGTGCGACAATGCTCCTGTGAGAGCCGTAAATGCCATAATAAATACACTTGTTCCCACAGCAGTCTTAAGCTCATAACCCAACACAGATGTTAGTATAAGAAGCATCATCATTCCGCCGCCTGCACCCACAAATCCGCAGATAAGACCAATAACTATGCCGCAGATAATTGATTGAATTAATCTTTTTTTAGGTGATGTTTCAAGCATCTTTTCCTTTGTTGTCATAACAGGCTTTACAATAAATTTAATTCCAAGCATTAGGGTCATGACCATAGAAAATGCACCCATTGTGGTTGACGGCAACAGGCTTGCAAGCATACTGCCCACAAGTGTAAAAGCAAGTACCGTTACCATCATGACAAGACCATTTTTAATGTCTAAATTTTTATTTTTACCATAAGTATACGCTGATACCCCACTGGCGAGTACATCGCTGGCAAGGGCAATTCCCACAGCCTGATAAGCAGGAACACCAAGAAATGTTATGAGCATAGGACTGATTACCGCCGCAGCACTCATACCGGCAAACCCCGTTCCGAGCCCTGCACCGATTCCTGCAATAAAAGAAATTATAAATTTAAATAACATTTTTACACCTCATTGATTTAAATTAGTTATTCATATTATAGCATTAAAATCTGTATATTTCAATAATTAAATTTATTCTAATGAATTTATTCAAAATGGTTGCTCTTGTTGACACATATCACCAAAGATGATACAATAATAATGAATTATTAATAAGGGGCGAGAGTAAATGAGAAATGACGGAATTGATTACATCTGGACTGATAAAAAAAGGACAATTTTCGGTTTGCCATTGTCTTTTACAAGATATTTTCTTACTGAATCAAAGCTTATCACAAGAAAAGGTCTGTTGCGTATTGAAGAAGATGAGCTGGAGCTTTATCGTGTAACTGATAAAAAGCTTGTGCTTCCATTGGGTCAGAGGCTGTTTAAATGCGGAACAATTTCTATGCATGTCAAGGATGTTGATACACCAATCAAAGACATCTGGTCTGTGAAAAAACCAAGGGAAGTCCTTGCTATGATCGATAAATATATTAATATTAATCGTGATAAGTATAATATCCGTGGAAGAGATATGATTGGTCCTGAGGACCATTGCGGCGAATTCGGAGATATAAATGATTTTTAATCAGCTTGATTATGACTATTTTAGCTCACTTCAAAGCTCTTGGGATAAATTTAAAAATACAAAATTACCCGTGTTTGTTTATGGCATGGGCGATGGATGTCTGAAAATACTGTCACAGTTTGAAAGGTACGAAATCAAATGCAGTGGTATTTTTGCCAGTGATGATTTTGTGCGGGGACAGGATTTTCAGGGCTTTAAGGTGTGCCGATATGATGACGTGCAAAAATGTACAGATGAT
This sequence comes from uncultured Ruminococcus sp., assembly GCA_900539835.1. Lineage (GTDB taxonomy): Bacteria > Bacillota > Clostridia > Oscillospirales > Ruminococcaceae > FB2012. The sequence continues at coordinate 8,235 of UQDR01000008.1, read as the reverse complement.
TTTATTGTTGTCCCGGCATTCGGAACAAGTCTGCCGGATGTTATGCAAAGGCTTGAGAGAATCGCTGACGAACATACTTTGATAATGCCTGACGTTCCTGTTTTTGGCGAAGAATGTTTTACTAAAGAGGGGTTTCTTAATAGATTTGAACAAGCTAAAAAGGTATTTGAGCTGCTTTGCGATGAACAGTCCAAGGCAGTCTTTGTAAATGTCCTTATCTATAAAGTTACAGGAGATATCAGGTATCTTAAAAACGTATTTACCTGTCCTGATGAATCATATGAGAAAATTATTTGTCTTGGCGAAAATGAAATTTATGTGGATTTGGGAGCATATATTGGTGATACCATATCTGAATTCCTTGAACAGACAAATGGGAAGTATGCTAAAATTATAGCACTCGAACCAAACGTAAAGAATTTCAGGAAATGCGTGAAAAATACGTTGAATCTGAATAATATAGAGTGGTATAATGCCGCTGCATGGAATAAAGATGAAGTGAGAATGTTTTCAAAAAATGCAGGAAGACAAGCGTCAGTTTCTGAAGTGGGTGTACCGGTGCAGTGCCGAAGTTTGGATTCGATTTTGGCAGATAAGGGCTGTACATATATAAAGTATGATGTTGAGGGAGCTGACAGGCAGGCGCTGTTGGGAAGCATAAAAACCATACGGAATTTCAGTACTAAAATTTGTACAGCATTATATCACAGAGCTTATGATATGATTGATTTACCCTTATTGATAAATGAAATTAATCCAAATTATAAAATGTATCTGAGACAATATCCATACTATCCCTGCTGGGAAACAAATTTGTTTTGTATATAAAAAATCCTGACCTATCCATTGGATAAGTCAGGACTTTTTTATACTTGTTATTTGTTTCTGTAAATTATGTCCTCACGCTTAGGACCGTTTGAAATCATTGTAATCGGGAAACCGATTTTTTCTTCCACAAACTCAATGTATTTACGGCAGTTTTCAGGAAGCTCTTCATATTTTCTGATTCCTCTGATATCACAGTTCCAGCCGTCAAGCACTTCAAGCACAGGCTTTGCTCTTTCAAGCTTCTGTGTAGTAGGAAATTCAGTTGTTACTTCACCGTCAATTTCATACCCCACGCAAACAGGAATCTTGTCTAAATATCCTAAAACATCAAGTACTGTAAATGCAACATCGGTTGTACCTTGAATTCGGCAGCCGTATTTTGAAGCAACAACGTCGAACCAACCCATTCTTCTCGGTCTGCCTGTTGTTGCACCATATTCACCGCCGTCGCCGCCTCTGCGTCTGAGTTCGTCAGCTTCTTCACCGAAGATTTCCGAAACGAAAGCACCAGCACCGACTGCTGAAGAATATGCCTTAACTACTGTAACGATCTGTTCAATTTTGTATGGAGGAATACCCGCACCGATTGCACCGTATGCAGCCAGTGTAGAGGATGAGGTAACCATAGGATAAATTCCGTGGTCAGGGTCTTTAAGCGATCCAAGCTGACCCTCTAAAAGTATATTCTTGCCCTCTTTCATTGCATTCCACAGATAAAGAGAAACATCGCATACATAAGGCTCAACCATCTTTTTATATTCCATTAATGTGTTAAAAAGCTCATCTGTGTTAAGTGCCGGCTTGTGATATAAATGTTCAAGCATAACATTTTTGGTTTCAACTACACGCTCTAATTTTTTGCGAAGATTTTCTTCATCAAAAAGCTCTTGAACCTGAAAACCGATTTTAGCATATTTATCTGAATAAAATGGAGCAATGCCCGATTTTGTTGAACCAAAGCTGGCCTTTCCGAGTCTTTCTTCCTCATATTCGTCAAAAAGAATGTGATAAGGCATAACCATCTGAGCTCTGTCAGAAATTAAAATTTTAGGAGCAGGTACGCCCTTTTCAACAATTGACTGTATTTCATTGAATAGCACCGGAATGTTCAGAGCTACACCATTGCCGATAATGCTTGTTGTATGATCATAAAAAACTCCCGAAGGAAGTGTGTGAAGTGCGAATTTGCCATAGTTGTTTACAATTGTATGTCCTGCATTGGCGCCGCCTTGAAATCTGATAATGATGTCTGATTCCTGAGCCATCATATCGGTAAGCTTTCCTTTACCCTCGTCGCCCCAGTTAGCACCAACTATTGCTTTTACCATGAAAATTTTCCTCCTTGCTTAAACAGCAAAATTACGGATAAATATTTGTAAAAATAATACCGCTTCATAATTATATCACAAAACCATTTCATTGTAAATAGATTTTTATACTTTTAATAATCTCATAACAAATCAGCTTTCTTGACAAACTGCAATGCCGTAATGTATAATAAATTTATGAATAATTTTATTTGGAGTAAATATGAAATTAAGATCAAATAAAGCTTTGTTTTTTATAGTTATACTATTATGTACTTTATTTGTTTGCACTAAAGTCGTAAAAAAATTATACCATCAATTTAGACCTTATGAAACCACATTATACGGCGTTTCAGAAACAGAACAGGAAGATTCCGATATTTACAATACAAAACCTATTTCTGACGCATATCTTTCCGGAGATACATCCGGGCTTTCGGATTTTGATAAAAAGATTTATGACAAAGCTGTTGAGATCATTGATAATGTAATCAATGAAGATATGTCATTATATGAGAAGGAGCTTGCGATTCATGATTATATAGTTTCTAATTCAGAATATGACACAGCAAATTTGGGAATTTTTCATGAGCATAGTCAAAATTCAGAGAATCCATATGGTGCTTTGATAAATGGAAAATCAATATGTTCAGGATATGCAGCTACCTTTAAAATGTTTATGGATATGTTTGAAATACCAAATATTATTGTGTATGCCGAGGACGATAATCGTGATGACCATGCTTGGAATATGGTGCAGCTTGATGATGATTGGTATTATGTTGATGTAACTTGGGATGATCCGTCATCGGATATTGAAGATTTACCTGTTTCGCATATATACTTTAATGTAACTGAGGAATTCCTCAGAAAAAACGGACATGTCTGGAACAGCGAGGGCCTTCCAAAAGCCGACAGTACAGAATATTCATATGAAACACAACAAAAAAGAATGGGGAAAATTAAATGAAATTCAGACCTTGTATAGATATCCATAACGGACAGGTAAAGCAAATTGTCGGCGGCTCGTTGTCTGATAAAAACAAAACAGCAAAGGAAAACTTTGTGTCTTCATATGACGGAGCTTTTTATGGAAATATGTATAAAAATAAAGGCCTTGACGGAGGGCATATAATATTGCTCAATCCTGTGGGTACGAAAGAATATGAAGCCGATTGTGACCAAGCTTTTTCTGCACTTGAAGCCTTTGAAGGCGGTCTTCAAATCGGCGGTGGAATAAATGCAGATAACGCAAAACTGTTTTTAGAAAAAGGTGCAAGCCATGTTATTGTTACAAGCTATGTTTTTAAAAACGGAGTCATAAATTTTGATAACCTGAATAAAATAATCACTGCTGTGGGAAAAGATAAGCTGGTGCTTGATCTGTCATGCAGACAGCGTAATGGTGAGTATTATATCGTGACCGACAGATGGCAGAAGTTCACCGATGTTAAGATGAATAAGGATACCATGAAAATGTTGAGCAGTTACTGTGAAGAGTTTCTTATACATGCAGTAGACGTTGAGGGAAAGGCTTCTGGTATTGAAGAAAGTCTTGCTCAAATGCTGGGAGAAAATTATTTTATCCCTGTAACTTATGCAGGTGGGATATCAAGCTTTGATGATTTGCATAAGCTGAAAAGGGTAGGAAATTCTGTGTTGGATTTTACCGTGGGAAGTGCTTTGGATATATTCGGCGGTAATATGAATTTTGATGAAGTTGCAAAGTTTAAATAAATCGTACAATATTTAATATGTGACTTGGCTAATTTTGTAGAAAAAACCTTTGCATTAATACGGGTTGTATGGTATAATTATATATTAGTATTCAGATAAAGTATGAAAGGAAGCTGAAGTTATGTCCAGAATTCGTGTAGCTGTAATTTTTGGCGGAAAGTCCAACGAACATGATGTTTCTCTCGTGTCAGCAACTCATGTTATAAAAAGTATTCCAAAGGATAAATATAAAGTTATAATCATCGGTATCACCAAAAAAGGTCATTGGATGAAATATATGGGCGATATTGACGATATCGCCAGCGGTAAATGGGAACAGCACCCGGATAACGTACCTTGTGTGCTCAGCCCCGACCCACTTCATAAAGGATTTTTGGTGCTTGGCGAGAACGGAAATGTGTCTTATTTAAAGGTCGATTGCGTTTTTCCTGTCCTGCATGGAAAAAACGGAGAGGATGGTACAATTCAGGGATTATTCCAGCTTGCTGAAATCCCGTTTGTTGGCTGTGACGTTATATCTTCTGCAAACTGTATGGATAAAGAGCTTACTCATACAATCCTTGAAGCACACGGCATAAAAACTGCAAAGTGGTTTGCAATGATCGAGTCTGAGCTTGATGATTTGGATGAGAAGTGCAGACAAATTGAAAGTGAGCTTACATATCCTATGTTTGTTAAGCCTGCAAATTGTGGTTCTTCTGTGGGAATATCAAAGGTGAAAAATCTTAATGAGCTGAAAAAAGGTATTAAAATTGCCTTTGCCCACGATAAAAAAGTAGTAGTCGAACAGGGTCTTGTCGGTGTTGAATGTGAGTGTGCAGTAATGGGCAATGATAAACCTGTCGCTTCCACAATAGGAGAAATCTGCTCGGAAAATATTGAAATTTATGACTACGATTCAAAATATAACAGTGACTTATCTGAAACTATTATTCCTGCAAGAATGAACGAAAATGTGATTGAACGTATCAGAGAAACCGCAATCAAAGCTTACAAAGCAATGGGTTGTGCAGGTCTTGCAAGAGTTGACTTTTTCCTGTGTGAAAACGGTGAGATTGTATTGAATGAAATTAATACCCTTCCGGGACATACACCTATAAGTATGTATCCAAAGCTTATGGAGTATGAAGGAATGTCCTTTAATGAACAGGAAGATAATCTTATAAAACTTGCTCTTGAAAGGGCGGGAATTGACTATGAATAATAGTGCAATAGGCGTGTTTGATTCGGGAGTCGGCGGATTAACATGTGTTAAAGAGCTTGTAAAACTACTTCCGAATGAAAATATTGTTTACCTCGGAGATACAGCGAGAGTGCCGTATGGAACCAGAAGTAAAGAAACTATTATAAAATATGCAAAACAGGATATAGCTTTTCTTGAACAGCATAACGTAAAAATGATACTCGTTGCCTGCGGTACTGTTTCATCTGTGCTTTCTTCGTTTAAAAGAGAAAGTTCAATAGAAGTTACAGGAGTTGTTGAACCGGCAGTGCAGGTTGCATGTGCAGAAACAAAAAACAATCGTGTGGGAGTTATAGCTACCAGTGCCACTGTAAAAAGTGGTATGTACGGAAAAGTTATCAGAAGTATTAATCCTAATATAAAAGTAATCGGAAAAGCATGTCCTATGTTTGTCCCTCTTGTAGAAAACGGATATACAGGTGTTAATTGTCCGCCTGCAAGATTTTTTGCAGAAGAATATTTAGAGGTGATGAAAAAGGAGAAGGTGGATACCCTAATATTGGGCTGTACTCATTATCCGCACCTTATTGATTTGATTTCAGATATTATGGGAAATGATGTGAAATTAATTTCTTCCGGAGGCGAACTGGCGAAATATGCGCTTAACGAAATGACCTACCGTGATATGCTTTCAGACAGAACTGAACCGGGACACCTTGAGCTTTATTGTACAGACAGCGTATCATTGTTTTCTGAGAATGTTGAAGCGTTTTTGGGCAAAAATATTAATGGTGAAATATTTAAATGTAATTTAACAGTTTAATTTTGAAAGGATTTGACTTGTTTGATAAAGGATAATGTAACAATTTCTTTAGTCAGCACTCAGACGGACGGAAAAAGCTCCGACCAGACAGAGCTGATAACAAGAGGACGTCTGGAAAAGAAATCTGACAGATTTGTAATTTCTTATGATGAAACTGAAGCTACAGGTTTTGAGGAAACCGTAACCGAACTTTCTGTCTATGGAAATAAGAAAATAATTTTGAATCGTACAGGAAAATATAATTCTAATCTTATAGTAGAGCAGGGAAGAAAACATCATTGCCATTACGGCACTCCATACGGCGAAATAATGGTCGGAGTAAATTCAAAGGAAATTACATCAACGCTTACCGAAAGCGGAGGTAATGTTTCATTTAAGTATGTTATCGACGTAAATTCCAGCTATCTGGGTGATTTTAATATTTCAATTGACGTGAAACAATAAAGCTGTGCCTGCAAGGAAAGCTGTATGTATAGCAGAATATGTTATTCATCGTTTGATAAAACATCGAAAGGGGGATATGCTCCATACGGAGCATAGCTGTAAAAATGACAAACTTGATAAAAAAAGCATCTGACCAAGTAAGGGAATTGGTTATGAATGCCTTGGGAGCATGTATTTCTGACGGAACGTTTCCAGCCGAACCGATCCCCGCATTTAATGTGGAAATACCGGCCGATCCTAAAAACGGAGATATGTCATCTAATGCCGCAATGGTGTGTGCAAGAGCATTTCATACAGCACCGAGAAAAATAGCGGAAGCAATCTGTGAGAAAATTATGCTCGACGGATCTTATTTTGAAAAATGTGAGGTCGCAGGAGCAGGCTTTATTAACTTTTTCTTTTCATCACAGTGGTTTTCTGATGTCGTAAGCTCGGTTATCGCTGACGGAGAGCATTATGGCGAAACTGACTTCGGCGAGGGTAAAAAGGTCCTCGTGGAGTTTGTATCTGCGAATCCTACAGGACCTATGCATATCGGTAATGCAAGAGGCGGCGCAATCGGCGATTGTCTTTCCGCAGTGCTTGATAAAGCAGGTTTTAAGGCATCTCGTGAGTTCTATGTAAATGACGCAGGAAACCAAATTGAAAAATTCAAAACTTCTCTTGAGGTCAGATATCTCCAGATATATAAGCCTGAAACTGAAATGCCCGAGGACGCTTATCTCGGCGAGGATATAGTGATCCATGCTAAGAATTTTGCAGAAATACATGGCGATAAGTATGTAAATGCCGATTCTGAGGAGAGAAGACAAGCCCTTTGCGATTTTGCTCTTCCTGTAAATATTCAGACTCTTGAAAAAGATTTGGGTAAATATCGTATTACTTATGATAAATGGTTCAGAGAAAGCACCCTCCATAACGACGGCTCAGTTAATGAGATTATCGAAAAGCTGAAAGCAAGCGGATATACTTATGAGCAGGAAGGTGCACTATGGTTTAAATCTTCCGAGTTGGGAGATGAAAAAGACAGAGTCCTTGTCCGTGCTAACGGAATTCCTACTTATTTCGTGCCTGATATAGCATATCACTATAATAAATTGGTCACAAGAGGCTATGATATAGCAATAGATGTCCTCGGTGCTGACCACCATGGCTATATTCCGAGAATGAAAGCAGCGCTTACTGCATTGGGCGTAGATGCGGACAAGCTTGATATCGTTATTATGCAGATGGTAAATCTCGTGAGAAACGGCGAGAAGTATAAGCTTTCAAAGCGTTCGGGAAAAGCAATTACATTGTCAACACTGCTTGATGAGATACCGATCGACGCCGCAAGATTTTTCTTTAACCTCCGTGAGCCTGATTCCCATTTTGACTTTGATTTGGATCTGGCAGTTTCACAAACATCACAAAACCCGGTTTATTATGTACAGTATGCTCATGCAAGAATCTGTTCTGTGCTGCGTAAAATGGAGGAAGAGGGTATAAACATTTCAGATCCTTCTTTTGATAACCTTAAAAATCTTACATTGCCTGAAGAAACTGAAATAATAAAATATATGGCAACCTTGCCTAATGTTATAAACGAGTCAGCTAAGAACTATGACCCTGCAAGAATTACAAGATATGTTATCGATCTTGCAACAATGTATCATAAGTTCTATACAAATTGCCGTATTATGGGCGAGGAGGAATCTGTGATGCAGGCAAGACTTTCACTGTCTTTGGCAGTAAAACAGGTGATAAAAAATATTCTGGACATGCTTAAAATCACTTGTCCTGAAAGCATGTAATAAATAAAGCTAAAATGGTCAGACCTTATTATAGGCCTGACCATTTTTTATTGTGAAACGAAAACCCCCAGTTTTACTGGGGGTTCAAAAGAGCTTAAAGCTATGAGTAGAAAAAATAGG
>UQDR01000007.1 GCA_900539835.1 uncultured Ruminococcus sp. | reverse complement strand
TGGGACTTAAGTCGCCCGCCAGAATATTGCCCTTATAGGGCTAGTGCAAACCACCAGTTCTACTGGTGGTTTTGATTTTCTATTTTTCTATGTGAACATCAAGCTTGTTGTATGGTATGCTTATTCCGTTTTCATCAAATTTATCTTTTACTTGTTCAAGCAGCTGATAGTTGAGATTCCAATAATCAGATGACTTAACCCATACTCTTGCAAGTATCTTAATTGCGCTGTCTGCATGAGCAGATATAGTAACAAAAGGCTTTTCAGGTGTATTCAAAGCAAGTTTATTTGAGTTTATTACATCAAGAATGATTTTTTCCGCTTTGTGATAATCAGATTCATAATCAATAGAAAAGTTAATATCAAGCCTCCTGTAATCCTCTTGTGTATAGTTTATTATTGTAGCACCTGATACTGTTCCGTTGGGGATAAGTACAGCTTTGTTATCCAGAGTTAAAAGTCTGGTGTATAAAATTGTAATTGCATTGACATTTCCGCTTACACCGTTTATTTCAATGAAATCACCGCATTTAAAGGGATGAGTGAACATTATCAGAAAACCGCCGGCTACATTTGAAAGACTGTTTTGTAAAGCTAAAGCAATAGCAACACCTGCGGCACCTATTGTAGCAATTATTGATGACATAGGAACCTGTAATGCAGAAAGTGTAATGATAACTACTAAAATATATAATACAGTTTTAAGGACAGATTGTAAAAAAGAATGTGCAGTGGGGTCAATTTTACTTCTTTTTAATCCCCTTGATAATATTTTTGTTACAACTTTTGTCAGTATTACTCCTAAAATAAGTATTACTGCTGCTGCAATCAAATGTGGCAGAAAGCTTTCAATTTGTTTTAAAAATTGTCTTCCCATAAAATTCTCCTCTTTATGTTATTTGTTTATATTATAGCATAAATATAAAAATTTTCAATGAGTTTTCATATTGATTAGTCTAATTAAAATATTTTTAATAGTTAATTATAAAAAAATTTGATTTTTTTATGATAATTTTGTGTAAAAAAAGTCATTGCCGGTCTTGTAAAAAGTATATATTTAGTGTATAATAGTAATAATTGAATTTTTATTGTGCATTATTATATGCTTGAAAGGGAGAACTAATATGAACCAATTGTTTTTGAATACTGCACAGCTTCTTTTAAAAGGTACAGACAGAAATCTTGATTCCGGAACTGTTTCGTCTGTTGTAATTACAGGTGTAGTCGTTGTTTTTATAGGACTTATTCTTTTGATATTTTTTGTATTTTTATATGGCAGAATTTTTGAGGCTATAAATAATAAAAAATCCGAAAAATCAAAAAAAATTCTTGAAAATAAAGTGTCAGTTGCGTCAAATCAAAATAATAATAATCAATCAGAACCAATTCCTATAATTGAAAACGGAATTGATGCGGAAGTTATTGCAGTAATAACTTCCGCAATTATGGCTATGAGTGCTAAGTCCGGCAAAAAGCTTGCATTAAAAAGTGTTAAACACGCTAAACCAATCCGTCCGGTGTGGGCGAATGCAGGTATCGCTGAAAATACAAGACCGTTTTAATTTTACTAACATATTTACTTTATATTTTGAAAGGATAGTGGAAAGATAATGAGTATTATCAACAGTTTCTTGGAAACTCTTGCTGATTTGGCTCAGGAATCGGGCTTTGCCGGTTTTTTAGTCGATGGCGGCTGGAAAAATATAATAATGATACTTATTTCATTTTTGTTTATGTATTTGGCAATTTCAAAAGGCTTTGAGCCTTTGCTTCTATTACCGATTTCATTTGGTATGCTTTTAACTAATCTTCCCGGTGCCGGGATGTATCACCCTGAGTTTTGGGACTATTCTACCGTAACAGAAGCGAGCGGAGCAGTAAATGATCATTACATAGATTACGGGAATATCCTTCAGCATGGGGGATTACTGGATATTTTATATATGGGCGTTAAGCTTCAAATATATCCGCCTTTAATTTTCTTAGGAATTGGTGCAATGACAGACTTCGGTCCGCTTATTGCTAACCCTAAAAGCTTTCTTTTGGGAGCTGCCGCACAGGGCGGTATCTTCTTCACTTTTATAGGCGCAGCATTGTTAGGAATGAGCGCTGCTGAATGCGGTTCAATCGCTATTATCGGAGGAGCTGACGGTCCGACTGCAATCTATGTTTCTTCAAAATTGCTTTCAAAAACAGATGATATCGGCGTTGGCACAATAGCTCTCGCAGCTTATACTTATATGGCTCTTGTACCGATTATTCAGCCGCCGATTATGAAAGCCCTTACCACAAAGAAAGAGCGTTCTGTGGTTATGGGACAGTTAAGATCAGTATCTAAAGTTGAAAAGCTCATTTTCCCTATACTTGTTACAGTTATAATTTCGCTTATGGTTCCATCAGCAGCACCGCTTGTGGGTATGCTTATGTTCGGTAATCTTCTCAAAGAAAGCGGATGCTGTGATCGTATTGCAAAGACTGCGCAAAACGAACTTATGAATATAATTACAATTTTCCTTGGGGTGTCTGTAGGTGCAACAACAAGAGCCGATAAGATTATTTCTCTTGCATTCGGAAAGGTTATTCTTCTTGGCGTTATTGCGTTTTCAATCGGTACTGCCTGCGGTGTGCTTCTCGGAAAACTTATGTATGTAATATCAAAAGGAAAAATCAATCCTCTTATCGGTTCAGCAGGAGTTTCGGCTGTTCCGATGGCTGCACGTGTTTCTCAGAAGGTTGGACAGGAAGAGGTTCCGACAAACTATCTGCTTATGCATGCTATGGGTCCGAACGTTGCCGGAGTTATCGGTTCAGCAGTAGCAGCAGGTGTGCTTCTCAGTATTGTTCAGGTTTAATTTGAAATGAAAATAATGACGGGATATTTTTACCCGTCATTTTTTGTATAGGAGATTTTTATGGAAAGTAAATTTTTTGCAGTTATATCCCGAATGAAATATATTAATCGATGGTCACTAATGAGGAATACTATTAATGAAAACATAAGCGAACATTCACTTGAAACCGCTTTTATTGCTCATGCTTTGGCATTGCTTAGAAATAGACGTTTTGGCGGTAATGTTGACCCGGAACGATGTGCTTTGCTTGCGATTTTTCATGATACAACAGAGATTATAACGGGTGATTTGCCCACTCCGGTTAAATATTATAATCCACAGATCAAAAAGGCTTACGGCGAAATTGAGGAGAATGCTAAAAAGCAGCTTTTGTCTTATCTTCCTGAGGATTTGAGAGATGACTATGAACCGTTGTTTTCCAGAACAAATAAAGAAGCTGAGCTTTGGGATTTAGTAAAAGGTGCTGATAAAATTTCAGCTCTAATAAAGTGTATTGAAGAAAAGCAAATGGGAAACAGTGATTTTACTTCTGCTGAAAAAAGTACCTATCAAGCAATTAAAGCTTTGAATCTTCCTGAGGCTGAGGTTTTTCTTCAGGAATTTATGCCGTCATATCTCTTAACCTTGGATGAACAGGCATAGATTTTTCTAAAATGTTCCTGTTCCCTTGCAAAATTATAAGTATTGTGTTATAATAAAAAATAAATATGCCATATTTATGTTGGGAGTGATTGTTGTGATTAAAGTCAGTAACCATTTGGGTACAATTAAAATATCAAATAAATATCTGAGAGATATTATTTCAAATACCGTTGAAAACTGCTTTGGTGTTGCGGGTATGAATTGCTATGGTGCAGTTCAGGGTGCAGAACGCTTTTTTTTAGGCAAAAAAAAGTTGTCCAATAAAGGCGTAATAATCAGACAGGAAAACAATCGGCTTGCAATTGATCTTCACATTACTGTTACTTATGGTATAAATGTCACAGCCATAACAAATAGTATTATCCATAAAGTGCAGTTTGTCCTCAGCGACAGAACCGGCATTGAGGTTTCAGAGATTAACGTCTTTATAGATAAAGTAATAGAGAATAATTAAAAATTGGGAGGAAATGTTTGTGGTAAGCGGAAAATTATTGCGTGATGCATTTATCAGCGGTGCAAACAGTATTTCAAATAAGAAAAAAGAGGTTGATGAGCTTAATGTCTTTCCGGTGCCGGATGGAGATACCGGAACCAATATGTCTATGACAATGGGAAACGCTCTCGCTGAACTAAAATTAATGAAAGATAATGTTCATTGTTCAGCAGTTGCTGAAGCTACAGCGTCAGCTTTGCTTAGAGGAGCAAGGGGTAATTCGGGAGTTATTCTTTCTTTGATTTTCAGGGGCTTTGCAAAAGCATTTGCCGGACAAAAAAACGTGGGAAGCGAACAGCTTGTTCGTGCATTGGAACTTGGCGTTGAGGGTGCTTATAAATCTGTAATGAAACCAACTGAGGGCACAATACTTACAGTTGCAAGAGAATCTGCTGAAAAGGCAAGAGAATTGCTCCATTCAACAAATGATCCTATTGTTATTTGGGAGGAAGTCTGCCGTCAAGCAGAGATATCACTTAATGAAACTCCAAAGCTGTTACCAGCCTTGGCAAAAGCAGGTGTTGTTGACGCAGGTGGAATGGGATTGCTTATAATTTTTACTGCTATAAAGGATGTATTAAAGGGCGGTGAAATTGTTCAGGCAGCCGCTTCAGATGATAAAACGGTTACCGTTGAAACCTTTTCATCAGCAGTAGGTCAGTATGACGAAGAGATTCATTTCACTTATTGTACAGAAATGCTTATTACGAAAGCAGATGATGCTGAAGATTGCTCAAAGCTTCGTGCTTATCTGGAAACAATAGGCGACTGTGTAGTAGTCGTTGAAGACGATGAAATTATAAAGGTTCATGTCCATACTAATGAACCTGGAAAGGCTATTCAAAAAGCGTTGAATTTTGGATATATAAATCTTCCTAAAGTTGAGAATATGAAGCTCCAGCATGAGAAAAAGCAAAAGGAAGCTAAACAGGAGTTTATTCCCGCAAAGCCTGAGAAACAATATGGCTTTGTTGCGGTTGCCGCAGGCAGCGGAATTGAAGCTATGTTTAGAGATATCGGAGTTGATTGTATAGTCAGGGGAGGGCAAACCATGAATCCTTCTACGGAGGATATTTTGGCGGCAATTATGTCTTGTCCTGCTGAAACAGTGTTTGTGCTTCCGAACAACAAGAATATTATTATGGCGGCGGAACAGGCAGTAAGACTTGCAGACAGAAAAGTTTGTGTACTTCAAACAAGAACAATACCTCAGGGAATGTCTGCTATGTTGGCTTTTGATCCTGACAGCGATTTTAATGCAAACCGTCTTGCTATGACTGAAGCACTCGAAAAGGTTTCTACCGGTCAAATAACCTTTGCGGCAAGAGATTCCGATTTTGAGGGCCACTCAATAAAACAAGGTGAAATCTTGTGTATGGATAACGGAAAGCTTGCCTTTGTTGAAAAAGATCTTGCAAAAGCGGCTTTTAAGCTTACTAAACGTTTAGTAAAGGGCGACAGTTCTTTTATAACAATTCTTTATGGCTCTGATGTTACTGATGAATCTGCAGAAGCACTTCAAAAGCAAATTTCCAATAAATTTGGAAATCTTGATGTAAACTTAATAAACGGCGGACAACCTGTTTATTATTATATAATTTCAGTCGAATAAAATTCACTCGTTTGTATCTTTAAGATGATGCAGACGAGTTTTTTTGTTCGCAAGTTTGCCATGTCTAACTTATAATAGTGCAAATTTAATATAATATTCTTTGTTATTTAACGCAGAATTATTTAAAGTGCATTAAAATAAGCGTCAATTTATTGAATATCCTAAATTTTCTTGACATAATTATAAAACGGTGATACAATAAAAATAAAGGTTAGCTAATACTAACTAAAAGATTCGGAGGTGTTTTATGATGCCTTTAACTATGGCAAAAATAGGTGAGACAAATTTTATAAAGAAAATCAACGGAAAAGATCAAACGAAACATTTTCTTGAAAACCTCGGATTTAATGAGGGAAGCAGAGTAACTGTGATTTCTGAGCTTAACGGTAATGTTATAGTAAGCGTAAAGGATTGCCGTGTTGCAATCAGCAAGGAAATGGCTAATAAAATAATGATTTAATAGGAGGGGAAAGCTGATGAAAACGTTGAAGGAAGCTGTTTGCGGCAGCACTGTAAAAGTTGTTAAACTTCATGGCGAAGGCGCTGTTAAGCGAAGAATTATGGATATGGGTATCGTAAAGGGAACAGAAGTTTTAGTTCGTAAGGTTGCTCCTTTGGGAGATCCTGTTGAAGTATGTGTAAGAGGATATGAACTTACGATAAGAAAATCTGATGCTGAGCTAATTGAAATATCTTAATTTTTTAGGCATGAGTTAGCTATCGCTAATTACCTTAAAATATAAACGGGAGGAAATAATATGTCTATTACAATTGCCTTGGCGGGTAATCCTAACTCCGGTAAAACTACACTATTTAATGCCTTGACAGGCGCAAATCAGTTTGTGGGAAACTGGCCGGGAGTCACCGTCGAGAAGAAAGAGGGTAAATTAAAAGGGCATAAGGACGTAACAATTACCGACTTGCCTGGTATTTATTCTTTGTCACCATATACTCTTGAAGAGGTTGTGGCAAGAAACTATATTATTAATAATCGTCCCGATGTCATTTTGAACATCGTTGACGGAACAAATATTGAAAGAAATCTCTATTTGTCAACACAGCTTATTGAATTGGGAATTCCTGTTGTTATAGCTGTAAATATGATGGATATCGTTAAGAAAAACGGCGATGTGATCAATCTTAAAAAACTATCTGAAAGTCTTGGCTGTCCTGTTGTGGAAATATCAGCGCTTAAAGGCAAGGGAGTAAAGGAAGCCGCAGAAAAAGCTGTTGCGATTGCTAAAAATCATGGCAGTGCTGATATCGTACATAAATTTTCACCTAATATTGAACAAGCCCTTGAAGAAATTGAGGACTCAATATTCGGTGTTGCAGAAAGCCAGAAACGTTTCTGCGCAGTTAAGCTTTTTGAGAGAGATGACAAAATAAAAGAAGTTATGAGCTCCGTTCCTGATGTGGAAAGCATTATTGCTAAAGTTGAAAGTGAAGAGGACGATGATGCTGAAAGTATCATAACAAACGAAAGATATAACTATATCACATCTATTATCGGAAAGTGCTATGTAAAGAAAAACAAAGGCGGACTTACAACATCTGATAAAATCGATAAGATTGTAACAAACAGATTTTTGGCATTGCCTATTTTTGCAGTTGTTATGTTTATTGTTTATTATGTTTCAGTTTCAACAGTCGGCGGATGGGCAACAGATTGGGCAAACGACGGCGTGTTTGGTGATGGATGGCATCTTTTGGGCATAGGTTCTTCCAAATATGAAGCAGCAGAAGAAGATTATGAGGAAAGCCATGCAGGTCCTATTGTTGAAGCATTTTATGCAGCCGCTGAAGAACACGGCGCAGTTGATGAAGATAAATCAACCGATGAAGAAACTGTACTTATTGAAGACAAAGCTCAGGGAATTACAACTGAAGCAAAAATATATGATGACGAGGGGAATTTAACAAGTACAATTCCTGTTGATTATGCAAAATTCATAAAAGCTTCGGAAATTGAAGAGCCTGATCCTGCTGATTATGGAGTTTGGATACCTGGAATTCCGGGAGTAATAGAAACGGGTCTTGATAAGATTAATTGTGCCGAATGGCTTAAGGGTCTTATCCTTGAAGGTATAGTCGGAGGTGTCGGAGCAGTCCTCGGATTTGTTCCTCAGATGCTTGTTCTGTTTATATTCTTAGCCTTCCTTGAAGCATGCGGATATATGGCAAGAGTTGCATTCTTTATGGATAGAATTTTCAGAAAGTTTGGTCTTTCCGGTAAATCATTTATTCCAATGCTTATTGGAACAGGCTGTGGAATTCCGGGAATTATGGCAAGCCGTACTATTGAGAGCGAACGTGACCGCCGTATGACAATTATGACAACAACATTTATTCCATGCGGAGCAAAGCTTCCTATTATTGCTTTGATTGCAGGCGCATTATTCAATAATGCGGGCTGGGTTGCAGTTTCAGCATATTTTATAGGAGTAGCAGCGATTATTATATCAGGAATCATGCTCAAGAAAACAAAAATCTTTGCAGGAGATCCTGCACCATTCGTTATGGAGCTTCCTGCATATCATCTTCCGACAGTGGGCAATGTACTCCGTTCAATGTGGGAAAGAGCATGGAGCTTTATTAAAAAAGCCGGAACAATTATCTTGCTTTCAGCAATCATTCTTTGGTTCCTGCAAGCATTCGGCTGGTCAAACGGCGAGTTCGGTATGGTTGATTATGAAGATTCAATTTTAAATTATATTGGTAAAGGTATTGCGTGGATATTTGCTCCTCTCGGTTGGGGACGCAGCGAAGCTGCCGTTGCTACTATTACAGGTCTTATTGCTAAGGAAAACGTTGTTGGTACATTTGGCGTACTGTTCGGTGGATTTGATGAGGTTGCTGAAAATGGATGGGAAATCTGGGCTAATATGCGTGAGGTGTTTACACCGCTTGCTGCATATTCATTCCTCATCTTTAACCTCCTCTGTGCACCATGCTTTGCTGCAATGGGCGCAATAAAGCGTGAGATGAACAATGGTAAGTGGACAATGTTCGCAATAGGTTATCAGTGTTTGTTTGCATATGCTGTGTCATTGATAGTTTTTCAGATTGGTAGTATATTTACAGGAGGCATTAATGTTATTGGTCTTATATTTGCAGTGATCCTTTTAGCATTAATAATTTATATGCTCTTTAAACCATATAAGGAGAGTAATAAGCTGGAGAAAAAGGTTAAGGTAGCTGTGAAATAAAAGTAATAGAAAAGGAGGCTTCCTAATGAGCTTTATAATTGATAATATCGGTACAATAATAATCGGTCTAATGGTTTTTGCGTTGATCGCAGGGGTCGTGGTT
This sequence comes from uncultured Ruminococcus sp., assembly GCA_900539835.1. Classification (GTDB taxonomy): domain Bacteria; phylum Bacillota; class Clostridia; order Oscillospirales; family Ruminococcaceae; genus FB2012. The sequence continues at coordinate 78,871 of UQDR01000007.1, read as the reverse complement.
AAACTCGCGAAAGATAAGAAAAAAGGAAAAACCTCCTGCGGCTGTGGATGTTCTAACTGTCCGTCTTCAGGTATATGCCATAAGAAATAATATCATGTTAAATGCTGCTGGTTTCAGCAGCATTTTCGTTTGACAAGAAAAAAATGATATGATATAATTAAACTGCGAGTAAGCTATGCGATAGCGTGAACGTAACGTTTATGAGGAAAGTCCGAGCATCATAGAGCAGGGTAGCTGATAACATCAGCCGAGGGTGACCTTAGAGCAAGTGCAACAGAAATATACCGCCGCTTTTGCGGTAAGGGTGGAAAGGCGAGGTAAGAGCTCACCGGGGTAATAGAGATATTGCTGCCATGTAAACCTTATCCGATGCAACACCAATGGTAATCGTCAAGTCAATGGCTGCTCGTCAGGCTTGCGGTTATAGGTGGCTTGAACCGTTCGGCGACGAACGGTCTAGATAGATTATCGCACACGACAAAACTCGGCTTATCGGCTTAGTCGCATAATAAAAAATCAGCAGACGAATTTTCGTCTGCTTTTTTTATATAAATTTTTATTTTACCTCTTGACAAACAATATTATATGGCGTATAATATAGTAAACCGATATAATAATATATATTATAAAAGAAGGGAGAGTTATTATGGGTTTTCCAATAAGTGCAGGACTTCTGGATTCAATGGTGCTTGCTACCGTGCATGCTGAAGATACCTATGGATATGAAATTACTCAAAATATAAGACGAGCGGTTGATGTGTCAGAATCAACATTATATCCTGTGCTGAGAAGATTACAGAAAAGCGATTTGCTCGAAACTTATGACAGGGAGTTCTTGGGGCGCAACCGAAGATATTATCATGTTACCAGCAAAGGAGAATTAGCCTTAGAGGAATATCGAAAAGAATGGTGCGACCATAAATTTAAAGTTGACAGCATATTAATGAATGAGGTGGAAAAAGATGAAAAGAATTGAGTTTATAACTGAGCTTAGCCGAAAGCTCTATAAGCTTCCGAAGGAGGAACTTGAAAGCGTTTTAAGCTATTATGATGAGATTTTTCTTGATGCAGGAATTGAAAATGAGGAAGAAACAGCTGAAAAGTTAGGTAATATTGATGATATTATAAGACAAATTCTTATAGATAATAATATTGATCCTGACGGACAGCCGGAATATTATGTGGATTCAGCAAAACAAAATCAGAACAAATCAAATGTTTATCAGCAAAAATCTGAAACATCCAATCATTCAAGTGGTATGAGTGCAGGAGCAAAATTGCTTATTGCTATTCTTACATTCCCAATTTGGCTTCCTATTCTTATTGTAATAGTGTCATTGGCATTTGCACTTTTGGTAACTGTAATTGCAGTAGCTTTTGCTTTCGCAGTCGCAGGTGTTTCTTGTATAGTTGTGGGCATTGTTACCCTGTTCACAGCTCCTCCGATAGGATTGGCAACTTTGGGAATAGGGCTTGTGTTCTTGGGAATAATCGGGCTTATTGCTTCACCAGTGCTTAAATCAGTATTTAATGGCGTAAGAAATGTGCTTAACAGTATATTTTCATTTTGCCATAATATAATTGACAGAAGGAGGGCTGTATAATGGAGAATACAAAAAAGCGAACTCCGTTTTGGCTTATACTTATTATTGTCGGTATTGTTTTAATTGTTGTCGGAGTAGTGATTTCAAGAGTATTAGGTGTGAGTAAGTATTTCCCGAAAGAGGATATATATCAAACATTTCAAATCCAAGAAATTAGTAACTTAAATATTAATTCAGGAATAGCAAAAATTAATATACAAAAATCTAATGATAATAATATAATAGTAGATGCAACTAATCTTCCAAAGGACAGATATGAAGTAACAGAAAAGAACAATACTTTAAAAATTATTTATAAGCAAAAGTGGTTTGATTTTGCCGGCAATTCTATTTTTTATAATAACAACGAAGCTGAAATTACTGTATATCTTCCTGAAAAAGAGTATGATAATTTCGAATTTGACGGTGGCGTGGGAGAAAATAATATTATAGATGTTTCAGTGAAAAATGCAAACATTGATTGCGGCGTCGGAGAAAGTATCTTTAAAAATTTTAAAGTTAAAGATAAGGCAGATATAGATATAGGAGTAGGAGAAACCCGATTCGAAAACTGTGAGTTGAACAAAAGTGATATAGATGCAGGCGTTGGTGAACTTTATTTCAGCGGAAAAATTTTAGGTGATGCAGAAATAGATATGGGTGTCGGCGAAGCTGAATTTAATATTGACGGATATAAAAATAACTACGAAATTGATTATGACAAAGGTGTAGGAGAAGTTAATATATCCGGTTCAGAAACAAGTTATATCACAAGCGTTCCGATTAAAATTGATCTGGATTGCGGCGTCGGTGAAGTTACATTTAAATTTAAATAATCAGGAGGAGTTATTATGGGAAAAACGTTGTATAAAATCAGACAGGGCAGAATAGTTTCTGGTGTCTGTATGGGGCTATCAGAGTATTTGAATCTTGACGTAAACGTAATTCGTCTTTTAGTGGTGATTTTTTCATGTACAGGAGGCATTGGACTGATTGCTTATATTGCTGCGGCAATATTGCTTCCTGAAAAAGAATCATAAGAATTTGGTTGTTTAAATATGAAAAAATTGCAAATAATAAAATAGAAAAATAAATCTCTTTTTGGATATACTATTGATAAATATCTGAAAGGAGATTTTTTTATGAGAATAAAACTTTTGGCAGCAGCCATGTCATTGCTCTGCCTTTGCTCATGCAGTGCAAATTATGATAATAATAACAATAGGGACAGCGTTTCGGACAATACTGTCAAAAAAGGTGAGTCTACTCTTAATTCAGGAGTAGAAATTGAGCCTGTAATTATCGGTAAAAATAACGAAGAAAATCTTTCATCTCTTTCTCATGAGAAGAACGGTTATGGACAGGGTGTTCAGCTCGATAATCAGAATCGTCCTCAGGGTGCTATTGATTTTAATGCTAAATACGGAAAATATAATGCTAAAGCCATTAATGACGAAAAAGGAACAATAACTCTTACTTTTGATCAGGGTTATGAAAACGGATATACAGCAAAGATACTTGATACTTTAAAAGAAAAGAATGTAAAAGCAACCTTTTTCGTGCTTCAGGATTATGCAGAAAAAAATCCGGAGCTTGTACAGCGTATGATAGATGAGGGACACATTGTCGGAAATCATTCCGTGACTCATAGATCAATGCCTGAATTGACAGAAGAGGAATGTACAAAGGAAATAAAAGACCTTCACGATTATATTAAAGAAAATTTTAATTATGAAATGACTATGTTCCGTCCGCCTATGGGAGAATTCTCGGAATTTTCTCTTGCTGTAACAAAAAAATGCGGATATGAAACTGAGCTTTGGAGTTATGCTTATGCCGATTGGGATGTGAATGCACAGCCCTCAGAGGAGGAAGCCTATGGTAAGCTAACAGGTGCACTCCATGACGGAGCAATCTATCTTCTTCATTCCGTTTCACCTGTAAATGCCGAAATATTGCCTGATTTTATTGACGCAGCAATTGAAGCCGGCTATAAATTTAAATAGTTTTGTGTAGCATATTTTAAAAATGTGCATAAACTATATTAACAGTAATTTTTACAGGAAACTGCTTAAAGTGACAGAAGATAATCGTATGTATCTCTGTCCGCAGGGGAGCTTTTGGCAGTTGTAAAAAGTACTGTTATAAAATAGATGACCCTATCCCAAAAAGAGGGATAGGGTCTTTTATGTTCAAATCTATCAAACATTTACTGTGTTTAAGGTTTTAGCATATTCCCGAGTGATCTTGTCTGCAATTATAAGAATAAATTCGCTGTTGGTCGGATGCCATTGTGAATTAGCAGAAAAAACACCAAATATATCAGTCTTATCTGACAATGAAGCTTTTTCCCAGCTTTTAATAATAGCAGTACGGATATTACGTTCAATGCTTGCAGGAGTAACTCCGAAGTCTGCGGCTATTTTAGGATAAATGCGGGTTGAAAAGCCTCTTGAGTTGACAGGCTCAAGGATCGACATCTTTATAGCTTCACGGAGATACATATAGCCATTATAGTTAGGAGTAACGCAAAGTTTGTTCAAGGTTTCTGAAACAATATTATGAATTTGTTTGTCATAAGATGACTTGCTCATGGAAATTTCATCTCTTTTGGTGATGTCTTCTTTAAGAACCTCCAGAATATGCTTTACATCAATCGGATTATCAAAATAATGATTAACGATATCTTCAAGCTTTTTGTTTTTTACAATTTCATATGGAGATTGTACAACATAGATAATAGGTGAGTGTTCGATTTTCTTCAGATTATCAATAAGCATCATGATGCTGTCTGAAGATGAATTTAAAAATACTGCGGCAGGTTTTGATGTAATTGACTCAAATTGAATGTCCAAAGGATTGGCACTTACCTCTACAGTTTTATAACCTGCCGTTGAAAGCTGTTGTGATAAGTATTGAAATGTACTTCCGTTTCCCCCAATTAATACTTTTGTTGACTTTTTCATTAATGCACCTCTCGTTAATTCTAAATTTAGTAATAAATATGTAATCCGCTAATATGTGTTATATTATATTATAATTCTCTAAAAATTTCAATACGTTTTTCAAAATATGAATAATATTCACATATTAACAATAATAGGTTAAATGGAAATATATAGTTTGTTCACATAAATCCAAAAATAATATAAAAAATTAACAAAATGATAGCGAATAGATAAAATTTATATTATATATTGATTAAAATTAAAAAATATATTATAATAGTTTTAAGATAATGTGTTTTTTTATGGAGACTTGCTATGAATAACAATATTGATAATATAATAAATATTAATGAATTACCTAAAATTAAAAACGGCCGTATGTGGTATATGGCTTTTTTACCGTTGTTTGCTTGTTATCTTGAGAATTTTGCAGTTAATATAATACTCGGAATCTTATTATGGGTCTCAGTAATAATTATATGTCCGTTGATTTGCATTTCGGATGAAAAACATCTGCGCTCTTTTGGAATAGATACTGTTAATCTTTATAAATACAGATTGATTCCTCCTGTTTATTTGTTTAAGAGATCGGTTGTTACCAAACAAAGCAGTACGTCTTTTGTATTATTCATTATATTTTTAGCATATGCCGTTATGAATAATGGCTTTTCTCAAGCTTTACGAATAAACGATGATACATTTATAAGAAGCGTTCAAAGCTCTTATGTGTCATCTTTAAGTGAATATGATGAAATTACATCCTATAAAACTATAGGCGAACAAGTTGAAGCTTTTGCAAATAAAGATTCTGTTGAATGGGAATTCTCAAAAGATAAAGATTTCAGATATGTTTCTGTCTCCGGAAAGTGTTCATATGAGGGAATAGATAATCAAAACTTTGAATTGATATTTAAAATTGATTTCGACGGATATGCTTTAATAAGTACAGAGGTTGAATCTTTATCATTAAACGGGAAGAAGCTTGCTGATACAGAGTTTAATTCATTATTATATAAAATATTAATTGAAACTAACGAGGATAAATTATCACAGAATAATGCATCTGAATCAAGCATGTGGGAATCAGAATTGAAAAAAGCATAGAATTTTCTTTAAAAAGCGGATAAGTTTTTACTTTGTGAAAAATGAAATGAAACATAAGAAAACGAGAGAAATTGAGAAATCATGAGAGAAAACGAGCGTTTGAGGGATATAAATTAAAAATTCGCCTTTTTGACTGTTGACATTGATTTTTCCATAGTGTATAATTGATAACGTTGCAAATTGAATGTGCAGAACATGCTGAATTTCTCTGCATATGAAGACTATATTAATTTGAACGGAGGAAAAAATATGTCAACTTATATGCCAAAAGCAGGCGACATCACTCGCAAGTGGTATATTTTAGACGCTGAGGGCGTGTCCCTCGGTAGAGTAGCAGCAAAGGCTGCACATATTCTTCGCGGAAAACATAAACCAACTTATGCTCCGCATGCTGATTGTGGTGATCATGTAATCATCATCAACAGCGACAAAGCTGTTCTTACAGGCAAGAAGCTTGAACAGAAATCTTATAAATGGCACACAGGCTGGATCGGCGGACTTAAGGAGATCAAATATGATAAACTTATGGCTGAACAGTCAGACAGGGCTATGACAATTGCAGTTGAGGGAATGCTTCCTAACAATACATTGGGACGTGCAGCTGCAAAAAGACTTAGAGTATATAAGGGCGCTGAGCATAATAACGCTGCTCAGAAGCCGGAAAAATACGAACTTTAATTGAGAGGAGCAATTTAGATGTACGAATCAAAGAAACCATATTTCTATGGTACAGGTAGAAGAAAACATTCTGTTGCCCGTGTTCGTGTTTATGAGGGAACAGGCAAAATCACAATCAACGGCAGAGATATTGATGATTATTTCGGCCTTGAAACATTAAAGCTTATCGTTCGTCAGCCATTCGGCGTAACAGATACAAACGGTAAATATGATATTGTCTGCACAGTTGCAGGCGGCGGTGTTACCGGTCAGGCTGGTGCTATCAGACACGGTCTTTCAAGAGCGTTGCTTCAGGCAAATGACGAATACCGTGCACTTCTTAAGAAGGAAGGCTTCTTAACTCGTGACCCAAGAATGAAGGAAAGAAAGAAGTACGGCTTGAAAGCAGCTCGTCGTGCTCCACAGTTCTCAAAGAGATAATCTTTTCGATCATATATTCAAAAATATATCCCCGAAACTTCGTGTTTTCGGGGATTTTTTGTTTTGTTCTTTAAACAGCTTTACTAAAAAGCGTCTAAAATTCAGTAGATATAGTTTTATCCGATTGATCGGTTGAATATACCCAATGGCTTATGGTTCCGCTGTTTATAAAGTATTTCAGCTTTGAAGGGAAGTTAGTGTTATCAAATACGTCAACAATTATAAGCTTGACTTTCATTTTTTCGGGAATTATTGCTTTTATGTATACGCTTGCAGCCTGCCCCGGACGTACATTTTCTCTTGGCTCTGCAAGACCGGCAAGATTAGGCGCCAGCTCAATGAAAATGCCATAGCTTTCAACTGATCTAACTATGCCTCCAACAGTTTCGCCTATGCTGAATCTTTCGGCATTTTGTTCCCAAGTACCTAAAAGCTCTTTATGACTTAGGCATATTCGTCCGCTGTCCACAGATTTTATTATTACAAAAATGTCCTGACCGTTATAAAAGCGGTCGTTAGGATGTGAAATCCGTGATACTGAAATTGCGTCTATAGGAATCAGCGACGGAATACCGCAGCCAATGTCCACAAAACATCCAAAGGGTTCAAGATGTGTTACTTTAGCAGGAACTACATTACCCGGAGAGAATGAAGATATGTAGTTTTCCATGCATTCTTCCTGCGCCATTCGCCTTGATAATATGTAAAAAGGAGTACCTTCTTTTGAATTTGTTATGTCAATTATTTTGAAGCATACAGGCTTATTTACTTTTGAAAGTAAAGCAATATCCCGTGTCGATCCGTCAGCTATGCCGATTGCGCCCTCAATTCGTGGTATAATTCCTTTACCGCATGGTAAGTCAATAATAAGATTGTGATCGCTGTCGCAAACTATTGCCTGTGCTTCAATAATTGTTCCTCGGGCATAAGCTTCAGCCATAAGTGTTTCACTTTGAAGTATTTTTTTGTTCTCATTTGTACAAAACAGCTTGCCCTCGGGTTGGTATTTAGTCACTGAAATCATTCCTTTCTGGGCGCCGCAGTTAAAAAAATGTGCGGCGCTGCTCTTTTTTATGCTATATTTTTAGTTCAAGCCACCGACTTGGCTTGGATTAGTTAAAAAGAACAAAGTTTTTTATGCGGAATTAAATGTTTTGTATAGAATCCACTAAATTTATTGCAATTTGTTACCTTTTAGCTTCTTTAAATATTATGTTTTGTAATCGTTTTTTAGTACAGTTGATTTTAAAATCCCCTATTTTTCGAGGTAAATTGTAAAAAAATCAAAAAAAGCCTTGACATTTTGAAACTTGTGTGTTACACTGTTGTAGTGATTTGTAATCGTTCTGTAATAAATATGGTTGTCTGATTACAAATTTAATACATAAAAAATGAAAACAAGTAATATAATTTAATGACATCACTGTGGAGAAAACGGTGAGGAAATTAAGAAAGGGAGTGAAGGGCAGTTCTTTTCATTAAGAATTTGAGCCTAACTAATGAGTACTAATCGAGTCAATCTTTCAAACGCAGTCAGATCTGTTTCAGTAAATTTACTTTTTCTTTTAATATCTGTTATAATTATATCTCAGTTTTTGGGAACAGGTTTAGCGGCAAAAGCTGAAGAGATTTTTGAAAATGTAATTGTTTCAGAAACTGAGTTAATGGCAGAAACCAAAGCCGTTGTTACTCCGGGAAATGTTTCAGGAGTTAAAGTAAAGTCCATAGAAGCTTTTTCCGTTGAGTTAAGCTGGAATGAAATCAGCGATTCCGAGGGGTATATCATTTATAGATATAATAATACCCAAAAAACTTGGTCATGTATAGCTAAAACTAAAGAACCAAGCATTACATCTTATACCGTAAATGGATTATCTGCCGGAACAAATTATAAGTTTGCAATTAAAGCTTATGTTACAAATAATGATGGAAAAGAACTTTCAAGTCCTAAATATTCCGCTGTTTCCGCAACAACATATCTTTCCAATGTTTCCGGATTCAAAGCTGGTAACGTATCTTCAAGCGAGATTAAGCTTTCATGGAATAAAGTTAGCGGAGCTAAGGGATATATTGTCTATAAATATAATAATGCAAATAAGAAATGGGTAAGAGTTACTAAAACCTCATCCAACGTTAATGCCTATACAGTTAAAAATTTAAAAGCTGGTACAAACAATAAATTTGCAGTTAAAGCTTATAAAACTTTAAGTGGAAAAGAAATAACCAGCAAAAGTTATCCTACAGTAACGGAGTATACTAATCCCGCAAATGTAACAGGCTTTAAAGCTTCAGCCATTTCAACAAGTGCAGTAAAGCTTTCATGGAAAAAGGTCAGCGGAGCTAAGGGATATATCGTCTACAAATATGACAGTGCAAAGAAAAAATATGTAAGAGTTGTTAAAACCGATGGTACAGATAATGCATATACAGTTAAAAATCTTAAGGTCGGAACAACATATAAATTTGCAGTAAAAGCATATTTAACTTCAAACGGAAAAGAAGTAACAAGCAAAAGCTATCCGGCTATCAATGCGTCTACTAATCTTGCAAAGGTGTCAGGCTTTAAAGTAAGCTCTGTTTCATCAACCTCTGCAAAGCTTAGCTGGACAAAGGTAAGCGGTGCTAAGGGATATGTGGTTTATCAATATGATAACAGCAAAAAAACTTGGAAGAGAGTGGCGAAAACTACTTCCAATGTAAATACATATACAGTTAATAATCTTTCAAGCAGTACATCCTATAAATTTGCCGTTAAGGCATATAAAACTTTAGACGGCAAAGAAATATTAAGCCAAGCATATCCTACTGCTTCAGCAACAACAAAAAAACTAAAATTGGCAAAGCCGTCAATGATTGCTGAAAATAAATATGAGAGCACAGCTACCCATCCTTATAATAAACAGACTAATACCCTTATTGTTAATTGGAAAAAAGTAACCAGCGCAAAAAAATATCAGCTTTATATCAAAGGCGGTAAATATAAAAGCTGGACAGCGTATAAAACTGTCAGTGGAACAAGCTGTACAGTTACAGGCCTTGAAAGAGCAAAAACTTATAGCTTTAAAGTCAGAGCAGTTAACGGAAAAACAACAGGTGAGTTTTCAAATACACAGAATCTGAAGACTGCAAGAATGAACTTTGACGCAGCCGGCTGGGAAGCTATGTGCAGAATTGTATATCACGAAGTCGGTCAGATGGATTCTGATTTATGGGATAAGCCAATCGTTTATGTTTCCGACTGTGTAGTCAACAGATATGTTGCTGCAAAATACGGCGGAAATAATAACTGGAGAGCCGCATATAAAAACTATAGTAATATTCAAAGTATTATTTATAACAGCGGTGGATTTATGTCGTCAGCAGGTCTTGCAAACGACGGTGCTGTTTACAGAAGAGTACCGACTAAGGTAAAAACCGCTGTATATGGCGCAGTTTATGATATTGCCGCTTACAAGAACATTGAAAACGACGGAAGCGTATATTTCTGGTGTAACAGAAGCTATTATCAGTCAGATAGCAGAATAGCTTATACGTTCAAGATTCCTTGGGGCTATTTCAATATTTGGACAGCTTACTGGGGATAATTTAAAGAAAAAAGCCTTATCGGATCATAAATTCGATAAGGCTTTTATGTTAATATAAAAACCCGTCATAGGACGGGTTTGATTTATATGTTATTCCTTTTGGAATCCAAGCGTGATTTCATATTCTGAATCCAGCGAGCATTGTTTGTCAGCTTCTTTTACATACTTGTTTACAGAAGCTGTAGATTTAGGAACAGCCTGAAGAGTTCCTGCACCTGCTACACATCCGCCCGGACATCCCATTCCTTCCAACAGATAGCCGTCATATTTTCCTGCCTTAGCAAGCTGTAGAAGCTTGCGGCATTCACGAAGCCCCTGTGCAGAAGCAACCTTGATTTCTCTGTCAGGATCAAGCTTTTTAATAACATCTGCAACAGCTTGTGCTACTCCGCCGCTGACTGCAAAGCCACGGCCTGAACCTGTTCCTTCATTAAGTTCTACATTTTCTTCATCTGAAATATCTTCAAACTTAACATTCTTTGCCTCAAACATACCCATTAATTCTTCAAAAGTAAGTACAAAGTCAACATCACTTCTGATTGAACGTCTGCTTGCTTCCAACTTTTTAGCAGCACAAGGACCGATAAAAGCAATGCAAGCGTCAGGGTTATCTTTCTTTACCATTCTCGCAGTAAGAACCATAGGCGTCAAAGCCATTGATATGTAAGGCGCAAGCTCCGGGAATAGCTTTTTAGCCATTACTGACCATGACGGACAGCACGATGTAGCCATAAAAGGCTGATGCCCAGGAACCTCTCTCATAAAATCCTTAGCTTCTTCTACAGCACATAAATCAGCACCTATTGCTACTTCTACAACGCTGTCAAAGCCAAGCTTTCTCATTGCCGCAGTTAGTTTTTCAGGAGTAGCCTTGGGACCAAACTGTCCTACAAAAGCGGGAGCAACAAGTGCAATTACTTTCTTACCTTTTTTCATAGCATGAATAAGCTGGAAAATCTGTCCCTTGTCAACAATTGCACCAAAAGGACAATTGACAAGACACATTCCGCAAGAAACGCATTTATCATAATCAATTTTTGCTTTTCCGTTTTCGTCCGAACCAATGGCGTCCATTCCGCAAGCCTTTGCACAAGGACGTTCCATCTTATTTATTGCATTATATGGACATACACTTTGACATCTTCCGCATTTTATGCATTTGTTTTGGTCAATAACTGATTTTCCGTGAATAATCTCAATTGCTCCCTTTGGACATACTTCCTTGCAAGGATTTGCAAGACATCCCTGACAACAGTCGGTAACATGATAATGTGTCTCGGGACAAGCGTTGCAAGCAAAGTTAATAATATTGACCAGCGGTGGATCATAATATTTTTCAGCAATAGCACTTTCCTCAATTCCATAAGATACCGCTTCATGCTCATCAATAGGTCGAAGAGGAAGACCGATTGCAAGTCGTAATCTTTCTTCAACGATTGCACGTTCAAGAAAGATAGATTCACGATATACGGCAACCTTGCCGGGTACGATTTTATATGGAAGATCATCTATTCTCGAATAATCTCCGCCCTCATAAGCTAATCTTGCCACTTCGGTGAAAACTTTACGGCGGATATCTGTAACAGAAGAATAAATACCTCTCATTTTCATTTACTGAACATTCCTTTCTTGGTTATCAGCCGTTTATATAAACTAAACAGCTAAATATCACATAAGTTATTCTTTATTCTTATAATATAATTTTAATATATTAAAATTTTTTGTCAAGGACTATATAACAATTTTCATGGGATATTCACATGGGAAATGAGTGCAGGGAAATTATCAGCTTTCTGTAATTTTCAATACGCTGATAATTTTTGCTGCGGATTGTTTGAATAAAAGCATTTCATCATCAGAAATACGTTCAAATTTTTTTAAAAGCTCGTCCATAATGTTATTTTTGGTTCTTTCCATAAATTTTGTTGCCTTTTCTGTTAGGCTTATATGGATGATCCTGCGGTTTTTGACGTCATGACTTCTTTGGACAAACTCCATTGAAACGAGCTGAGCTACAGCACGGGTCGCTTGTTCATTTGACGTGTTTATCTTTTTAGCAAGCTGTGACATAGTAAGAGTCTTGCTTAATGCCAATGCCAGCAGTATTATCTGCTGAGTTCGTGTAAGAACACTGTCTTTCAAATTAAATGTATCAAACACTAATTTCCTGCTAAGGGGATACATTTCATAAAGCATATTTATGCACTCAATTCGTTCATTGCGATCCATATTCTAAACTCCTATTTATAAAATTTAACCTTAAAAATATTATATCATACTTAACATAAATGTCAATGATCTGACATTATTATAGTGATAATCAAAATAAACGTATATTATTAGACTTGCGTTGAAAAATATATTTATTAACCAGCAAAAACCATTGATTTTTTTGCATAAACGTGGTAAAATATCAATATATAATTATTTAAAATGAAAGGAATTACATAGAATGGAGATTATCAATAAAAATGATAAAGCACTTCTTGAGGAATATGAAAATTTCGCTAAAACAAGCCGCTACGGCAATTTCATGCAGTCATTGAAATGGCCTAAGGTTAAGGATAACTGGGGCTGGGACGCTGTTATTTCCCGTGATGAAAAAGGTGAAATCAGGGGAACTTGCCTTGTAATTATAAAAAGAATTCCTGTTTTTGGCTGTACATTTCTCTATGCTCCCCATGGCCCTGTGTGTGACTGGAAGGATAAAGCAGTCATGCAGGATCTGTTTGAAGGAATCAAAGTCCTTGCAAAAAAGTATAAATGCTATCAGTTTATGTGGGATCCTTGCTTTGAGGAGTCTGATACTGAATGTACTGAGCTTATACGTTCAATGGGATTTTCGCACGTTGATAACGCTCCTGAGCTTACTACTATCCAAGCAAGAAATAACTATATGTTAAGAAATATCGAAGGAAAAACACCTGATGAGGTTATGATGACCTTTAAGCCGGATTGGAGAAACAGAATCAGAAAAGCCGGAAGAAAAGGAGTTATATGTGTTCCATGTGGAACAGAGGCGCTTGATGACTTTTATCCAATGATGCAGGCGACAGGTATCCGAGACGGTTTTTCAATTCGTTCAAAAGAATATTTTGTAAAAATGATTGAGGGATTGGGAGAAGAACATTGCCGTCTGTTTATGTGTTACCTCACTGAAGAAGGTTCAGATAAGAGAATTCCTGTGTCCGGCGCTGTAACAACGCAGTATGCAGGGAAGACATGTTATGTATATGGTGCTTCTTCAAATCAGCATAGAAACACATATCCAAATTATCTTATGCAGTGGACAATGATAAACTGGGCGCTTGAGGGGAATAACTTTATTTATGATTTTCAGGGTATTCCTTTTTATAAGGATGAAAGTCATCCCAACTATGGCGTATATAAATTCAAAAAAGGCTTTAACGGCGAGGTAGTTACCTATGCAGGAGAATTTTTCTATACATTTATGCCCGTGCGTAAAAGATTAATTGACTTTGCTGAAAAGGTTTATATGAAAATTCATGATATGAAGACCAAAAAGCTGATCAAGAACAGAAACAAGGAAATGAAAACCAGCGAATAATGTTGAAATAAGCGGGAACGGCATAATTTGTCGTTCCCTTTTTAAATATAAATGCTTTTTTAAGATAAAATTAATAAATTTGTGCAAAATGTTATATCAATATGTTTGCATTTTCTTCAATATTGTTGTATAATTATATAAAGACAGCGCTTGTGATGTTTAATTGTGCGCAGTTAATAAAATTTATAGGTGGGACGATATAAATGCTTTTTAGTTTACTTCCTGACAAGTTGTTTTTGTTGTCGTTTGCAGGAGGCACATTTTTTATTGCCTTTTTTGCATTGAAATTTTTTATGAGACTGCTTCCCAAGGATCAGGGCAGACAGTTTGCAGTAAACGGAGCACTTTCAGAAGGAAAACCAAGAGGTGCAGGAATAATTTTCATTACTGCTTTTATAATAAGCGCTGTGTTATTCATTCCGCTTAGATTAGAAGGTGTTGTCAATCTGGCGCTTATATTTGCGGCAATGCTGACAGGATATCTTGACGATGCAGCTGAAAAACCATGGGGTGAGCTGAAAAAGGGCTTGCTTGATGCGGTTATTTCTTTTGGCATTTCTATTAATTTCGTTATTCACAACAGTACCAATATTCTTATTTTTAATAACATAATATCAGTTCCTAAGATTGTATATGTAATACTGGGTATGATACTCGTGTGGGCAAGCATTAATGTAACCAATTGTTCTGACGGAGTGGACGGGCTTTGTGCCTCATTATCCATTGTGACGATATTGCTGTTCAATTGTTTTGGTAATATTAGAATTTATAATATGGCTATGATTTTGACGCTTATCGCTTATCTGTGGTATAATGCTTCACCAAGCAAGCTCTTAATGGGAGATGCAGGCTCTCGTGCAATCGGCGTATTTATAGCTTTGACTGCAATGAAGAGCGGACGCCCTCTTATGTATATTCCTTTAGCAGCCGTTTTGATTGTTGACGGAGGTTTGGGGCTTGTTAAGCTGACAGTCAGAAGAGTATTGAAAAAGAAAGATTTTATGGATGGCCTCAGAACTCCGATACATGATCATATGAGAAAAAACAAGGGCTGGTCAGATACTCAGGTCGTTATCAGATTTTCAATAATACAGGTTATTATCGGATATTTGGCAATTTGTCTGATGTGATATATTCGGTATTTCCAAGGGGTAAGCTGAATAATAAGTAAAAGTTTATAGGGAGTACGGATGTGAAAAAAAAGCTTAGCTATTTTTTAGATGTGATTGTTATAGTTGTTATTTCTGTAATAACTGTAAAATTGCTTTTCGGCGACAGCGACTTTAAAACTATAGTTAAAGATTTTAAAAGCGCAGGTGAGGGATGGCTTTTATTGGGGCTTCTTCTGGTTTTGCTGTTTGTTTGCAGCGAATCGGTAATTATAAAATATATGCTCAGAATGCTTAAAACTTCCGTGCCGCTTTTGAGATGTATAAAATATTCTTTTATAGGGTTCTTTTATAGTTATATTACACCGTCTGCTTCAGGCGGACAACCGGCTCAGATTTTATATATGAAAAAGGATAGAATTAAAGTCGGTAATTCAACGCTTATTATGGTCGTGATTGCATTTACATATAAATTGGCGTTAGTTTTGATCGGACTTGCTCTTTTTATTCTAAGGTTTTCTCAGATGTGCGAATATATCGGCGGTTTAATGTGGCTTGTAATAGTAGGGTTTATTTTGAATGTTGCATATATTATATTGCTTGGTGCTCTTATTGTCAAACCCGATTGGACAAGAATGGCGGGAATAAAAATTATTGAGTGTCTTGCTAAGTTTAAAATTATTCGCAACAATGAAAAATATATCAATAAAATTAACCGTGTTTGTGATAACTATGTTTCAAGCGCAAATTATGTTAAAGAAAATATTCATTCAGTCATCAAAATCTTGCTAATAACTGTAGTACAGCGTACATTTCTTTTTGCAGTAACCTATGTGGTTTATAAATCCTATGGGTTAAAGGGAACTCCGTTTATTGACATTATCGCAGTTCAGGCTATTATAGGAATTGCTGTTGAGATGCTTCCGCTCCCCGGTGCAGCAGGAGTTACTGAGGGTTGCTTTGTAAATATGTTTGAAACTATTTTTGGATTGCAGCTTGTAAAGCCTGCACTTGTTTTAAGCCGTGGAATGAGCTTTTATTTCCTGCTCATTGCAGGAGGAATAGTAACAATTGCCGCTCATTTCATATCTTCAAGGAGAAATTACAGTAAAATTACGGATGAATAGTTTTTAAGGAAAGTGAAAAAATGATTGGTTTTTATAATTATTCGGTAATATTAACTTATATAGGACTTGCTTCGTCTGTGTTTGGAATTACACAGATAATTGACGGAAGACATGAACATGCTATTCCGTTTTTATGTCTTCTTTTGTCGGGAATATGCGATTTGTTTGACGGAAGAATTGCTCGTGCTATGAAAAACAGAACGGAAAAGGAAAAAGTGTTCGGAATTCAAATTGACTCACTTTGTGATTTGGTTTGCTTTGGCGTTTTTCCGGCAGTAATCGGTTATAGCTATGGCTTTAATTACGGCTTGGGACTTGTCGCTTCAATTATGATAATTTTGGGAGCAGTTATAAGACTGGGATATTTCAACGTTATGGAAGAAGAACGTCAAAGAAATACAACTGAAGCCAGAAAACAGTATCAGGGCTTGCCTGTAACAACAGTGGCTATAATTCTTCCTCTGCTTTTCTTGGGAAGAGCAAATATCCCTCACAATATATTCCCATATGTTTTTCAGGGATTTATGATTTTGATATCAATCTTTTTTGTGCTAAAAATAAATGTTAAAAAACTCTCAGGAAGAGGAATATTAATTCTTTTTACTATGGGTATAATTATTCTTTTAGGATATTTGAAAATGCAGCATATCATTTAGCTGAGCTGTTTGTGAATTAAGGAGAGAGTTTAGTGAAGTATCGTGATAGACAAGGAAATGAATATGAAAAAACCACAGGTCAGGATAAATTCCTTGCTGATGTATATGGTTCTGTATGGGGCAGAGCCCTAATGAAGTTTCTCGGAAATCCTGTATTTTCAAAGGCTTCACGAGTATTACTTAACAGTGGGATTTCAGTCAAAGCTGTTGATGCATTTGCCAAGAAAAATAACATAGATTTGTCTGAATATGAGGATAGGGAATTTAAGTCCTTTAATGATTTTTTTACAAGAAAGATTAAACCTGATAAAAGATTTTTTACTAAAGACGAGAATCTTTTATGCTCGCCTTGCGACGGAAAAATATCAGCTTATGAGATAACAAATTCTAGTATGTTCGTGGTGAAAAATTCAGTGTATTCCGTGCAGTCATTGCTGAGAGACAGTAAGCTTGCGGATAGATATAACGGCGGAGTTGCTCTTATTATAAGGCTGTCTGTGGACGATTATCATAGATATAGCTATCCATGCAGCGGTGTAAAAAGCCATAACAGAAAAATAAAAGGTGTCCTGCATACAGTTAATCCGGTTGTGTCAAAATATCTCCCTGTATATTTGGAGAATTCCCGTGAATATTGTATGATCAGAAGTCCTAAATTCGGCGATATTATTCAAATGGAAGTCGGAGCGCTTATGGTCGGAAAAATTACAAATGATGTGATAAGTAAATGCACTGTTTTTAAGGGAGAAGAAAAAGGGTTCTTTGAGTTCGGCGGTTCAACGGTTATTTTGCTTGTTGAAAAAGATAAGGTTAGGGTCTGTAATGACTTTTTGGAAAATACCCGTGAAGGTTTTGAAACGGTTGTAAAACAGGGTGATGTCTTGGGCGAAAGCTTAATTTAATTTTCAAGGAGTTCAATATAAATGTATAAAATAACGAATTATGAAGAATTCGATAAAAACAACGCCTATGATGGAAATGATCTGGGCGTTGTTTTTAGAGACGGAAAAACACAGTTCAGAACATGGTCGCCGTTGGCAACAGCAGTATATCTTAATCTTTATATCGACGGCGAGGGAGATAATTTAATTGAAACTCTCCCCCTTGAAAGGCATATGCATGGGGTGTGGTTCGTTGAACTTTTAAGAAATATTGACGGCGATTTTTATACCTTCACATATGAGTTTGACTATAAGACAAGGTATGAAACTATTGATATCTATGCTAAGGCTTGCGGCGTGAACGGAAATAGGGGAGCGGTTCTGGATATGACCAAAACTAATCCTTACGGCTGGGAAAAGTTTGAAAGACCCAAGTGTGCTTCGCCCTGTGACGCAGTGATATATGAATGTCATGTCAGGGATTTTTCTGCCGACAGCTCAAGCGGTATACCTTATTGGAATAAGGGAAAGTTCCTTGCTTTTACTGAAGAGGGAACTAAGTATGAGAATGTTACTACTTGCCTTGATCACCTGAAAGAATTGGGTATAACTCATGTGCATCTTCTTCCGGTGTTTGATTATGCAACAGTAGATGAAAGCAAGCCCCATAAAGCTCAGTATAACTGGGGATATGACCCTAAAAATTATAATTGCCTTGAGGGGTCTTATTCCACCGATGCTTCTGACCCTAAAAGACGTATCAATGAGTTTAAACAGCTGATAATGGCACTGCATAAGAACGGAATCGGCGTTATTATGGATGTGGTTTATAATCATACTTATTTTACAGAGGAATCTGCTTTTCATAAATCTTTTCCGTATTATTATCATCGACTCAATAAGGACGGAGATTTTTCAAACGGCTCAGGCTGCGGCAATGAAACTGCTTCTGAACATCTTATGATGAGGCGATTTATGATTAATTCATTAAAATATCTTGCCACGGAGTATAAGCTTGACGGCTTCAGATTTGATTTAATGGGGCTTCATGATATTGAAACAGTCAATCTTATTCGTGACGAGCTTAATAAATTTGACCCAACTCTGCTTATGTATGGCGAGGGATGGACAGGGGGCGAATCTCCGCTTCCATATGACAAGCTTGCCTATAAATTCAATTCCTATAGCTTCGGAAGAGTCGGTTTGTTTAACGACAATCTTCGTGATGCAATAAAAGGTGGTACATTTAATGTAAAAGATACTGGGTATGTCAGCGGAAACAGAGGAACAGCCAATATTTTAAAACGTGGAATCGCAGGTTCTGTACCTCATTGGCAGCTAAACACGGCAAACGACGCCTGCTGGGCATTTGAACCAACCCAGACGATAAATTATTGTGAGGCTCATGATAATAATACCCTGTGGGATAAGCTTGCAATATCCGCTAAGGATAGGTTAAGAGAAGACCGTGTTAAAATGGATAAACTGGCTGCGGCAATTTTAATGCTTTCGCAAGGAGTTCCCTTTATACAGCTTGGACAGGACTTTCTTCGTTCCAAGCCAAGGCTATTAAAAGACGGCGAAAAACCAAACGATATAAATATCTTCAGCCATGACAGCTATAATGCACCGGATTATACAAATGCTGTTAAATGGAATGAAAAGGTAGAAAATATTGACGTATTTGAATATTATAAGGCTCTTATAAGAGTAAGAAAGAATAATCCTTTGCTCCGTCTGTCAAAAAAAGAAGACGTGGAACGCTGTTTAAAATTTATTGATACAGGCGATGAAAATTTAATCGCATATACCTTGACAGATGAAAACAACTGCTTGTTTATTGCCTTTAATCCGTATGATGACAGTAGAAATATTCATGTGCCGGAGGGGAGATTTTATATTCGGCTGAATGAAAAGGGGAAAATGAATAAGTTTCCTATAAGCGGGAATTATATTCTTCCTCCAATTTCAGCAGTTGTCCTTAAGAAAATAGCAGATAAATAGAAAAACGCTTTCGGTTTTCCGAAAGCGTTTTTTAATGTGCATTTAATAATATCTATCTGAAATTATTCCTTTCCGCTCCAGCAGTAAGTGCATAAGCACTCAGGATCAATTCCTATAGATTTAATCATATCGTCAAGCCGGTGATATCTGAGTGAAGTAAAATTAAGCTCCTTGCGGATTTCTTCCAGCATTTCAGCATAGTTCTTGCTGTTTGGGTCAGCATAGTCCTTCAGCACTTCTTCAGATACATTGTCACCTTCACGTCTTGCAATTACACGTCTTGCAATCAAATCCATTTCTGAAGTTGAACGTGAGAAATTAAGATATTTACATCCGAATAATAGCGGAGGACACGCAGGTCTGATATGAACCTCTTTAGCACCGCTCTGATAAAGAAATTCTGTTGTTTCTCTTAGCTGAGTGCCTCTTACAATAGAATCGTCTATAAGAAGCAGGCTCTTGTCTTTTATCAGTGAATCTACCGGAATAAGCTTCATTTTTGCGATGCGGTTTCTCTGTGACTGATTAGGCGGCATAAAAGAACGTGGCCAAGTGGGAGTATATTTAATAAAAGGTCTTGCAAACGGAATCTTTGAATAGTTTGAATATCCTACCGCATGAGCAGTTCCTGAATCAGGAACACCGGCAACCAAATCAGGCTTTACATTATCTCTCTGAGCTAACATAGCTCCGCAGTTATATCTCATTTCCTCTACGCTTACGCCTTCATAAGAAGAGCATGGATAACCATAATAAACCCAAAGAAAAGAGCATATCTTCATTTTCTTTTGAGGCTCTGAAACTGTCTTGACTTCATCAGAAGTTACAAATACAATTTCAGCAGGACCCAGCTCACGATAATGTGAATATCCTAAGTTCAGATATGAAAAGGATTCAAAACAAATGCAATATCCGTTTTCTTTTTTTCCGAGAGCAATAGGAGTTCTGCCAAGCTTGTCCCTTGCGGCATAAATTCCGTCTGCTGTCATAAGCATCAAGGTCATGGAACCGTCGATCATATCCTGTGCGGATTTAATTCCTTCAACAATAGAGTCCTTCTGGTTTATAACGGCTGCAACCAGTTCAGTGGCGTTTACTTCGCCACCGCTCATTTCAAGGAAATGTGTGTGTCCGTTCTCATAAACATAATCCAAAAGCTCATCAATATTATTTATTTTTCCGACGGTCGTAATTGCATAAGTCCCTAAATGGGATCTTACCATAAGAGGCTGAGGCTCATAATCTGAAATACAGCCTATTCCCATATTGCCGCTCATAGCTTCAACATCGCTTGCAAACTTTGTTCTGAAAGGAGAGTTCTCAATATTATGAATGGCTCTGTCAAAGCCCTTTTCTCCATGCATAACCATGCCGGCACGTCTTGTACCTAAATGTGAATGATAGTCTGTTCCATAAAAAACATCATAAACACAATCATTTTTTGACACTGCACCAAAAAATCCGCCCATTTTTCTTCCTACTTTCAAAAATTAATTACATACTTAATTATACAATATATAAACAATTATTGCAACAGCAGATAAGAAATTTTAAAATTTTATTTACAGAGACTAATCCTTATATTCAGAAGTAATGCCAAGATATTCTTCAAGGCAAAGCCCGCTTTCAGTTACTTTTTTTGCAGTTTCAACTCCAAGATATCTGATATGCCATGGTTCATATTCAAAGCCTGTGCATTTTTCCTTTCCTTTCGGGAAACGAATTATAAAACCATATTCGGTGCAGTGTTCAGCAAGCCACTTTGCTTCTTCGGTATCCTCAAAGCTGAATTCTGTGGAATTAACATCAATGGCAAGGCCCGTCTGATGTTCGGAGTGTCCCGGACGAGCCGATACCTCATCAGCTGCCTGAGTTCCTCTTTCATTTGCAAAAATGTTATATTGATATTCCTGATCGGCATAGCTCCGGTAAGCCGAGCAAATATATAATGACAGCCCGTCATTGCTTGCGGCTTGTACCATTTCATTAAAAGCCGCTTCAGCATCAGGCTCTAATCCCGGGTCAAATGATGACGGAAGGCTGTAGCTTTTGTTTGCGATCATAATGCCGTCAATATAAGTGACACCATCGATTTGTTCGGTTTTGTGGGAAGTCTGTTGAATAGCAGCATTGTTTTCAGTTTGCTTGTTGCTTTCAGTTTCTGAAATACTTTGTGAAAGCTGTGATGTCTGCTTCTCGTCATTTTTACTTCCTGAATTAACAAAGTAAACTATAGAACCGGTTACAATGAGAGCAAAGATAACAAGAAATGCAATGGCATGCTGTCTATCTCGTTTGTATTGTTCAGCACGGCGTTTTTTTATTTCTTTCATATGTCTTGCTCTTGCTTCTTCATCAAAGATAGGATCGTTATCGTCATATAAACTCATTATTTCAGCATCCTTTATTTTTATTGCAATTATCTGCAACGTAATTATTGTCGTTTCTATTTTAAATTATACCACTGCCTGCTAATTAAATCAATATAAATTTTACAGTGAATAAAAAAACAAAGCTGACATCGTTTTAATAACAACATCAGCTTTGAAGTTTTTTATATTGCCTTGACGTTTAATCTTTATTGCATATGAAAATTAAAGCTGTCAATTTATTTTTTCCGTTATTTGCAAGACATGTATTGTTTGTGTTGTTCCTCATATTTATGCTTAGTCGCAAGTCCTCCTCTTATGTGACGTTCCCGCTTATTTACTTCAAGCAGCTCCTTTACTTGCTTATAGAGCTGAGGAGAGAGTTTTGGAAGTCTGTCAGTCAGATCTTTATGTACCGTAGACTTGCTGATTCCGAACTCCCGTGCAGTCGCCCTGACAGTCGCTTTATGACTGAGCATATATTCGCCCAGCATAACAGAGCGTTCTTTCTCGGTTTGAACCATTTCTATGATCATCCCTTCCAATACATTTGGTGTAATTCAAATATATGCGTACGGTTTGAAAATAATGCCGATCAATTTCCTTTTATGATTTCACAAAGACTCTTTCCGATCAGTTCTCCGGTATATTTAACCTGTTCAAGAGTGTTTCCGTGACTTCCAACTTCTATTAAAAGAGAACCGGTCGTAAGATCTTGATTATAAAAACGATAGTCAAACAAAATCGGCCTTGTAAGCCCGCTATAGCTGCTTTCCAGCTTTGACTGCAAGAAAGAAGCAAAATGAAAGTTCTTTAAATAATTGGGCATATCCATCGTTCCATCGTCACATCCGGAAATAATCATTATCTGCGCCGCTTGCTTTCCGTTTATCTCCGTTATAGGAGCCAGTCTTGTTCCGTCCTCACGTTCAATTCCGTCACGGTGTATGTCCAGTGCAATTTTAATGGAAGGGTATTTTTCTAAAATGTCCTGTACCGTTTCACGGCTTGATTGATATGAACCGTCATAGCTGGGATAATCATGTACAAGCGTGTCATGTATATAAGGAATACCCGCCTTGTCTAATTGTTCGCATATTTTGTTTCCCACAGCAATAATACTTTTTTCAGGATCGGTGGTCTTGCATGAAAAAGAGCTGTCATAATAATTCTTTTCAGTTAGTTCAAAGCTTTCTGTTGCATGAGTGTGATATATAAGAATCTGAGGCTCATTGCTGTCAGGATCAAGCTCAAAGTCAAAGTCTTTCTGGCTTTCACCATAAAGCATGTCATTGGAAAGCTCAGTGCAGTTTCTTACCTGTCCGCCGTTGTCTAAATTGAAATATTGTTCTCCTGTATAAATACCGTAATGATAGTTTTCAATAACTCCATCGTTTCCGTTAAGGTTTTCAGGATATGGAATAGCGTTCAAAACATCTTTGCTGGGAGACGGATGATAAATCTTATTACTGGGAGTTTCCAGTTCTTCAGGCGCCATGTCAATATCCCATAAGCTCTGACGGCTGATAGAAAGCTGTTCAAATTCAGGTGTGCTGTATTTTTCTGTATTAAATTTCACCGCAGCATCGTCGCCGTTAAAAATGAATGTATCAAAATCTCCCATAGCTATCCCTGCGGATGCAGACGCTGCTTTCATAATTTTCGGAGAAGCCTTTCCCCAGCTCCATACACCTAACGGCACAAGAAAAACTGCTAAAATCACCATAAGCGACCTCATGCAAATTCTTTTTAAATCCATGAAATAACCTGTCCTTTCTTATTTCGTAAAAAACAAATTTGGTAATGTATATTCTGAAATAAGAAGAGTTATGACATTTTAAGATGTTTTACATATAATAAATAATGAAACGGGGAGGTGCGTTTATGGATTACTTAATGCTTGTTGACAAATTTAATGCTGTTCCGGAGGATTTTGATAAAACACTTGAGCTTGTTGAGTTGCAGGGTAAATGCTTGGAGAATCAGGCATGCAGACAGTGTGCTATGATGATTGAAGAAGCAAAGGAGAACGGCGTTTATATAAAGATAATATCAGCCTATCGTACAAAGGATTATCAGCAAATGCTTTGGGAACAAAGTGTTTCAGATAAAATAAGCGAAGGCTTTTCATTTGTTCAGGCAGAGAAGGAGGTAGCGAAAACCTTGGCAAGACCGGGTCACAGCGAGCATAACGCAGGCCTTGCTGTCGATTTCGGAAGAGAAGAGTCAGATGATGTGGAGGATGATTTTTATAGATCTGTTCAGGCAAAATGGCTGTGCAAAAATGCCGACCGTTTCGGATTTATTTTAAGATATCCCAGACTGAAAGAACATATTACTGGAATTTCTTATGAGCCATGGCACTATAGATATGTTGGAACAGAAGCAGCGCAGTTTATAAAAAAGAGCGGACTGTGTTTAGAAGAATTTCTCCATTTTTATTCAGAAAATTATATTTGACAAGCGAATGATTCCATAGTATAATATTAAATAGAAAATGATTTTAAATTGCCGTTATAGAATTTAAAAGAAAGGAATGTTTTGTTATGTCAAATTATTCACAGAAGAAATCGTTTTGGGCAATAATGGGTGCCCTTCTTCTTGTTATTGCGTCAACAGCTTTGCTTGTCTATAGGTTTTTTGATGATAAAGCGCATTATGAAAAATGGAAAGATTATGACGAGTGCGGAATCTAACTGAAGATTATAAGAACAACAAAACTTCAGTTTTTGAAATAGGTTAATATAATTGCTGTAAAAAATAATGGCAGACACTTTTTATTAAGTGCCTGCCATTTTAAATTTATTGATTTTTATTTATTAATGTGAATTTTTATAATCAAGTGCCGAACTGTTTATAAATTCAATTATTTTGTCCAGTCCCTCTTGAGTCATATCTTCATGACGCTCAGCTTCAAAATTTTCCGCAAGATCATAACAAAGCATTCCATACCAGATTTCGCATACTATTTCTTTTTTTTCATCTGTAATAACAGGAGTGATCCTGTAATTGAATTCTTTAAATAAACTTCCTGTCCAGATGTTTTTCTCCTGAAAATAATAAATCGTAGGTATGTCAATTAAACCGTGAAGCATTCTTATCCTCCTTGTTCAATAAGGGGCTTGCCCCGTCATTCAACGTGGCAAGAGCATTGCTTTGCAATGCGGTTATCAGTAGGAGATACAATCTCCTGCTGATAACAATATGGAACCCGCCGCCTAAAGAGGCGGGGGACATCCTTGCCTAAGTTATATCATAAAATAAATTATATCATATTTCTTAATTTTTGTAAAGTGTCATGGTGCGGTCAGCATTTAGATAACTATGCTTTGCCAAGCTTGTGCGAAGCAGCTCGGTCACTACTGTACCGAACAGGATAATAAAAACGCCGCATCAATAAATGATACAGCGCTGTTTTTAAAATATGTACCGCCTTGCCGTCGTATGGTGTATAAAACCCGCACTCTGGCAGGTGGGTACCAGCCCGAAAGGTTCACGCTCCCTTCGTCCGTAGCCCGAATCAGCCCGAAGGCGGTCCGGGTCGGGAGGTCTGCAATCTGCTTCCGGAGACCAGTTCCCTTATAAAATGTGTTGGATTATAAAAACCATACTGACTCGAACAAGGCAGTTTTTTATTTGTTTTTCACTCAATAGTTTTTTTCTGATATTAGTATATCATAAAGCTTTTAAAATATCAATGGTAATTTTGCTGAATTTATTTTGAAAAAATTGTATATCATACTAATTGACAAAAGCTGATTGTTCTGATAAGAGCAATTTTTTTGTCGTAAAAATTATGTATAAGTCATTATTTTCAAGACGGTTTACAATCAATAATTTTTGTGTTATAATAAATTTTAATATATTGGCAGCCTTTGCCTGTTCGGAGGATTAAAATTGAAGGAAAAAATAGAACAGCTCCTGCTTAAAACTCAAAAACCGTCACGTTATATCGGCGGAGAGCATGGAAGCATAATTAAAGATAAATCAAAGGTGGATGTAAGATTTGCCTTTTGTTTCCCTGATGTCTATGATGTGGGAATGTCCCATTTGGGAATGAAAATTTTATACGGACTTAAAAATTCCGTGCCAAACTATTGGTGCGAGCGTGTCTTTATGCCCGAAAAAGACTTTGAAAAGCTAATGAGAGAAAACAATATCCCTCTCTATGCCCTCGAAAGCCTTGACCCGCTTACTGAATTTGATTTTATCGGATTTACTCTCCAGTATGAGCTTTCTTATACAAATGTCCTTGCAATGCTTGATCTGGCAGGAATCCCCGTAAAAGCCAAGGATAGAAAAGACCTGACGCCTATAGTTGTTGGCGGTGGACCATGTGTGTGCAATCCCGAACCACTGGCGGATTTCTTTGATATGTTTGTTATCGGTGAGGGAGAAGAGGTTAACCTTGAAATTATGAAGCTTTATGAAGCTATGAAGCCTCAGAATCCAACCAAGCAGCAGTTTCTCAGAGAAGCTGCAAAAATTGAGGGAGTCTATGTTCCGTCCTTTTATGACGTTTACTATAACAGCGACGGCACCGTAAAGTCTATAAGCCCTAATACCGATTCAGCTCCGGCTAAAGTAAAAAAGCGTATCATTAAGGACTTTGATAAGGTGTATTATCCCGACGGCTTTGTAGTGCCGTTTACAAGTATAGTCCATGACAGAGCAGTGGTCGAGGTGTTAAGAGGCTGTATAAGAGGCTGTAGATTTTGTCAGGCAGGTTTTATCTATCGTCCGTTCAGAGAGAAAAATATTGATACCATAAAAGACGAGGTTAAGTGTATCTGTGAACAAACAGGATATGAAGAGGTTTCCCTCTCATCTCTTTCTACCAGTGATTATACCGAAATAAATCAGCTTCTCGAAAATCTTGTGGAGTATACCGATAAGGAAAGAATCAATCTCTCCCTGCCGTCCCTGCGTATTGATAATTTCAGCGAGGAGCTGCTTGATAAAATAAAATCTGTCCGAAAAAGCGGACTGACCTTTGCCCCCGAGGCAGGTACTCAGAAGCTGAGGAACGTTATTAATAAAAATGTTACCGAAGATGAAATAATGACTACCTGTAAAATGGCGTTTGAGGGCGGATATGCTAACGTTAAGTTATATTTTATGCTGGGCCTTCCCGAAGAAACAATGGAGGATATCGAGGGCATTGCAAAATTGGCTCAGGACGTTGTTAATCTCTATTACGAAGCGCCTAAAGAAAAGCGTGGAAAGGGAATTCAGGTGTCGATTTCCACAGCAACCTTTGTGCCGAAGCCGTTCACCCCGTTTGAGTTTGAACCTCAGGCTACTCCGGAGGAAATCGCTCAAAAACAAAAGCACCTCCTTGATTCTATTACCAGCAAGAAAATCCGATGCAGTTATCATCAGCAAAACGTTTCTGTTCTGGAAGCTGTCCTTGCAAGAGGCGATAGACGTCTTTGCGACGTGATTTATACCGCATGGAAAAAAGGCTGTACACTCGACAGCTGGGACGAGCATTTCCGTTATGACCTCTGGCAGGAGGCTTTTGAAGAGTGCGGAGTAGATACAAGATTTTATGCTAACCGCCGTAGAAGCTATGACGAGGTAATGCCATGGTCGCACCTTGATTATATGGTTTCCCATGAGTTCCTCGTAAGAGAGAATAAAAAAGCACATAACGCCGAAACGACCCGCAATTGCAAAGAGGGCTGTTCAGGCTGCGGAGTGAAAAAAGAGTGCGGAGGTGTCTATTGTGGCTGATTTTCCTATACCTAAAAATCAATCGCTGAATATACAGCGTTTTGATTATAGATTAACATACGGAAAAACGGGAAGAGCAAGATATATATCCCACCTTGATCTTATGAGAACAATGCAGAGAGCATTTAAACGTGCAAAAATCCCGATTTGGTATACTCAGGGCTTTAATCCTCATGCATACCTGAACTTTCCCTTGGCACTGTCTTTGGGAACTGACAGTGAAATAGAAATCTTAGATGTGGCTCTGGTCGAAAGGCTTGAGTTCAGTGAAATAACCGCAAGGCTTAATGCCTGTATGCCGGAAGGGCTTCATATCTATAAAACCTCCCGACCGGTATATAAGCATACAGAAATAGCCTTTGCAGAGTATGAGATCAGGTTTAACAGTAACATCGACTCTTTTGAGGCAAAGCTTAGATTTGAGCATTTTGTCGGAAGAAATAAAATTGAAATAGAAAAACGATCCAAGAAAAAAGGAATCAATCTTGTTGATATAAAGCCTCATATAAAAACAGTTTCGGTAAAAGTGAAAAATAATCTCACCGTAATAGATCTTATCCTGCCGGCAGGATGTGAGTTTAATCTTAATACATCAGCCGTCATGGACGCTTTTTGTTCAATGGAAAACGTGGAAATTAAAAATATTTATACAACTCGTACAAAAATTATGCGTAAAAACGGTCAAGATTTTATTTAAAAGCTATTGTAAATGTTAGGAATAT
Source organism: uncultured Ruminococcus sp. (assembly GCA_900539835.1). Lineage (GTDB taxonomy): Bacteria > Bacillota > Clostridia > Oscillospirales > Ruminococcaceae > FB2012. The sequence goes on along the minus strand of UQDR01000007.1, from coordinate 50,382 downwards.
GTGATATAATATAAAAGCATTTGATTTACCGTCGGCCTTTGAAAGAATGTCCGACGAGAGTTAGTGCCATATCCCGAAGGATCTTCGGGAAGACATTAAAGCGGATAGTCCTCTGACTTTGCGGTGTTCAGTAATACCGCCATAAAGTGAATGAATGTCTGAAAATAAATAGGAGGTATTTAAAGTGGACGCTTTAAAACTTATTTCAAACTCAAGCTTAAAATCAGAAGTTCCGGTTCTTAACGTTGGTGATACTGTTAAAGTATACGTTAGAATTACGGAAGGCGACAAGTCAAGAATCCAGGTTTTCGAGGGTACTATCATTGCTAAGAAGCATGGCGGAATCAACGAAACATTCACAGTTCGCCGTGTAGCTCATGGCTGTGGAATTGAAAGAGTGTTCCCTGTTCATTCACCTGTTGTTGAAAAGGTTGAGATTGTAAGATCCGGACGTGTACGCCGTGCTAAGCTGTACTATCTCCGTAAGAGAGTCGGTAAAGCAGCTAAGGTTAAGGAAGCAATCAGATAATTTTAAACTTCCGAAAGTCGGTATTTATATAAAATACCGACTTTATTTTTTTAATACTTTGTAAATTCTTTTATCCGTATTGTAATGACTGATGTTTTTTAAGCGTTAGCCCTTGAAATTTTTCAGGATATTTGTTATAATAATAATGTTTAATTTTAGGCTTGGATATATTTAGTCTTTTAACCGATATAAAGCGGAGAAATAGAGGAAATAATATGATTGAAAATGAAAATAATAATTTAGAAGCAGTAGAAGAGGGTAAAAAAACAAATCCCCTTGATAGCATACTCGATTGGCTTGAATCATTTGCATTTGCAATATTTGTGGTGATTTTGATATTTACCTTTGTGTTGAGAACAGTGGTGGTCTGCGGCGAGTCAATGTCACCGAATTTCCATGATAAGGATAGACTCATAATATCCCATTTTAATCTTACACCTGAAAAAGGCGATATATTGGTAATGAACAGCTTCGGACTTCATGAAACTATTATTAAAAGATGTATCGGAACCGAGGGCGATAAAATAAAAATAGACTATAATAAAAATACAGTTGAAGTAAACGGAGAGGTTATTTCAAACGATTATCTGCGTGAAACAATGCGTGATAAACCTACATATAATCAAGAATTCAAAGTGAGCAGCGGAGTTTATGAATATATAGTTCCGGACGGAAAAATATTTGTTATGGGAGATAACAGAAACGGATCTTCCGACAGCAGAAGCTCTTTTGTGGGATTTATCAACGAAGAAGACGTTTTGGGCAAAGTTATCTTCCGAATATATCCGTTTAGTGAGCTTGGACGAATAGAGAGCTTTATCTAATAAAGCTGAAAGGAAAATAAAATGAGCGAAGTTTCAAACATCCAGTGGTTTCCCGGACATATGGCGAAAACCCGACGAATAATGAAGTCTAATTTAAAGCTTGTTGACGTGGTTGTAGAAATTATTGATGCAAGAATTCCCTATTCAAGCCGAAACCCTGAAATGGACTATCTTGTGGGCGGAAAGCCAAGGCTAATTCTGCTGAATAAAGCCGATTCTGCTGACGAAACAATTACTTCTATGTGGATTGACTATTTTAAACGTAAAGGCATAGCAGCAATTGCAACCGATTGCCGAAGCGGCAAAAATGTCAATAAATTCAAATCCTTGCTTAATGAAATTATGGCGGATAAAATCGCCGAGTGGGACGCAAAGGGCATGAAAGGCAGACCCATTAGAATTATGATAGTCGGCATTCCAAACGTGGGAAAGTCTTCTTTCATTAACCGCCTTTCAGGTTCAAAGCGTGCTAAAGTCGAGGATAGACCGGGCGTTACAAGAGGAAAACAGTGGGTAAGCCTTGAGGATAATTTGGAGCTTTTGGATATGCCGGGAGTTCTTTGGCCAAAGTTTGAGGATATGATAGTTGGCGAGAGGCTTGCTTTTACAGGTGCAGTTAAGGACGATATTATGGATATGGAGTATCTTGCCTGTAGATTTCTGGAGTGCATGGATGAAAACTATCTACAGCTTATAATAGACCGATACGGTATTAATATTGATGATCTCCCTCCGGCTGACGATGAAATAATGGGATGTATCCGAGGATTTGAGTTATTAGGGAGAATAGGAAAGAAGCGTGGCTTCTTGATGTCGGGCGGCGAGATAAATACCGAGCGTGCCGCAATAACCGTGCTTGATGAGTTCCGCAGCGGAACAATCGGCAGAATCAGCCTCGAAAAACCTTCCTGACCCTGACGGGGCAAATGTAAGGACAGTTTAGCTGTTAAAAAAGAATTTGAATGAAAAAATAGTAGGGCAAGGGCTTTGCTCTTGCCACAATCAGCATAAAATTATAGCTTATAAAGGCATGTGAATTGAGATAATCATGAATTTATTTGAATTTGATAACGATTATAGAAAAAATTATCCCTTGATTTGCGGCGTAGATGAAGCAGGGCGAGGTCCGTTGGCAGGAGATGTCTTTGCCGCAGCAGTCATCTTCGCTCCTGATACAGTAATCGAGGGAATCAATGACAGTAAAAAACTTTCCGAAAAAAAGCGGGAAGCGCTTTTTGATGAAATAATTGAAAAAGCCCTGTTCTATTCAATACAGATTGCTACCGTTGAGGAGATTGAACAAATAAATATCCTTAATTCCGCAATGCTTGCTATGAAAAGGGCAGTGGAATCACTGGGAACAACACCTGATCTGGTCTTGGTGGATGGCAACAAAAAGCCGGATTTAAATATTGAAGCTCAAACAGTGATCAAAGGCGATGCAAAATCTCAGTCAATTGCCGCAGCGTCTATCCTTGCAAAGGTTTCAAGAGATAGATATATGCTTCAAATGGCAGAGAAATATCCCCAGTATCAGTTTGAAAAGCATAAGGGCTATGGAACTAAGCTTCATTATCAGATGATCGACCGGTTCGGTGAATCTCCAATACATAGACCAAGCTTTCTGAAAAAGTATTATGCAAATAAAATCAAAACGTGATATCGGATATGCAGGTGAAGCTGCCGTCTGTAAATTCCTGCGAAAAAACGGTTATGAAATACTTAAAAAAAATTATACGGTCCGTGGCGGCGAGATTGATATAATTGCAAAGAAAAATGATTGCGTTGCCTTTGTCGAGGTAAAAACACGAAAGCTTGATGCCTTCCAGAGCGGAGAAGAAGCTGTAACTAAATCAAAACAAAAACGTATAATCAAAACTGCTAAAAGATATTTCAGCTTGCTTGATGAACCATGCAGCGGAAGATTTGACGTTGCAGTGGTTGAAATGAGCGGTGAGGAAATTAAGAAAATAAAGTATTATGTGTCAGCCTTTGATGCAAGTACTGATTAAATAAATAACGGAATTTTCCGATAAAAGTTTAGAAGGGTGATTTTTATGTATTACAAAAGTACAAGAAACAGCAGTGTGAATGTTACATCTGCACAGGCTATCGCACAAGGTATCTCAAAGGACGGCGGACTGTTCGTTCCTTCCGAGCTTCCGAAAATTACTTTGGATGACGTCAAGGCTTTGGAAGATATGACATATGCCCAAAGAGCATTCTTTGTGTTCTCAAAATATCTTACTGACTTTACAGAAACAGAAATAAAATATTGCGTAGAAAGCGCATATAATACAAAGAATTTTGACAGTGAGAATATCGCTGAGCTTGCTCATCTCTTTGACGGTACATATATGCTTGAACTCTGGCATGGACCAACATGTGCATTTAAGGATATGGCGCTTCAGATTCTGCCTTATCTTCTTACTACTTCAGCTAAAAAGCTGGAGCTTAATAAGAAAATCGTTATCCTCGTTGCTACTTCAGGAGATACAGGAAAAGCCGCTCTTGAAGGCTTCAAGGATGTTCCTGATACAGAAATTCTTGTGTTCTATCCTGACGACGGAGTTTCTGCAATGCAGAAAAAACAAATGACTACTCAGGAAGGTAAAAACGTAAACGTCTGTGCAATCAAAGGGAACTTTGATGACGCTCAGAACGGCGTTAAAGCTATTTTTACTAATCAGGAAATCGCAGCAGAATTAGAGAAAAACGGCATGATGTTCTCATCAGCAAACTCCATTAACTGGGGACGTCTTGCACCTCAGATTATCTATTATATCTCAAGCTATGCACAGCTGGTCAAGGACGGCGAAATCGCTTTGGGCGATAAGATCAATATCGTCGTTCCAACAGGTAACTTCGGTAATATCCTCGCAGGCTTCTATGCTAAGAAAATGGGTATCCCTGTGAATAAGCTTATCTGTGCTTCAAATGCTAATAACGTTCTCACTGATTTCTTGAATACAGGTGTGTATAACAGAAATCGTCCGTTCCATACAACAATTTCACCTTCAATGGATATTCTTATTTCATCTAACCTCGAAAGATTGCTCTATCACCTTTCAGGCGAAAACGATTCCCAGATCAGGGAATGGTTCGGCGCTTTGGCTTCCAAAGGCGAGTATGAAGTAAGCGACAGCGTGAAGGAAATGCTGAAGGAAGAGTTCTATGCAGGCTGCTGTGACGATGTCCAGACAAAGGAATGCATTAAGGAAATCTATGATAAATATTCATATACCTGCGATACTCATACAGCAGTTGCAGTAAAGGTTTATGAGGATTATAAAGCTGCTACAGGTGACGAAACAAAGACAATAGTCGCATCAACAGCAAGTCCTTATAAGTTCTCAGGTTCAGTTCTCGACGCTATGGGAATTGATACAGACAGCGATGAGTTTGAGCTTGTTGAAAAGCTCTCAGAAGCTTCAAAGATTCCCGTTCCCGCTTCATTGGCAGAACTGAAAAATAAGGATATCAGATTCAAGGAGATCATTGATAAAACTGAAATGAAAGACTTTGTGTTTAAAAATCTGGGAATTTAATTTCCTTTGCATAAAATGGTTAATTGTCCATTATGTATCCGTCTGACAGAGATTATACTCTATGTGAACCGCTGTCAGACGGCTGATTCTGTAAAGAATCAGTTAAAAGCAGTAATTAGCTTCTTGCCTTAAAAGTCTTGCATTCTGTTTCATCACAACAGTCAGGCTTTGAGCAAGTACAGCAAACATCAATTTTATCAGCTGTGCATTCGCATGAGTTTCTGTTGTAAACACAGTTTGAAACATCACAGTTGATTCCGTAGATTCTATCCTTTTCCATGATATAATCACTCCTTCCGCAACAGTAGTTGCATTTTTATTATGTGAATATAATTGCGATTTATTATGGGAATTTTAGCCGACAGGAGGTGGAATATTGGCGCTGTTTGTAATGGCAGATCTTCATTTGTCTCTTTCAGTTGATAAGCCGATGGATATTTTCGGGGGCTGGAAGGACTATGTAAATAAAATTGAATATAATTGGCAGAATAAAATTATGCCTGACGATACAATTGTTATTCCCGGAGATATCTCATGGGCAATGGGACTTGAAAAATCCTATGAGGATTTTAAGTTCATCAATAACCTTAACGGCAAAAAAATTATTTTAAAAGGAAACCATGATTATTGGTGGAATACTAAAAATAAAATGGAAAAGTTTTTTGCAGATAACGGATTTACAACGCTTAATATACTTCATAATAATCATTATGAGTATGAGGGAATAGGAATATGCGGAACAAGAGGCTGGATAAATGAAACCTCTGAGCCTGCTGATAAAAAGGTTCTTGCCAGAGAAGCCGGAAGACTCAGTATGTCCATAGAGTCAGCTTTGAAAGCAGGGCTGAAGCCCGTGGTGTTTTTGCATTATCCTCCAGTATACGGCACAAGCTGTAACTATGATATGCTTGAGGTGCTCCATAAATATAATATCAAATGGTGCTTTTATGGACATATTCACGGAAGCGGCGCTGATTATGCAATAAACGGCTGTCGTGACGGTATAAATTATCGCCTAGTTGCAAGCGATTTTTTGCAATTTGACCCAATGAATATCACTAAAATTGTGCAATATGACAATTTATAAAAAATCACTGGAAATAAAATTTAATGTATGCTATAATGTAAAAGATACTTATATTAACGGAGGAAAGTAAAATGAGTTTAAAATCTACAAACAAAGTTGAAACAAATAAGGTTGAACTGGAAATAGAAATTTCACCTGAAGCTTTTGAAGAAGCTATCGAAAAAGCATATCAGAAGGCTAAGAAAAATATTCAGATTCGTGGATTCCGTAAGGGTAAAGCTCCACGTAAGCTTATTGAAAAGGAATACGGCGAAAATGTTTTCTTTGAGGACGCCGTAAATCTCCTTTATGGTCCTGAAGTGGACAGCGTTATTGCTGAATCAGGACTTGAACTTGTTGCAAGACCTGAGGCTGAGGTTACTTCAGTTGATAAGGCTAAGGGCGTTGAAATCAAAGTTACCTGCATTACAAAGCCGGAAGTTGAAATTGACGGCTATAAGGGTATAGAAGTTGAAAAAACTGTCAAGGCTGTTACTGACGAGGATGTTGCAAAAGAAGCTGATAAGCTCAGAGAAAAGAACATGAGAATTGTAACTGTTGACGACAGAGCTGCTGAAATGGGCGACGACGTTCTTATTGACTTTGAGGGATTTAAGGATGATGTTGCTTTTGAAGGCGGAAAGGCTGAGGACTTTACACTTTCATTGGGAAGCGGACAGTTTATCCCAGGATTTGAAGAAGCTGTTGTTGGTCATAACGCAGGTGAGCAGTTTGACATCAACGTAACTTTCCCAGAGGATTATCAGGCAAAAGAGCTTGCAGGCGCTCCTGTTGTATTCAAGATCAACCTCAAGAGCATTTCTAAGAAAGAGCTTCCTGAGCTTGATGATGAAATGATCAAGGATTCAACTGAATTTGATACTGTTGACGAATTTAAAGCTGATGTTAAGAAGAAGCTTGAAGAGGCTGCTGAAAAGGAAGCTGACGCTATCGTTGAAGAAAAGCTTTTTGATACTGTAATCGCTAACCTTAAGGCTGAGATACCTCAGGTAATGTTCGACAACCGTGTAAATGAAATGGTAAGCGAGCTTGAACAAAGACTTGCACCTCAGGGTATTTCACTTGAACTTTATCTCCAGTATTCAGGTCAGACAATGGAATCTCTTAGAAAAATGTACGGCGAACAGGCTGAAAAACAGGTTAAACTGCGTCTTGCTCTTGAAAAGGTTGCACAGCTTGAAAACATTGAGGTTTCTGAGGAAGAGTGCAATGCAGAGTTTGATAAGCTTGCTGAGCAGTATAAGATGCCAGTTGAGCAGATCAAGGTTTATATCAGAGCAGAGGACCTTAAGAAAGATATTGCTGTCGGAAAGGCTGTTGACCTCATTAAGGATTCCGCAGTGATTAAGTAATTTTGTAATATTGTGTCGATTTCGCTCGCTGGTAACATAGCGAGCGAAAAGTGTATTAACAGGAGGAGATAACTATGGCATTGGTTCCTTATGTAGTAGAACAAACAAGCAGAGGCGAAAGAAGCTATGACATATATTCAAGGCTTCTTAATGACAGAATAATTATGTTGTGTGACCAGATTGACGACGCAACAGCAAGCGTTGTAATCGCACAGCTCCTTTATCTTGAAGGACAGGATCCTGAAAAGGATATTGATCTTTATATAAACAGCCCAGGCGGAGTTATCACCGCAGGTATGGCTATTTATGATACAATGCAGTATATCAAGTGTGACGTTTCAACAATTTGTATAGGTATGGCTGCATCAATGGGTTCATTCCTGCTTTCAAGCGGTGCAAAGGGCAAGAGATATTCTCTTCCTAACAGCGAGATAATGATTCACCAGCCGCTTATTTCAGGCGGTCTTTCAGGTCAGTGCACAGATATAAAAATTCATTCTGATCACTTGGTAAGAACAAGAGAAAAGCTTAACGGAATTCTTGCTCAGAACACCGGTAAATCCATTGAGCAGATTGCGATGGATACTGAAAGAGATAATTTCATGTCGGCGCAGCAGGCGCTTGATTACGGTCTTATAGACAAGGTTATCACAAACAGATAGGATTGATTAAAGATGACTAATGAAACAATGAAGAGGTGTAATTTCTGCGGAAAGTCAGAAAACAAGGTCAAAAATATGTTTTCTGCCGGGGATACTCATATTTGTGATGAATGCGTTATGTTCTGTTATGATATATTGGAGGAACAGTCGGGCGGACCCGGGGCAAAGGCTTTTTCACGCATAAAGAAAGACAAGGTAATTGTAAACGGTGAAATTACCCTTAAAAAACCGGCAGAAATCAAAGCAGTTCTTGATGAATATGTCATTGGACAGGATGAAGCTAAAATTGCGCTGGCTGTTGCGGTATATAACCATTACAAACGAATTATGTCGCTTAAAGATGCTGATGAAGATGATGTTGAAATTCAAAAGAGCAATGTTTTGCTCTTAGGTCCAACCGGTACGGGAAAAACGCTTCTTGCACAGACTTTGGCAAAGCTTTTGAATGTACCTTTTGCCATTGCTGATGCCACAACTTTGACGGAAGCGGGATATGTGGGCGATGACGTTGAAAACGTGCTCACAAGGCTGATTCAGGCTGCTGATTATGATCTGGAAGCCGCTTCAAAAGGTATCATATATATTGATGAAATTGACAAAATCGCAAGAAAAAGCGAGAACACCTCAATTACACGAGATGTAAGCGGCGAAGGAGTTCAGCAGGCACTTTTGAAAATCATTGAGGGTACAGTTTCAAATGTTCCTCCTCAGGGTGGCAGAAAGCATCCGCATCAGGAATTTATTCAAATTGACACCAAAAATATTCTGTTTATTTGCGGCGGCGCTTTTGAAGGTCTTGAAGCTGTTATTAAAAAGAGAACGGATTCTTCTTCTCTTGGCTTTGGCGGAAACATCAAGGACAAAAGATCGGACAGCAACGTTATGAAAAAAGTATGTCCGCATGATTTGGTTAAGTTCGGGCTTGTGCCGGAGCTTGTGGGCAGACTTCCGGTTATTACAGTTCTTGAAGAGCTGGATGAGGATGCACTTTGCAGAATTCTGACAGAACCGAAAAATTCATTGCTGAAACAATATACAAAGCTGTTTAAGCTTGACGGAATTGAATTAGAGGTTACTGACGACGCAAAAAGAGAGATTGCGAAAATGACGATTGCACAAAAAACGGGCGCAAGAGGTTTAAGGGCGGTTGTTGAAAAGGCTCTTACGAAGCTTATGTTTGAATGTCCGTCGGATGATGAGATTGTTAGAATCACAATTACATCAGACTGCATTCTTGGAAAAACAGAGCCTGAGGTTTCTAAAGCCAAGGATTCTCCGAGAAAAGGAGCTTAAATATTATGCATAATGGGGCGGCCGCAGGTCGTCCTTGTTTTTTATGTAACTTGCCATGCGTGATTACATGAGTGCGTGAATTGCGGAGTCTGCGCTAAGACTGGGACGTCGAGGGCAAATTCAGCTACGCTGAGTGGCGGGCTGTCGAGGACAAACTCAGCTACGCTGAGTTGCGGGCTGTCGAGGACAAACTCAGCTACGCTGAGTTGCGCCCCCTACTGCGCTGAGTTGCGCCCCTACGTTTATTTCGCAAACTTACCACAGCGGGGGCAAAACCTTAATTTTTCACGAACTGATATCGTGAATTGGCCTGTGCGGCCGAGCACCCCTTCACTTATAGCCTCATTTAAGGCTTTTTTGCACGCAAACGTGCAACTATGAACGAAATATGAAATCAAGTTTGTATCAATGCACAAAAAATGCACACTCATTTTGGTGAGTGTGCATAATTTTTTATGATTGTTAATGATGTGAGCTATTTTGATTTTTAACTTAAGGCAGCCATTTCATTTGCACAATTTGCAATGCTTTTAAATAGCTTTTCGTCCCCCTCATCGACTTTATCGGTTATGGTCATCACAACCAATATATACGGTGAATCAGAGGCTATATAACAGACCTCATGATAAATGAATTCAACTGTGCCATATTTAACGGCTATATCACCGGCGCTGTTTATTTCCTCTCTTATTATACTATCGGTGGAATTATTAAGAGCATTCCAAACGATTTTCCAGCTTTCGCCGTCAGATTTCTTACTTAATAATTTAAGCATGAAGTCTTTCAGCATTTCGGCGGTTACGCTGTCGTATCCATCCTGGTAGGTAATATTTATATCATAGCCCCAGTCATGCATCATTCGGTTAAATCCGTCGGTGCCGAACAGTCTTATGAGCATATTATAGCCCACATTATCGGAGTATTTCATTGTGTATTCCAAAAGCTGTTTTACAGAGAGCTGAGTACCGTAGGGCATATATTGAATTTCACCGGAACCGTCGCTGTAAACCTCGGGAGAATATATCATGGCTTCATCAAGAGAATGAACGCCGTTTTCAATTTGTGTGCAGCAAAAGTATGCGTAAGCAAGCTTTATTGTGCTTGCGGCATACATTTTTTCTTTTGTGTTATAGGTAAAAATATCTCCCTTATCTATAGAATGAACGATTACTGAACAGTCAAAAGGATAGGAATCTATGATTGACTGCATTTTTTCGTAGTAATCTTCCAGCTGAAGGCTGTTATTGTTTTTAGTGACTGCATTATTAAGTGAAGAACTGTTAAGAGCTTTGTCAGGACTGTGTGCAGCGAGATAATCAGTATAAACCGATGACTGATCTGTTCTTGATTCGTTTTTTGTCAGGGCAGGGGTTTTGGAGCTGTTCTCACAGGATATGAATAATGAACAGGCTGTCAAAGCGGACAAAACAAGTGTTAATTTTGATAATTTCATAAATTACCTGCATTTCGTTACTTTTTATTTGGATTACACAATATAGTCCTATTTTCTAAGTTCGTTTAAATCAAACGGAGTACGCTGATATACGCAATAGTTTAGCCAGTTAGCATAAAACAGATTTGCGGAACAGCCCCAATTAAACAACGGAGAATTTTTTGGATCGTTTCCCGGGAAATAGTTTTCGGGCATTGCAATATTCAAGCCTTTTTCCACGTCACGAAAATACTCGTTGCTCAATGTTTCACGGTCATATTCCCAATGTCCGGCAAGGTAGAAGTTTCTTTCGGCTTTATCGGAAATAAGATGAACTCCTGCTTCATTTGACTCGGCAAGTATAATAAGATCTGAAACTTTTTCAATATCCTCACGCTTTATTTCGGTATGACGTGAATGGGGACAATGGAAAACATCTCCGAAGCCTTTTAAAATAAGGCTTTCCGGATAGTCTATATGGTGTTTATATACGCCGAACATTTTTTGCGTTAATTGGTATTTAGGAATACCATAATGGTAATGAAGTCCTGCCTGTGCGCCCCAGCAAATATGTATGGTGGAAAAAACATTGGTTTTTGACCACTCAAAGACATTGCATATTTCATCCCAATAGTCCACATTTTCAAAATCCATTTGCTCAACGGGAGCGCCTGTGATTATCAATCCGTCATAGAGATTATCTCTGACTTCTTCAAAATTTTTATAAAACTTAAACATATGCTCCTGAGAAGTGTTTTTAGAAACATGGCTTTCCATTTGGATAAGGTCGATTTCCACATGAAGCGGAGTATTACTCAGAAGTCTCAGAAGCTGAGTTTCGGTTATTATTTTATTGGGCATAAGATTTAAGATTGCGATTTTCAGAGCACGGATATCCTGATGAATGGCTCGGTCATCGGGTATTACAAATATATTTTCAGCTTCCAGCGTTGAAAACGCAGGAAGATTATCAGGTATTTTAATTGGCATTGATTTTCCCACCTTATTTTACGTTAAGATATATTATATCATGTTTTTCACATATGTGCAAGCGGAAAAAGTTTTTTAAAGTCGAATTCTTGACATTATATTGACTGCAATGTATAATTAATTTGTTACATGAAAAGGGGGTATTTTATGATTTTTTCAGATAAAAGGAAATTTGGTCAGAAACAAATTGAGAATTTGATATTTTTAGCGGTTTTGACGATTATAGGCTTGTTTGCGAGAAAGTATCTTTTCCCCATAGAATCGGGGGATTATCATCAGTTTTTACTGCCTTGGTATAATCAGCTTGCGGACAACGGCGGATTTGCGGCAATTGGTATGGATATTGGAGATTACATGCCGACATATTATTACATAATGGCATTTCTGACATATTTGCCTCTTGAGCCTTTAGCGGCAATAAAGCTTGTTTCATGCATTGCAGATGTGGTTCTTGCTGTTATTGTATACAAGATAGTATATCATGTTACAGGAAGTGAAAACAGGAGTATTGTGGCATATGGCGTTGTATTTTTTCTGCCGTCGGGGATTTTGAATTCTGCGGCATGGGCACAATGCGACGGGATTTTCACTCTGTTCATTGCGGCATCAATACTCTGCATTTTGAAGGGCAGGGACTGGGGAGCTATTATTTGCTTCAGCATTTCATTTGTTTTTAAGATTCAGGCGATATTCTTTGCACCGGTGCTCTTAATTTTATACTTAAAGGGAAAGCTTCGTTTCAGAACGGCGTTGGCATTTCCTGCGGTATACATAATTACTATCATTCCTGCGCTTATTACGGGCGGAAATTTCTTTGAGCTGCTGACCGTATATTTCAGGCAGTCAAAGCAATACAGCCTTTTAAACATGTACATTCAAAACGCATGGGGTTTGCTTTTTGATGTTCGTTCAAAAGAACTGGCGGCGGCCGGAGTTATGTTTGCCGGCGGAGTTGTATTGATTGCGTTATTCTGGATATACAGGTCAAAATTTGAGTTAAATGACAATATAATTATAACATTAAGTGCATTATTCACTCTTCTTGTTCCTTTTGTGCTGCCGCACATGCATGAGAGATATTATTATCTTGCGACTGTGGTTTCTGTTATATTTGCTGTTATTCAGCCAAGACGCATATGGACACTTATTATTATGGAATTCTGTTTATTCCAGGCGGAGGCACATAATCTTTTCGGCAAGGACGCAATGGATTTTAATTTTTCAGTGCTTTTAGTGACTTTCGTATTAGCAACATATTTTAAAACTTTATATGAGCAGATAAAAGCGCAGGAAATTGAGCGGAGTTTGAAAAAGGAGAAAAAAATAAAGCGTAAAGCTTTATCTTTACGCTAATAATTGCAGCAGGGCATTTTGAAAATCAATGTCCTGCTGTTTTGTACGTTTTGGATTACCCTTGAGTCTGCCGCCTGAATTTCGTATTTTCTTTGCGGTATGGCGTGACATCAGCAGGGAGTCGATATTCAAATCACTATAGGTCATTCCATCCTGGCTGAGGACTCTGCATTTTTTAGCAAGACACATGGCGGCAAGTCCATAATCCTGTGTAATTACAATATTATTTTCACATGCTAAGGATACAATTTTAAAATCGGCGCTGTCTGCACCTTTGCTGACGGTTATTACTTCTGAATATCCGTCGTTAAACTCATGTGATGTATCGCATACTATGGTTACCGGGATATTATATTTTTTGCATATATTTATCGTAATTGAAATAACAGGACAGCCGTCGGCATCTATAAATACTTTCATAAAACCTTTTCTCCAATGAACAATTGATTGCAGTGGAAATATGTGATCGTCCGTTCTGCTTGAAATTCTATTACGGATGACTGTAGGACGTCACGATTTTCCGCCTTCCATAAGGAAGGTGGCTTCCATATCGGCTATATGTGCGGCGAGGGCGAGCGGAAACATTTCAAGGGCAGTGCCTATTGTATTTTTATTTTCCTCTCCCGAAAAGCCCATATGCCATCGGATTGCAAAGGCTTCCTCTCGGGTAAGCCTCATAAAACCGCTAATTATGTATACTGACTTTTCGCCATGACCATAGGGAAGTGTATCGTGATATTCAAAGTAAGGTACTTTTTCCCATACACCCATTTCGTTTTTTGCGTTGCGGTAGCTGGTGCGGTAAAGGTTTATTTTACACAAATCGTGAAGCAATGCGACAAGGGCAATTGTTTCATCCGAATATTCCAGGCCGTATGCATCTTTTACACGTTCACGTTCAAGATAATCTTTCAGGCAATCATATACGTTTATAGAATGCTCGCAAAGTCCGCCCTCATACGCTCCATGATATCTTGTAGAAGCAGGGGCAGTAAAAAAGTCGCTGCTGTCGGAAAGAAGATATTCAAGAAGCCGGTCAGAGCCGGGGCGGGTAATGTGTTCTTTATAAATTGATACAAATTTATCTTTTAAAGCAGTTAAGTCAGCCATAATAACCTCCATATCAAAACAAGTTTTATAAGATGATTATAGCATATTTTCTGTTGAATGAAAAGGGTTTGATGCGGAAAAAATAAATATAGATTTTTTTATAAAAAGTGCTTGACAAAACAAGAACAGTGGTGTATAATAATTTAGAAACAAAGCAGAACATTTATCCGTTCTCACCTCGTGCGTGCATTTGGACACTGTGGAGAGGTAAACATGAATTGCGTTTTATCGTGGTATTTATGCGAGTATGGATTTGTTTCTGTACTCGTTTTTTAATATATTTTTGGAGGTGCTTTGTCATTAGCAACAACAAAGAACATCAGATCAACGAAGAAATTCGTGATAAGGAATTGCGTATTATTGATGCCGACGGAACACAGCTTGGAATCATGTCCTCTAAACAGGCGCTTGAAATCGCTTATGAAAAGGACTTGGATCTTGTTAAGATAGCTCCTCAGGCAGCGCCGCCTGTTTGCAGAATTATGGATTACGGCAAGTTCTGTTTTGAACAGGCTAAGCGTGAGAAGGAAGCTAAGAAGAATCAGAAGGTCATGGATGTTAAGGAAGTAAGAATGTCCTCAACTATTGATACTAATGATTTTAACACAAAGGTTAATCAGGCTGTTAAGTTTTTAAACGGAGGAGATAAGGTTAAGGTATCTGTCAGATTCCGTAAGAGAACGGTTGCACATCCGCAGTTCGGCGAAGAGCTTCTTTTGAAATTCAAGGAAGCAATTTCAGAAGTTGGAGTTGTTGACAAGCCGTCAAAAATGGAGGGACGAAGCTTAGTAATGTTCGTTTCCCCGAAGAGCAGTAAATAATTTAAGGAGGATAAATAATATGCCAAAGATTAAAACACATTCCGGTGCAAAAAAGCGTTTTTCAGTTACAGGCAGCGGAAAGGTTAAATTTCAGCACACAAACAAGAGACACAGATTGACTCAAAAGGCTCACAAGCGTAAGAGAATTCTTCGTGGTGCTGCTTATGCTGATGATTCAAATATCAAGAACGTAAAGGCACTTATCCCTTACAAATAATAACGAGTTGTAGGGAACACAAACTTAATTAAAATTTCAGGAGGTAATAACTATGGCTCGTGTAAAGGGAGCAATGATGACTCGTAAGAGAAGAAATAAAACTCTTAAGCTTGCAAAAGGCTATTTCGGCGCAAAGAGCAAGCATTTTAAAATGGCTAAACAGGCCGTAATGAAATCAGGACAGTATGCTTATATCGGAAGAAAGCAGAAGAAGAGAGATTTCAGAAGACTTTGGATCACAAGAATTTCTGCTGCTGCACAGATTAACGGCATGAACTATTCAACTTTCATGAACGGCGTTAAGAAAGCAGGAATCACTCTTAACAGAAAGATGCTTTCAGAGATTGCTATCAGCGATCCGGCAGGTTTCACAGCTATTGCAGAAAAAGCTAAGGCTGCACTTTAATACAATATTTAACACGCACGTTTTAATACTTGCGTGTTTTGTTGTTTAATGGGGAATCATAAACGAGCGGATATTTAACGGGAAAGCGGTTGATTTTATGCACATTGCAAGCAAAGATAATCCTAAGATAAAGCTTTATGCAAAGCTGTCGGCTTCAAAAAAGGCAAGGGAAGAAAACGGTCTTTTTGTTCTTGAGGGAGCACGTCTTTGCAGTGAGGCGATCAATTGGTGGAGAGAGGAAAAGCTTAAGCTTCACTCGGTTTTTGCTTCAACAAAGGCTCTCGAAAAATATCCCGAGTATATTGATTCCTCGCTTTTTACAAGTCAATCACAGACTTTTCATACAGTTGACGACAGGATATGTGAAAAGCTGGGTGAGACTAAAGCTTCTCAGGGGATTTATATTATTGCGGAAATGAGTAATAATATTTTATCTGAACAGAGCATAAAATCAAACGGAAAATATCTTGTTATGAACAATCTTCAGGATCCCGGGAATGTTGGTACAATATTAAGAACCTGTGACGCAGTTGGAGCAGATGGAGTTATTATGGCAAATAACTGCTGTGATTTATATAATCCTAAAACCCTAAGGGCGGCTATGGGGAGCTTATTCAGGATAGACGTTTTCACCGGATATGATTTTTCAAAGGTTATGGAGATGCTTCACCGCTGTGGTATAAGAACTTATGCGGCGGTTGTAGACAGAGATGCAGAAGCTTTGGAATGCGTTGATTTTTCCGGCGGAGCGGCTGTTGTAATAGGCAATGAGGGAAGAGGACTGACAAGAGAGGACGCTTTGGCTTGTGACAAGAGGATCACTATAAAAATGCAGGGAAACATTGATTCTCTTAATGCTGCAATGGCAGCGGGAATCATTCTTTGGGAAATGAAAAGAAAAAAGTAATGCATTTCGGATATTGGTTTTCATAAGGAGCTTGCAGATATGTTTGACAAAAGGATTTACTGGATATGGTTGGTGCAGGTTTTCGGGGCTTCAAATCCGAGGATATGGCAGTTAGGCGAACATTTCAGCGATGTTGAAGCATTTGTAAGGTCGCTTATTAATGGATCAGTAAAATATCTGACCGATGAAGAAAGGCAAAGTGTAAAGAAGCACAAGCTTAATGAAGCTGAGCAATTGCTTGACAATTGTTTAAGCAGAGGAATCAGCGTTTATTGTTATGAAAGTGAGGGCTATCCGCAAAAGCTGAAACGGATATCAAATCCGCCTTCAGTATTGTTTTGTTATGGAAACCTTGACTTTTTGGACGATAGAATTTGCATTGCTGTTGTAGGGACGAGAAAACCGTCGGAATATTCGGTCAATGTAACTGAAAAAATATGCAGACAGCTTATTGGACGTGATATTCTTTTGGCATCGGGCTTTGCTTCCGGCATTGACATGATTGCAAACCAAGTATCTTTAGAAAGCGGAAAACCGACAATAGCGGTTACAGGTACTGCGATTGAAGATGATTATCCGGCTAACAGTGAACAGATAAAAATGAAGATTGCACAAAACGGCGGAATTATCTCTGAATATTGTTCGGGCATGAAGGTGTCTTTGAATTCATTTGTGCAGCGCAACAGGATTTTAGTCGGATTATGCGACGGTGTTTTATTCTGTGAATGCTCAGATAAAAGCAGGGGACTGGATAATGCCAAATATGCGGTAGTTCAGGGAAAACCCATTTTTGTAATACCGCCGAATGATATTTTTGATTCTAGATATTATGGTCAGCGTGATTTAATAAGAAATGGCGCAGTGCCGGTTTTCGGAGGCGGAGATATTACTTCTAATCTTGCATATGAGAGCTTTGAGGATATGCATGGCGTGAAGGATTATAAGCTTGCGGCTGACGGATTTGAAGAATTTGCAGTTAAGACTGAAAAAAAGTCAAAGCGGAAGTCACGGGAGACTGATACGGAAAATCTGAATCAGGTAAATAAAACGGCTGAAAGGGATATAGATTATTCCAATCTTAATGACATACAGCAGAAAATATGCACGGCTCTGGAGAGCGGCAATTTAATTGTAGATGAAATCGTTGTTAAAACGGGAGAAGATGTTTCATCAGTTTTATCTGAATTGATTGAACTTGAACTTGAGGGTATAATAAGAGCATTTCCCGGTAAAATTTACGGGATTGTGAAATAAATATATGTGTAATAAATTATGAACGGAGAATTGTTTTGGCAAATCTGATAATTGTTGAGTCACCAACAAAGGTGAAGACTATAAAAAGATATTTAAGCGGTGATTACGAGGTTTTAGCGTCGATGGGACATCTTCGTGACCTTCCCAAGTCAAAGCTGGGCGTTGATATTGAAAACGGTTTTGAGCCGTCATATGTAAATATGAAGGATAAGGAGAGCCTTATTAAGGATATAAAAAAGAAAGCAAAAAAATGTGATCATGTTTATCTTGCGGGAGACCCGGACCGTGAGGGAGAAGCTATTTCATGGCATCTTGCACAGATTTTAGGGCTTGATATGAACGATAAAAACCGAGTTACATTTAATGAGATTACTGAAAGCGGAATAAAGGCAGGCATGAGCAATCCAAGGTCGATAGATTTAAATCTTGTAAATGCTCAGCAGGCAAGACGTATACTTGACAGGATTGTGGGATATAAGCTGTCGCCTTTTCTTTGGAGAAAAATCCGAAGAGGACTTTCTGCCGGAAGAGTTCAGTCTGTTGCCGTCAGAATGATATGTGACCGTGAAAATGAAATAAGAGCGTTTCAGTCACAGGAATATTGGTCTGTTGATGCAAAGTTCCTTGCAGCAAAGAGCAGAAAGCCGTTCGCTGCTAAATTGAATACTGTTGACGGTGAAAAGGTTGACTTAAAATGCAAGGAGCAGGCAGATGAGATTCTTGCAAGACTTGAGGGCGCTGAGTTTGAGATAGCAAACGTTAAAAAGAGTGTTCACAGAAAATCGCCTGCTGCACCGTTTACTACTTCAACATTACAGCAGGAGGCTTCAAGAAAGCTTTCGTTCCAGGCAAGACGTACAATGAAAACCGCTCAGGAGCTTTATGAAGGTGTTGAGATCGACGGAATGGGTGCAACCGGTCTTATCACATACATGCGTACTGACAGCCTGAGAATTTCAGATGAGGCAAGGGCGGCTGCATATGACTTTATAAAAAATCAATACGGGGACAAGTATATTCCTGATTCACCTAAGAAATATAAGAAAAAGGGTAATTCTCAGGACGCCCATGAAGCTATTCGTCCGACGCATCCTGAGCTTACTCCTGACATTATCAAGAAAAGCGGTGTTACAAACGATCAATATAAGCTTTACAAGCTGATTTGGGAGCGATTTATTGCAAGCCAGATGTCGAACTGTCTTATGGATACGGTATCGGTGGATATTACTGCTAACGGCTGTGGATTTAAGGCTACGGGATATTCTGTGAAATTTGATGGATTTACTGTGCTTTATGAAGAGAGCAAGGACGAAGATTCAGATAAGAAGAATGTTCTTCCTGCTATTGCGAAGGGTGATAAGCTGAAAGTTCACACTCTCGAGGGAAATCAGCATTTTACACAGCCTCCGGCAAGATATACGGAAGCTACTTTAGTTAAGGCTTTTGAAGAAACGGGTATAGGAAGACCGTCCACATATGTTCCTACGATTACTACGATTCTTGCAAGAAGCTATGTTGAGCGAGATGGAAAACAGCTTAAGCCTACGGCTTTGGGTGAGGTCACAAATCAGCTTATGCTTGATCATTTCGATAAAATTGTGGATGTGAAATTCACGGCTAATATGGAAAGCAGTTTAGACGAAGTTGAAAACGGTAAAAAAGGCTGGGTCAAAACTCTTGATGATTTTTACGGCGAGTTTAACAGCGAGCTTGAAAAGGCTGAAAAGGCAATGGAAGGCAAGCGCATGAAGGTTCCTGATGAGGAAACGGATGAGATATGTGAGGTTTGCGGAAAGCCTATGGTTATCAAAATCGGAAGGTTCGGAAAGTTTATGGCTTGTTCGGGATTCCCGGAGTGTACATTTACAAAAAGGATCGTACAGGAAACCGGTGGATTTTGTCCGTTCTGCGGAAAGAGAGTTTTGCTTAAAAAATCTAAAAAGGGTAAGAAATATTATGGCTGTGAGGATAATCCTAACTGCAATTTTATGACATGGGATTTGCCAACTGAGGAAAAATGTCCGCAGTGCGGTTCTACTCTATTCCAAAAGGGCGGAAAGAACGGCAAACTGATTTGTCACAAGGAAAACTGCGGATATGAGAGGAATCTAGGAAATGACAGTTAAGGTAATCGGAGCAGGGCTTGCCGGCTGTGAGGCGGCATGGCAGCTTTCTAATGCCGGGATTGATGTTTTGCTTTATGAAATGAAGCCGAAGAAGTTTACCCCTGCTCACAAATACAAGGGGTTTGCAGAGCTTGTTTGCTCAAATTCACTGAAGGCTGACAGAATTGCCTCTGCGGCAGGAATGCTCAAAGAGGAAATGCGCAGGCTGGGTTCTTTGACAATGGAATGCGCTGAACAGACTAAGGTATCGGCAGGCGGAGCTTTGGCTGTTGACAGAGAGAAATTTTCGGATATGGTGACCAAGAAAATAAGAAGCCATGATAGGATTACTGTTATTGAAGATGAGGTAACGATGATTCCTGAGGGAAATGTTATCGTTGCCACAGGACCTTTGACATCGGACGCTTTGGCTGTGGATATAAAGAAAATATGCGGAGATTATTTATATTTTCATGACGCTGCTGCTCCTATTGTAACATATGAGAGTCTTGACAAGGAGAAGGTATTTTTTGCTTCACGTTATGGAAAAGGTGAGGCGGATTATATTAACTGTCCTATGGACAAGGACGAGTATCTTAGGTTTTATAATGCACTTATTGAGGCTGAATCCGCTCCCCTTAAAGAGCATGACAGGGAGCATTTTTCAAAGGATAATTTCAAGGTTTATGAGGGTTGTATGCCCATAGAAGTGTTGGCAAAGCGTGGTGAGGACACCATGAGATTCGGACCTTTGAAGCCTGTAGGACTGACTGATCCGAGGACGGGTAAAAGACCTTATGCGGTTGTACAGCTCAGGGCTGAAAATGCACAGGGCACACTTTATAATCTTGTGGGATTTCAGACTAATTTGAAATTCGGCGAGCAAAAGCGTGTATTTTCAATGATTCCAGGACTTGCAAATGCAGAATTTATGAGATATGGAGTAATGCACAGGAACACTTTTATAAATTCTCCCAAGCTTCTTACAGAGCATTTTAATATGAGAGAACGTGAAAATATATATTTTGCAGGACAGATAACCGGTGTTGAGGGATATATCGAGTCGGCGGCAAGCGGTATTGCGGCAGGTCTTAACATGGCAAGGTCTTTGCAGGGAAAGGACAAGGTTTCACTGCCTGAAACGACGATGTTAGGGGCTTTGTCTAAATATATAAGCGACCCGACGGTAGAAAAATTTCAGCCGATGGGCTGCAACATGGGGATACTCCCGGAACTGTCAGAAAGAATAAGGGATAAGAAATTAAAGTATCAGGCTATTGCCGACAGAGGGTTGGCGGATTTGGATAGATGTATTGACACGCTTTAGGAGGAAATAATATGAATATAGTGATTGACGCATTCGGCGGGGATAATGCACCGCTTGAGGTTATCAAGGGTGCGATTGACGCACAAAAAGATTTTAATATAAGCATAACACTTGTGGGAAATGAAGAAACCATAAAAAAGTGTGCAGCAGATAATTCTCTTGATATTTCTGCTTTGAAAATCAAACATGCTGACACGGTTATTGACGTTTGTGAAGAACCCACTAACGTTATAAAAAGCAAAAAGGACTGCTCAATGGCTGTTGGTATGCAGATGCTGGCTGACGGTGAGGGCGACGCTTTTGTTTCAGCTGGTTCAACCGGGGCTTTAGTTGTCGGCGCAACTTTTATTGTAAAAAGACAAAAGGGAATCAAACGTCCTGCACTTGCAACTATACTTCCAACCGCAGGAGAACCGACTATGCTTTTGGACAGCGGAGCAAACGCAGACTGCCGTCCTGAAATGCTTGTACAGTTTGGTATTATGGGCTCGGCTTACATGAACAAAATTCTTGGTGTAGAAGCTCCGAGAGTTGGGCTTGCTAACATTGGTTCAGAAGAATCAAAGGGCAGAGAGCTTGAGCTTGAAACATACAAACAGCTTAAAAATGCGCCTGTGAATTTTACAGGAAACATAGAGGCAAGGCAAATTCCGATGGGTGACTGTGATGTAGTTGTGACTGACGGATTCAGCGGAAATCTGCTTTTAAAGCTTTATGAGGGAATGGCAAAGTTCTTTTCAGGAGAGCTTAAAACTTTACTTACAAAGGATTTTAAATCCAAGATTGCAGCGTTGATGGTACTTAATAACGTAAAGGAATTTAAGAAAAAGGTGGACTATTCCGAATACGGCGGAGCACCTTTGCTGGGTACTGCAAAGCCTGTAATCAAGGCTCACGGAAGCAGTAATGCTAAGGCGTTTTATAATGCAATCAGACAGGCAAAGCAGTTTACTGAAACTAAGGTCATTGATGAAATAAGCAATGCTCTTGAATCAATGAAAAAACATGAAATGGTTTAGAAATGAGAGAACTAATGAACGAAAAGGATAGAATGGAACAATTTCAGCAGAAGATAAATTATAAATTTAAAAATGACAGGCTTTTATATGAAGCTTTGTCACATTCATCTTTTGCAAACGAAAATAAAAAACACAGAAACAGCAATGAACGGCTTGAATTCTTAGGGGATTCTGTACTTTCAATTGTTGTATCAGATTATATATTTGAACATTTCAAGCACCTACCGGAGGGAGAGCTTTCAAAGCTCAGAGCCTCACTTGTTTGTGAAAATTCTTTATTTGAATTTTCTAAAAAAATAGATTTAGGGGAATATATATTTCTGGGCAAAGGCGAAGAGCTTACCGGAGGGAGAACACGCCCGTCAATAATTTCAGACGCTTTTGAGGCGGTTATTGCTGCCATTTACCTTGACGGTGGAATGAAGCCCGTAACAAAATATATTTTGTCATTTATACCTAAAAATATTTCACCTAAAGGCTCAAAGAGCTTTCATGACTATAAAACTATGCTTCAGGAAATTATTCAGAGAAATCCTGAAGAAAAGGTTGAATATTTTCTTAAATCAGAATCAGGTCCGGATCATGACAAAAGCTTTACGGTTCAGGTGCGCTTGAACAATAATGTAATCGGTGAGGGCTCGGGTCATTCAAAGAAAAATGCAGAACAGGCTGCGGCAAGAGAAGCGCTTGAACTAATGGGGATCAATGTATAAAATGAGGCACAGCAATATTTCGATTTTCGTACCACATGTTGGTTGTCCTCACATGTGTTCATTCTGCAATCAGCGCACTATTACGGGTGTACAGGAAATCCCTCACGGGGATGATGTGAAAAGAATATGTTCTCAGGCACTGGATGATATATCAGATTATGAGCACACGGAAATTGCGTTTTTCGGCGGAAGCTTTACGGCTGTACCGAGGGCTTATATGCTTGAACTTTTAGAAGCGGCAAATGAATTTATTGGCAAGGATAAATTCAAGGGCATAAGAATTTCTACCCGTCCTGACTGTATTAACGAGGAAATACTTGAAATATTGAAGCGATATGGAGTAACGGCTATTGAATTGGGTGCTCAATCTATGTGTGATCATGTTCTTGAAGCAAACGAGCGTGGACATAATGCTGAGGATGTATATAAAGCGTCCAGGATTATAAAGTCTTATGGATTTGAGCTGGGATTGCAGATGATGACAGGATTATTCCAAAGCACTTATGAAGATGATTTAAGGACTATGCAGAGCATAATAGAAATTGCTCCTGATACGGTAAGAATTTATCCTACTGTTATAATAAAGGGAACGAAGTTAGCTGAGTTATATGATGAGGGGATATATAAGCCGATTCCATTTGAGAAAATGGTTGAGCTTTGCGGGATAATGCTTGAGGAGTTTGAAGAAAACAAAATAGAAGTGATTCGCTGCGGTCTTCATTCGTCAGATAATATTGAAGGAGAAACGGCAGGGGGCTTTTATCATCCTGCATTCAAAGAATTATGTGAAAGTGAAATTTTCCGCAAAAAAATTAAAACTGAAATTGAAAAAAGTAATCAGAATCATGATTTGTCGGATTGTGTTGATAAGTTCAAGTATTTTGTTATAGCAGTAAGTCCGTCAAGTATTAGTAAAGCGGTCGGACATAAAAGGTGCAACACTGAATATTTCATGAGCAAGGGATATTCAGTAAAATTTGTGACAGATAACGGTCTGTCAAAGTATGAATGTAAACTTAGGGGATAGTTATGTATTTGAAATCACTTGAATTGCAGGGATTTAAGTCTTTCCCAGATAAAATAAAGCTTGATTTTAATAAAGGAATATCTGCTGTAGTAGGGCCGAACGGTTCGGGAAAATCCAACATCGGAGATGCCATGCGTTGGGTTATGGGAGAACAGTCTTCAAAAACTCTTCGTGGCGGAAAGATGGAGGATGTTATTTTTCTTGGTACAAAGACCCGTCCTAAAGCAGGATTTGCACATGTTACACTTACAATTGACAATGAGGACAGATCTTTGGATTTTGATTCGGATCTGGTATCGGTATCCAGAAAATTGTACAGAAACGGCGATAGCGAATATATGATAAACGGTGCAAATGTACGTTTAAAGGATGTTGTTGAACTGTTTATGGATACAGGATTGGGACGTGACGGATATTCAATTATTGGTCAGGGAAGAATTGCCGACATTGTGAGCAGCAAGTCAACAGAGCGGCGTGAAATCTTTGAGGAAGCGGCAGGTATCTCAAAATTCAGATACAAAAAAGCTGAAGCGGAAAGAAAGCTTGCTGCTGCGGAAGATAATATTTCAAGGCTTAATGATATTTTAGGCGAGCTTGAGGGACGAATCGGTCCGCTTAAAAAGCAATCTGAAAAAGCTAAGCAATTCAAGATTTTAGATGACGAAAAAAGCAAGCTTGAAATTTCAGTTTGGATATATAAGCTTGAAAAGTATACTGAAGAACTGAGAGGCTTTGAAGACAAGCTGGGAGAGCTTGATAAGGAATATACACAGCTTACGGAAGAGCTTGATGAACTGGAAAATAATATTGAGGATTCGTTTTTAAAAAGTGCAGAAAAATCTGCTCAAATTGATGAATTAAAAGAGAAGATTCATGGAGTTGAATTGGAAAACTCAGAATCAGGAGCAAAAATTGCTGTACTTGAAAATGATATCAGTCACCTTGAGGATGGGATTATACAGCTTCAGGAACAAATCGAGCAATCAAGAAATTCAAAATATTTTCTTGAAACGGAGCTTGAAAAGCGCAAAGCCGATTTGAGCAAGTTAGATGATGATAGTGCAAAGCTTGAAAAAGAAATAGATGAAAAAGAAAGTGAATTTGAAAAATTTCAATTAATTTCAGATGAATATGATAAGAATCTTTCTGATTCTTCCGGCGAAATTAACGGCTTGTATTTAAAAAAATCAGAATTTAGCTTTAAGATTGAGGCGGCAAAAAACTCACTTTCTGATATTGAAACGGCTGTTGAACAGGCTGCTGAAAGCAAGTCTGAGCTTGAGGCTAAGGAGAAATTTATTTCAAAAGAACTGAAGGACCTAAGAGAAGCTAAAGAGAAGCTTGAAGAAAAGCTGGGAGATAATAAAAACAGGCTTTCAGGTTATGAAAAGCTATATTCTGCTAAGTCTGAAAAGCTTGATAAGGCAAATCAGGCATTTTCACAAAATGATATAAAGCTGCGTGAAAGCCTGCAAAAACTAAATCTGCTTCATGATCTTGAAAACTCTATGGAGGGTTTTGCGTATAGTGTTAAGAATATAATCAAGGCTTCAAAGCAGGGAAGATTAAGTGGAGTTTTCGGCTCAGTTGCACAGATAATAACTGTTGAGCCTAAATATACAGTAGCAATTGAAACGGCTTTGGGTGGCGCATTACAGAACATAGTTGTAGAAAATGAGGATACTGCCAAAAGAGGAATAAGACTTTTGAAAGAATCAAAAGCCGGACGTGCAACTTTTTTACCTTTGACATCTGTTAAGGGTACAAGACTTGACAGAAATCTTGAAAATGACGAGGGATTTATAGCGCTTGGCTGTGATCTTGCCAAAACTGATGAAAAATTTAAGGGCGTAATAAACTCGCTTTTGGGAAGAATCTGTATTGCTGAAGACATTGACTTGGCGTCGGTAATAGCAAAAAAATACGGATATAAATTTAGGATAGTAACTCTTGACGGACAGATTATTAATGCCGGAGGTTCCTTTACCGGAGGCAGTGTTTCTAAGAGCACGGGAATTCTTTCACGCAAAAGTGAAATTCAGGCGCTTGAAAAAAATGTTGAAAAGCTTAAATCAGAACATGAAGACATAAAAACAAAAGCAGAACAGCTAAAGCAGGAAACTATGAAGCTGTCGGCCGATATGGAAGGCGCAAAAGAGCAGATTGGACTTCTCAGCAACGATATGCTTAAGCTTGATATGGAAATAAAGCGAGGCACAGAAATTAGAAGTCAATATGAAAATCAGCTTGATGAAGCTGACATAAAGCTGGAAGAATACAAATCAAGAATAAAGCACACACAGGATGAACTTAAAGACGCTAATAAAAATCTCAGTATGATTGACAAAGAGATTTTTGAAAGGGAAGCTGAATTTGAGGCATCTCAGAACAGGCAAAATGAATTAAAGGAAAAACGTGAACTTGTTGCTTCTCAGCTTTCTGATCTGAGAATTAAATCTATTGAGATTTTAAAGGACAGAGAGGCATGTAGGCTTTCAATAGAGCAAATCATAAACACTATTGAAAGCAATAGCAATGACAGCGGAAGACTTGATGAAAAAATTATTCAGAGTGAAACGGATATTGCCGTTAAGCGCAAGGAAATTGGACGAATCAAAGACAGAATGTCCGGTTCGGACGACAGAGTTGCTGAAATTGAAAAGAGCATTGTAATCGCAAGAAGAGAGCACATGGAGCTTGATAAACAGGCAAATATTCTGCGTTCTCAGCAAAAGATCAAGATGGAAGAGAAGGAAACTTTGTCTGCTGAGATCACAAGGCTTTCAGAACGTAAAATTTCAGTTACTGCTGATTTTGACAAGCTTACGGGTCAGCTGTGGGATGAGTATGAATTGACAAGAAGCGAGGCTACAGAAAAGGCTGAGAAGTTTGACAATATTAGCGAAGCTAATCGTCAGCTTGCTGAACTCAGAGGAAAGATCAAGGCTCTCGGAAATGTAAATTTGGGAGCAATAGAAGAATATGCTGAGGTATCTGAAAGATTTGAGTTTATGAACGGTCAGCTTGATGATGTGACTAAATCCAAGACAGAGCTTGAAGTTCTTATAGAAGATCTAACGGAAAATATGAAAGCGATTTTTTCTGAAAGCTTTTACAAAATCAACGATAATTTCAAGAAAATATTTTCTGAGCTTTTCGGCGGCGGACAGGGTGAGCTTGTGCTTTCTGATCCGGACAATGTGCTTGAATGCGGAATTGATATTAAGGTTGAACCGCCCGGAAAGGTTATTAAAAACCTGATGTCACTGTCAGGCGGAGAACAGGCTTTTGTTGCAATTGCGATTTACTTTTCAATACTTAAAGTACGTCCGTCTCCGTTTTGTTTGCTCGATGAAATCGAAGCAGCTCTTGATGATGTAAATGTGGCAAGATATGCTCAATATTTGCATAAGTTCACTGATACGACTCAGTTTATTACTATTACTCACAGACGAGGCACTATGGAAGAGGCTGATGTGCTTTATGGTGTTACTATGCAGGAGAACGGGATTTCAAAATTACTTAAGATGAATATGGAAGATACAAGACAGATGCAGCTTGAATAAACAAGCTGCAAGTTAATCAGAACAAGAGATAAGTTTTAAAACAACGTCAAAACATTGAAAGGAGGAATGCTTCCTACGGAAGCAGTTATATATGGGCTTTTTTGAAAAACTTAAGGCAGGCTTGAAAAAGACAAAAGACTCTATGATGGGCAAAATAGAGAGTCTTTTAAATTCTTTTACAAAAATAGACGAAGATTTATTTGAAGAGCTTGAAGAAACGCTTATTATGTCGGATATCGGAGTGAATACATCGGTAAAAATCTGTGATGAGCTTCGTGAAAGAGTAAAAAGCAACGGTGTAACAGATCCATCAGAGATTAAAAATATGCTTAAAGAAGTTATTTCCGATATGCTCGGAGAAGAAACACCTTTGGATTTGTCGACAACGCCTTCTGTTATTCTTGTTATAGGCGTCAATGGCGTCGGAAAGACAACTACTATCGGAAAGCTTGCTTATCAGCTTCACAACGAGGGGAAAAGGGTAATTGTTGCAGCAGCAGATACTTTCAGAGCTGCGGCGATAGACCAGCTTGAGGTATGGACGAACAGAGCAGGAGTTGATATTATAAAGCATAATGAGGGCTCTGACCCTGCGGCTGTGGTTTTTGACGCTTTAAATGCGGCAAAATCAAGAAAAGCAGATGTTGTTATTTGCGATACGGCAGGCAGACTTCACAATAAGAAAAATCTTATGGATGAGCTAAGAAAGATATCACGTATTGTTCATCAGCAGGCTGAGGGCTGTTCTCTTGAAGTATTGCTTGCACTTGACGCAACAACTGGGCAGAATGCCGTAAATCAGGCAAAGCAGTTTAACGAGGTTGCGGATTTAACAGGAATAATTCTTACAAAGCTGGACGGAACGGCCAAGGGCGGTATTATTATAAGCATTGCAGATGATTTAAAAGTGCCTGTAAAGCTTGTAACAGTTGGTGAAAAAATAGAAGATATTCAGCCGTTTGACACAAAGGATTTTGTAGAAGCGTTGTTTGAATAGCAATTGGAGGACATATGAAAGTTATAATTGCAAGCAACAATAAAGGCAAAATAAAAGAGTTTAAGGAAATCTTATCGCCTTTAGGATATGAGGTGATATCTCAGGGCGAAGCAGGAATAAAAATAGAGGTTGAAGAAACGGGCTGTACATTTTCCGACAATGCTTATCTGAAAGCGAAAGCGATATTCGATATAACTGACAACTGCTGTGTGCTTGCTGACGACAGCGGACTTATGGTAGATTTGCTTAATGGTGAGCCTGGAGTTTATTCTGCAAGGTATGGCGGTTTGGAAACTGATGTTCAGCGCAGCGCCTTGATACTTCAAAAGTTAGGCGAAGCAGAGGAAAAGGATAGAACAGCAAGATTTATTTGTGCAATTTGTTTTATAAAAGCTGATGGTGAAAAGGTCGCTGTAGAGGGAAAATGTGAGGGAATAATCGGCACAAAACCTTTGGGTGAAAACGGTTTTGGATATGACCCTATATTTATGTATGGCGATAAGAGCTTTGCACAGGTTTCTGCTGAAGAAAAAAACAAAGTATCTCATCGTGCAGACGCTATAAGAAAACTTCTTGAAAAATTGAAATAATAAAAGGAATGATAACAGATATGATTACACCAAAACAAAGAGCAGAACTTAAAGGACTTGCAAATTCTCTTGAGCCTGTTTTTCAGGTTGGAAAGGGCGGCGTTAACGATGCTCAGGTTGCTCAGATAGACGATTATTTAAGGGTACACGAGCTTGTGAAAATAAAGGTTCTCGACAATTCGCTTTATACCGCCAAAGAGGCTGCCGCAGAGATAGCAGAAAAAATCAATGCAGATGTTGTTCAGGTTATCGGTTCAAAAGCAATTTTATATAAGCGTAATGAAAAAGAGCCTGTTATCAGGCTGAAAAACAAGTAATGGGCAATATAGGTATTTTCGGAGGAACATTTAATCCCGTTCACAAGGGACACGCCAAACTGCTTAAATCCGTTATGGAAGCGGTTGAGTTTGATAAGATTATTGTACTTCCTGACAGGATTCCGCCGCACAAGAGGGCGGATGATCTTGTGTCCGGTGAGGACAGATATAATATGTGTCGATTAGCTTTTGGCGGTATTGAAAATGTGCAGGTTTCTGATTGGGAGCTTAAACAGAGCGGTAAAAGCTATTCGGTGCTGACTTTAAGGCATTTTCATAATATTTATCCTAACGATAAGCTGTTTTTTATAATGGGAAGCGATATGCTTTTGTCTTTTCGTGAGTGGTATTGTTATGAGGAGATATTAGAGCTGGCGGCATTGATATGTATTTCCAGAGAGAATAAGGCTACCGTTGAAAAGCTGAAGGATTATGCACAAAAGCTGACTGAGAAGAACGGTGAAGTTATAATTTTGAAAACAGAGCCTTTTGAAGCGTCTTCTACACAGATAAGGGATAATCTGAAAAAAGGATTGGATTGCTCTTGCTATTTAGAAGAAAATGTTGTACAATATATAGAAGCAAAAAAATTGTATCACGAGGGGTTATAAGTGTCTGACAAAAAAGTTATAGGAAGTTATAAATCATATTTAAAAGAAAGCTTATCAAAGAAAAGATATAATCATTCGGTTAATGTGGCAAACGCTGCTGTTAAGCTGGCGGAACGATTTGATGTGGATAAAGATAAAGCGTATATAGCAGGACTGGTACACGATACAGCTAAGGAACTACCGGTTAATGAACAGCTTGATTTAGTCATTAAATCACAGTTGAATGTAAGCGAAGTGGAGAAAAAGTCAACACCTCTTTTTCATGCTATTGCAGGTGCAGAGTTAATACAGTCACTGTTTGATATACACGATACTGATATAATAAATGCAGTGAGATATCATACTGTTGCATGCAAGGATATGCCTAAGCTGGCACAGATAATATATCTGGCAGATTTAATTTCTGATGACAGAGATTATAAGGATGTTAAAAAAATGAGAAAATATTGCGAACAAAGCCTTGAAAAGGGAATGGTTGAAGCGCTGAAATTTTCTATTTCAGATTCAGTAAAAAAAGAAAATACAATACCGCCTTCAACATTTGAAGCATATAACGATTTTGTTCTATTGAATTCTAAAAAGTGAGGAGGAAATATATGAGTAACATATCACAGAATGAAAAACTTAAATCAATAATAAAAGCAATGGATTCAAAGCTGGCAGAAGACATTCAGCTTATCGGAATAAAGGATCTGACTATTGTTGCGGATTATTTCGTTATTGCAAACGGAATGTCAAACACACAGACTAAAGCTATAGCTGACGAGGTTGAATTTAAATTAAAGCAAATTGGCGTGGAACCGATAAGAGTAGAGGGAGATCCGGGTTCAACTTGGATAATACTTGACTATGGAGATATTGTGGTTCACGTTTTCTATAAAGATACAAGAAGCTATTATAATCTTGAAAGACTTTGGTCTGACGGAGAACAGTGCGACATTGAGGAATATCTTGCAGATTAGATCGGAGTTTTAAATTGACATTTAAATTATATAAAGGACTGATATAAAAATGAATTATGATTTTTCAGCCATAGAAAAGAAATGGCAAAAATATTGGGATGAGCATGAAACCTTTAAGACTGATGTATGGGATTTTTCCAAGCCTAAGTTTTATGCGTTGGATATGTTTCCGTATCCGTCAGGAGTAGGTTTGCATGCAGGTCATCCTGAAGGCTATACGGCTACTGACATTGTTTCAAGAATGAAGAGAATGCAGGGCTTTAATGTTCTTCATCCTATGGGTTATGATTCTTTCGGTCTGCCTGCGGAGCAGTATGCTGTAACAACAGGCAATCACCCTAACGGATTTACACAGGAAAATATAAAGACTTTCTCAAAACAGCTTAAAGAGCTTGGATTTGACTATGACTGGAGTAAAATGCTGGCAACAAGTGATCCTAATTTCTATAAGTGGACACAGTGGATTTTTAAACAGCTTTATCTTGACGGCTATGCACAGTATATAGATATGCCTGTAAACTGGTGTGAGGAACTGGGTACAGTGCTTTCAAACGACGAGGTCGTTGACGGTAAGTCAGAGCGTGGCGGATATCCTGTTGTAAGAAAGAATATGAAACAGTGGGTAATCAATCAGCCTGCTTTTGCAGAAGAACTTCTTGAAGGACTGAACGAAGTCGATTGGCCTGAATCTACAAAGCTTATGCAGAAAAACTGGATAGGTAAGTCCACAGGCGTTGAAGTGAAGTTTGAAATTATAGGCGGCGGAGAGTTCTCAATCTTTACGACCTGTATTGAAACTATTTACGGTATCACTTTTATGGTTCTTGCACCTGACGGTGATATAGTAAAACAGCTTATGCCCAGAATTGAAAACAAAGATGAGGTACAAGCTTATATAAATGAAACTCTTAAAAAGAATGATATGGACAGAACGGAGCTTAACAAGACTAAGTCAGGTTGTGAGCTTAAGGGAGTTACCTGTATTAATCCTGTAAACAATAAGGAAGTAAGAATGTTTATCGGAGATTTTGTTCTTGCAAGCTATGGTACAGGTGCGGTAATGGCTGTTCCATCTCACGACCAACGTGACTTTGAATATGCTGTTGCACATAATATTGATATGATTCAGGTTATTGATGGTGATGAAAAGCTGGGGCACGTTGATGTTTCAGAAAAGGCGTTTGAAAAAGGTGATTACCTCGGCAAGGGCTATAAGCTTATAAATTCTGAGGAATTTAACGGTCTGACCGTAGAGGAAGCTAAGGAAGCTATTACATTAAAGCTTGAAGAAATGGGTGTGGCAAAGAGAACAGTTAATTATCATTTCAGAGAGTGGATCTTCGCAAGACAGCGCTATTGGGGTGAGCCGGTTCCTGTTGTTCATGGCGATGATGGAAAAATACATGTACTTAATGATGATGAGCTTCCTCTTGTTCTTCCCGAACTTGAAAACTATAAGGGAGAGAACGGAAAGGCTCCTCTTGAAAATGCGGCTGAGTGGAAAAAGTATGACAAAAATGGCATCAAGGGGATAAGAGAAACTTCTACAATGCCGGGTTCTGCCGGTTCAAGCTGGTACTATTTGCGCTATATTGATCCGAATAATGACAAAGAGTTTGCAAATCAGGAGCTTTTAAAGCATTGGATGCCTGTTGACCTCTATATCGGAGGACCTGAACATGCAGTAGGTCATCTTATGTATTCAAGAATCTGGAACAGATATCTTTATAATAAGGGACTTGTTCCTACTAAAGAGCCTTTCAAGAAGCTTGTTCATCAGGGTATGATTCTTGGCTCAAACGGCATTAAAATGGGTAAGCGTTTCCCCGAGTTTGTTGTAAATCCAAGTGACATAGTCCGTGATTACGGTGCAGATACACTTCGTCTTTATGAAATGTTCATGGGTCCTCTTGAGGTTTCAAAGCCTTGGAACGATAAAGGCGTAGAGGGAGCGAAAAGATTCCTTAACCGTGTATGGGCTTTCTTTACAGAACCGAAGAACATAGTTGATGCTGCTTCTTCTGAGCTTGAAAAAGTATATCACAAGACTGTTAAAAAGGTTACTGAGGACTTTGAAAAGCTTGCATTCAATACTGCCATTTCTCAGATGATGATTTTCGTAAATGCAGTATATAAAGAAGGAACTTGTCCGAGAGAATATGCCGAAGGGCTTATTAAGATGCTTTCGTGTATTTGTCCTCATATCGGCGAGGAAATCTGGAATTTACTCGGTCATGAGGATACTATTGCATTTGAAAAGTGGCCTGAATATGATGAGAGCAAGACTATTGATAATACCATCGAAATTGCAGTTCAGGTCAATGGAAAAATCAAGTGCAAACTTAACGTTTCTGCTGATATAGAACAGACTGATGTTATTGCGGAAGCAAAGGCCGATGAAAAAGTCAAGGAAGCTATCGCAGGTAAAAATATTGTTAAAGAAATATATGTTAAAGGCAGATTGGTCAATATTGTTGCTAAATAATTTTATATAATTGCAACAAAATTTTGTGATTTTTTATAAAAAGCTATTGACTTTGCTGAGAAAATATAGTATAATATATCTTGTAGTTATATTGACATTTTAAATGCTGTGACTTAAGACAGAGAAGGCCGTGTCCGAAAAATCGACGTTTTCATGAATGGGCGGCATTTTGGTTTGCATTTGGCAAACTCCTTCACTATTCACCGTGAGTTATAGTATTGTCAGTTAATTACCTCTGTCATAGGTGGCAAAGGGAGGGAATAATTTTGGCAGAAATTCGTGTTGGAAAAAACGAAACTTTGGATACTGCTCTTAAGCGCTTTAAGAGATCTTGCGCAAGAGATGGGGTTATTGCAGAAGTTCGTAAAAGAGAACACTACGAAAAGCCATCGGTTAAACGTAAAAAGAAATCCGAAGCTGCTCGTAAGCGTAAATATTAATATTTGATGAACGGCGGGCATTTTATGTCCGCTTTTTGTTTTAGGAGAATAAAATGTTATTTAAGCCTACTTATGTTTTCAATAATGTTACTGAGATAACGGCAGATTTTTTAAATAAACACAATATTAAAGGATTGATATTGGATTTGGATAATACATTGACAACGCATAATAATCCGACTCCTCCGCAGTCGAGTCTTGATTGGCTTGATAAAATTAAGAAATCCGGAATTAAAATGATGATTGTTTCCAATAATTCAGCAGAGAGAGTCACACCATTTGCTAAAGCTTTGGGACTTCATTTTGTACCAAACGGCAGGAAGCCTTTGACTTTTGGTTATACACAGGCAATAAAGGAAATGGGAATTCATAAAAAGAGCATTGCGGCGGTCGGAGATCAGATTTTCACTGATATTCTTGGTTCAAATTTGAAAGGAATACGTTCTTTGTTTGTATTTCCTATTGAGCCGGAAACCAGCTTGCCGTTCAGATTTAAGAGAGCATGCGAGAAGCCTTTTTTACCTAAGAGAGGAGTTTAAATTATGCCGGCAAAATTCGGACCGGCGGGGAATTCAGAGATATTTTCCGCTAAATATAAATCATCCACTGACGCACCTGTTTTTCTGAGAGAAATGGGACTTGATCACTATGAATATCAGTGCGGCAGGGGAGTTAAAGTAACTGATAAAACTGCTTCGGCACTACGTGAAAAGGCTGAGCAGAATGAAATATCACTTTCACTTCATGCACCTTATTTTATTTCACTGTCAAGTGTTGAGGCTGAAAAAAGGGATAATAGTATTAATT
Source organism: uncultured Ruminococcus sp. (assembly GCA_900539835.1). GTDB lineage: Bacteria > Bacillota > Clostridia > Oscillospirales > Ruminococcaceae > FB2012. The sequence continues at coordinate 15,631 of UQDR01000007.1, read as the reverse complement.
ATATTTTGCAGTCCTGTGACGCAGCTTCAAGAATCGGCGCAGAAAGAATAGTGATTCACAGCGGATCATGTGCAAAAATAAGCAGGGAAGAAGCATTGGAGTTGGCTAAGGACACTCTTTTGAGAGCGAGAAAAACTGCTGTTGAACAGGGTTTTGAGAATATTGTTTTTTGTCCTGAAACAATGGGCAAGGTCAATCAGTTAGGTAATCTTACTGAAGTTCTGGAGCTTTGCAGACTGGACGACAGTTTTATTCCATGTATAGATTTTGGTCATTTAAATGCAAGAGAATTTGGTTATATCAAAGGCAAGGCTGAATATGAAAAAATGCTTGACGAGGTTGAAAATATGATAGGCTCGGATAGGCTCAAAATTTTTCACAGCCATTTTTCAAAGATTATGTTTACAAATCCCGGCGGAGAGAAAAAGCACTTGACTTTTAATGATAATCAAGGCTTTGGTCCTGATTATGAGCCGCTTATGGAAATTGTGGCAAAGAAAAATCTTTCACCCACATTTGTGTGCGAGAGCGCAGGGACTCAGGCTGAGGACGCTTTGACGATGAAACAGTATTATTTGTCGGTGAGTAAGTGATTTAAAGGTGATAATATATGATACTTGAAAATAAATTAGGTATCACAGTTTCAGCTGAATTTTCAAGAGAAGAGGAAAAAATCAGCAAGAAAAAAGCTGTGGAATTATTTAAAAGCGGTAAATTAAATCACATGAAAGCAGGAACTTTCAAAACACTTGCAGAAATTCATAAGTATCTTTTCGGTGAAATCTATGATTTTGCAGGAGAAGTGCGTAATGTTAATATCTCAAAGGGCGGTTTTAGATTTGCGTCATGTATGTATTTAGATTCTGCACTTGAAAATATAGAAAAAATGCCGCAATCAACTTTTGATGAAATTATTGAAAAATATGTGGAAATGAATATTGCTCACCCATTTAGAGAGGGCAACGGCAGAAGTATGCGTATATGGCTTGATCTTATTTTGAAGCAGGAACTAAAGCTTGTAATAGATTGGAGCAAAGTTGATAAAGATGATTATCTGCTTGCAATGGAACGCAGTCCAATTAAAGATTTAGAAATTAAGCATGTTTTAAAGCAAGCGTTGACGGATGACATTAAAAATAGAGAAATATATATAAAAGGAATTGACCGAAGTTACTATTACGAGGGATATTCAGTTTATAAAGCGGAAGATTTGTAAAGATAATTTTTGATGTCTTGAAAACAGGAGTAAAAAATGAAAGAACCAGTACTTGAAACGGAGCGGCTTATTTTGCGGCCGCTAACCATTAAAGATGCAGAAGATGTTTTTAAATGGGCAAGCGATGAGAGAGTTGCAAAGTATATGATATATCCAAGGCACGAAAATATTGAAACCACAATAGCGTGGCTTGAATCCTTAAAGGATTTGCCTGATAATAATTTTAACTGGGGATTTGTCTTAAAGGATAGGGGCATTCTAATCGGCTCTGGTGGAATTTATTATAAAGAGGATAAAAAGGCATGGAGCTTTGGTTATAATTTCCATCATGGTTTTTGGGGCAAAGGCTATGCCACCGAGGCTTCAAAAGCTATGATAGATTACGCATACAAAGAGCAGGATGCAAGAGATTTTATATCAGAACACGCTGTGGAAAATCCCCGAAGCGTCAGAGTTATTGAAAAATGCGGATTAAAATTTTCACATTTTGAGGATTATACTAAGCTTGACGGAAGTGTGACATTTAAGGCAAAATGTTATTCTATGCATTTGGATTAATATGAGAGGTGTTAATATGAAAAAAATACTTGTTATTCATGGACCAAACTTAAACCTTCTTGGCGAGCGTGAGCCGGGTGTATACGGTTCAGATACATTTGAAAGTATAAATGCAGAAATCATTGCAAAAGCTGAAAGAAGCGGCTTTGCGTGTGATATTTTTCAGTCAAATCATGAGGGCGAAATTATTGACAAGCTTCATGATGCAAGAAAAAATTATGACGGAGTGATTATAAATGCAGGTGCTTATACACACTATAGCTATGCTATCAGAGATGCAATTTCAGCAATTAAAATTCCTGTGGTTGAAGTGCATATGAGTAATATCCATGCCAGAGAGGAATTCCGTCATCATTCAGTGATTTCTCCTGTATGTGTTGGGCAAATTGCAGGCTTCGGAAAGGCGTCATATTTGCTTGCAGTTGAAGCTCTTGCTGAAATTTTTTAAGAAGAGGAAGAAAAGGCTTAATGAATAATCATTGTGTATCTGCTCTTGAAAGTCTTATGACAAAGCTTGGAGCATCAGCAGACTGCGGTATTATAACCTCTGATGTTAACAGGAGATATTTTACGGGTATGAAATCCAGTGCAGGAACTCTCTTGGTATTCAAGGAACAGGCTTATTTTATCATTGATTTCAGATATATTGAAAAAGCGCAGAAATTACTCAGCGGAAATTCACAGGTAAAAGTTATTTTGCAGAAAAATCTGTTTGAACAGATCAATGTATTAATTGAAAAACATAATGCAAAAGCTGTTGCTGTTGAAAGCGACAGATGTACGGTTGCGCAATTGGAGAATTATAGGATAAATCTAAATGCTCAGGTGGTTTCGGACAGCAGCTTCTCTGACTTGATAAACAGTCTTAGAATTGCGAAAACTCAGGAACAGATTGATAAAATCATTGCTGCACAGAGAATTGCCGAACAGGGCTTTGAGCATATACTTAATTTTATTTCTGTTGGAAGAACTGAACGTGAAATTCAGCTTGAGCTTGATTATTTTATGCTGAAAAATGGCGCAGAGGCATTGTCTTTTGACACTATTGCTTTGTCAGGTAAGAATACATCCTTGCCGCATGGAGTTCCGTCAGATAAAAAGGTGGGGCAGGGAGAATTTGTATTGCTTGATTACGGTGCAGTAGTTGATGGCTATCACAGCGATATGACCCGTACTGTTTGCGTAGGACAGCCAACGGAAGAAATGACAAGGGTTTATGATACTGTTCTTGAAGCGCAGCTTGCAGGATTAGGCGCTGTAAAAGCAGGAATATCGGGGAAAGAGCTTGATAAAATTTCAAGAAATATAATTGAAAACGCAGGATATGGCGATTATTTCGGACATTCTTTGGGGCATGGAGTGGGTATGGAAATACATGAACTACCCACAGCTTCTCCACGAAGTGATGAAAAGCTTATAGAAAACAGTATTGTGACAATCGAGCCGGGAATATATCTTCCTGATAAATTTGGTGTGAGAATCGAAGACTTTGTGGTTGTCAAGGAAAACGGATGTGAAAACATGACTTCAGCTGATAAGAAACTTATAATATTATAAGACTAATATAAGATATAAAATTAATAACATTTTTTTAAATATAGTAACTTTTTTTCAAAAACACTTGCAATATGTGTGAAAATCGGTTACAATATTTATAAGGGATACTATGCTTAGTGTCCATTGGACAATAAATATTTGGAGGTACTTATTAATGGTAACTGCTGGAGATTTTAGAAACGGTATGACTTTTGAGGAAGATGGAAATGTAATGCAGATTGTTGAATTTCAACATGTTAAGCCTGGTAAGGGTGCTGCTTTTGTAAGAACTAAAGTCAGAAATGTTATTACAGGTTCGGTTGTTGAAAAAACATATAACCCTACTGCTAAATTCCCAACAGCTTTTGTTGAGAGAAAAGATATGGAATATTCTTATACTGACGGAGATCTTTATTACTTTATGGATCCTGAAAGCTATGAGCTCGTTCCTGTAAATGCTTCTGAGCTTTCAGATAACTTTAAGTTCGTTAAGGAAAACATGGTTTGTAAGATTCTTTCCTACAAGGGCAAAGTATTTGGTGTTGAACCGCCTTATTTTGTTGACCTTGAGGTTACTGATACTGACCCTGGCTTCAAGGGCGATACAGCTACTAATGCTACTAAGCCTGCAACTGTTGAAACCGGCGCTGAAATCAAGGTTCCTTTGTTTATTGAAGTTGGCGATAAGATCAGAATTGATACTCGTACATGTGAATATATGGAGCGTGCATAATCACTTAATTAAGTGAGATGTTTTGAAACGGAGGGATATTTAATGGAGCTTTCACAGAAGGTTGCTTATTTAAAAGGACTTATGGAAGGTCTCAAAATTGACGAATCCACAGATGAAGGCAAAGTTCTTAAAGTTATGGCTGATATTCTTGATGAAATGGCATTAACTGTTGAGGATATTGCAGATGAGGTCGATGAAGTTGTTGAACTGGTTGATGTTCTTGATGAGGATTTGGGCGATTTAGAAGAGGAAGTTTATTTCGCAGAAGAATGCGATGACTGCTGTGACGATGATTGTTGCTGTGATGACGATGATGATTACGGTTTTGATGATGACGAAGAAATGTATGAATGTGTTTGTCCATCATGCGGTGATACGATTTGTCTTGGTGAGAATATAATTGCTGAAGGTTCAATTGATTGTCCTAACTGTGGAGAAGAGCTTGAGTTTGACTTCAGTGAAATTGAAGAACAGGACGAAGAATAATTCTATTGTTGCATTTAAGCGAAGATAATTTAATATTTTAGTTTCAGGGGTGGTGAAAGTCCACACTGGCGGTGATGAGCTGAAAGGCTATAAGTCCGCGACCGTAGAAATACGCTGATTCGGTTAGAATCCGAAACCAACGGTATAGTCCGGATGGAAGAAACGACAGGCTATTATTATAGTAAATTTACACCTCTGGACGTATTGTGTTCAGAGGTGTTTTTCTGCTGTTTCTCCGAATTATTATATTTTTCTGGAGGAATTATTATGACTAAAAATAAAACGAGAAATACTGTTATAGTTGCAATGATGAGTGCAATTGCATTGGTAATATATTATTTGGATTTTCCGGTTCCTTTAATGCCGGGATTTATAAAACTTGATTTTTCTAATGTCATTTCACTGGTTGCAGGTTTTTCAATGGGGCCGCTTGCCGGAGCAGCAGTATGCTTGATAAAAAATATATTGCATTTAGTAATTAAAGGCTTTGGTACTACAATGGGAATAGGAGATATTTTTGATTTCGTCACAAGCGCAGCATTTACTATTACTGCTGCAATAATATATAAGAAAAACCGTACTTTTAGAGGGGCTATAAAGGGATGCATTTTGGGTACTGTTATATTTACAGTGATTAGCTTACCTTTAAATTACTTTATTACATATCCGATTTATGCAAAAGCGTTTGGCGGGATGGAAGCAATAATGGGTGCATATAAAGCAATCATGCCCGGAGTTAAGAATCTTTTCGCCGCACTTTGTATATTTAATGTGCCATTTACACTAATCAAAGGTATTATATGTGCATTGATTACTATATTGATATACAAACCTTTATCACCTATAATAAAGGGTAAAAGCAGTAAAGCTGCTATTTAATTAAGTTAACTTTATTATCTTCGCTTATATAAAAAAACAGCCCCTTAAAGAGGCTGTTTTATTTTGTTTAAATCAATCGTTTAATACATGTTATATTATTATATTGCGCAAATGTTGAGACGTAAGAAATTACAATACCGGTATTTGAATTTTCAGCGTGAATCATCATTCCGTCACCTATGTAAATAGCAACATGATATATTGAAGAATAAGAACTTCCGCCGAAGAAAATCAAATCTCCTTTTTTCATGTTTGAATATGAAACTGAAGTTCCGTAGTTTGCCTGTGCTGAGGCTAAGTGGGGAAGATTAATTCCGATTTTAGCATAACACTGCATAGTCAGACCTGAACAGTCTGTTGCATTAGGACTTGTGCCGCCCCAAACATATGAACCGCCTACCATACTTTTGGCTGTTGTCATAAGAATATTGATTTTGGTATCATAATCGCCGGTTGAAGGCGTCGGTGTTGGTTCAGGTGTATTTGTAGTAGTTTTTTTAGTTGTTGTTTTGGGTGTTGTAGTATTCGGTTTCTTTGTTGCTGAAGATTTTTTCGTTGTAGTAGTTGATTTTGACTTATTTGTATTTGATGTTGTTTTCTTAGTGGTTGTTGTTTTAGCTTTTGTAGTTTTAGATGCTGTGGTGGTTTTAGCTTCATATTCCTGAATAAGATTGTTCACTTCGCTTTGAAGCTCGTTCTTATTGTTCTCAAGCTTTGCAATAGATTCACCGTATTCGTTTTGCATGGATGTCAGCTTTTCATACTCATCTGAAAGCTTTTTCTGTTCTTCAGAATATTTCTTGCTCTCACTTAAAAGATTTTCTTTTTGTTTTTCAAGATCAGATTTTGTTAAATCAATTTTTTCTTTTTGTTGAATTAACCCGTCAATAGTCTCATTGTCATGTGCAGCCACACGCTTGATGAGTTCCATACGCATAAGTACATCGTAAAAGTCAGATGAATTTATCAATATTTCGGAGTAGGAATCGGTACCCGCAAGGTACATACTTCTTACTCGGCTCATAAATTCATTTACACCTTTTTTAATGTCGTCTTCCTGATTTGAAAGGTCATATTGGGTTTTTCGCATTTGGTCATCTATTTTACAGATGTCTTTTTCAATTTCCTTTGAATATTTCTCGGAAATTTTAATTTTTTCAGTGATGATCTCAAGCTGTTCAGCTACATTATTCAGCTTTTCCTGTTGATTATTGATATTATCATCGGTCTCATCAATTTTGTTTTGAAGTTTTTGCTGTTTATCTTCAAGATCTTTAAGTTGTTTTTCGTAAACAGATGGTGCTTTGGCTGCATTAATTGTAACCGTTTTTTCATTTTCCGACAGTCCGAAAGCAGTCAAGGTAATCAAAACAGCTAAACATGCAGCAGAAACTCTTTTAATTTTAGATAATATTAACATAAATAAAACTCCTATGTTAATTCGTTGTAATGCTTTTGTAATTATTATAGCGTAATTTTAATGGCTTGTCAACCCTGAAAGGCTAAGTTTTATACGTCATATAACGATGATTTGAAGCTTGAAATATTAAAAAAATATGAAAATGGATAAAATCTATTGGCATATAAGATAAAATATGATATAATATATAAGCATATTGAATTATATTGGGACAATATCCCGTTAGTTTTTTGAAAGGCTGGTATATATAAAATGAGAGCAATTGTAACTGTTATTGGTAAAGACGCAGTAGGTATTCTTGCAAAGGTAAGCACGAAATGTGCTGAATATAACGCAAATGTAATTGAGGTAACACAGTCAGTTCTTCAGGATATGTTTGCTATGACTATGCTTATTGATATTTCAAGATTGAATAAGGATTTTGCAAATCTTGCTGATACTCTCGATGAGCTTGGAAATACTATGGGATTGAAAATACATACGATGCACGAAGATATTTTTAATTGCATGCACCATATCTAACGGGAGGTTATTGCTTAAATGATAAATACATATGATATTTTAGAAACGATTCGTATGATTCAGGATGAATGTCTTGATATCAGGACGATTACAATGGGAATTTCTTTGCTTGATTGTATTGACAGCGATATTGACGCTGCCTGTGAAAAGGTTTACAGGAAGATTACCGAAAAGGCAAAGAATCTTGTGAAGGTCGGAGAAGAAATTGAAAAAGAATTTGGTATTCCGATCATCAATAAACGTATTTCTGTTACTCCGATTGCAATAGTTTCTGCTGCTTGCAAGTGTTCGCCTGTTCCATTTGCAAAGGCTATGGACAGAGCGGCTAAAGATGTAGGAGTAAATCTCATAGGAGGTTATTCGGCATTAGTTCAAAAAGGATTTTCAGCCGGCGATATTGAGCTTATTAAGTCAATTCCTGAGGCTTTATCATGTACGGAGAGAGTTTGTTCATCCGTTAATGTCGGTTCAACAAAGACAGGTATAAATCTTGATGCATGTAAGCTTATGGGCGGAATCATAAAGGAATGTGCAGAAAAAACTGTTGATTCAGCTTGCTTTGGAGCGGCTAAGCTTGTTGTGTTCTGTAACGCTGTTGAGGATAATCCATTTATGGCAGGTGCTTTTCACGGCGTTGGCGAGCCTGATTGTATGATCAATGTTGGTGTTTCAGGTCCCGGGGTTGTAAGGGCTGCATTGAAAAAATATCCTGACGCAGATATCACAAAAATAGCTGATGTAATTAAGAAAATTTCTTATAAAATAACTCGTGTAGGTCAGCTTGTGGGCGTAACCGCTTCTGAAAGACTGGGTGTTCCTTTCGGCATTGTTGACCTTTCTCTTGCACCTACACCGGCTGTAGGTGACTCAGTTGCACATATACTTGAAGAAATCGGTTTGGAGAGATGCGGTACACACGGAACTACTGCAACTCTTGCATTGCTTAATGACGCAGTTAAAAAGGGCGGTGTAATGGCCTGCTCAAGAATAGGAGGTCTTTCAGGTGCGTTTATTCCTGTATCTGAGGATGCGGGTATGATTGACGCTGCCAAGAGCGGTACATTAACAATTGAAAAGTTAGAGGCAATGACAGCTGTATGCTCTGTTGGCCTTGATATGATAGTGGTTCCCGGAGATACAGAGCCTGACACATTGGCTGCAATAATTGCTGACGAAGCAGCTATTGGTATGGTAAACTGCAAGACAACGGCAGTAAGAGTTATTCCGGCTATAGGTAAGGAAGTCGGAGAAGAGCTTGACTGGGGCGGCTTGTTCGGTTGTGGTCCTGTTATGCCGCTTAAAAAAGAATCTCCGTCTAAGTTTATAAACAGAGGCGGACAGATTCCTGCACCCCTGCATTCACTTAAAAACTAAGGTGTGGATTTTTTAATAACGGAATCTGTTTTACTAATGATTGATACCGCTGTTTAGAGCTTGGACAAAGATTAGATATAATAAAGTGCGGCAGGTATAATTCTGCCGCTTTTTTATAGGTGTTAATATGAAAAGCTATGAAATGAAATTTTCTTTTAAAGGTCTGATTGCTGTAATATTAGTGATGATACCCAATGTTATATATGCCGTTTTTCCGCATCATACCAATCTATTGGAAAATGATGATTTCGGTGTTATTGATATATTTGAAAATATTTTTCGTTTTTTATTAATAGCTTTATTAATAATTTTAGTTAATAAAAACAAAACACATCAAACAAAAAATAAGTTTACTTTGATATGTGAACTTTTATTTTTGACTGCATATTACATAATGTGGGTATTGCTGTTTTTAGATGTATCAAATAGCTTTGTTTATATCGGACTTGCTGTTTTTCCTTGTGCTTTTTTTATAATTACAGCAATGATTTTAAGAAATTATCCTGCAATGATTACAGCTATTATTTTTGCAGCGCTGCATATCATTATTACTTGCAAAAACTATCTTTGAGGAGGTTGCTATGAATTTAAAATTAATAGATTGTCATACACATACCAACTTTTCTCCCGACGGTAAAAGCAGTGCGGAGGAAATGTGTCAAAGAGCAGTTGAATTGGGGCTGAAGGCTTATGCTATCACCGACCATTGCGATTGTAATTTGTGGTATCCCGCTAATCATTATACTGATAACATTTCCGATTTAAAGGGATTGGATATGTACGGTCAGGGAGAACTGATACAAAAAAGCATTCAAAAGGTTACAGAGCTGAAAGAGCAATTTAACGGTAAATTAAATCTAATTTGCGGAATTGAGTTGGGGCAGCCTTTACAGGATATTAAGGTTGCCGAGAAGATTGTTTCCAGCAAAGACTTGGATTTTATTATCGGTTCACATCATCAGAATATGAACACAGAGGATTTCTATTTTTTAGAGTATGATAAAATGGATAAAAGTGAAATTGATTTATTGATTCAAAGCGCTTTTATACAAACCTATGATATGTGTCAATGGGGAAAGTTTGATGTTTTAGGGCATTTGACCTATCCTTTAAGATATATTTCAGGTGAATTTGGAATAGAAGTTGATATGAACAAATATGAAGATATAATTTATGAAATATTCAAAACTCTTATTAATAAGGGGAAAGGTATTGAGATAAATACTTCAGGTTTAAGGCAGAAATACGGCAAAACATTTCCTGATATGAAATATATAAAAATGTATCGTGATTTAGGCGGAGAGATATTATCAATAGGTTCTGACGCACACTGTACAGCTGATTTGGGTTCAGGTACCTTTGACGGTGCAGCAATTGCCTTAAATGCAGGTTTTAAATATCTTTGTTATTTTAAAGAAAGAAAACCTAATTTTATTGCTTTATAGCTTTGAGTTTTGCTTCTATCTGTTACTATATAGTTTTTTTATTATGATAATGCTAATCCCCCTTTAGCACTCTACTGAATTTGTGGAGTTTGCTGAAGGGGGATTTTTGTTTAGTCATTTAAAACTAGCAAATTTTAATTTTTATTTAAATTATCTTTTTCTTTTATTATTTGTTTTCTTGTCTTCCTTATATTCGGTTTTTTTCCTTTTAAGCCATACAATAAGAACTATAAGAGCAATGATTAATGCAACAAGTATTATAATTAAAGCAGGAGTAAGTATTTTTCTGTATTTTGCTAAAGCATCCTCGTCATCATCTGTATCAGTTCGTAATGATGATAAATCGCTGCTTAAATTGTCGGCATTATTATCTGAACTATCTGCACCAGTAATCAACTCTGTGAATGAGCTGTCTGTTGACTGTTCGGATGAAGAATTTCCTGCTCTTGTTATAGTTATAGTATATACATGAGAATTACCGTCTTTATCGGTTACTTTTATGGTTCTAATGTTATTTCCGACTATTAGGTTTTCATTTCCTGTATACCATATTGAGTCAGTATCGCTTGCGGTTTTTCCCTCTATCTCACATATTTCAACGTCTTCGTCCACATCTACATGATAGTCATATATATCAAAAGAGAAGTTTGGCTTTAAAACGCCTTCTGATACAGTGAGACTTTTAAGATAGCCCTGAGTAGGCTGTCCATTTGAATCGGTATTAGAAGAAACAGAGCTTTCTCCGGATCCGTTGCTTGCATTACTTCCTGCGATTGTAATGTTGGCATAAGCATTAGGAGAACCAATTTGATCGCCGTCGGGAGAAGTAATAAAGCAATTTGTAAGATTCATTTTGCATGTGCCGCTTCTCAGTGCTTTGAAATTAAGCTTGAAATTTAACTCTTTAGAAGCTTCATCGGGAAAGCCTTTAAGATTAACTATACCGTCGCCGCCTGAAGCATTGTCGGATGGAACAAATTCTGCAAAGGTGTCATCATACGTTATCATAGCGCTTACAAAGCCTATATCTTTATCGGCAGAAACTTTAAGTGACACAGAAAAATTGCTTCCGGCAGATGCATTCTTGGGAATATTAAATTCAGCGTTTCCCAATGCAAATGCTGAAAAACTGAAAAATGCCGTCATAAAAATATATGAAGCGGTAATAGCGAATAATTTGCTGAATCTTTTTAATTTCATGAGACTCATCCTTTCTGGTGATCGCTCAATTTTTTATAATGAAGTTTTAAATAATGTTTTCAATTCATCAAACACAAATCGGTTAAACCGTTATTTTGAAGCTGATTAAATATCACAAATAAAAATTAATCTCCAAATGAAATTCCGATATCTTTTGCTGTTTTAACCATTTGGTCATCCTCTGGAACAAATTTAGTTTTTCCTGCAATATCTTTTAATTTATTTTCTGATACCTTATCATTTATCATTGCTACGGCATATCCATACTTTCCTTGCTCAATAAGCTGTGCAGCACGAACACCAAACTGAGTTGCAAGCACTCTGTCATAAGCTGAGGGACTTCCTCCTCTAAGCATATGTCCCGGAACGCATACTCTTGTTTCTAAACCTGTTGCTGATTCTATTTGCTTAGCAATTCTGTTGGTAGCGGTTGTGACGCCTTCTTCAGCACGCTTTTTTGCACGCTCTTTCTTTTTCATTTTTGCTTCATTTACATCAAATGCACCCTCAGCAACAGCGAGAATAGAGAAGCCTTTTCCACTTTCATTACGTTTCTCACATGCTTCACAGAGCTTGTTGATATCATAAGGAATTTCAGGAAGCACTATCATATCTGCACCGCCTGCTACTCCTGAATAGAGTGTTAGCCAACCTGCTTTATTTCCCATGATCTCTACAACCAGTATTCTTCCATGAGAATTGGCAGTAGTATGAAGTCTGTCGATTACGTCTGTTGCTATATCTACGGCAGTATGGAATCCAAAGGTTACGCTTGTACCCCATATATCATTATCTATAGTTTTAGGAAGACCGATAACATTAAGTCCTTCGCTTGACAATAAATTAGCGGTTTTGTGCGTTCCATTTCCGCCTAATGTCAGAAGACAGTCAAGCTTTTGTTTTTTGTAAGTTTCTTTCATCTCCTTGACCTTATCAACATTGTCATCGCCGACAACCTGCATCATTTTAAATGGAGTACGCTTTGTACCGAATATGGTTCCTCCTGTAGTCAGAATGCCTGAAAAGTCAGATTGTTTCATTTCTTTGCAAAGATTATTTATAAGACCATAATATCCGTCATTTATTCCTACAATTTCAATATCGCTGCCGAATTGCTGATAGCAGGCTTTTGCTACACCTCTTATGGTTGCATTCAGTCCGGGACAATCTCCGCCGCTTGTGAGAATACCGATTCGTCTTTTCATAAACATACTTCCTTTCAAAGGACATTGAAATCCAAAATATTTATATCTATTATATACTATAAACAGTATATCAGATTTACACAAAAATTTCAAGCATTTGCTCTCTTATTTTTATATGATTATCAATAATTATTCTTATAAATATGAAAAAAAGTTGTCAGGATTATGTTGCAATTCAAGCTATATTATGCTATAATGTGTTCAGAATTTTTGAACGGAGATGTTGTAAATGCCGATTTTATATAATGAAAAAGAAAAGAGCTTTAAACTCAGGGCAAAAGATACTGACTATATGTTTAAAATTGTTGATGATGGATATCTTGCACATGTTTATTACGGGAACAAAGTACCTGACGAGGACTTGGAATATCTTCTGCGTCTTGACGAAAGTCCTTTTACTCCTGAAACAAATAATCGTGACAAGGCAAGCTTTATGGACTCGCTTCCGTTTGAGTATCCATGCTTTGGTATAGGTGATTATCGTGACCCTGCTTTTAAAATTCTTGATAAAGACGGAATGAGCGCATGTGATTTAAGATATGTTTCTCATAAGATTTATAATGGCAAGCCAAAGTTGGAGGGACTTCCTGCAACATTTGCAACCGAACAGTCGTCTGCGGAAACTCTTGAAATAACAATGATTGATAATCATGCAGGACTGGAAGCCACACTTATTTATACAGCTTTTGAAAAATTAGATGCTATTACACGTTCTGTTATTATCAAAAATATCGGAGATAGAGCATGTACTTTGACAAGAGTTCTTTCAGCTTGCGTTGATTTTGACAGTGATAAATATGACATGATCACTCTTAATGGTTCATGGGCAAGAGAGCGTCATATAGAGCGCTGCCGATTACACATGGGTAAGCAGTTAATTGATTCTGCAAGAGGAGAATCATCACATCAAAACAATCCTTTTACAGCATTTTGCGAATCCAATGCTGACGAGGATAACGGTGAAGTATTTGGATTTAATCTTGTATATTCGGGCAACTTTATGTCTGAGGCTGAGGTTACACAGCATAAGAAGACTCGTTTTCTAATGGGTATAAATCCTCTTGATTTTGGTTGGTATCTTGAGCCGGGTGAGGTTTTCACTGCTCCTGAAGTTGTAATGGTACACTCAGACAGCGGAATCGGTAAGATGTCAAGAATATTCCATGATTTATATAGAAATAATCTTATCAGGGGAGAGTATAAGGATAAACGCCGTCCAATTCTCATAAATAACTGGGAAGCAACATATTTTAATTTTGATACTGAAAAGCTTATCGACATTGCGAGAGAGGCATCAAAGCTTGGTATTGAAATGCTGGTTATGGATGATGGTTGGTTCGGTCATAGAGATGCTGATAACTCTTCTTTGGGAGATTGGTTTGTTTATGAAAAGAAGCTTAAGGGCGGACTTAAATATCTTGTAGACGAAGTAAACAAGCTTGGAATGAAGTTTGGTATCTGGTTTGAGCCTGAAATGATTTCACCGGATTCGGAGCTTTATAAGAAACATCCCGACTGGGCAATTCAAGTGAAGGGAAGAGATCTTACTCTTTGCAGAGAGCAGTATGTACTTGATTATTCAAGAAAAGAAGTTCGTGACTATGTTTTTGGCATGATGAAAAACATTCTTGATTCTGCCAATATAGAGTATATTAAATGGGATATGAACAGACAGCTTACTGAAGTTGGCTCCAATGCATTACCGGCAGAAAGACAGAGAGAGCTTTGGCACAGATATGTACTTGGTGTTTATGAGCTTATGGACAGACTCACCACAGAATATCCACATCTTCTTTTGGAAAACTGTTCAGGCGGCGGAGCGAGATTTGATGCAGGTATGCTTTATTATTCACCACAGATTTGGTGCTCTGATGATACTGATGCAGTTGAGCGTTTAAAAATACAGCATGGAACATCTTTATGTTATCCATGTTCAGCAATGGGTGCACATGTTTCAGACTGTCCAAACCATACAGTTGGAAGAAACACGCCTTTCTCCACAAGAGGACACGTTGCTATGGTTGGTACATTTGGTTATGAACTTGATGTAACCAAAATACCTCAGCAAGACAGGGATATGATTCCTGCACAAATTGAAGAATTCAATAAATATAATGCTCTTGTAAGAACAGGAGATCAATACAGAATAGGCAACACATTTGAAGATATTGAGTGGGACGCTTGGATGTTTGTTTCAAAGGATAAGAATGAGGCTTTATTTGAATTTGTACAGATTCTTGCACGTCCCAATGAGCGTTCAAGAAGAATCAGGCTCAAAGGATTAGATGCTGACGCTTATTATTACGAAGAATCAAATCCGGATGAAAAGATATCAGGTGCGGCACTTATGAATGCAGGAATAAATCTTGCGAAGATATGGAATGCAGATAATCTTTGGGGTGACTTCCAGAGCAAGATATTACATTTTATTAAAGCTTAAAAATACTATAGGGGCAAGCTTATGGTTTGCCCCTTTTAGATTTATTTTCTTTTTTCTTAATTTAATATATTAATAATTTGTAATTTAAAGTTTAAATATTTTTAAAAATGCTAATTATCTATTGACAGTTTGATCATAAGATGATATAATAGACAAGTCGATTGCGGCAGTGCTGGAATAGGCAGACAGGCACGTTTGAGGGGCGTGTGTCTTCGACGTACGGGTTCAAGTCCCGTTTGCCGCACCATATTGGTGCAATAAAATATATGCACAGCAAGAGAACCGCGTAATTACGCGGTTCTCTTGCGTTTTAGGGCCGAAATTTTCAAGGCGAAAACCGTAGATGCTTTTTTCTTAAAAAGTGATTTGGACCCTCGACAACAGTCTGAACTAAGTTCAGACAAAATATTGTCAAATAAATCGGCAAGCTTTGATAAGATTTCACTCTTAGCTTTCCGATTTTTTTATAAAAAAACATACACAAGGTTTTCAAGACCGTTTTGTTTAATATCACGAAATGTGATAAACGACAAAACGGTCTTATTGTGAAACGAAAACCCCCAGTTTTACTGGGGGTTCAAAAGAGCTTAAAGCTATGAGTAGAAAAAATAGGCCTC
>UQDR01000006.1 GCA_900539835.1 uncultured Ruminococcus sp. | reverse complement strand
CCCTGACCTTTCATTTCCCTAAACATTACTATACTTCCTCCTTAAATCGTACTTAATCATCTCTTTGATATCATTAGTTTTGAGTTTATTATCGTAAATCTCATACCTGCCGCAAGGACAATCATATTCCCTACAGCCACCCTTTTCACCAATTGACATAGCATTCATTAAATTGTTAGAGGCACCGATCCACTTACGTCCGTGTACAGATGGATAATATACATCAAATCTTCTTTGTTTTTCTTGTGTTTTCATTATAAACACTCCTTTTGTAAAAAATTTGTATTTAAATGATAACATAGAAAAGCATATTACGATTACATAAAGTTAATTTTTACTAAAAATCTATTAAATTTACATAGAAAAAGACATTAATGTTTATAAAATGTGTCTATTAGTCGATTTTTAATGTATTTTGAACAATAAAAACCAGCCCCCAAGACTTAAATGTCCTGAGGGCTGTAATCATATCTACTTAATTTTAATTTTTTGTCCGACCTTGATAAGATTGGGATTTTTAATGCCGTTATCTTTAACGAGCTTAGCAACTGTCGTCTTGTATTTGCTTGCGATTTTAGCAAGAGTATCACCCTTTTTGACTGTGTATGTACCAGTCTTTTTTGCACTTGCAAGCTGCTTATTAACCTCAGTTTGTACAGCATTGTAATTATATCCTGCTGCCGTCAGCTTCTTTTTACGGGTTTCGCCGACGCCCCATTTGCCGGCTATAACTTCCTTTGCCAGCTCGGCTACCGTTTTGGTACTTGAGGACTTTTTAACTCCTGTCACCTTAGTCTGATCCTTTGGTCTGAGCACACCGTATACATGGTTGTAATTATGCTTAATCTTAGTGCAAGCGTCATGGTTGCCGGTCCAGTTTTGGTCGTGAGAGTAAAAACACTTTGTATCTCCCTGACCTGTAGCAATAGCAATATGACCCCAACCGCCGTTTAAGGACGGTGCCCATACAACGATATCACCCTTTTGCGGTACAAAGTCAGGTGTATTTGCAATACGAGTAAAGTTTTTAGTAAGTGCTGATATGTTGTTAAAGCTGTCATAATAACAATGTGCGTCACCCCATGCACCGGGGTTAAGGCCAAACACCTCTTTGAGGTAATATTTGATAAGGTCAACACACTGCACTCCTGCAACTCCGTCATAATCCTTTGCTTTGCCATTGTACTTTTTTATGAATTCTGCGTATGTAGTAGCCATGACTTATTCCTCGCTTTCTGCCGTGTTTTCCACGGCGACCTTTAATTTTTTGATTATCTTTGTAAGCAAGTTAGGCAATGGTACACCTATAACTGCAAGGTTTTCAAGGATAGAGATAAGCTCATTGATTATCAGCCATACTGTAACTATAAGACCGATATACATATTAACGTCTATATGTATGCCTATCTGCGATAGTACACATTGTATAAGCCAATCAACTACTGCTGCAACAGCCACAATTAAGAGATAACATACCTTTTTAACAATACCTTTTATGCCTATACGGCTTGACAGCGTGGATGTCAGCCATGCTTTAAGCATACCGCTTGTATAATCAATTATCATAACACCAATGAGCATAATCAAGGGTATAGTTAATATCCTCATATATGCACTTATGCCCCCTATAACGGTTGCAAATATAATCTTAAAAACATTTTCTTTCATTTTTTATTCCTCTCTTTCTTCAGGCATATCAGCCTCATTTATCTCCTGCCAGTTATCGGGATTTTCATCTTTGCCAAGATACACAACATTTGTGTATGTTTCACCGTCTGTCAAAATCTTTCTCTCGTCTGCTATAAGCATTCGAGGTTTTAAATACAAAAACTTATTCATTCAATCCTCCTTATGCAACATTCCAGTTTTTATTGGTTGCAATCTGTATTTGTTCTGCCGTCAGCTTTGCAAGGTTTATACTGCCTAATGTAAGCGTTTTAGCTGTTGTACCTGTGTTATCTTTAAGGGCTTCGAGCATTGCAACCATTGTGTCTGCGGACAATTTTGTTGACCAAGAAAAATTCAATCCTGTGCAGTCAATATCTTTTTCAAGTATTATTGACTCTATATTCTTGCAAAAGCCAAATGCCTGTGCTCCCACACTCGTTACACTATTAGCTATATATACTTTTGTAAGGTTTGAGCACACATTAAAGGCGTTATAGCCAATACTCGTTATACCATTATGTATTTTTACGCTGATAATATTGCATTTGGAGTATACACTGTTTCCGATACTCGTAACGTTTGCAGGAAACGTCAAATCTTTTATGTAACACTGTCCGCCGGAGTTAAAATATATCTCCTGTCCTCCCGTCTGTATCTCAGCTATCTTATTGCCATACTCAGATGTGGGTGCATTGCCTACAGTAACACCCTTGTCCTCTATGGCTGTCTTAATGCTGTCAAAGTCAGCTATCGCCTGATTAATATTTGTCACAATATTAGCCATTGTCGACACCCCCGTTAAGACGTGCCTTTAATGCACTGTTAAGGTCATTAACAATGGCAGTCAGCTCATCTGCTTTTTGTGTTGCTGTGTTTGCAGCAGATTCACAGGTTTCAACACATGCTTGTGCCCGTAAGGTTGCTGTTTTAGCGATACCAGCCTGTTCTTTCGCAATGTCTTTATACGACATAGCATCGTACTTGTATTGCTCGGCTTGTTCAGCGTAATCCTTACAGTTTGCTTCGGCTTCAATTACTTTATCAGCAATTGATTTTGACAACTCATAAGGCGGTATTGGTGCGATATCGTCTAATATGCTGTCACCTATAGATAGCGTAAATACATTTGATTTAGCAACAAGAGTGTAATTATCACCGTCCGCCTTTGTGGCTATCCACTGGGATTTGATATTGCCGACCTCACGCAAGAGAGAGCCTGTGACAATCACCTTGCCGTCCTCGATCGGCACGTCATAGACTTTACCATCAGAGTACTCAAAGCGCAATCGGTATGTATTAGCTCCCTCAACCTCAGGCTGGTCTATCTCTATTACTCTTGTATTGGTTTCGCCCATGTAACCTAATAAAACATTATCAGCATACGCTGTGTAATTTTCAGATATTGTTATCTTCATTATGATACCTCTGTAGCTTTCCAGTCAACATAATATGTGCCCTTTGGTATATTGCCGGACGGACATTTAAGCAATGCACAAAGCGAGCCTTGATACAATACGCTGTATACTTGTACATTCGGAGGCTCAAAATCTTCGAGGTTTGCTCCATTGTAGACATTTCTCAATGTCGTAACTGCTCCGATAATATTGCGCTTGCCTCCATGTATTGGTGCATAGACAGCATTTGTTTCCGTTGTAACGGATATCTCTATTTTGCCGCATAGTGTATCCAATGGATTAGTTTTATTTGTCTGCTTGTTGTTTATATATACAGATATAGTCTCGCCCTCATCAACAAAATATATTTTGTTGCTTATATGTGTAATACTATCATACTGTGCTTTCGTAATCACTTCCATAGGCAGCAAATTTTCGCTAATAATTTTCCAGTTGTTAACGACATATCTTTCTAAATTAAATTTATCCTTTTTTTCCGGAAGCTTCAGGTCAAACGGTCCTATAGCATATCCCATAAATAAACCTCCTTAAACATATACTTTTCTCAATTTAGATGACTGACCGTAGCAATAAATAGTTGATTTGCCTCGGTA
The DNA here is from genome assembly GCA_900539835.1 of uncultured Ruminococcus sp. GTDB lineage: Bacteria > Bacillota > Clostridia > Oscillospirales > Ruminococcaceae > FB2012. The sequence continues at coordinate 99,177 of UQDR01000006.1, read as the reverse complement.
TACCCAGTTGTGCTGCATTATAATCGCATTAAAAGTTTTAGCATAAAAATCAGATAATTGTCCATAGCTCAATTCCTCCAATTCTTCGTATGTTATATATTCCAAATCTTCATAGGTATATTGATGTAATGATGGTATAATAGGACTTACTTCTATCATATCACCTACATCTAATGCAGGATTCCCCATATAATCAATAGTGCAAGGACAATATTTTATGTTTTTTAATTCATTGTTTATTGCACGAGAGAAATTAGCCACAGTACTGTAAGTGTCTGACGATGCCTTATCATACTCATCTAAAAAAATGTTATTATCCAATGCTACAGCCTTACCATAGCTATTATCGGATAATGTCATGCCTTTCCAAGATGTAATAATTTCGTTTATTTCGTAATCACTTACTGTTAAACTGTTTCGATTATATGGAGTGGTCTTATACACAACATCATTTGTTATTTTTGCTACCTCAAAATACCCTAATCTGTTGATAAAACCATAACAACCCATTAACTCTAACGCAGCACTTAATAAATCTCTGTAAGTCGGCAGTTCACTTCTGCATCTCATGAAGTTTACAATAGTCTGAGAATTAGGATAGTCAGAAAACTTTGCAGCTGATACATATGCACTGCTAAGCCCACACTTTGAGCAGCACCATTCAGGGATGTTACATAGCTTCTTTGCAAATTTATATTCTTCCCGGTTATCGTATGCAATTAAATCTGATGTATCTATTTTTTTGTCAAACTCAATTACAGCGTCCATGCAAACTAACTTTACATAATTACCGTTTCTGCTTATCTCCGTAACCTCAAATATACCTAAAGGCAAAACTTCTAAATTTGTACTGGTATACAGCCCAAATTTCGCCGAAACTGATGCATTCTGTAATTTTGAAATATCTCCCGAATATCTTATGGATACTCCCAACTCAGAAGCGTATACTGTTCCTAAATCAAAATCATTTCCGCTTACACATCGGCTATTAATATACAAACTTCCTTGCAAAATATCTTTATCGCCGAAATACAGAATAGTTTCATCAGAAAGAGTGATATGAATATCAATTTTAACTGTTCTTAGATTTGAATTAATAGCATTATTATAATTACCTGATACATCATACATTTTACCTCACCGCCTTAATATTCAATAATATCGCACTTAAAATCCCACCAATTTTGGATTGGGTCGTTTTCCGGAAGCACCAAAGTGGAGACTCTGTCAGCGGAAGCATAAGCATGTGATATAGTCAGATACTTCCCAGTAGTACCGTCATATATTTGTGCGGTAAACTCTTCAGGAGATAAAGCGGAATTTAACTTTTGCAAATCCCGCTCCCTAACTCTCCATTCGCACATGACCTTATATGTATTATCCCTTATACGGTCACGCTGTAGCTCTCCTGCCTCGCTTCGAGTGGTATTTTGGCTGTCTAAATCAGAACGCTGTATCGAATAAGCTCGTGGGGTAGGCATTGCTACCCCATTAATTTTCAAATATGTAACCATAAGACCACCCCTTAATACCCACGTCTGCCGTTAGATCTGACAAGCTGTCGTTGGCGATAGTTATACTGTTGCTCGTCCATTTTCTGACCGTCAATATATACAGGTACGGTAATATTGATTGGTTGATTATTACTTGCAACACTGCTTCCGTTTGCTGATGTCACTGCCTTGTAAACAGCGTCTGCAATTCCCTTTTCGATTTGGTTATTGTTAGCTACAGCTGTTTGATTACCGATTTTACCGACCATTTCAGGTATACCGTTTTCTCGTGCGTAGAACAGTTGTCCGCTCGTTGGAAAACCACCTGAGGCGTAGCCGGGAATTGCATTTAGGCCCGTCATCCCTGCCATAACACCTATTTGTACTATAGGTGATGAAGATGAACCTGATATGCTTAATAATTGATGTATTTTTTCTCTCAATTCAGGTGATTTTTGTTCAATTTTAAGCGCTAAACCAGTTAGCATTTCATCAATTGATTGTTTAACAGAGTTAGATCCATCTAAAATACCTTTTGCAAACTCGCCAGATACATCATTTTTACCATTTAAATAAAAATTAAAATCTTTAATCGAAGTTGAAAGAGAACCAACATTTGATTTCATACCTTCTAATTGTTTTGACAAATAAGGATCAGCATCTTTTATTCCGTTGCCGATAGCCTTTCCTGATTTTTTACCCGACTCCTTAAGTTTAGGATCTATTTCTGTTTCCATCAATTCATTGTAATCTCTAAATTGATCGTATGCGAACCCTTCTATTACATCGGCAACTGCTCCGCTACTCTCTTTAAAGGATTTCAAAAATGCTTTTTCGGCTTTATCATTTAGTTTTATTCCGTTAGATTCAGTTATGCTACTTATCCCAGAATAAACATAGTTAAATTTTTCTTTTAGTTCTTCAACACGTTCCTTTGCCCAACTTTGCGACATTTTAGTAACGTTTGGCATAGACTTAATATTTTTAAATACTTCGTCATTAGCAGAATCATAAATTTTTTGAGTAACGTTTGATAAAGACTTCTTTATATCATCTCGGTTGTCCTGATAAGCTTTTTCTACACCCCTCTTAAAGTCCTCCAGTTGCTTCTTTGTTTGGGTATACATTTTTTCATCGATTTTTTCGGTTTTATAATTATACTTAAGCGACTGCATAAGATTATCATAAGTATTTAGCGAGGATTGGTAAATATCTTTGGCATCTTGTTTAGCATCTTCTGCATACTTCTTTAGATCTTCAAGTGCTTCTTTAGTTTCAGTTTCATTCCCAAAATCTATTTTATCAATACTCTTAATAGCATTTTGGAAGTTTGTTTTTGCTTGGGTTATTTCAGCTCCCATATTAGTTAAGTAATCCAGTTCTTTTTCATACTGTTTTGTTTCTTCGGGTGTAACAGTTTCTCCAGAAGCTAATTTATTGATATAATCATCAACAATCTTCTGAGATTTACTTACCTCGTTTGAGAATTTTTTTTGAAATTCTTCGATAGTTGTTGTCATTTTATCGACGTCTATCCCAACACCTTTGGCTACTCCTGAAACGGACTGCTTAACAATATCAAAAAACTTAGAGCAGTCTAAATTCATGCTTTCTTTCAAGCTGCTGGCTAACCCGTCAACCGCTTCTTTCATTGGTCCTAACTCTTGTTCAGCAAGCGTGCCAGTACCGTCTATTTTTTCCTTATATTCATCAACAGTTTTTTTATACTCTTCGATATCAGTTTTATTATCACCTATCTTTTCATCATAATCTTTTAATTTTCCATTAAGTTCAGATAGCTTTTTAAACTGTTCCCCAAAAGCATCTGTTAATTCTCCAATTTTAGTACCGCCGTTATTAAACAATTTACTTTCAATCGCTACTTTATCAATCTCTAAATATTTTTCATGCAGACCCTTTAAATGACCACATAACCCTCCTATAGCTGTTCCGAGCGTAGCAATAGCTAAACCAGGAGCACCACCAAAGAGCCAAGATGTAGCAAGTCCACCTATAATCAATGCCGAATCACCTAAAACAGTTTTCCAGTCAGCTGTATCCTTAGCCAAATTCTTAAACAGGTTATAACTTCCGAGTGAAGACATGGCCGTTCCTGCAACAGTACCTAAAAGCCTTGCGGCAGGAGATAACTTTTCTCTAAACGTTTTAATTCCACCGTTTAGCTTTTTAAAGAAATTAGTTGCTTTAGTAGCCTTAAAACCATCTATGAAATTCTTTAACCATGTTTTAGCAGTCTTAAACACAGAAAGACCGCCGATTAGGTCAAAGAATTTCTTTATCTTCTTTACAGCAAAAGCAACACCTATAGCAATACCTAACAGCTCGACCAAACGCTTATTTTCTTTTATCCAATCAACTAGTTCAAGAGCTTTTTCTTTCATTTTCTTGTAAACGCTATCACTTTGATTATCAAGCCCAGACAAGAAATCATATTCCGGCATTTGAATGCCCAAATCAAAACCGTTAGATATATTACTATTATCAGAATTGCTGTTATCTTTGGAACTAAGAATATTTAATTCATCAAATCCCGCAAGTCTTTGCATTTCTTTAGCAGTCTTTTTAACGCTGTCAGTTGCATTATCTGCCTCATCACTTATATTGCTAAGACCGTTTCCTACATTGGAATAATCAATGGTCGGTAACTCAAAGCCCCAAAGCTTAGCAAGATAATCTGCTGCGTCTCCAAGCAATCTAACAAACGCCTGAATATATGGCAAAAGCTTTTGTGCTACAATGCTTATGATATTTCCTATTGAACGCTTCAGTTGATTTATCTGCTGATCTAATATTCTCATAGCATTAGCAGGAGTTGTAACCGTTCTTGCCATGTCGCCTGTTACATTTTTTGACTGTTGTAAAATTGCAATATACCTTAACTGTGACTTCTGAGCCTGAGTCATTTTGTTTATGTTCGTAGTTATACCGTTTGAATATGCAATCTGCTGTAAGGTTGTCTGATCCAAAGCATACCCCAAACGTCTAAGCGGCTCAATTTCACCGCTTATTCCGCTCTGTAACTTTTGCATAGACTCATCAACATCAATGTTAAAAAATGATGAAATATCATATCCTAACTGAGTTAAGTTCTTGGACATGATATCAGATGTATCATTAAGTACACCAAAGCCGGAAGTTACTTGCTTAAACACACCCTGATTCCTTATCCAGTCAGACACGTCAATTCCCAATGCCTTATTTACTGACTCTGCATAATTTAATGCTTCCTTTGCACCTTTACCCATTGCCACTTCAAAAAGATTAAGGTTTTCTATGTAGTCATTGCTAAGGTCAAGCCAATCTTTTAAAACCCTTGTAACTCTTATTACAGCATAGCTGTAGGCTAATAGCTTTGCTTTGGTACTCGTCAGTATTGAGGATACTGACGTATAGCTTTTCACGGCAGCGGCATTGCTTGCAGCAAGGTTGCCGTTGCTGGAAACAGTAGATTGAATAATTCTGTTAAGAGATACTAAGCCTTTTTCAGACTTTGATACTTGTGTTATTAATGGCTGTATTGCACTTGTTATTTCCTTTATCATGTTTTTAAAATCCTGCATAGTTTTCGTGTCCATTGACTTAGTGAATTCAGGAATTTTCTTCATTGAACTGATAAAAGGTGCAAGTGTATTCTTCCCCATACTCTCCATTGGTTTCATGGCAGAACAAATCTGATTCACTTTTTCAGCCAATTCATCCGCTCCAGTAAATGAGGACATTTCTTTGCTCATATCCACAAGTTCTTTTACACGAGCAGTCATTTTTGATACACTTGGTGTTTTCAAGTTTGTAAGCTTATGTATAGATTCGGTATACTTATTAATCTTTTCAGTATATGAACTTAAATCACTGTACTTTTTAACTGTTTCTCTAAGCTTAGCCAATTGTTCGTTAAATTTTTGGAACTCAGTATTTTTTGCTAAGTTTGCTTTTAACTTAGAAAGAGATTCGCAAAGTTGATCTATTGACTTTTGAGCTTTGTCTGAATTGCCTGAAATCTCTATATTCAGTTTATCAATATCTACTCCCATTCTTTTTTCACCGCCTTTACTTTTGTTTATTTTTAGCTTCTACAAGCATACGGAAACGTTCAACATTTTCAATCATTATTTCTTCTTCGGTTTTACTTTCATTTAATTCATTTTCTTCTGCTTTCTTATAGCTATATGGTTTATCAGGATAATTAAAATCTTTTCCAAAACATGCGGAAATAGCTTCTGTAATATATCTACCGTTAAGCCATGCCCTGCAATCCATATTTTCTAAATCTCTTTTCTGCTTCAATGCAAAAGATTTTCTATAAAAAATTGGGAGAGCACTGTCGCCCTCCCAATATTCTTCAGCTGTCATCCCTATAGATAAGTAAAACGGAAAGTTTTCATTAAATATTTCCGTATATGACTTAGGAGCATGGCTTTCTACTCGTCCATGCTCCAGTCGATCAAATTTTCATTTTCCTCACTGTCATCATCAGCCATTAAGCTTTTAATAGTATCAGAATACATCTGTACAAGCTTTTCTGTAATCTTATCTTTATCTCTTATATTTGCGTGAATTCTTTCAATCACTTCTCTTTTCTCGAAACGGTGATTCATTTTAAATGCACCGGCAAACAGATCAGAAACACAAGTTAAAGGCTTAATCCCCATATCGTCAAAATTAAAGCCCTCATTTTCCATCTGTTTTACAGTCTTTCTGTTAAAACCAAGTACATAATTCTTACCTTCAAAATTAAATCTTATAACTGCCATATTAAACACTCCTTAATTACAATTTTTTAGATTATTCTGCTGTTGGTGCGGTATATTCAAATTCAACTTCTGTCGCAGGGTAACATGTAATTTTCATTTCTCTTTTTCCGCCTACATCTCCGCCTGAAACGATCGGGAATAACGTACCCTTCCATTTGAATTTACCGTATTCACCATTTTTCCCAAATCTTAATTCAAAAAATTGTTCGTTGTCTTTCATGCTATTCAATTTGTTATAAGCCGAAACGGTATAATTTGCACCAAACTCATAGTCGGGCAAATCAACCATTCCGTCTGTATATTTTTTCTGTTTACTTGAAAGGTCGGAAACGTCAACCTTTTCAGGCGGTGACATAACATCAGGATAGCTTGTTATATCAACAAGCTTACTCAAACTTTCTGCCGAATTACCAGAGTATAAAAAAGTATTAATTGTTGTTTTTTCCATAAGTTTTACCTACTTTCTAAATATATTTTTATTTTCGTCTGCCTTGCCCTCATACCGTGCAAATATGCGGTATATAGTCGGAGCTGACAAGTTATCGATTGGATAGCAAATTGTGCGTATGAATCCCATATCTGCAAAAATGCTGTCAATATGTTTTGCAATATTTTTAGCTTGCTGTTTCTTTCCCGTTTTAAGGTTACTGTATATATTAACCTCATACATCAAATCAGCATAGTTTTCTATACTTCCGCTATCTATAGCCGTTTGATCTACTGTATTACTTTTTTCAATAATTGACACCGCCGGAAACCTTTCATTTACCGTATCAATTATTTCACCCATAACATATATCCCTTTAAATTTATTGCGTAAGGAAATGGCGATCTTATTAAATACTTCTGGTTCAATGTCTATCATTTAAAGACCTCCTTAATCAAACTGTCTAATTTACGGCGCATTTCTAAAGCGGTTTCATACATAAACGGTCTTGACGGTAAACCTTCTGTAAATCTCCAAGTTCCGTCACTGACTGGATAATACCAACCAATTCTACCGTCAAGCAACGTTACATACTTTGTTCCGCCCATGTATTGATAACCGACTTCAGCCATTATTTCTCCAGCAGGATAAGGTTTGCCCATGCCTCTTGTGCCTGTACCAAACTCAACAAAAACAGCATAATTACAGTCAACAGTAATAAATCCTGAGTTCAAACTTGGATTATAATATCCGTTAACTGTACTTAATAAACGTCCTGTGTCCTGTATATCCATTTCCACTACTTTAGCTCTGCATATCTCCAAGCCATAGTCACCAAGCTTTTGTATAAGAAGCTGTGACTTTTCTTTGATGGATTTTTTGTATTCCTGAAGCTGTTTTATTGCTTCATCAATTCCTTTGGAAGAAAGTTTAACAGTAATCTTTTTCACTGTACATTCACCTGCTTTACGGCGAACTGGATTTGATTAATTGTAGCAGAACGCTTTTTAACAATATAATTATGCGGCTTGTCAGTATCTGCACCGTCAAGCCACAATATACTGTTTTCATCTATATCACATGACATATCAGACGTAGAAAGAGTACGATCATAATCAAGACTCCTGCCGAATGTTTGATACTCAGATGTACCCATATTACCGGATACGGAAATTGATATCTTTTTCAACTTTCCGTATTCTTTATCATAAGAGCCTGTTACATTACCGTACTCGTCAACAATTTCAATATCTTTGACATAGTTTTTGTAATACACAACGCTTTGATTTCTTCTAAGGTTTTGCATTAGATAACACCGACCTTAGGCACTATTTCTTTTAGCAAATCAGTTGATACATTTTCAGCACCATACGAACGAGAAACACCGTTTTCACTGTGTGCAAGCTCACCCTCAGCACCTAATTTGTTATACAAATCAACCGCTATACGGACTTGTAAATCCTTATAGCGGTTTTCAAGTTCATTAGGATAATCAGAGCAGGGATAGCGTTTTGACAATATGATATTTTTCGCTGATTCAAGGAGTTCATTAAGCAATACCGTATTATTATCACAGACACGCTTTTGGAGCCTTTCGAGCTGTTGAATGTCCATTTCCATAGCAATTATCCCCTTGTAATAACTCTTGCAATAGGAATAGCTTTGTGAGGGAAATATTCCTTTGTGCTTCCGTTGGAATTAGCAAGCGACCACTTTGATCCTGTTTCCAACTGTGACGCAGTAGGAGAAATGATCGAACTGTCAGTCCAAGAAATACCACAAGGAGCAAATACTTTACGCTGTCTGCTGTAAAGTGTATCCTGACCGCCGTTGACTTTTGGATCTCTTGCTGTTTCATATGGCACCTTTGCACCACAGTTTGTATACTCAATTGCACCGTCACCAAGTACATATGTAGTATACTTTGTATATGCTTCTACAGCTGAATCTCCTGAACCGGACGCAGGAACTTCCTCAACCGGCATTCCATCATCAATTAGAACAACTCTACCGTTAAGTGTCGCAAGTGCGAGATTACGCTGAACACCGTCCTTATCGGTATATTTCATGTAATCCAACAGCTGAAGGTTTTCAAGATTTGTTGCAACAGCTGAGTGCATAATCGCAAGACTGAATTTTGCCTTATTGTCACCCAAAGCTTTCTGCATAGCGGTATTCAGAGTTGTTGCTCCGAATACTCCATCTGTTTTGCCTGAAATATCAAGTGTATGACCGTTTACAAACTTAAGGTTTTCTGCACCTGTCATTGAGAAAATACCCTTAAGTGTTGAAAGAATAGTCGACTGGTCTACCTCGTCCCAATACTCTCCGACCTGTGAAGCAGCCTGAGCAAGAAAATCGGCTCCGCCTGTGATGTCGTATGAAAAATCGTTTTCTACCCAACCTTTAGATCTTCCGACAACAATACGGCCTTGTGTATATGTCTTGCTGCTTGTTGAAGTGATATCAGTTTTTCCATCATAGTTAAGAGCTTCTCCTCCGATACGACCAAAAATCGGAGTTACCATGTAGTTGCCTCCAACCTGTTCCTTAAAACTATCAGCGATATCCTGTCTTGTTTTAATAGCTCTTGATTTTATAAGCTCGTTTCTGTTGAGGTTTGGAGTCTTTTCAACATAAGCTCCGAACACCTCTGAATTAAAGTTTTTTGAATCAAAAATTCCTGGCATAATTTATTACCTCCTTAAATTAATGTTTTAATGTCTGCGTCTGGGTGAGCATTTTTATATGCCATTGCCTCTGCAAGTGACATTTTCTTTTCTGGTGGGTTGTTACTGCCGCCCTTTGGCGGAGTACCTCTCAGTTTTTCATTGACTGCATTTGATACAGCATTATTAAAAGCTGTTTCAAACTCATCAATTTGAGCCTTTGAATTTTCTGCATTATCAGCAGTGAGAAACTTTGAAAACTCGGCTGGCAGTCCTCTTTTCTGAAGTTCAGAACCCACAGATACTTCAAGCTGGCTATGTTCAAACGCTTTCTTTTCCTTTTCAAATTCAAGCTTTTCTTTATTGAATTTGTATTTCTCACGTTCCGCAGCCGACATCTTTTCAAGCTTCTTGGCTTCATCCAAGTTGTCAAGGTTCTCTTGTTCCCATTGTTCTTTAGCTTGGTTTACAGCTGTTTGAGTATAACTCTGCAATGCCTGTTTCATGCTTTCTGAGCCGAGTATATCCTCAGGCTTAAAAGCACTAAAAACTTGTTCAAGAGTTATGTTGTTCGTTGAATCATTTGGTGGTTCGTTCCCCGCCCCTCCGTTTGGCGGATCTGCCTCTGCAAAAAACTGCATGGGAATTCTTATCCCTGCCATTATGGGATTAAGTTTTGACTGATACATTACTTTTTACCTCTCTTTCTTAAAAAATTGTATGAAAAAAGCACCTTGCCGAAGCAAAGTGCTTAGTTCCGATATTTAATTAATTTTTGTAGCATTCTTTTAGACATTTGACTTTATTGTAATAATATGATATATTTGGGTTAATATTGAGGGGTGGTTGCTTATAAGGGGGATATGTTTATGCCTAAAAGAATAAAAGTCACAGAAGAATCTGATTCTGGTCGAAATGAACGTTTCCATGATAATTTTACTGGAGCAGACATGACAAGAAGTCAATTCGTTGATGAAATAAAAAACGGTCACTATGATAATTACCACATTAGAAACATTAATGGTGTTGATACACCCGTTTCAAATCCAGACAAAACAAGGAACAATAACTTAGGATAATCTTAATCGCCCCTCAGTATTACATTAAAACTATTCTCCGCAATAATATTTTCATCTGTAATAGTTGCCACAAGCTCATCATCCTTTGTGGTAACTATTATTTCTTTTATCTCCTTATCTCCTATTATCATGTTATCACCTCCAGTCTGATTTTAGGTATAAAAATAGCACGCTGAAATTAATCAACGTGCTATTATTCAGTTTGTAACTTTATGAGCTAATAAGCTGTTAAAATGGTCTTATTCCCATTCTTTCATAATCTTTTTCTGTCAATTCCGAAAATTTTTTGTTGTTTTTTATGCAATATCTACGCATTACCGAAAAATCTTCGTCAAATTTATTACTGCGGTTTGATGAATTCGGAAGTGCGACATAGCCCCCGGCCTTTTCAGCTAACTCGTCTAATTTTTTCATGTTTCTAATATCTTGCTCAGACATAGTTATTCTCCTTTCAGCGTATATTTACTTAACAACTCTTTGGCTGCGTCCTCATCAATAATCATTCGATATTGGTGTACTCCGCCTATAAGCTTTCCACCAAATGCTTCTTGATAGTGTTGAACTAATTCTATATTTTTTGCTTCAAAATAAATGAAACCACCATATCCTTTATCAACGGAAGTTTGAGCCGCTATTGCAAAGAGATGTCCACCAACTCCTTCGTAAGATTTATTGTTTCCAATATATATCACTTCGTTTTTTTGAAGTGCTGCTTATAATACAAAAACCGCCCTATTTTATAGAACGGTTTAAAATATTTTAAGACCATGTAAGCCTTTCAATATCAAGATTTGCCATAAGCAACTTTATATTTTTCTCTTCTGCTACTTTTTTAGCCTCATTAAAATAAAGTTCATACTCAACTGTTTCGTTTTGATGAATCGTTCCGACTAATGATTCAAATGAATAATCATATCCAGAATTATCAACATGTATAACAGCTTTAACATTTTTATATGTATTTTGTGTCAAGTTAGTAATTGAATATGAATACACCCCATCATCATAGTCTAAATACTTTATTTCAAAATTTCTTTTCCAAGCCGTTCTACGATACATCACAATTCCTGTTATTATACCAACTAAAACGACTATACTCGTTATAAAAAATATAATCTTCAATGACTTGCTTTTCATTAAACCACCCTCAATCTTCTTTTTATTCAATATTAATTACTGGGTCCCAATGAAAATGGCCATCACACTCTTTATTAGAACAACTAAAATAATGAGCTTTATCCGGAGTCGTATTATAAGGAATGTAATGACCTTTATGACATTTTAAACATTCAACCATTTCGCCTTTTTGCAATTTGGTTAATAAATCAACGCTTTTTTCTGCCATTAGTCATTCCTCCATTTTTCCAATTCAATTCAGGATATGTTTCCTTTACTGCTTTTATTATACTCCTTTTCTCTGATATTGTCAAATAATCACGGTTACGAGCATGTTTTAATTCTTGTGCAACACATACAGCTTCTGACCACTGACTATAGCCTATTCCATATTTCCAGTGAGTGCATTCATGAATTATAGTACGTGCTGCCCATTTTTCATCTTTACAATTACGGAGAAATATTCTAATTTCTCCGTTTAGTTCATCCCCACGAACTCCATTTTCTTTATATTCAGTAGTAAGTTTAATTCTTTTTGGAAGATTTTCTACATCTCTAAGTGTTTGACGCCCAATAGCACTGGTGCTTAAATCATCAACTATTTTTTGTGATGTTATTTCATAATTTTCTGATACATCATAGTCATTGAATAAGTCTATTGGTTTTGCCTTATTAACATACTTATCATACCACTCGCCATAAGTCATATCCGCAGGAACAGTCATTGTTTCGCCAGTTTCAGGGTCAAGTGCATTGCGTTCCTGTTCGGATAAATCCTCTCCGTCAATAATCGGACGTGTCGTTGACCGGCAATGTGGATGTAACGGCGGAAAGTTAATACCAACTATAGCCTTGTCAACATCAAACTCCTGTCCGTCAAGTAGCCTGCACATCTTTGATGTACGCATATCAAGTACAGCGACGTATCTATATTTCTGCACAGCATTATCAACATAGCTCTGAAGTTCGGCTTGATTGGTAACAAAACAAGCTTCTGTCCTTAACAGCGTGTATGACCTGTTAAAAGCCTCTGCTATTCGTTGTGCCATTATTTCAGCCATTCGTATCTGATTTTTCTTCGTAAGAAAACCAGTCAACACCTCTGCTGTGAGCAAATCTGCAAGTCTTGTACTGTTGTTTCTGATACGTTCAGGATAACGAATACCGCTCCAGTTTGTAAGACGTATTTCATCTATACGTTCTTCTGTAAGCAAAGGCAGGAACATTCCCATGCCGCTGCTGTGCTGTTTGTCATAAGCACTGTGATAATAGGCATAAGGTATAAGCTCACTAAGACAATCATCTGTAAGCTTGGTTGTACTTTCAATAACAGCCTTGCAGGTAGCTTTTATCTTCTCAGAAAGCGACTTAATCTGATTGACCTTTGCTTTTATTGCAGGTCTTTTAAACTCGTTTTGCATAATCTGCTTAGTATCAGGATCAGATATATTCTCAACAGCTTTTTTGAAAAGCTCATCAATATCCGTGTTGTCAACAACGTTCAGTATTCTCTTTACCTCTGCATTTGATATGCCGACCGACAAGCCCTTGAATATGCTTTCAAGCGGTCTCTTTAGTTCTCTAAGAGCATTTTGATAAACGTCACTTATCTTATGTGCTGTCTTATCAGCAGTATGCATATAACTTTCCATACGCTTTTCGGCACACTTGATGAGATATTCATCACTTCTCATCATCTGCATTGTCATCACCGTCATGTACTGCAAATATGGACTGCTGATACTCTAAAGATTCATTCTGCTCATTTTTTAGCTTTTGCATTTCATCGGCTGGATCGTCAACAAAGGGCAGCTGAGAAATAAGCGTTTCTTTTGAACAAATCCCTTGCAGTGTTGCTACTATATTAGCAGTTTCCTGCGTATTTGAAGGCAAGCTTCTTGTCATGTTTATTTCAATATTGTTCAAGTCGAAATTAGCTTGATTTCTCAACTCTAAAATATTATAAAATAGCTTTAAACGGTATTTTAATCCCTCCTTGAAAAAACGTTCTTTCGTTTTTGTCATAAGCTCAAAAGCGAGTATCTTGTATGACATTGCAACACCTGAAGAATTTCCGCAAAAATTCTCGTCTGACATATCCGGCACGAATGAAATTGTATGTATATCTTCTTTAAGAGATTTCCTCAATATTTCTACTGAAGCTTCATCTAACTGTCTTGTCAGATATTCTGCCTTTGCCTCCTCCGGAAGTTCAACTGTACCAGTTTCTTTTATAGATTTGTAATTTTCAATTTTTTCAGTATGGCTATCACCAAGTGTCGCACCATATATAGCAAGAAGTGCATCAATAAACTGGTCTTTATCGTTCAGCCTGTTAGACATTAGACTGTTATATGCATCAATTAAGGATATTACCTGCTCAAAATCCCCTTGACAAGTAGGGTTATTCCATATCTCATTCAGTTGTACCATGCCAAAAATATTTCGTGTAGGTTCGTCTTGTGAAATAATATCATAAGATGTTCCAACAACAAAGTTTTGAGTAAACATCTCTGTATACAGAGTACAATTATATCCAGTAGTTCTATCATTATCATCAAATATCGTATAATAAACAACTCCAAAAACAGGCTTATGCGCCACTGTATCGTCATACACAACAAATGCACTTTGAGGAGCTATTTTTGCAAGCATTGGCACCGGCACTTCATCATCTGACATATACACCAACTCAAATGAGCGACCGTAAATCGCACCGTCAAGAGCAAGGTCACTGTCCTGTGTGGCACTGTCAGCAATTTTCAGCAAATCCGTAAGAGCTTCAATATTTTCTTCTGATTTATAATTTACAGGAGTTCCGGCAAGATACCCTGCTGAAATATCTGCTATATACTTTGCACGATTTACCACGACTTTGTTATTTGGTAAATCATCTCTGCGCTTCCTGTTTAATATCTCGTGCTGTCCTCTGTAGTAACTTTCGAGTTTATTTAAATGCACATGCATACCAGTATGCTTTTTTATAAACTTAGCAGCAAGCTGTATGTTTATCTCTTTTTCCCGTGATATAGTAAACAAATTTCCACCTCCTAAATTCTAAATCCTTGTATTGCCCTAACTTTATTGGTTTTTATCGTATTAACAAAGTATCTTATCTCGTCCATAGCATGGTCATTTTCCTTAATCGGTTTATCCTCAGTTGATTTTTCATCCCAACGGTATAGAGAAAACTCATTAATTGAATTTGAACAGCAATCATTTATTTTGATATTGCCTAACTTAAAAGCTTCTGCTGTTCGCCTTATGCCACTAACTACATCATTTTTAGCCTTTGTTACTGCAAATCTTCCGTGATGCCGAATGCATTCGATAAAAGAAGCTGCTGATGGGTCAATTATTATTGAATTAATTCTTATATCGCCTATAAACTTCACTAAGTTTCGATAATACTCCTCATCTGTAAGCAGTACTCCTTTTTCTCTTCCGTTATAGTAATATTCCCTTATACGATACCAAACCCCGTCACACTTACCCCAAAGGCCGGCAGAAAAGGGATTAAGCGTACCATAATCTAATGATACATAATAAGCGATATAATCCCTGTCAACCGTAGGAACAATGCCTTTACCCTGTGCTTGATCAGGATATATGAGTCCCTCAGCTGCCACCCATAGTCCCTTGACAAAGCGGTCATAAAAAGTACCGGAAAATCTGCTTTCCGCTTTCGCTATAGCCTCAGGAGTCAATATAGGATTATCCTGCATAAGAAAATGCAAATGCAATGCTTTCTTTTCATTAGCTTTTAATATCCATTCTTTATAGAAATAATGATTAGGATTTTCCGGGTTGCAGTTAAACCAAAGCTTAGCGGTTGGAACTGAAAGTGTTCTTGCTACTGCCTGTTCCACAAAAGACTGTGGCATTAAGGCGACCTCATCAAGCAGTATGCCTGACAAAGTCAAGCCTTGAATAAGCGCCGCCGAACTCTCGTCACGACCGCCGAATATGTAAAAATAATTCCGTATGTCTTTGTTTTCAACGGTCAGCATATGAAGCGACCTTGTATACGACAAACGGAAATAATGTGTTATATCAATAATGCTTTGCAGTGGTGTGATAATATTTCTCTCTGCTGACTGCACTGTCTTTCCGCAGATTGCAAAGTTAGCGTTATTGAAATTTTTCATTGCCCACAATATGTAAGATGTAATCATTACAACTGTTTTACCCGAACGTACAGCTCCATCGCAAATAACTGCGTCATACTTATCACGCATTGACGGAACATGACACCATTTCATCAACATTCTTTGTTTTGGCGATAGTTTCTCAAATGTCATTCGATATCCTCACTTTCAAGTGTATCAAACAGTTTCGGAAGTTCTGCTTCTGTGGCATTAGAATCATCAATCGGTGGTTTATCTCTCCATTTATCAGGACGTCTGTTTTTCAGCCAAAAGATTTGTGCTGTAGTATCGGGAATAACTTGTTTTTTGGTGATTTTTTGCTTGATTTTATTTCCGTCTTTTTCGGTTGTCACTTCACTGTAGCTGTATCCAAGAGCACGTTTTAATAAAGCATTCTCAACTTGGATATCTACAATTTCTTTACCTTTTTTTAGGGCCTCCGAAATCTCCGAATATTTATTTTTCCAATCGTATAAAGTAGAAGTGCTTATCCCCATATTGTCAGCTATCTGCTCATCTGTCAGTCCATCTCTTGCCCACCCTTCAAGTAATTGCAGACCCTCAGGCTCAAGCCATCTTTGATATTTTCCTTTTGCCACTTTCACCACCTCTCTTTTTATGCAAAACAAAAACAGCCCCGGGGGGCTGTTTTGTTTAATATTTATTTTTCTGCTTTTAGTATTACTTTAACACATTCTCTACAATTTTTTTCATCATTATTTATATTTTCAATAAATATATTTATCTTATAATTATTATTAATCAACTCTGTTACACTTTTAGAATAGTATTTTGGAATGTAACCAATTTTTTTGCCTTCAACTAACAATTTAATAGCATATTGATCATGTATATTATCCGGTTCTTTACAAAGTTTAATTTCATAATCAGTAACTTCTGATAAACAAGAATCATCACATTGACCTAAGCAAAATTCACCATGTGATACACCAGCAATATAAAAACTTCTTATAATTTTATTTGCTGTTGTATCAATCGGTGATATAAATTCTAAGTTGTCTGCTGGTGTACGTCCTCCACTTTTAACTAATAAATTAAACTCATCATATTCTTCTAACCCATATTTTTTTAATATATCATTTATATCATTTCTTTTAGGACTGGGTATTCTATTTAAAAAATTTGAAAACATGGACATAGATCTATATTCTTTTTCATAATTTAAAAAAGGATAAATAGGTTTAAATCCTGTTACCTTTCCTTGAATAACGTTTTGTGAATATTTAAATATATATTCATTTTCGTTGTCTTCTAAAAAGCCTACAAGGCTTCTTTCTCGGGTTTCAGGATTTTGCCAATAAATTTCTAGAGTATTCATTATATCCTCCTTTCACAAATGGATCTTAATAATGCTATCTTTGATTTTAGAAAATATGATATAAGTTGTTGCCTTTGGTCTGAAATAACCTTTGAATAGCTATTTATTAAATCATCTATACTATGACTAACAATCTCAACAATAAACATTATTAGATCTATCGGTATATAATTTTTTTGTATAGCATATTTTATGACATCTACATGACGAGTATTCTTATTATTATTTATTTTTATACATGATCTTGACTTACTGTTTACAAGGGCTTTCATTCTATTTAAATCTTGAAAAAAGTCTGGAATATCTTTCTCCAGTGCTTATATCAATCAATCTATTTTCATCATAATTTGGATATTGAATTTTTAATAGATTAACACCCTCAATAAGTTCTAATTCGGGATGACTTTTCTTATCATAAACAAGATAGCTTAAGCACCCCTGTCTATTATAATACGTTCCTAAATCAATTTTTGCACATGGAATGCCAATATAATTTCCTAGACTTGATGCCATGTGTTCAGCTATGTGCTCATAAGTATTTTTCTTGGGATATTTGAATAAACCAACAATTTCTTTAGCTGCTGTATCATAAAGCCAGTGCTTTTCTCCGCATCCACTTGCTTCAGCATAATCTTTTGGAATAATTAAATGATCAAAATTAGTATATCTTACTTCCTCAAATGGCATCTTAACTCAACCCCTATTTTATGATACCACAAACATTTAGAATTTTCAATATGTACAAATAAATTTTAATAGTAGCAAAACAGCAGCCTAACGACTGCTGAATGCCAAAAATATTATTGAGGAGGATGGGAAGTCCTCACTGGTGGTGTCTCGTGCAGGAGTCGAACCTGCATACCCAAATCTTGTTGTAGTGTTCGAACAACGCTTTTACCTATTAAGCTAACGAGACGTATTGAGGTTTTCTTATGAGCAAGGATAACCTCAAACCTGCACCTTTTAAATCGCACTCAAAGGTGGAAATCATGCGACCTATCTTTATACTGCTGGTAAACAGCTATGTTGTCAGCAATGGGATTTGCACCCATACGCACCCGGACAGAGCCGCACTGCTTATGCTATACTGACATACGGAGCTTTCGCCCCGTTGAGACCCAATGACAAAAAAATGAAGATCACATCGGAATAGCTTTTACACTATCTCCAATTATCATTATAAATTATTTAAGCAGGAATACAAGGGGATTTCGAGGGATAATTGGGATTCATTTTTTCAAACTCTTTCAATGCTTTAGTATGTAACTCCTTTTTTGTATAATCAAGATTTTTATCAATTATTTCCGAAACTTCTTCCCATGTTAATCCGCATACATATTTATTTATTAGTAATGCAACAAGCACATTGTCTTGTATCTTATTAATCTCACAAGTAGCACGAAATGCAAATTCTTCAAATTGATTTTCAAGTGATTCAAGTTGTTGTTTGTATTCAACTACTTTCAGCACATTCTCCTCAACCTTGTTTGAAGTCGTACCCAAAGTATGATTCGGTACTTCCGATGTCGTAGATGTTGTTTTTTCTGCATTTGAATAGCACTTTTCAATTGAACGTTCTATTGCCTCAATCCTCAACCTTATATCAGTCAGCTGACTTAAATACTCTTTAATGGTCATTCCTATCCCCTCTCTTAAAAACGCTTCTCATTGTTTCATAGTACTCATCTTCATTGATTATTCCCTCGCTCCGTGCATTAACAGCATCGGAGACAGGATATCGGCAGTTGTCAAAATGTTTGTAAAGTTCTTCTTTGCTGTTGATCTCTATCGTCTTTCCGTTTAACAAAATGATTTCCATACTTATCGCCTCCGCTTAGAGTATGCCCTATCGGTAATATTTGATACGCTGTAAACGGAGGATTTTGCCAAGCAAGAGTATTACTGGTACGTTATCTCGTTTAGCCATTTTCTTCACCATCCATTCTTGCGCCGCAGTTGGGGCAATAATTAAAAAAATGCTGATATCCTTCGTTTTCAAATGCATATGCACACTCTGAGCATTTAAAGATTTCATTTTCTTGTTCCCATTTCCCATGCCTAACCTCCTGCACTTCTGCGGCAGGCACCTCTTTTATCTGCTCACAAGCCTCTTTGTTAAGATATATGGGAGCATAAGCAACATCAATATATTTTTTAGACATTATTACACTTCCTTTCCCTCAATCCTGAGCCCGTATGGACTCAGAATTAAATTAATTATTGCACGTGGTATAGTGCTTTTATTTTCAAAACAACTTCCCTCATAATGTTCTTGTTCGGCGGCTTGTACAACAGTTTGTAAATCGTTAAGCCGATTTGATAGGGAGGTGTGCCCAAAGCTTTCTAACAGACAGTCAGTGATATGTATTATTTCTTCTTTTGTGCTGTGGTCTTTTATTAATCCCCACCGAGATGAGTCTTTATTGGTATTACACCACAACATAAAAGTTTTATTTTCACTTTCCATTATTAGCACGCCTCCCTCAACTGCTTTATAACACTAACTACTTCTTCGTAGATTTCTTCCGTTGTCCATCGTTTCTCGCCAAGCATTCTAAGTGAGCCCATTGAGCCATTATAATCACCATAATGGTTATAATCCCAACCGAGATAGTGACCGTTTCGTGAAAATATTTCACCTGATTCTTCTATTTCTCTTACAAAGCCTTTAGAAGAATAAGTTAATCCACCATGGCAGTTTATATCAGGAAAGTTTATATATTCACATCCATAGTATTTATGACTTTCAGGAATTTCAACGTATGCACAAGGGTGTGTGCCGTAAGAAACAATTATGTAGTGATATCCATCACATATTCCCTCGTCCAATACATCAAATTCTGGTTTGCTTTTGTAAATCATTGGTTTCATACATTTTTACACTCCTCAAAGTAAAATTTTACTTTATCTTTATTCAGTTTAATCAATCCAAATCTAACTGCTATTCTATAAGTAGAACTATCTCTTTTTAATACATCGGGTATATGTTCAATTGCTTTTCTAAGCCCCTCTATGGTATAAGTATCTTTATACTTGTTGCAACTCCTGCAAGCAGGATACATATTTGATATATCATCTGTACCACCTCTGTGTAATGATAATATATGATCTACTTGCATTTCCGACATTGTAATAGTACATCCACAATAAGCACAATGCCCATCAAACATATTATAGATTTGTTTCCTTTGCTTTTGACTTAACCGTTTGCGAACCATTGTTAGTCCTCCAATTCAATATGTACCTCCACGCCCTCTGTACCGTCATATACAAACTTGTCTGTAAAGCCTTTAACGTATTTGTTATTATCGTTTTTGAGCCGTCCTGCCTTTTGCAGTGCATCAAGTATAAACTTTTTTGCAAATGCAACATTGTCCTTGTCACGCCGTTTATTTGGCTCGTGCCAAACAAACGTGATATGCACAGGAGAGGCTATCATAAAACGTCTTGTGTTAAGGATGAGCATTATATTACTTTCTACGGATTTTTTTAGGTTTGCTCCTCCGTATCTGTTGCCTCTGCATTTGTCTATGTACTCATTCAGTGACGGTAACCGAAAAGGTATTTTAAAACTAATCATTTACACCCTCCCTTTGTCGGATCAAAATTCAAAGCGAAATCTCCCCATTTATCAAGATCGTAAGATGTATCTTTATTGCTGTGAGATTTCTTGTCCTGTTCGATCCAAGTCTTTATCGTTTCATAAGGGTTTCTCATTTTCTTGTGATTTTCATTTTGCCATGAAATGATTTTATCAATATATTTATTGACAGACGATGAGTCAGACATTGAAACAAGACTGTTATACTGACTTTGCAAAATATTCAAATCAGAAAAAATACTCTCTTCTTTTCTTTCATTTACTTTTCTTTTATTTTCTTTACTTTCCTTTGTATCATTATTGTCAGCATTAACGAGGATTTCTGTTTCATTAATCGGTGTTTCTGTTACATTAATTTGATTTTTGGGTGCATTTATTAAACCCTCTTTTGCTTGATTTTTTTCGAGAAGGTTAAAATCAGTAATTTTTGACTGTCTTCGTTCCACCGCTAATAGGTATCGCTCCTGAATACTTCGAGAGGTCAATATGTTTCTTTGCATAAGCTCTGATGAAAAGAGATTAATCTTAGCAAGATAAGAAATGACATCTTTAACAGTCTTTTTGTCCCTCGTCCATCTGTTTCCGATAGACCTGATCATCAACGCTGCCAGCTTGTCAAGGCTGTCAAACTGATAATAATATCCGTTCTTATATACAAGACACAGCAGCCGTATATATATCACTTCACCTAAGGGACCATATTCGTTCTGCACATCAAACAGTTTATCATCCTCGAAAATGTCAACATCCAAAGGAAAGTAATCAAGACCTTTTTTCTTTGGACGAGCCATTAATCTTCTCCTTTAAAACGGTACACCGTCATCCGATATCACTTCAAAATCTTCGTCTATAGACAAATCATCACTTGAAGATGTGTTGTTCGGCTGTGACGGCTGAACGCTGCTGTTTTGGTTTTCATTTTCTGCCTTTTCACCAGTGAAAGAAACATTGTCAACGTAAACCTCAGTGACATAATGCTTTGTACCGTTCTTGTCATCGTATGTTCTTGTACGCAGATTTCCCTCAACAGCAATCATTCTGCCCTTGCGGAAATACTTGCCGATAAATTCAGCCTGCTGACGCCATGCAACGCAGTTGATGAAATCTGTTTCACGTTCTCCATCCGCACCCTTGTACCGTCTTTCAACGGCAAGGGAAAACTGCATTACGGCTACTCCGTTTTGTGTTTGTTTTATCTCTAAATCATTGGCTATCCTGCCCATTAGTATTACTTTGTTCAGCAATTTCTATCAGTCCTTTCCTGCTTGCGTATGCCTCAATTATCTTGAAAGCAACGTAATTATTCATTTGTACCAATTCCCAATGCTCCGACGGCTTAACACCGCTGGAGGTTATTGCTTTTCTCTGCTCACGCATATCCTCTGTTCGTTTTCTAAACCACTCGTATGCGTTTGTTATGTCTTTTTCAGTCATTATTCAATTACTTCTCCGGTTTCAGAATCAACTTCAACGTCGTCAATATTGATAAAATCAATTTGTTCGGAAGGAACTGAATACATATCATCTGATATCTCGTTTTTAATTGTTTCATCCTGTGTAAAGCTTCTGACAAAATCACTTTTCAAAGGAGCATATTTGAGGACCTTTTTTAATACAGTTTTCTTTGCCATCTCTTCAAATGATGTTTTCCACGGACTGTAATTGCTATTGTAAGCCTTTGAGTGTTTGGATGCGTGATTCCTTATATCGTCCACGCTCATGACTTCAAAACCGTACCCTCCGGATTTAGTTCTAAACATGGCATAAACCTTAATGAGATCTCCTCTATCCTTATCTGCAGGAATATGCTTGAGTTTTGGTTCAATGCCGTATTCACATTCAAAAGTATCATTTTCGTAAACGCATTGTGCCTGAACAAGCTCAACTTCACCGCTTCTGTAGGCAAGATCTATCAGACCTTTATAGCCTATTTGAAATTGCACCTCAGTAATGCCTTTCTTATTATTCTTAAATGGCAATAGATACGCCTGCCCAAGCGGAGTATTAGGTTCAAGTCCAAGCTGAGCCGCTGACATCATAGCAGCAAGAAAACTCATTGGTTCACAATTGGCAAGTCCAGGTGTTGTTCTTATTGCTGTTAATGTCATTCTTGTAAATCTTTCAGATGTTATCACACTTGGCAATGCTTTTTTTATTTCACTTTCCATGCTCTTTATGTAGTCATTAAGAGTTTTGCCTTGCTTTGCTGCCATTCCGGTGTTCTTTTTAATAATTCCCTCATTTGTGCTCATTTTAATTTACCTCCGTTATATCTTCTAAATTGCATATTATTACGCTGTTGCAGTTATGAGTATCTGCAAGTTCCGCCTGATAAAAAATCCTTTATCGGATTTTCTGAATATTCCTGCCTTAAGAATAAATGTGCCGTCCATATACAGCCTTGGATTTTTATACTTTACCGGTTTGTTAAGATTTTTACGAATATCCTCAGGCTTCATTTTCTGTTACCTTAAACGTTCTGTAGTTTGACTTTTTTATATATGGCGAAAAGTCTTCATTGGGATGATCCTTCATATATTTTTTACTGTCAAAAGTATTTCTGACTGCCGGTTTCCATGAAACCTTAAACCCGTCGCATGAACCCTTTTCAGCGGTTTGCATATACGCTTTGATTTTATTGTCCTGCTCGTTTTTTAACTCATTAAGTTCCTTTATCTGATCATTCAGATTTTGTCTTGTTTTCAGAGCGATATGCAAAGGAGTAAGGTCAATTTCTGAATCATTGCTTTCCTGATATATTTCAGAAAGAGTATCAGAACAAGAAGCCGATCCGTCAACAGGCGGTGAGTCATTAGTTTTGATACATTCCCAAAATTGCTGCTCTGATTCTCTCAAGGCTTGTATATCATCTTCAT
Organism: uncultured Ruminococcus sp.; assembly: GCA_900539835.1. Taxonomy (GTDB): domain Bacteria; phylum Bacillota; class Clostridia; order Oscillospirales; family Ruminococcaceae; genus FB2012. The sequence goes on along the minus strand of UQDR01000006.1, from coordinate 75,657 downwards.
TTCGGTTTATCTCAAACCATAGAAAATCCTTTCCAAGAATCAACACTGCAAGATACCATTTAGGCAGTTCGGTTATCATCATGTAGTGCTGACACTGAACGTAATATACAGGAGGAAAATTTCCTTCCTTAAACTTTTTCAAATTAAGCACATTTGTAGTTTTACATTCAAGACCTGCCTTTTCTCCTATTACCAATCTGTCAACATTTGCATGGGCAAAGGGGAGTTCATCGTTATACAGGATAGCGTTTTCACGTCTTACTCTTTTTCCTGTTGCTTCACAAAACCGCTTTGCAACGTAATCTTCAAGGTCATGTCCCAATCTCATAGCCTCATTTTCTTCCTTAGGCGGTATTTTTCCGAGTTTGTCCGCCCATAATTCATACGGTGATGAATATGGATTTAATCCTACTATAGTGGCTGCATCCGAACCGCCTATAGATTTTCTGCGCTGATCAAGCCAATCACTATGGCTCATATTGTTAGTTGCAATTTTTGATATCATGCTGTAACCTCCACCAACGGAAATCTTACACACAGACACTCATTACAAAGCTGCTCGCCGTCAATTTCTCTGAGTTCGTCTGCTTCATCTCCACACTCATCACAATAAAAGTGAGGAACACTGTAATTAGGACAGCTCTGACCTAAACATGGTTTACCGCAATCAACACACTCGTTTTCATATTTAATCATCAAACTGCACCCCATAAATCCTTAAATAGCACCTCAGGCAATACGCAAATCCATATCCGCTCTTATGCGCTTTTCGTCCGCACTTCTGACATTTGCAATTACTCATTGCGGTCACCTGCCGTTTCTAAATCCATTTTTAACATCCGTATCATACCGTGAGCCTCACCGATAATCCCACTTAACAATGCGATGTTTAATAACTCAACGTCCTCAAATACCTCCGGACTTAATGTATGTTCTATCGCTTCTAATTTTTTTAACAGATTCTCTTGACAAATCCTGCAACATGATGTATCATCATACTTAGGTAAATTATTTTCTGAGCTTGTACAGTTGGCAGACTGTGCAGGCTCTTTTATTTTGTTATCCATTGTGATCCTCCTTATCATTCCATAGCTTCTTCTATGTAATCTATTGTGCTATCAAGTGCTTCTATCGCCTCTCCGATCGCATATGTTGCACTCTCGGCTTTTTCGTATCTTTCCGATCCTTGCAAGTTTTCGGGTATATTTTCAAGATAATCGTTTTCTTCGTTATAAATTTCCTCTAATCTTTCTTTTGCCTCCGCAATAACCTCATTTAATTTTTCTAAAGCCTTGCGTCTTAATTTGTTCATTGTGATCCTCCCTATCATTTTTACTTATCAGGCACAGCACTATCGCTGCCATTGTCGGTGCAAGCATAATCGTTGCCGCTATCAGTAATGCGATTTTCATGTTTTTTCTCTCCTTAATACTTTTCTGCTTCACGCAGCTCCTGCTTAAATCTCTCATTTAGCAATTTACGTTGCTTTGAGTTACTTGCCCGCTCTTTGCAATCCTCAGCGTAAATCAGAGCTGCAAGCACTGCTGTCACTAACATCAATACCGTAAATCCAAAGCCTCCGCCGATTTTTGCACAGCCGAACATTATCCCTGTCCAAAGCATTGCTAACAAAATTATTTTTGCTGTGTCACTCATGGGGTTAGCCGCTCCTTTCACAAGTTTTAGGCTTGTCCACAATTTTTACATCCTATTTTTTTATACTAATTTCAGCCGTCTTTTAGCTTTTAAACGTCTTTCCAGGTCCTCAATATCCAATCCAAAAACCTCAAAAGCTATATCTGTTTTTACACAGTGAGGATAATAATTTCGTACTCCCCTCTTAGCCATTTCGTCATACACCTTGCGTTTTAAATTTGCAGCACTTGTATTTCCAATGCTAAAAAGCTCTTTTATTTCCGCTGTTCCTATTTCGGTCATGTTGTAGTACATTGTTACTGCTTTTTCGATGTCCGGCTGTTTCACGTAACCACCTCCTTTTTTATTTTATGCTAATTGAATTTTGTCCTATACTGCCACGTCTAAACACACAAATGGGCTTTATAGAATTATCAGATTTTTTAACTAAGTTCATTCCTTAGACAATTTTTCAAGAGCTGCATCTATTTTCTCGTTGTGCATATTAAAATCATCACAGAACTTTGAGAAAACTTGTTTAGTAGCAAGTCGCATTGATTCAATAGCCTCAGATTTTTTTTGTGATAGCTGACACTGTAACGCAAGGTCAACTATTTCTTTAGGCTTCCCTTTATTAATCTCGTACTCTAACAAAGCATTTGCGACCTGTGGCAGAACTGCAACTTCTGTTTCGCAGGTCGCATTTCCTTTAGAAACTCTTATGATAAACTCAATTAAAGCGTTCTCCGCTTCTTCTAATAAATTCTCTTTATTACGCTCCACTTCCCTCACCTCCTTTTTCTTTATCAAGTTGTTGCATATCCCCTCACTTTATAGTATAATGTAGAAAATTAATATTGAAAGGAGGAAAAACACGTGACATACGATGAATTATCTAACTTCACATATCAGGAACTTGACAACTTCACTTATGAAGAACTTGAATTAGGTGTTCCAGAATTACTCGCCAAAGTTAAAGAGGACAATAAACCTATTTCAATATCTGTTTTTGAAAAACTAAGTGAATTATGCAAGAGTTTGGAGTTAGAACCACAAATAAATCATAAAGTTATATCAGACATCTCAAATCAAATCTCTAAAAAAACGACATTTAAACAAGCAGTAGATAAAATCTCAGAAATTATTAAACTTCTTGCGGCCAGTGCTGATTTGTATGAGAAATTTAAGCCCATTGTCAAATCAATCATTTCTTTTTTTCAGTAGTTTTAAGGTCTTTTACTTTTCCTAAAAAACTCTCTGGCTGATTTTGAAATAATGATACAAGCTCCGCCAATTCTTTGGGCGAAAATTCCAATTTAAAACCAAAAATTTTTTTAATCAGTTTCATTCCCCTCACCCCGCTTTCCGTGTTAAAAAATTACTTGTGGTATCCAAAAAGCGTATTAAAGTCTACGTCTAAGGCTTCAGCAAGACTTACTATGGTGGGTTCGTCAATTACTCGCCTACCATTTAGCATATTACTAATTTGTGCTTCATTAAGTCCAACTCTTACAGCTAAATACTTTTGTTTAAGACCTCTTTCAGATAGAATCTTTCTTAGATTTTCTGAGATAGGTGTCACTTTCATAATCAATCACCGCCTTTCTTTTCACTTAGTTTTACTAAGTATATTTATATTATACTCATTTTTTCTAATTTGTCAAGCATTTTTAATTAGTTTTTCTGAGTAAAAATGCACAAAGATTTGCTGAAATTTTGTGCATCATGTGTGCAATATTTTTACAAAAAAACTATTGAAAAACTAAGTAAAATAATGTATAATATTAAGAAAGAAAAGAGGTGAATATATAAATGGCGGCAGGCAAACGTATAAAAGAACGTAGGGAACAGTTAGGACTATCTCAAAAAGAACTTGCCGATTTAATGGGCGTATCTGCTGGCGCTATTGGCAGTTGGGAAGTAGAATTAACCTCTCCTAAAGAGGCTAATTTTCATAAACTATTTGAAGTTCTTGACTGCGAACCAAATTTTATTTTTCAAGATTACTGCATACAAAAAGAACCCTCCGATGAAAACATCGAAGAGTTCAAGGAAAGTATGATTGCCCTTGTAGAGTCTATTGATGACGTGGAAACTCTAAAAGGTCTTATCAGTTATGTAGAGTACTTAATTTGGTTGGAGGAGCAGAGTTAGCGACTTTGCTCCTTTTCTTTTTCTTAAGTTCACATAAGTATTCCATTCTTTGGATTAAGTATTCTTTTAAGATTTCTTTGTCGGTTGTGTTTGGCAAGTTTTTCATGGGCGAGTTATCCTTTCTAATTATTTTTTTACTACATTCTTATTATAGAACAAATGTTTTGTTTTGTCAATAGATATATGTCCGAATAAACGTACAGCAAAAATTACATTTTATTTTTATCTGACGTTGCTATTATTTATAATCAATACGCAAAAAGACTTGTGCAAATAATTCGAGCACTTTTAAAATTTTATGACATTTTACAAATAAGAGTCGAAAAATTGTGCAAAGCGACAATATTCGACACTTTGAAATCCTGTTAAGTATATGGTTTTTCATATAATAAATTGAAACAATAAGTTAATTATATTAAATTATTAAATGTTGTTGATTTTTGGATTTATATGTGGTAAAATGTAAGCATTAACTTATTATTGGAGAGTGACAGAATTATGAAACAAATAATATATTTTGTGTTATGTCTTACTTTTATATTGGGTCTTGCTTCCTGCAAAGCAAATTACAACGACAACTCAGACGAAGCGATATATAACAGTTCATATACAGAATTAACACAAGCTCAGAAATGTTATTCCCTTTTTTCTGATATGTGTGATTTATATATTACCAATAGTACTTTGACTCAAGAACAAGCTCATGATTTAACTTTAAAATTATATATTCTTCATGATGAAGTTCAACGTAACATATTAGACAATACAAATACACTTTCAAAATACTACAGCAATAACACTCTAAATGATTTTAATGATCAGTTATTAGATGAATTAAAAGATTTAACAAACAGTATGGAATCTTTCTTCGAAAAAATGAAAGAAAAAGCTCCTACTCAATCAGAGATAGATCAATTTTTTGATGATTTACACTATTTTGAAGATTTGTTCGTTAAAACAAGTGATTAATTTCAAGCGGATATATGAGCGCCAAAAAAGCAATAATTTAGGAGTGACAGAATTATGAGAGAATGTAAAGTTTGCAGAACAGAATTAGGCTTATTAGAGAAAAAATATCGTTGCCTTGACGGGTTTATATGCGAATCATGCTATCTTCAAGCACAGTTGCCTGAAGAAAAAATCAAAACAATGACTATTGATGAAATTAAAAGAGAAATTTTTCATAAAGATAGTGATTTCAAAATGGATTATAGCAATAGCAAAAATGTTGATTCTTCATCTTCTTGGACTTGTCCGATTTGTAATCAAGAAAATAAAGGTGCAGATGAGATATGTTCAAAATGTTTAACTCCTAAACCTATAAATGAAAATGCAAACAAAAGTTTAGATTACGTTTTCAGAAATAACACTGCCAAAATTATTTTAATTAGTTTACTTATTTTTATCGCTATAGTTTTTATTACTGTCTTTGTTGCACCGCCAAGTGAAAAAGAGAATAGTGATGCAAATGTGTCTACAACAGTTCCAAAAACAACAGCTGCTAATAGTGAAAAGATTTACTATGAAGATGCTCAATCAGAGAAAGATACAGCGGAAGCTGATCGTGTAGCACAAGAAGCAGTTAGGCGAAAAAAGGAACAAGTTGAACAGCAAAAACAAAAATTAGAGGAACAGAAAAAACAAGAACAAGCTAAAAAAGATAAAGAGAACTTTATAGCAAGTTGTATTGAGGTTTCATATAAAGATTTAGCGAGAAATCCAAATACATATGTAGGAAAAAAATTAAAAATTACTGTTGAAGTACAACAAGTTATGTCAAGTGGCTTTTCAACGAATGCTTACCGTTGTTATGAGGACTACGATATTCATTCAGGAGATACTTATTTAGATAAAGAATGGTATGTTGAATACTATTTAAGTGAAGATGAGTCCAGAATATTAGAAGATGATATAGTAACTTTTTACGGCACGTATGACGGTACATCAAAACTTGAACGTGCTTTGACAGGTGTAACTGATTATGTACCAACCCTAAAAGCTGAATATTATGAAACTAATACAAATACAAGCACCGCAACGACTACAATGCCAAAACCAACAACTACGACTAAACGACCAACTACTAAACCAGTGAAAACACTTTATAATCCCTCAGCAGTAAATGGCTGGAGTGCAAACGGAACAGGTGACTATGTGGCACAAGGATTAATTGTAGAACATTATGGAGTATTATCTATATCACATGATGGTTCTCGTTATTTTTCTGTAAAAGCACACAACAACGACACAGGTGATTACGAATTATTAGTAAACGAAATAGGCCCTTATAATGGAACTGTTTTAATTCCAGAGGGCGGTAATTATGACATTGAAATTAGTTCAGACGGCAACTGGTCTATTAATGCATTTGCTATAGGTATAACAGACGGTTCATCTTTCAATGGACATGGTGACTCCGTAACAAGCGTATTTTTAACAACAAATCACAATTGGAAAATAACCAATAATAATTCAGAGGCTTACTTTTCTGTTAAAGCTCATTATACAGAAAACGAAGGCGACTATGATCTTCTTGTAAACGAAATTGGTAATTATAACGGTGTTGTACGTTCTGATGATTCAGGAAGTATGTTTTTTGAAATTACTTCAGATGGAGATTGGTCGATAAGTCCTGCTAATTAAAATATAAATACCCTCCATTAAGTAATTGAAACTACATAAATAATCAGAATTAAAAAATGAAGTATTATCATGAAAGAAATAAGCATTGAAAAATTTGTTAACAAATATATAATAAAAAATCCCCACCAGTACCGTTAATACTGATATGGAGATGATAAGGAAAAATAAAAATGGAAAATAAATTAAGATTTTTAATGTATTCATCAAATAAAGAGCCTAATCAAGATTTTTTGAATGTGACACAATCTAAGGAAAACGATAGAGAAAACCTTGAAAAATACAGTATAAAATCAACACTTTTGAATGACTTAGAAAAAAACAAAGAAATATATCAGAATTATCTAACTTCAGTGGGGACGAGTTTTGCATCTTATTTTTATTTAAACGATCTATATGTAACAGTTGAGAAAATTGTCATACATTATGAAACAAATACAGCTATTTTTGAATGTAGCCTGCATGAACAAACGAAGGTATCTAAATTGAAGAAGCACTTAAAATCTATTGCTAAATATGCAGGAGTAAAATATGCTGAATATTTTTATCCGACTACCACACCTTACACTATAGGTATAAAGATACCTTTGCCTGAGTACTTGGAAAGAACATCAACATTAATTCACGAATTAAACGAAATAAATACGCACTAATATAAACAAAAACGCCCCTTACCGGCGGCAAACAGTGAGGGTCAAGAAATAGAGATTTATAAAAATTGCTTAAAAAACATGAATAAAATTAGCAGAAGTGCATAAAAATAATAGCGTAGCTATCTTAGGGTATTGACAAATTGAAAAAAATTTGTTATCCTAATATTAGTGATCGCGTTGCGGGATCCTGTGGGACCGTGACCTCAAAGAACCTTCTGCTTTATGCAGGGGGTTTTTTGTTTTATGAAACCAGATAAAATTTTTATGACTTATGATGAACAAATAGCACTGTTAAAAGAGAAAAAATTATCATTTATTAATGAAGAAAAGGCTATTGTTTTTTTAAAGGAATTCAGTTACTATTCTCTTGTTTCTGGCTATAAAGACATATTTAAAATAGAACGAAACGGAAACTACAGATCAGACTCTTGCTTTGAAGACATGGTTAATCTTTATTATTTAGATGATTATTTACGTAATATTTTCTTACATAGAATAATCTCAATTGAGAAACATATAAAATCACTATATTCATATCATTTCTGCGAAACATATGGTGACAAACAAAATGACTACCTAAATGTAACTAACTATAATTATAAAAAATACCAATGTGAAATTAATACTTGCGTATCTATAATCAAAAATAACATTGATAATTCATCCAAATATAAATATATAGAACATTATAAGAAGAAGCATGACACTATTCCTCTATGGGTAATAATTCAAACATTAACCTTCGGAAACTTATCTAAATTGTTTTCTTTTTCAAGACAAGAATTACAAAGTAAAATTGCTCGAAATTTTAAAGATGTATATGGTAATCAACTATCTTCTATGTTAAATGTTCTTTCTAAATTTAGAAATGTATGTGCTCATGGCGAGCGACTTTATAACTTTAAAACTAAAAGTTCAATAATTGATTTACCTATACACAAAACACTTCCTGATTATTGCAGCAAAAGCAAAAATGATCTCTTTAATGTTTGTATTTGTTTAAAATATTTATTGCCACAAAGAGATTTTTCTAATTTTACAACCGATTTATCTACTATTGTAACTACCTCATTTAACCACTTAAACGATTATTATCGGCACCAAATATTAAAAGAAATGGGGTTCCCCGATGATTGGGAAGAGTTGTTAAAATAATAAAAAATCACCGTCTGTTAATCACCACAAAAAACAGACGGCAAAACGAACTGACCCAATCACTACAAAGGGTGAATTCTGCCCTTTTATTGTAGCACATTAAGATTAAGATGTCAAGAAATAGGAGGAAATTATGCCGATTTATAAAATGCAAGGCAAGAAAAACGGCAAGCAAAAATACCGTGTGCGTATTAATTACGTTGACAGCTATGGTAACTCAAAACAAATTGACCGTGTTGCTTATGGCAACGAAGAAGCCAAACAACTGGAGCGTGAATTAAGTTATCAGATTAAACAGCAAAAGCCTTCACAGCGTTTAACCATACAGACATTATATAATGAATTCATTAAGGCCAAAAGTCATGAGATAAGAGAGAGTACACTCAACAATACTAATCAAATTATTACTCAACATATCTTACCGGATTTAGGTGAATATCGACTTGATAAGTTAAATCCCGCAATCTTGCAAGAATGGAAAAACAACATTGCTGCTAAAGGTTATTCGATTAACACAGAACGAGCTATTTATAAAAAATTTCACGCATTGCTAAACTTCGGTGTAAAAATGGAGTATATCGCTACAAACCCACTTGATAAAATCGGTACGTTTAGAGCACCATTAGAACCACCAAAAAAGATGGATTTCTACACTCTTGATGAGTTTAAATTATATATTTTAGCCGCTAAAAAATGGTGTGTTGAACAGGAATCTTGTGGAAATGCATATGCATGGAATTATTATGTCTTTTTTTGCATAGCATTTTTTTGTGGTATGCGTAAAGGTGAAATTTATGCCTTGACATGGGATGATTTAAAGGATGATACTATTTATATTACAAAATCCCTTAATCAGAAACTTCAGGGAAGTGATAGAATTACACCTCCCAAAAATGCACAGTCAATCCGTGATATTACTATTCCAACACCTTTAAAAACTGTTATAGAAACTCATAGAAACCGAATCAAAGAACAAGGGGTTTATCATCATACAGAATATATATGCGGTGGTATACATCCCATCCGAGATAGCGCTGTGAGAGCTGCAAACGAAAAATTCGCTAATTTAGCATGCTTGAAACGTATACGATTGCATGATTTCCGGCATAGCCATGCAAGTATGCTTGTGCACAATGGTATTAATATACAAGAGGTAGCAAGACGGTTAGGTCATTCTGATATCTCTATTACACTAAGCACATACTCTCACTTATATCCGAGCGAAAAAGACAGAGCAACAGCAGTTTTAAATTGTATCAGTATATAATTTATCGTGTAAAAAACGTGTATACTTATTTGAAAACATAGCTAAATAGGCATTATATACCCTTATATCTGTTTCTCACAGAAAGGGGTGGTTAAATGTCGCTTTCAGGACTGAAAATAGGTTTTGGCATGTGCGGCTCGTTCTGTACCTTTGAAAAAGCTTTTCAATCTGCCGAAGCCCTATCCAAAACGGGTGCAGAGGTTATTCCGATAATGTCTTTCAACGCATCAAACATTTCGACTCGTTTCGGAACTTCTGAAGAAAACCGCAGTAAGATTAAAGACATCTGCGGCCATGACATTATAGATTCCATAGAATCGGCTGAGCCAATCGGCCCTAATAAAATGCTTGACATACTTGTTGTTGCCCCCTGCACCGCAAACACTCTTGCAAAGCTGGCATTAGGTATCACCGATACTCCGGTCACCATGGCTGTTAAGTCACATCTCAGAAACAGCAGACCTGTTGTTATAGCTGTTTCCACTAACGATGCACTTGCCGGATGTGCTAAAAACATCGGTATGCTTCAGAATTATAAAAATTACTTTTTTGTGCCATATTCACAGGATAATTTTCAAAGCAAGCCCAACTCAATAGTGGCTGATTTCAGCAAAATTCCCGAAACCATAGAAGCTGCTATGGAAGGAAAACAGCTTCAGCCCATATTAACAATATAATAAAAGGACGAACTTTTCAGTTCGCCCTTTTTATTTGTGTACTTACTTAGCCGTCAATTTCTCTGCAAGCTCTTCAAGTGCTTTTTCTGTATCAGGCTTAAGAGTTGATTTAATTGTAACAATTCCGTCAATAAGATTGATATTTTTATATGAATCAATAATCGCTTTCATTGTTCTGCCTGCTGTCGGCGCCCAAGAACCGTTTTCCACTATGGCAATAGTTCTATTCTGATAGCCCTTAGACTTCAGATGATTCAGAAAATCCTCCATAACAGGGAAAACTCCGCCGTCATAAGACGCTGAAGCAACGACAAGTCTGTCATAACGGAATGCATCCTCAATAACTTCTGCCATATCTTCACGGGACAAGTCGCTTACAACAACCTTTTCCGCACCCTTAGCTGTGAGCATTTCGCCTAACTTTTCTGCCGCCTTAGCAGTATTGCCGTGAATTGAAGCATAAGCTACAAGCACACCTTTATTTTCAGGCTCATAGCTTGACCATGTATTGTACTTGTCAATATAATATCCCAGATTTTCTTTCAAAAGCGGACAATGGAGAGGCAATATCATTTTTATATCAAGTGCTGCCGCTTTTTTAAGCAGTCCCTGAACCTGCGCACCATATTTGCCGACAATATTGAAATAATAACGTCTTGCTTCACAGGCCCAATCCTCGTCAGTATCCAATGTACCAAACTTTCCGAATCCATCGGCAGAGAACAAAATCTTTTCGCTCTGTTCATAAGTAACCATAACCTCAGGCCAGTGAATCATAGGAGCCATTATAAACTGCAAGGTATGTGAACCAAGCGAAAGTGTATCACCCTCTTTTACGACAACTGTACGTTCGGAGAAATCAAAGTCAAAAAATTGTGACATCATAACAAAGGTTTTTGCATTGCCGACAATTTTCATATCAGGATATTTTTCAGCAAGTCTTTGAATATTTGAAGAATGGTCAGGCTCCATATGCTGAACAACGAGATAATCAACTGTACGTCCGGCAAGCGCTTTTTCCAGGTTTTCAAGCCAGATATCTGTTACTCTGTTGTCCACAGTATCCATTACTGCAACCTTTTCATCAAGAATCACATAAGAATTATAAGCCATACCATTAGGCACAACATACTGACTTTCAAATAAATCAATATTCTTATCGTCTGCACCAATATAAATTACTGAATCAGAAATTTTCACATCTTTCATAATCAGTATCCTCCTATTTAAAATAATTTTAAAATTATTATACCACCGTAGTATATTTTTGTCAACGAAGAATATATTTTTTATCAGAATTAAGCAAATATTCATTTATAAGCATGAATTTTTTGATATAATAAGCATAATGCTGATAACAGGGGGCGGATCAGAATGACGATTATTAACATATTATTGGCATTGGAAGTAATACTTATGTCATACTTTTTTGTTTCTCTTCCTCGTATTTGCAGCGGAAATATTGCGGGAGCATTTATGTCAGCCTTGCTCCTGTTAGTTACAGGATACCGCAATCAAATAAGCGTTCTTATCAAAGACTTATGGGAAAGCCTGTCAGGAAGGCTTTTGGTAATTACACTATTCTTTATTATAATGGCTATTTTAATATATTTGTCTGCTATTACGTTTCTTATGATAAAAGCACAGAAAAATTATCCTAAAATTTCTTGTACAGCGATAGTTCTCGGATGCCGTGTAAAAAACGGTCTGCCCACCCGAATGCTTAGAAAGCGTTTGGATTCTGCATTTGAATATTTAAATAAATATCCTGATAGTTTCTGTATTTTATCAGGAGGCAAAGGCGAGGATGAAATTATTTCAGAGGCTGAAGCAATGTACAGATATTTATTGAACAAAGGCATAAACTCGGACAAGCTCATTAAGGAGGACAAATCCACTTCCACAAAAGAAAACTTAGAATTCTCAATGAACATTATAAAAAGTCTTGAAATTGAATCACAAATCGCTATCGTTACCGACGGCTTTCATCAATTCAGAGCAAATTTAATTGCCAAAGAACAAAACATTAATTCCTTTTCCGTTTCAGCGCACACTGAACCGAGATATATCTTTATCTACTGGGTTCGTGAGTGGATCGCAATTACTGTTTTATTAATTAAAAAGTTCTTTAGAAATTCTTGATAACCGGGTGTTGTAATATAAAATGATTTATGCTATAATATAGGACATATTGACGAAAAAAGATGTTTTAAGATGAAAGGAATGTTTACAGCAGATGAGCGCAAGTACAGCAACAGAAAACAAAATGGGTGTTAAGCCTATTAATAAGCTTTTGCTGTCTATGTCTTTGCCGATTATGATTTCAATGATCATTCAGGCTTTATATAACATAGTTGACAGCATTTTTGTATCAAAAATCAGCGAGAACGCTTTTACAGCAGTATCTCTCGCGTTTCCCGTTCAAAACCTTATGATTGCTTTGGGCGCAGGCACAGGCGTCGGAATCAATGCACTGCTTTCAAAATCTTTAGGGGAAAAGAATTTTGAGCGTGCAAACAAGGCGGCACGCAACGGAATTTTTCTGACCTTTATAAATTATATTATTTTCATTATTTTCGGTTTATTTTTCACTGAAATGTTTTTTAATGCACAATCAAATAATCAGGAAATCATAAACTATGGCGTACAATATATGAGAATCATTACTCTTCTGAGCATTGGCGTGTTAGGACAGATAACCTGTGAACGGCTTCTTCAGGCTACCGGAAAAACAATATATTCTATGTTCACTCAGGGACTGGGAGCTATTATAAACATAATTTTAGACCCTATTCTAATTTTCGGAATCGGTCCATTCCCGAAAATGGGAGTTACAGGCGCAGCAGCCGCAACTGTAATAGGCCAGATAATCGCCTTGATTTTAGGTGTATATCTTAATGTTGCAAAGAATAAGGAAATCAGCATTAACATGATTGGTTTCCGTCCTGATTTTAAGACAATAAAAAGAATTTATGCTGTCGGAATTCCCTCAATTATAATGCAATCCATAACCTCAGTTATGACCTTTGGCATGAATAAGGTTCTCAACAGCTATTCAGATACTGCACAAGCGGTTCTCGGAGCATATTTTAAACTGCAAAGCTTTATATTTATGCCTGTATTCGGTCTGAACAACGGACTTATTCCTATTCTTTCTTACAACTACGGTGCACGCAAAAGAAAGAGGATGACCTCAACAATAAAATACGGCGTCATTTATGCCTGCACGATCATGACAGTCGGCATTATAATAATGCAGCTCATACCTGATGTTTTATTGAAAATGTTTAAAGCGTCGGACACTATGCTTAATATGGGCTCAACGGCAATGAGAATCATAAGCCTAAGCTTTATTTTTGCAGGCTTCGGAATTATAGTCAGCTCGTCTCTTCAAGCGCTGGGACACGGAGTTTTCTCAATGTTTATTTCCATTGCAAGACAGCTTGTCGTACTTCTTCCTGCGGCTCTTATAATTGCAAAAGCAACAAATTATTCAAATGTCGATTATGTCTGGTGGGCATTCCCCATTGCCGAAATTGCATCTTTCTTATGCTCTGTAATATTTTTAAGGATGATTTACAAAAAGGTTATTTCAGTTATTGATTAAAACAAAAAGGGTGAGCTCAAATGAGTTCACCCTAAAATATTATTAGTTTAAAAGGCTTTACTAACAGCAAACATTATGCTTAACTCTGTCCTCAACCTCTGCTCTTTTTGCATTGTTGAATCTGTCAACAGTACCAACAAGATAACCTGTGATTCTGCGGATTCTCTGGAATGGAACGTCAGCAAAGCGATACTGTATATCTACATAATCGCCGTCAACAGCTATGTCCATTCCTTCAATAGTTTTGTTTGGATAAAGCTCATGTGCTCTTGCGATATATGCATCAATTTCAGCCTTTGAAAGCTCACCGTTTGTTACTTTTACATCTACCATAATTTAAGACCTCTTTCTTAATTAATATATATTTATTATTTTCTTCCTGCAATTTATAGTATAACTTGTACTGTGCTTATCATTATACCACTACATATTGTGCTTGTCAATAGTTTTTCAGATATTTTGCACTGAATATTGCACAAATTATAAGACAGCGTTTTGTGCACTTTTTCAGTATATTTTCAGAAAAGCCAAAAAGATAAGCTTTTATTATGCAAAAATTTACATTGCTTGACAAAAAAATAAAATAAAGATATAATTAATGATAACAATTCTATTCTAAAATGAGAGGAGAAAAAGAAAAAATGAATAACCAAAATCGATCTCCCAATTCTTCAAAAATATCCGGAAGCAAAGACACAAAGCCTAAACAGAGTATGTCCTTGCGTGCAGGCGGAATTGTTGTAATCGGTATTTTTGCAGTTTGTATTGTTATATTTATGGCAAAAGGACTTTTTTCAAACAGTGACAACGGACTTCCTGCCGGCATTGATACAGGAACTATAAACACTAACCGTACCACACCCGCAGCAGAAGCCAATGCCGATTTATCAGATTCTAAAAAAACTAAAGATAATAATGACAGTTCAAATACTGAAAAAGAAAATGAATCATCTGAAACAGAGGACAGCAGCATTGCTGAAAGTACAGAAACAGCCTTTGTAAATCAATATGCATATCTTCATACAGAACCTGACAAAGATGCAGAAAATATTGTGTGCATGTCACCTAACATTGAAGTAACTGTACTTGAAAAACTGGAAAGCGGATATTGGAAAGTAACATTTATGAACATTGACGGTCAAAAAACAGGATATGTGTGGAATGAATATCTTCAATCCTCTCCCATATCATAACTGAAAAAATGCAAGCAAAAAAGCAATTCACTTTCAGCGATGGATACACGCTTGATTACATGCTCGATACAGGGAAACGCAAAAATATATACCTATGTATCCGTGAGGGAAAGGTCACTCTTAAAACACCTTTGAATTTGCCTGAGGATAAATACATAAGCTTTTTGATATCCAAAGAACAATGGATAAAAGATAATTTATCTAAATCAAAACCGAAAACAGTTGGTTTTACTCAATTCAAAAACGGCGAAAGCATCATGCTTTTAGGAGAAAAATATACCTTAAAGCTTATATATGCTGACAAATATTTTAAGCCCTATTTTTCAGATAAAACTATCATTACAGCAACAAACAAAGGTTTGCCGGAAGATAGACTGAAGCTGTCAATTGAAAAGCTTATAAATGAATTTACCGTAAAACAAATCCAAGATACCGTTTTCAAATATGCTGAAATCACGGGGCTTTATCCTGAAAAAATTACAGTTAAAAGCATGAAAAGCAGCTGGGGCAGATGCTCGTCAGATGGAAACATATCTATAAATCGTGATATCATATATCATTCTCGTGAATGTCTTGAATATGTTATTATCCATGAGCTTTGTCATTTAAAGCATATGAATCACAGCAAAGACTTCTGGGCGCTTGTGGAAAAATATTGCCCTGACAGAAAAAAAATAAGAAAAGAACTGAATGAATTTATATAACCAAAGATTTGCCCATTGAAAAAACAGCCCTGAATTTCAGGACTGTTTTTATTTTGTATTGTATTATAAATTTATTTGTTTTTATTATAAATTATCATTAATCCTTTTAAAAGAAGCTGATCGTCAAGAATAATATCTTTCTTGCAAAAGGGTATTATAGTCTGTGATACTCCGCCGGTAGAAATAACTGTACATTTCTCTCCCAACTCGTCCTCTATACGATCAATGATCCCGTCTATACTTGAAGCTGTACCGTTTATTACACCGCTTTTCATGCAGTCTATTGTGTTAGAACCAATAATCTTTTTCGGCGGAACAAGACTTATATTAGGCAGCTGTGAGGTTCTGTTTGTAAGAGAATCAAGCGAAGCCCTCAAGCCCGGAAGAATCATTCCTCCCAAGAAATTCTTATCATGATCAATTACCGATATGGTAGTTGCAGTTCCCATGTCTACTATTATTATCGGGACAGGATAATTATTTATAGCCGCAACAGCGTCTGCGACCCTGTCGCTTCCAAGCTGAGCAGGATTGTCAAGAAGTATTTTTAAGCCGGTTTTTATTCCCGGTCCCACAACCATAACCCTATGGTCAGTCAATCTTTCCATAGCAGCTTTAACAGCAAGCGTTACCGAAGGTACTACAGAAGAAATTATCCCTCCCTGAAAGCTGCAATCGTTAAAACCGTTAAGCTCAAGTATGTTCTTTATCATTATTGTATATTCTAAAGTTGTTGCCTGAAGATTTGTAGAAAGTCTTTCAGTAAAAAGAATTTTCTCGTCTTCAAAACACCCCATAACAATATTGGAGTTGCCGATATCTACCGCCAGTATCATTTATTGACCTCCGAAAAATTTATTCTTTCGTTTCACTATTCTTTTTTGAAAACGACGGAATAAGCTTGGCTTTATACAGCGCCGCTCCCACAGCACCTGTAATAATCGTTGAAGAAATCATTTCGCATACGGCATTTATTCCTACAAAAGTGCAAATAAACACTATTATGTTTCTTCCGTTAATAAGACTCTGAATATAATCTGTGTTGCCATAAAGTGCAACAAGAAATGTCATAAAGAAAAGAGTATTTAAAAATGCAGAAAAGAATCCTGTTACTGCACTTGCCGCATAAGTATTAGTATGCTTTCTTACACCTCGGAAGATAAATCCTATAAGTACTCCGTCCAAAACACGTGGTATAAAACGCTGGATAAACGCAAAAATTGGATTGATATCAAATAAAATCACACCCATTGCGCTCGTTCCGCCTACACCGATACACTGCAAAAAGCTTGTTAATCCAAACACGGCTCCTGCGACTGCTCCGCCTACAGGTCCTAAAACTATTGCAGATATTGCAACTGGAATAACATTAAATGTAATTGCTAAAGGTCCGATATTCAGATACCCCAGCGGCGTAAATGCCATTAGCAGCAAAATTGCGGTCATAAGTCCTAAAATTACAAGCTGCTTTGTCTTGATTGTTGTTTTCATATCAAATTTCCTCCTTGTTATTATTCCCTGCTTACAAAAAGAAATCCAGCTTATTTCTTTTTGCTTTCGGGATACAATACAATACTAAGTTATTATATCATACTTTTTTTAAAATTGCTATAGCTTTTGGAATTTTTTTATGATATAATGTGTTAAAGACTGATAAATTATTTTGTATATTTTATACAATTATTCAGTTTGATTATTGTTCATTAATACAAAAAATATTTTAATTAAAAACTTTTTTGTTCATAGTTGCACGTTTGCGTGCAAAAAACACCCCATTTGGGGCTATAAGTGAAGGGGTATTTTCAATAAGGGGCTTGCCCCGTCATTTAACGTGGCAAGCGCATTGCAAAGCAATGCGGTCATCAGTAGGAGATTGTATCTCCTACTGATGACAAGATGGAACCCGCCGCCTAAGTTATAAACATCTGAAATTTTAAATCGGAGGAATTATTATGCTTAAAGGAAAAACTGTAGTTTTAGGAGTAACCGGCAGTATTGCCGCATATAAAATTGCTAACCTTGCAAGAATGCTGAAAAAGCTTCACTGTAATGTCCATGTGCTGATGACACAGAACGCAACCCAGTTTATAAATCCCATTACCTTTGAAACTCTTACAGGCAACAAGTGCCTTATTGATACATTCGACAGAAATTTTCAATACAGCGTAGAGCATGTCGCTCTTGCTAAACAAGCTGATGTTGTAATGATTGCTCCCGCAAGCGCAAATGTTATAGGAAAAATTGCAAACGGAATTGCGGATGATATGCTTACAACTACCGTAATGGCTTGTCCATGCAAAAAAATCATATCACCTGCAATGAACCACAATATGTTCCATAATCCGATCGTAAAGGATAATATTGAAAAGCTCAGACATTACGGCTATGAAATCGTTGAACCCGACAGAGGTATGCTTGCAAACGGAGATATAGGCGACGGAAAAATGCCGTCGGAGGAAGTCCTGCTTAACTATATTTTAAAAGAAATTGCCTTTGAAAAAGACCTTGCAGGCAAAAGAATTCTTATTACCGCAGGTGCAACACAAGAAGCAATCGACCCGGTAAGATATATTACTAATCATTCCACAGGAAAAATGGGTTTTGCACTTGCTGAAAACGCTATGCTGAGAGGGGCTCAGGTTACACTTGTCCACGGTCATACAGAAATTGATCCGCCAATGTTTGTTGAAGCTGTTAAAATAAAATCAGCTCAGGAAATGTTTGATGAGGTAACAAAACGCTTTGATGACTGCGATATCTGTATAAAAGCAGCGGCTGTCGCAGATTACCGCCCTGCACACATTGCAGAAAACAAAATTAAAAAGAATGATGAAGATATGTCTATTGAACTTGAACGGACAAAAGATATTCTTGCTCAGCTGGGGCAAATGAAAAAAAATCAGTTCCTATGCGGCTTTTCTATGGAAACAGAAAATATGATAGAAAATTCAAGAAGAAAACTTGAACGTAAAAACCTTGATATGATCGCAGCAAATAATCTTCTTACAGAAGGCGCCGGATTCGGCGTTGATACCAATGTTGTAACA
Organism: uncultured Ruminococcus sp.; assembly: GCA_900539835.1. Lineage (GTDB taxonomy): Bacteria > Bacillota > Clostridia > Oscillospirales > Ruminococcaceae > FB2012. Next base: position 56,925 of record UQDR01000006.1, on the reverse strand, counting down.
ATAATAACCAAGAATAAGGAAATCTGCCTTGAAAAGATGTCAAAATCTCAGGCGGCATCAAGAATATTAGACGAAATTTTAAAGGAGCTTTAAACATGAACCGAATTCACATAAATGAGAACGGCATTAATTTAGTGCTGGAAATTGACGATAACAATGAAGCAAAATTACTGCATTTCTCCGCACTTCCCTTTAATGAAAATGATATTACTTCCCGTTCCGGAACGCTCGGATTCAGACTTGTTGAGGTGAATATTTCAGGACTTGACCGCCCCTTAGAACGTCACGGCAATAAATATATTGTCACCGCTCCCGGATACAAACTGAAATTCAAAGATTTTAGGGACACGGGAAATCAGTTGGGACGCAAGCTTGAAATTGTTACATTTGATGATGAAACTGGGATTGAAGTCGTTTCTCATTTCCAGTTTTACAACGGCATTTCCGTTGCAAGAACATGGACTACTGTTACAAACAACGGTAAAGATGACGTTACCCTTGAATATGTTTCATCTTTCGCTCTTACAGGAATCGAAAAAGAGGGACTGCTTTCTCAGGACGAGAAAATGGCTTTGCGTGTATGTCACAACTCCTGGCAGAGAGAACTGCAATGGCAGGAATATACCCTTCCTCAGCTTGGTATTGAACTTTGCCAGCCCCTTAAAGAACAGCACTCATCAAAAGCTATTGCTTTCACTAATGTAGGCAACTGGTCAGCAAAGGAATATATCCCAATGGGATATTTGGAAAACAAAGAAACGAACTCTTCTCTTTTCTGGCAGATTGAACACAACGGTTCATGGCATTGGGAAATTTCCGACCAAGAGGGTCACTTATACCTACAGCTTTCAGGACCGTCGGAAATTGAATCTCATTGGAGCAAAAACCTGCGAAACGGTGAAACTTTTGAATCGGTTCCCTGTGCTGTAGGGGTATGCACAGGCGGATTTGACAACGCTATGGGCGAGCTGACAAAATACCGCAGAAAAATACGCCGTAAAAACCGTGACAATGAAACTCTTGCCGTTATTTTTAATGATTATATGAACTGTCTTTGGGGTGATCCCACAACAGAAAAAGAAATACCTCTTATTGACGATGCCACTGAAGCAGGCTGTGAATATTTCTGCATTGACGCAGGCTGGTATGACAAAGGCTTTTGGTGGGACGGCGTAGGGAGGTGGCAGGAATCAAAAGAGCGCTTCCCCAATGGTTTAAAAGAAGTAACAGACTATATCCGCTCAAAGGGTATGGTACCCGGAGTCTGGCTTGAACTTGAGGTTATGGGTATAAAATGTCCTATGGTTAATGATGTTTGTGATGACACATGGTTTTTCACAAGACATGGAAAGCGTGTACACGATCGTTCCCGCTATCAGCTTGATTTCAGAAATCCAAAGGTTATCGCTCATGCCAATGAAGTTATTGACAGGCTTGTATCACAATACGGCGTGGGATATATTAAAATGGACTACAACATTGAACCGGGGATCGGCACGGAATATAATTCTGACAGCGTGGGAGATGGACTTTTAGGACATGAAAGGGCTTATCTTGCATGGCTTGACAGTATTTTTAAAAAATATCCGAAGCTGATTATAGAAAACTGTTCAAGCGGTGGTTTGAGAATGGATTATGCTTTGCTTTCAAGATATTCCATACAGTCCACGTCAGATCAGGACGATTATAAAAGATACTGCACGATTTCAGCAAACGCACCTTCTGCCCTTTGTCCTGAACAGGCTGCTGTCTGGTCTTATCCAATGGTCAGCGGCGATAAGGAAGAAGTCGTTTTCAACATGATAAACGCAATGATGCTGAGAATACATCAAAGCGGTCATTTAGTAAACATAGAACCTGAACGCAAGGCTTTGGTAAAAGAAGCTATAGACATTTACAAACAAATGCGAAAAGATATAAAGAGCGCTTTGCCGTTCTGGAGTCTTGGCACATCTGAATTTTCAGACGAGTGGGTATCACTTGGACTAAAAACAGATAATACTGCATATCTCGCAGTTTGGAAACGTGAAAGCTCAAAGGACACCTGCGTTTTGCCTGTTGAATTTCTAAAAGGCAAAAATGCTGAAATTTCCTGTATTTATCCCTCTTATAATGAAGAAAGCTTTTCATTTAACAAAGAAGCAGGAACGGTTTCAGTAAAGCTATCAAAAAATTATTCAGCAAGACTTTTTAAGCTTGAATTTTAATCTTTTAAAGTATTTAACAACAAGTTTAAATAAACAAATCAGGAACAAAATCATTCCCGGCAAAATGATTATATCTCCCACAAGAGTATATAGGTTTTTGTTTTTAAGCAATTTCACATCAGCGGTTATTGCAGTTTTTATGGGACGTATCTCAGACGCAATAATCTCGCCCCAAGGGGAAATTATTGCGGAAATTCCGCAGTTCCCCGCTCTTATGGTGTATCTTCCTGACTCCACGCAACGCATAATGCTATGCCGAAAATGTGCAAATCTTGCATAGCTGCTGCCGAACCATGAATCATTGGTGGATATGCAGAGGATCTCTCCGCCCTCTTTTATCTGACAACGGGTCAGCGACGGATAAATTGACTCTATGCAGATCACATTTGCAGTTTTAATCTTATCAGCTGTTAAAAGACAGTGGCTATCAGTTTTTTCTCCGCAGGACAAAGTGCTAATCCCCCAAAAGGAAGCAAGCGGTATTTTTTCGCCAAAGGGCACAAGCACTTGTTTTAAATAAGGAGTTTTGCAAAAGCCATCATACGTCACAGAATACATTGCATTATATTTCTTTTGGTTATTAGAAAGAAAGCATCCGGTGAGAACGGTCGTATTTTTTTCCTTGGCAAAATTGCAGAGCTTTTGAAACTCCTCAGACTTTTCATCATAGCTTGTGGGTACAGCAGTTTCAGGGAGAACTACAAGCTTTATATCATCCTTCCAGTTATCTTTCATAATAGAAACATAAGTGTCTACGGCTCCGGAAAGACTTACATCGTCCTTATCTCTTCCCTCAACATTATCCTGAGCCGCCATAGCTTTTATAGTATCAGCATTTACACAAGTCTTTTTTATCTCTGAAATATGGACAGCGCTGTAACTGACAGTCAATAACAAAATCAAAGTAAATGAGGCAGCGTTTTTTATAATTGTTTTTTTGCTTTTATTGTATAAAGCTGCTGCCACAAAACAATTTCCTGCAAGAATTATAAAGCTGACAAAACGGCAGCCTAATAAAGCGGCAGGCTGGGTCAACAATGGTTCGGATATTACCGAAAGCCAAAGTCCCGACCATGGGAAAGACAGAAACGGCACATATTCAGCTATACACTCTCCGAAAATAAAAAGCAAAATAAAAAACAGCATATCTGATCCTTTACCCCTTCGTATAAAAGGATAAAGACACAGCGGTATAAACATCAGTAAAGTCAGCCATAACGTTAAAGCCGCAACTAACAGCGCTGAAATCAATATACCAAGGATCAGCGGTACCTCAATAAGTTCAAAAACAGTAATAAGAAAAGCTGTTTGAACCAAATAATAAGGCAGTAAAAAAGTAATTATTTTAAAGTAATAGTCTTTTTCAGACTTGAATTTATACACTGACGAAATAAGAGGAACAATACTTACAAAAGCAAGCATGGGAACAGAAAAGCTTACCTGAAGTGCACCTGTAAGTAATCCTGAAACTATCAGCGGAACAGTTTGCTTTAATTTATTCTTATCCATAACAGGATTATTTTGCACCAAAAATGAGAAAATATTACCGAAAGGAGAAATCACATGGAAATATTTATTCCCGAACACGCAAGACAAGCAATTGACATACTTGAACATAACGGTTACACTGCTTATGCAGTCGGAGGCTGTATTCGTGATTCTCTTTTAGGCAAAACACCTCATGACTGGGACATATGCACTAACTGCCGCCCTGAAAAAATGAAAGAAGTTTTTGAAGGCTTCAGAACCATTGACACGGGTTTAAAGCACGGAACTGTTACGATTATGATAGAAAATGAATTGATTGAGATAACCACCTTTCGCAGTGACGGTGAATATGAAAATCATCGCAAGCCCGCTCAAGTCAAATTTGTAGACGATCTTTATCTTGATCTTGAGCGGCGTGACTTCACAATAAACGCAATGTGCTGCTGTAAGTCTGATGAGGTCATTGATCTTTTCGGAAGTCAAAAGGACTTACACAACGGAATATTAAGATGCGTAGGGAATGCTTCTCAGCGTTTTGAAGAGGACGCCTTACGGATTCTGAGAGGTTTGCGTTTTGCTTCAGTTCTTGATTTTAAAATACATGACGGAACTAAAAGGGCAATGTTTGAAAAAAAACAGCTTCTTGAATGCATTTCCTCGGAGAGAATTTCCGAAGAACTAAAAAAGCTGTTATGCGGAAAAGCGGCAGAAAAGGTTTTATCTGAATATAAGGAAATAATCGCCGTTATAATACCCGAAATAAGACCTTGCTTCGGATTCGCTCAAAACAATCCTCATCATTGCTATGACATATGGGAACACATTATAAAAAGCGTTTCATTTGTACGCCCTGAGCCTGTTATAAGAACTGCCATGCTTTTGCATGACATAGGGAAGCCTTCAATGGCAACGAAAGATGAAAACGGCGTTTCACACTTCAAAAAGCATCAATTTGTCAGTGCAAAAATGGCTGATGAAATATTAAAACGCCTCAGATTTGACAGCCGGTCAATTTCATATATACATGACCTTATATGGGAGCATGACAACAGAATCCCTGCGGATATGCACAGTGTAAAGCGATTTATCTCAAAATATGATTTTCAATTTATGCTTGATTATCTTGAAGTCAGACGTGGTGACACATATGCTCAATCAGATTATCGCCGTGCTGAAAAATTAGCTGAATTAGACGAAATTGCAAGGCTTACGATTGAACTTGCCGATCAGGATACATGTCTTAAGATATCTGATCTTGCCGTTAACGGAAATGATTTGATTGCACTGGGGTTAGACGGAAGAAATATTGGAATTTGGCTTGAAAAGCTGCTTGAATTGGTAATTGAGGACAAAATCAAAAATGACAAAACCGCACTTTTAGAATACATTAAGGACAATATAAAATGATCAATTTAAACTATAAAAGATTAATAACCACAGCGCTTGTTATTGGGTGGTGCGCTGTTATATTCAGTTTTTCTTCACAATCGGCAAGTGAATCTTCAAAAACAAGCGGAGGATTAATAGAAGCCTTCTGCAATTTTATCATACCCGAATTCGGCGATTTCAGCGGTTTACAGCGTGAAGAATTTATTGAACATCTTCAATTTGCTGTAAGAAAATGTGCTCACTTTACGGCTTATGGTATTTTAGGATTCTTAAGCTGGTTTGCGCTTTTTGATATCAAGGCAAAGCTTCGTTATTCTATTGCTGTAGGATTTTCTTTTTTATACGCTTGTTCAGACGAAATTCACCAATATTTCGTACCGGGACGAAGCAATGAAATCCGTGATATTTTAATCGACACGGCAGGGGCAATGTTGGGAGCACTTATTGCTTTTGGTATTACAAAGCTATTTTTAAATTTCAGAAAACAAAAAAACACCGCTGATTAATGCGGTGTTCTTTTTCAATCTATAAACTATTAAACGTAATACTTTTTGTTAAAATGGAAATTCAAGCCATACTTTTTAACACTGCCATTGAAAACGTTTCAAATCCACATGATTTCCATTTTTCAAGGTTACGCCCTCATTTTCCAACAGAAATCGCTGTTCTGTCCACCCCGGTGCTAACCGTCCTGCATGATTGACAACTCTGTGGCAGGGATAGTTTCCGTAATACTGTGACATACTAAGCACTTTTCCTACTAAACGTGAATTTTTATCTCTTCCTATCAGTTTAGCAATCTGTCCATAAGTAGCAACGCTGCCTTTCGGGATTTCTTCTACAACAGAGAGAATCTCATAAATTAAATCTTCTTGCAGAATTCGTTTCATGGTGCTGTGCTCCTTTTCGGCACATAAAAACTATCTTTTAATGCTCCCTCTAACTTCAGAAGCTTTATTTTTTTAGAAATACCTCCTGCATATCCCGTCAGGCTTCCGTTAGAACCGACTACACGGTGGCAGGGCACGATTATTGAAATTTCGTTACGACCGACTGCTCCTCCCACAGCCTGTGCTGACATATGAGAAATTCCCCGCTTTTGTGCAAGCTGTTTGGCAATTTCACCATAAGTCATCGTTTCACCATATGGAATCGAATAAAGAACTTCCCACACCTCATTCTGAAAGCTTGTTCCCTTAAAATGAAGCGGCAGCTTAAAATTCGGCTCGTGTCCTGAAAAATAGATATCCAGCCATCTTTTTGCCTCAATAAGCACAGGTAATTCTTTTTCTTGATGTTCTTTATCCAAATACAGAGCAAAATACTTTTGTCCCTCAAACCAGAGTCCGGTCAAGCCAAGGTCGTCAGCCGCTAAAAGGATTCCGCCAAGAGGTGACTGATATGTAGTTGTATACTGCATTTTTATTTACCTTCACATTCCCTTTACACTTATTTTTAATGGCTTATATGCATAATCAAGTGCCTAATTAAATCAAAGAAATTAAGTATGGCATAACATATGTAATAAAGCTCATGATAAGTGTTGCAAGAATAAGTCCCAAGAAGATAGCCGGAACTGCTTTTTTCATTTTAACATCCAGCAGACAAGCAATTAACGAACCCGTCCATGCACCTGTTCCCGGCAATGGGATTCCTACAAAGAGCAGCAGTCCTAAAAACTCATATTTCCGTATAGTATCGGCTTTTGAGAGAGATTTTGTTTCAAGCTTTTCCACCATTCCTTTAAAGGTTTTTCTCGTTTTCATCCAAGCAAATATCTTTTTTATAAACAAAAGTATAAATGGAATAGGTATGATATTTCCGATTATACAGATCGGCACAGCTTGAAGATAAGGGATTTTAAGCAATGCTGCGGCGACAAAACCGCCTCTTAATTCAAGAATCGGCACCATTGAAATTATAAAAACTATAAGTTCTTTCGGCAGTCCGTCAAGGTTGGTTGTAAACCAGTTTATAAGTGAATCTGTCATATTTTTATCCTTTCTGATTTTAACTTAATATTTAATGCAATGTCTGTTTTTTATCATATCATAACACGGCTTAAAAGTAAAGGTTTTATAAGGTAAAAAAACGGTGAATTTATTATATGGAATATTTAATTTTTCCTGCATCTATTTTTCGCCATTATTTTTACTGTTTTTATATTATTGCAGGTAATATCTTGACTATGTTTTGCTGTTGTTGTATAATATTAAGGATATTGATTTTTTATTTTGGAGGAAAGAATTTTGAGCGAGTTAGAAAAGGAAATAAAACGCAGACGCACATTTGCTATTATATCTCACCCTGACGCTGGTAAAACAACGCTTACTGAAAAGTTTCTGCTTTACGGCGGCGCTATTGCACAGGCAGGAGCAGTAAAGGGCAAGAAATCTGCACGTCACGCTGTATCTGACTGGATGGAAATCGAAAAACAGAGGGGAATTTCAGTTACTTCTTCGGTAATGCAGTTTCAATACAAGGGCTTTTGCATTAACATTCTGGATACTCCAGGACATCAGGACTTTTCCGAGGACACATACCGCACGCTTATGGCTGCTGATTCGGCGGTCATGGTTATTGATGCTTCAAAGGGTGTTGAAAACCAGACAAGAAAGCTTTTTAAGGTATGCGTAATGCGCCACATTCCGATTTTTACTTTTATCAACAAGATGGACAGGGAATCAAGAAATCCTTTTGATTTACTTGAGCAAATTGAAAGCGAACTGGGCATTCGCACATATCCTGTAAACTGGCCTATAAGCTCCGGAAAGGATTTCAGGGGTGTTTATGACCGTGACAAAAAGCACATTATTTCATTTGAAGCTAACAATGGTCAGCACAGAGTTGCGGCAACCGAGGTGGATTTAAGCGATCCGTCACTGTCTGATCTAATCGGAGAGGAAAACCGAAGCACCATTATGGATGACATTGAGCTTCTTGACGGTGCAAGCGATGAATTTGATTTAGAAGCAGTTCACAGGGGTGAACTTTCACCTGTTTTCTTTGGATCGGCTTTGACAAACTTCGGCGTTGAGCCTTTTCTTGAAAACTTCCTTGAAATGACGTCTTCTCCTACCGCAAGAAACTCTACTGAGGGACTTGTCGACCCATTCAGCGAAGATTTTTCCGCATTTGTATTCAAGATTCAAGCTAACATGAACAAGGCTCACCGTGACAGAATCACATTCATGAGAATCTGTTCAGGAAAGTTTGACAGGGATATGGATGTGCTCCACGTTCAGGGAAACAAAAAGATGAGGCTTTCTCAGCCTCAGCAGATCATGGCTCAGGAAAGAGAGATTATTGACGAGGCTTATGCGGGAGATATTATCGGAGTATTTGACCCGGGAATTTTCTCAATAGGCGACACGGTTTGTTCGCCGAAAAAGAAATTTGAATTTGAGGGCATACCAACCTTTGCACCGGAGCATTTTGAACGAGTAAGGGCTAAGGACACCATGAAGAGAAAACAATTTGTCAAGGGCATTTCTCAAATTGCACAGGAGGGTGCGATTCAGATATTCCAAGAGCCTTTCACGGGAATGGAAGAGGTTATTGTCGGCGTTGTAGGTGTACTTCAATTTGATGTATTTGACTATCGAATGAAGAATGAATACAATGTTGAAATGGTAAAAGAGGGACTTCCTTTCTCATACATTCGATGGATAGACAACAAAGACATTGACCCCAAGTCTTTGAAGCTGAGCAGTGACACAAAGCTCGTACAGGATTTAAAAGGAAATTATCTTCTCTTATTCACCAGCGAATGGAACATACGCTGGGCATTGGAGAGAAACGAGGGACTTGAGCTTTCGGAATTCAATAGAGGGGATTTGCAATAGTGCTCAGCCGCACGGGGCATATACAATGACAGAATATTAATCACAATGGTTGCGTGAAAACGGGGCGTACTTTGTACGCCCGTTTTTATGCTGTTTTTTATTTTTGTTAAAAAGACAAAGGGCGATCTAAGGTCGCCCCTACGATGTTTTTCCATTTAACAAATGCTAAATAATTAAATGAGCCACTGAACAGATTTCAGCGGCTCTTGTTGCTTTATTCTACTTTACTTACATTATAATCTTCTTTTTTGGACGAGATACCGTCATAAAAAGCATCTTCTTTTGATTCATCTGCATTATGCCTCAGTTCAGATTCATATTTTAAAGTTCCGTCTGTATAAGAAACTATATTTTTCACATATATACAAACATAAATTTCTTCAGTATGATCTCCTTCTAATGAATATGTGTTTTTATATACTTTATAATAGAAATTATAGTCCTCATCTTTATCAAGTTTATTAGGTTTTCTAACGCATAAATATGTTTCTTCCACTTCACTATTTATAAATTTATCAAATCCATATGCTCCAGAGATGCCTGCTCCCATAATATCCATAACCATTCCAAATCCACCAGACATGTCCAAATAATGTGCATCCATATACTCCTGAATCTCTTTATCCAGTACAGATGTGTCAATTTTACTGATGTCGTTTACATATTCCGGGAATCCTGAAACTTCATAAGTTTTTTCGTCTATTTCAATAGTAAGTCCTAATTCATTTAAATTATTAATATTATATTCTGCTTTGACAGTCACCACATCACCATTCGCAAAAAATTCTTGTTCACAAGTGAATATAACATAATCCTGAACTTCCTGACGGCATTTGCTATTGTTAAATCCGATAGTCAGATATGGTGAAGCTCCGTCAAATTGCACTTCAAGTCCCTCAAATGGGTCAATAGTTTCATATTGAGATTCTTCTGTTTCCTGTGAGTTTTCCTCTTTTTCGGCATATTCCAAAAATGGATTCTTATCTTTATCATTTGACTCACAAGCAGAAAACATTAAAATATTTAATAATGCTAATAAATATATAATTACTTTTTTCATAAGTTTGTTCCTCCTATTATTTTATTTAATGTTTTTTATAAACCAATCATTATTTTCTTTAGACATTATAAAAGTAGTAGTTTCAGAAGTTTCTGTTCCATTTACATTAAAATTAAGTATAGTTTCTGCGTTAGCGGTTGTGTCATCCTGAAACATAATTTCTATATTGGACACGGTTAATATATCTCCCTCTGATAAGATACCTGCCCCTAACCCAAAAAGGTCTGCCATATTAATGTCGAAACCTGTTATTCCGCCCATTAAGGCATTACCGATTCCTGTGGCGGCTTTTAACGTATTTTTCAATTTACCTGTAAAGCAATTTAATACTTCTTCATAATCTCCTGAGTTATAAGCAGTTAAAAATACGTCTATACGGTCATTTATAAGTTCCTCATCGCTTTTTCCGACATTACAGCCATAAAGAAAAAATGTTGCAAACACACAAATTAGCATAATGGATATACAGCGTTTCATTATCTCATTTCCTCTATTCACATATCTTTTCAAAAATAATTACTGTTTTTTATCTCTGTTTTTAATAATTGAGATATTTTTAATGACAGAAATAATAAAACTCGAAATCAAAGTAACAGCTAACACAGATAAACTTACTATAATTAAATTACGTTTCTTCACAAAATTACCTCCTTAAAAATATTTAGCACATGGACAAAAAAGGAACAAAATTTCTTAATATAAAATATAAACTTAATAAAAGGCTTAAAACGATTATAAATTTGCAACTTCTTGGGAAAATAGCTTTATGCTCTCCAAAGCAAAAAGTCAATAATTCAACGTAAAATATTGCGGCAATAATACAACATAAAAGCGGAACAATATTGTATCTAAATGAAGTTATTAAATCCCCTTTTAATAACGCTTTTACGCTTCTTGTATTTCCGCAAGCAGGACAAAGCCATCCAGTCACCTCATGAAACCAGCATTTAGGGAAATACTCTGTAATAGCAATTAAATAACTGCGAAAGAAAACTGCGCTTAAAAGTATAAACGGTACAATAAGCGCAGTAAATTTAGTTGTTTTATGCATTACAGATTTTTTGTTGTATACCCTCAAATTAGAATAAACCTAAAGATGCAAAAATGGAACCGCCCAGTGCAATGCCTATAATTGCAGGAACAAGACCGATTATACTTGTTACCACACCAGCAACAGCCATTCCTTTTCCGCCCTTTTTCTTAGATAAGCTAATTCCTCCAAGGATAACCCCTACTATTGCGCATGGAATTGAAACATACCAAAAACAGCAACCTAATACTAATGAGCATATTCCTAACACCATTGACGCAACAGATAAACCCACGCTATTTTTTTCCTCCATTTTTATACCCTCCATTAAAATAATTACTAAAACCATTTAATACAAAAACTTTTATAAATTGTTTTGACAATAGTGCCAAGCGGTCTTAACCAACACGACATATATCGATTATATGTTACAGTTAATAGTATCAAATGGTCTTAACACTAACAATTATACATTAATGTACAAAGTTTGTCAATAGTACCGTTTGATACTAAAATATTTTTCTACATATTAACCAAAATTTTGAGGTGATTTTTATGTATTTTCAACGATTAAAGGATTTGCGAGAAGATATGGATATGAATCAGACGCAAATTGCTGATTTGTTATATACAAGCCAAACGGTATATTCAAGATATGAACGTGGTGTGAGAACAATCCCTGTTGAACATCTGCTTATTTTAGCGGACTTTTATGATGTTTCAACAGACTATATCCTTGGCAGGACAAACCACAAAAAATAAAAAACAGGTAAGTAATTTTATCAATTACTTACCTGTTTTTGTGTACCCACATTATTTAGTAGAAGAAACTTTAATAGCCCCTAAATTTTCAACCCAAAAACAAAGTCGTCCATAACATATCCGTTTCCGATATCGGTCACTTCGCTTCGGATTATTTCCATTCCAAACTTTTTATATATGGCAATGCTGTCATCGTTGCGCTTATTGACAGTCAGCCAAATCATATTACAGCCCTTTTCCTTTGCAAGCTGTTTGATAAACTCAAAAGCCTTTCGGGCATAGCCATTGCCACGGTATGCCTTTTTCAAATACAGCTTTGAAAGAAATAATGTATTGTCCTCTTTTGGACACACCGCAAAATATCCTATTATCTCATTATCAAGCACAAAATTATAATACTCATAGCCTGATTTTATCTGCTCAGTCATAGACATTTCAGACTGGAATTTATCAATCATATAATCTATCTGACTTTGGGTTATAATAGTAATAAAATAATTATTCCAGATTTCTTTTGCAAGCTCGGCTGTTTTTCTGATACTTTCCTGTGTATTTACCTTTTCAAATGTCAACATTAATCTTCACTGCCTTTCAGATATTCAATAAACTGTTTTGCAACTCTCGGCGATCTGCCTGCACGGCTGAGGGCGAACGCTTCGGCTTTTGCTTTTACCTCGTCTATCGGCATTTTTATGCCGTATTGTTTTGCAAGTCCCTCGACAACAGACAGATAAAGCTTTTTATCAGGCTTTTGAAAAGTGACAGTTAGACCGAATCTGTCGGACAGGGACAAAAGCTCCTGCATAGTATCCTTAAAGTGTATTTCATCTCCCTCTCTTGCAGAGAAAGTTTCCCTGACAAGGTGACGGCGGTTGGACGTTGCATATATTGCAAGATTGGACGCAGTTGATGAAACGCTTCCCTCAAGAATAGCTTTAAGCGCGGCAAAATCATCGTCATCTTCAGTAAAGGACAAGTCATCAATAAAGATTATAAACTTGAGAGGATTTTTGCTGATAGTTTCAACTATTGCAGGAATCTCATGAAGCTGTTTTTTCTTGAGCTCAATAAGTCTTAAACCCTGTGTGTAATATTCATTTGCAATTGCTTTGACTGTTGAGGACTTTCCTGTTCCGCAGTCGCCGTAAAGCAATACATTATTTGCAGGCTTGCCTTTCAGCAGTGCAAGGGTATTGTCAATTACCTCCTGACGTTCACGCTCATAGCCTGAAAGCCTGTCCAGTGAAATATCATCAGGAAATTCCACAGGAACGATTTTTCCGTCTTTTATTACAAAGACATGATATTTTGAATAGATTCCATAGCCATACTGTTTTATATGGTGTATCCTATCGGCATAAATCTGAGAAAAATCAAGGTTTTCCGTTTTATATTCAGGGAGGAATTCGTCATAGTCTATTTTTGATATAAGCTCTTTTGCAGGGATTTCAGCTAAAGATTCTACAACGGCAAGCTCATTTGCAAGACACTGGTCAAGAAGAAATCCTGTTTCCTTTCCCTCGCCTTTTTTCAGCATATAAAGATTCACATTTTCAAGGATTATTTTAAGAAAATACTCAGTGAGATTATCCGAATAGATATAAAGCTGTGACGCAAACTCACAGTATTTCTCGATTGCTTCGTCAGTATTTTCTTTTTCTATAGAACAAAGCGTATCAAGAAAGCTTTCAAAGACTTTATTTTCATGCAGGCTTCTGAATATAACAAGACTTTTGGCCTGTCTTATTAATTTTCTATAGCAGGTCATTAAACCACTAACCTTTCATTTCTTTTTCTAATATTATAATACTTTTGAATATTTTCGTCAACTTCCGCTAAAAAACTGATTCTGAAACCTTAATCGATAAAAAAATATTTCTATGCCCTTGATTTTATAAATTAATTTTGATATAATTAACATAATGTCTCCGTAGCTCAGCAGGATAGAGCGTTCGCCTCCTAAGCGAAAGGCCGTGGGTTCGAATCCCGCCGGGGACGCCACTTACTATTGCATTATTGAAGTTTAGCTATTTTTGTTTTTTTCTCTTATAATGTCACAATAAGAAATATAATCTCATAAAATGTGATAATAATATTATTTTAAGCAGTTTAAAAATTGCCGGATTTTAATTTATGTTAACTTGTTAATATATCTGATTGCGGAGTGAATCTATGGAACTTTTCGGTAAATTCAAAAAGCTTTCTTCTTTTCAATTAATAATATTTGGATTTATGGCTGTAATATTAATCGGCTCTTTTATTCTTATGCTTCCAGTTTCAAGAAATGAATCCGGAAGTTCATCTTTTATGGACGCTTTATTCACAGCTACTTCAGCCGTTTGCGTTACGGGATTGATTGTTCACGATACTGCCACTTATTGGAGCGAATTCGGACAGTTTGTTATAATGGCGCTTATTCAAATCGGCGGAATCGGCGTTATTACTGTGGCAATTTCAATCACAATATTTTCAGGAAAGAAAATAGGCCTTGTTCAGCGAAGTACAATGCAGGAAGCAATATCTGCTCCGCAGGTCGGCGGTATTGTCAGACTGACAGGTTTCATTTTAAAAGGTACTCTTATAATTGAGGCAATCGGTGCGGCTGTTATGGCTCCTGTTTTTTGCCGTGATTTCGGAATAGGCAAGGGATTGTGGTATTCAATTTTCCACTCTGTTTCAGCATTCTGCAACGCAGGATTTGACCTAATGGGCGTAAAGGAACCGCTATCATCTTTAACGACATACCAATCAAATCCAATAGTTAATTTGGCGATAATCTTTCTTATAATTATAGGCGGTTTAGGCTTTCTAACATGGAACGACATTAAAGTAAACAAATTTCATATAAAAAAATACCGCATGCAAAGCAAGATTATCATAACAGTTACAGCTATTTTAATTTTGCTTCCTGCGATATACTTTTTCTTCTGTGAGTTTTCAAATGAGAAGTGGGAGCACCTTTCTGTGGGTGACAAAATTTTATGCTCACTATTTCAGGCGGTCACTCCGAGAACCGCAGGCTTTAACACTGTAGATTTGAACGAATTTTCACAGGCTGGACAGGCAATTATAGTAATACTCATGCTTATCGGAGGCTCACCCGGTTCAACTGCCGGAGGCATGAAGACAACAACTATTGCGGTTTTGATTGTGACAATGATTGCTGTATTCAGGTGTCGTGAAAGCGCTCAATGCTTCGGAAGACGTTTTCCTCCGGAAACCATTAGAAATGCGGCAACGATTCTTATGATGTATATTATTCTTTTTCTGTTTGGAGGAATTTTTATAAGCACAGTTGACGGACTTCCTATTCAGACAGCCTTTTTTGAAGCCGCATCTGCTGTCGGAACCGTAGGATTATCTTTAGGCGTCACCTCAACTTTATGCGGCCTTTCTAAAATTGTGCTTATCATTCTTATGTATCTTGGCCGTGTGGGAGGGCTAACAGTAATATTTGCAGTAAGCTCACGGCTTAATTCAAACATATCCAAATTGCCTCTTGATAAAATCACAGTAGGATAAAGGAGTATCAAACATGAAAACCATTCTATTAATAGGGCTTGGCCGCTTCGGAATGCATATTGCAAAAAAACTTCAGGAATTTAAACATGAAGTCTTGGCAATAGACAAATGTGAAGAAAGAGTAAATTCAGCTTTGCCGTATGTTACCGATGCACAGATCGGCGACTGTACCAACGAGGAATTTATGAGCACCTTGGGAGTTCGCAATTTTGATGTTTGTATTGTTACCATAGGCGATAACTTTCAGAGTTCCCTTGAAACTACCTCTTTATTAAAAGAGCTGGGAGCAGAATTAGTTGTATCTCGTGCGTCAAGCGATGTTCATGAAAAATTTCTTCTCCGCAACGGCGCTGACGAAATAATTTATCCGGAAAAACAGCTTGCTTCCTGGACGGCAATACGATATACTTCAGACCATATTTCAGATTATATTGAACTAAACGAGAGTTACTCAATTTTTGAGATATCCATTCCAAAGGACTGGATAGGAAAAACTGTCGGAAATCTTGACATAAGAAAAAAGCATAATATTAATATTTTAGGAATTAAATTTAATGGTCAGCTTAATTTAAATGTTTCTACTGATACCATTCTTTCTGATGATGGAACTCTTCTCGTTCTGGGAAAAAATAAAGATATACAAAAATGCTTTCATATATGACTGCAAAAACGTCTTTCAGAAAATAAAATCTGAAAGGCGTTTTAAAATAATGACTTGCCTAAGTTATATTTATTTTTTCTTTCTTGAAAGACTTACAACAGAAAGTAAGGAAAACAGAACTATTGATGCAACCAATATCAGCACACTGATAAGCTGGCTCACTTCACTATCACCAAATTTAAATGTAACCCCGAGAACTTCCTTAAACTCTTCCACATATTTGTCGGGTACGCTGTCAAACGAATTTGACATGGGTACCTCCATAATGGTTTGCCTTAAAAGTGCTGCTCCATGAGATGTAGGGAATAATTTTATAAAATACTGAATTGAATCTGCAAAATTTCCTATCGGCACATATATTCCGGTCACAAAGCCTATCATTGTTCCCGCAACTGTGCTTGCAGTTGAATATGCTGTACTGCTGCTTAGGAACGATACTATAAACAAGACCATAGCTGTATTTGAAAGCGATGTCAGCGTTATTATGACAAGCGACTTTATTATAGCTAACGGTGCAAGCAGCTCTCCGCCTTTCATCACGATATACAACTCGCCAAGAATAAAAGCAATAAGTGTCATAATCAAACCAATAAGAAATGAACTTGTGATATATCCCATCACAAGGCTTTTTCTCTTAATCGGTGATGAATAAAAATCCTTTGTTATATTTTTTGCTTTGTCGTCAACCATTGAGCCGAATGCTCCCATTGCTGTGGTTACTGAAGTTATTGCTAAAATTCCTGCTACTATCCAGCTGTTTATAAGCTGATCTGCATCTTTGATGTCCTGCATGGATTCTTGATATGTATCACCCAGAAAAAACGCAAACAGTGCAATTACAATAAGTACTCCCAAAAGAGAAAAGAAAACACCTGTTTTATCTCTGAAAAACATTTTCAGATTTCGTTTTGCTAAATTTATCATTCTCTTATCTCCTTTCCTGTTACTTCAATAAAAACATCATCCATTGTTCCGCTTAGAACCCCAAAGCTGTTTATATAGTCACGGCAAAGAGAGAGAATATCTATGGCATCCTTTGAGTATGCAAATTTTACAGTTATAACACTTCCCTGACGGCTATAATCAGCATTCTTTTCAATGAGTATCTTTTCTACAGATTCCACTTGATTGCATTCCATTATCGCTTTATCTGATGTATACTTTTCTTTTAGCTGCAAAGGAGTTCCCTGTGCAGAAATCTTTCCGTCATCAATTATGATAACATAGTCTGCGTTTGCGGCTTCTTCCATATAGTGCGTTGTAAGAAAAATAGTCATATTAAGTTTTTTCTGAAGCTGTGTTATTGTTTCCCAAACATTTTTTCTGGTTTGAGGATCAAGTCCCGTTGTAGGTTCGTCAAGGAAAAGAATTTTAGGAGAATTAATCAACGCTCTTGCAATATCACAGCGTCTGCGCTGACCTCCTGACAATTTACCATATTGACGTTTCATAATATTAGTTATGCCTGTTGCCTCACAAGCTTTATCCACAGCTTCTTTAAGCTCAGCACCTTTTTTACCGTAAAGGCTTCCTCTCATTTTGAGATTTTCCTCTACAGTAAGCAATTTATCTAACAATCCGTCCTGAAAGACAGCTCCGATAGAATTACGAATGCCATTATCGTCTTTGCCAAGTACATAGCCGTCCACAACCACCTCTCCGCTGTCAGGCTTCAAAAATGTACAAAGCATATCAATAGTTGTAGATTTTCCAGCTCCATTTGGTCCGAGAAAAGCAAAAAGCTGCCCCTTTTCCACATAAAAATCTATTCCCTTAACTGCCTCTACTGCACCATAAGACTTCTTCAGATTTTTAACTTGGATAATATGGCTCATTTAATTTCATCTCCGTTCATTTTTTCAAGCTTTTTATTTATAAATCTTACAGCATTTCTGTCATCAAACACCATTACCGCAAAGGTGAGAAAATAGACAGAAACAATTACCACAAGATTAATTATCACGTTTTGCAGACTTGGAGCAAACATTTTAAACAGTCCCATACCGACTATATACATTACTGCACAAATATCTAATAAATCCACAAGCATAGATACAGGGCGTGTTTTAATATTAAGCTTATCAGTAAAATACATTAATATTGCAATTAATGATGTACATATGAAAAGCTGTGCAAGTTCTCTAAGGCTAAACTCTGCATTTAATAAATCCAAATTCAATAATACATTAATCAATATTATAAAAGTAAAGGATATGCATGATATAGTAAAGTAATATTTAAAAGTTTTCAAAACTTTCACCTCTCAGATATATCAGATACCGAATTTCTTTTTAAAATCCGAAACATAGTGCCTGTTTATAATCAATACCTCGTCGTTTATAAGCTTTGCTGAAAATCTTCCGTTAAAAGAAGATTTAACACTACGTATTTTGTATATGTTTACGACTGTGCTTCTGCTTATTCTTACAAGACCTGTAACGGCACAATATTGCTCAATTTCATACAGCTTATAACTACACTCATATATCTTATCTTTAAGATAAACAAAAGTTTTATCATCAACAGATTCAAAATAATATATATCATTTAAATTAAGATTTATATACCCATTTTTATCTTTGCACTTAATAGTAAAATCAAGGTTCTTTATATTCTCAGCAAGCTGACGTATGTGTTCATCAATCACGGCACATTTCAGTGTAACTTCTGCTTCCTGACATGATTCATCCTTTACAAGCTTAAAAATCATATGCTTTAATCTCCATTATGCATCATTAATTTTATTATAATCTGTGCACAAATTTCTGTCAACAATAATCCTACAACCTGCAAATTTTCTAAGTTAAAATGCACAAAAACCGCACGCTTCTTATCAAAACGTGCGGTTAGCTTATACTTAATTAAAACAAGTGAAAACCTCTTCGGTATTCTTTTTGTCTTCCTCTTTCTGCTTTGTAAAGAGACTTACTATTGGAACGAGAACAAGTCCGAACAGCATAGCGAATGCTCCTGCATTAAGAGGTGACATAACGCTTAGCTTCCAGTCCTTTGAAGCAACCGTTTCAACAAGCTCCGGGAACCAGCCAAGGCTGAACAGACACATATGTACAACAGTTATGCCAACACCTGAGATAAGGCTTGCCCAAACTGCGGCTTTAGTAATCTTTTTAGAGAACAGACCATACATAAATGGTGCAAGGAATGCTCCTGCAAGTGCTCCCCATGAAATTGACATGAGAGTAGAGATATATGCATTCTTATTCATAGCAATTACAACTGAAATAATAAGGAACAATGCAATGAATATTCTAATCCAGAGAACCTGTTTCTTTTCGTCCATGCCATTTTTCATTCTTGGTTTCACAAGGTCGATTGTCAATGTTGAGCTTGAAGCCAATACAAGCGAGGAGAGAGTTGACATTGAAGCTGAAAGCACAAGCACTATAACAATACCCATAAGGATTTCAGGCAAAGCAGTATTTAAAACTGACGGAATTATGGAATCATAATCGGGCTTACCGTTGCTAAGAATAGATATTGCATTTTTTCCCTCTTCTCCTGAAAGCGTAGAGAACAATCTTCCGAATCCGCCGAGGAAATAAGAACCTCCTGCGACAACCAATGCAAATATAGTAGAAATTATACTTCCTCTTTTAATTGCAGCATCATCTTTAATTGCATAGAACTTCTGTACCATCTGAGGGAGTCCCCATGTACCCAGAGATGTCAGAATAACAACACCGATAAGGTTAATCGGGTCAGGACCGAATATCGAACCGTAATCTCCCGAAACTCCTGTCTTATCATTTGGAATAAGCTTCATCTGTTCAAATGCTGATGACAAACCGCCTTTATTGTTTATAGCACAGATTACAACTGCTGAAATTCCGGCAAGCATGATCAGTCCCTGAACAAAATCGTTAATAGCTGTTGCCTTATATCCGCCCACAATAACATAAATAGCGGTAAATACAGCCATTCCGATTATACACCACTTATACGGAATATGGAAGGCAGACTCGAACAATCTTGAAAGTCCGTTATAAACTGAAGCTGTATATGGAATCAGAAACACGAAAACAATCAGCGCTGAGAAAGTTTTCAGAGCCTTAGAATTATATCTTTTCTCAAAGAACTCAGGCATTGTTGAAGCCTGAAGATGCTTAGACATAATTCTTGTTCTTCTTCCCAGAACGATCCATGCAAGCAATGAACCAATCAATGCATTTCCTATACCGATCCATGTTGCCGATACACCATAGAGCCATCCAAACTGTCCGGCATATCCTATAAAAACAACAGCAGAGAAATAGGAAGTTCCATAAGCAAAAGCAGTAAACCAACCGCCTATATTTCTTCCGCCAAGAACAAAGTCATTAACATTTGACGTTTTCTTTCTGCAATAAACGCCGATTCCGATCATGATGACAAGATATGCCACCAACACTACCCACATTATCATTATAATATCCTCCCGACAAATTTAACGAAGGCTACCCTCGTTATAAATCAAAAGCAAAGTTCAGCACTTTAAACCTTTTATGCTTTTACGCTTTGCTTTGTTAAACAATTATATTATATATCTCTATATTTTATTTGTCAAGACAAATAATAAATTTTGTAACATCAGACAAAATTTTTGTACATTATGTCAAAAAAACATTGTCGAAATTAGTAATTAAAAAATATCAAATTTTTTACGAAAATCTATTGACAATCGAAAGAAAAGGTGATATAATTAATAAGCACTCAGAAATTGAGCATATCGCGGAGTGGAGCAGTCCGGTAGCTCGTCGGGCTCATAACCCGAAGGTCGTAGGTTCAAATCCTGCCTCCGCAACCAACGTATTTACGCACTTTAACTATTGTTAAGGTGCGTTTTTATTTGCTCTGAAAATAGTTTTTGTCCCACTTTTGTCCCACTATTTCAAAAAAACCAATAAAAAAGCAGACATATTCTTTTGAACGTGTCTGCTTGTTTTGTGTTATTAAGTTTCTTGACTTGCTTTGTAATATTCATTTATTACCTTTTGTTTTTGATAATCTTTTTTGCTGTACTCTCTTGAAGCGGTTAGCAGAGTAGATAAATTTTTGGCATTAAGTTCAATACTTCTATTTGTGAATGGCTCAGCAAAATCGCCAATTACTCTCTGAATACGATCCTTTCGAGCTGACTTTTCAAACTCAGCACATTTAAAAGCATTTTGATAATATTCGTCTAAAGCATTATAAATATATTCAACTTCTCCTGCTGTAAATTTACATTTTATTATGTTCATTTATCGTTTTCCCTTTCCATTCTTTCATCAATAGCTTTATTAATAAAACCATTTAAGCTTTCGCCCTTGCTTTCGGCATGGGCTTTTATTTTTCCTTTCTTACCTTTAGGCATTCTTATTTGAAAATTATCGTAATTTTCTTTCATATACTTAGCTACTGCTTTTTGCTGTGCTTTGCTTGCTGGCATTACATAACACCCCTTTCGGTATAGGGTATGCTATCCATATACAGTTTATCAGGGCAAATATCAACTTCATTTCCGTTGTTATCTTTCCATGTAACCGCACCAAACTCGATATACACATTATTGAAAATTTTAACATCTCTCAAAGAAGAAAATACGCCACCTCTTTCAAGTAACGGTTTAATATCGCCGATACGTTTTTCACCATTTTCAAATTCTGCAAGAATACAGTAGTTTTCTAAAGGCATTACTTTTACAACTTCATGCATGAAATCACCTCTTTTAAATAATGCAAGAAAGAGCCTTATTTCAAAGGCTCAATTTTAAATAATGGTTCGCTATCATGTGCAAGCTTCCAGTTAGCTATTAGTTCATCTTTGTGTATCTCAATCCATGCAACCACAAGTTTATGCTGTTTAAGCGGTAATTTACCCTCTATTACTTCACCATTAAAGTCATAGCAGGCTTTTTCGTTGCCATATATGGCATGTATATGTGGCGGATTGTGATCATCGAAAAACATTCTAACCAAAATACCATAAAACATTGATATTGTCGGCATTTGTACCACCTCTTTCTATGTTTTTATTATACTATATATTAATATCGAATGCAATATGCATATTGCACAATATATCGAATGCAATATTGTCTATTTTGCCTATTGATATATCGAATGCAATATGCTATAATATAATCACAGTAAGGGAAACGAACTTACTTACTGGAGCAACCACGAAACGGACGGGGCGAAGCTACCTAACAGCAACAGGTTTCAGCCACCGAAAAGAACTGAGGTTTACATGAGGGTTTAGACTTAAAACTTCATCACACAAAATATTATTTGAAAGGAGTACTTGATTATGAGTACACACGAAATCACAAGCAAGGTCAGAACCTTAAAAGAACTGAGGGCTGAAATTGAAGCCTTGCAAGCAGAAGCAACCGCTATCGAAAATGAAATAAAAGCTGATATGCTGACAAGAGAAGTTGACGAAATAAATGTTGACATCTTCAAAATCAGATACAAGACGGTTAAGTCAAGCAGATTTGACAGTAAAGCATTTAAAGAAACACATTCAGAACTATACAGCCAATACTGCAAGCCTACCGAATATAAGAAATTTACCGTTGCATAAGAAAAAGAGCCTTACATAACACCCCGACCAAAGAGATTATGTAAGACATAGTACACAGACATTCCGTCCTTAACTGTATAATAACACTTTGAGGGCTGTTTGTCAAGATTAATCTGATAGAAGCATTAAAATATGGACGAATTAAATCAAAAACAGATTGAAGAAATAAAATCAATTTATAATACTTTCATTTACTCGGATTATGGCAAAACTCTTTCAAGACTTGAATCTTCCGAAGCCATAAAAAGCAGAGAAGAAATGTACAAGGATTACGATAAATTAAAATCTGTTGGTGAAAGAGATTTAGCAATAAAGCTTGAAAGACACTTTTTCAATGCCGCAGTTTATAATATGCGTGACGGCTTTGTAATTGGGTTCATGTATGCTTTAAGGCTTAACGGAATCAGCTGATGAAAGTTAATACAGAAAGGATAAATTTAAATGACAAGAGATAATATTTTATCACAGTTATTTCATTATATTGAAAATGTTTTGGAACAGTCAAGAAGATTATGGGGAATTATTATGGTGTTTCAGTTAGCCGTTGACCAAGACGGAAATCAGAGTACAATCAAAGGTTTTGAAATAATCGTGGAAAAGGGCTGTGACTTGATGAAACAATGTGAAACACTATTTGAATATTACAAGGAAAATTCAAAACAGTTAAGAGAAGCTGAAAGTCAGTCAGATGAAACTGCATTTGACAACCTTTAACGCTATGTTTATATACTGCATAAAAAGGACAGGCTTTTCGGCTTGCCCTTTTATGTTCAAATTTATATCCCCCCTTATATGCTGAAAGGTTAGCATTTAATAGCATTTTATCTGTTCTATAGTCTGAACAACTCTAACATTCTCTAACATTTAGCCTGTTTCTTGACTTGAAAATACTTTTTCAATCTTTGTCAACATTCTCTCTGCTTCCTCTTTGCTTAAAGTGTATTTTTGAATTTCAGGTTTACTGAGGTTGTTTCTTAATTTTAGTTTCATTTGTTCCGTTTTGTTCCGCATAGATATTCTTTATTTGCAAATAAACTCAACATTTCTCAACATTCTGAAATGGAACAAGCAGGATTTTACTTGTTTACTGCTCCTATATTCTCCAACATTTTCCCACATTTTTTAGGATAGCCGAAATAGCCGAATAATGTTTATTTCGTTATTATATCTTTCTCTGCTTATTTACTTTTTCTCGGGGTTCGTTCGGGGTTCGTTTACTAATTCAGCGAGAAATTTTCACAATGGCGGGGTTGAAGTGCATAGATCACCCATTAGGGGGCATAGCCCCCCGATATTGTTTTTCACGGCTTCTTCACGGCTTCACTTCGACTTCCTCTCGACTTCAAGTTCTATTGGTGGCTGAATATCGCTTCTTTTAGGGACTCCGAAAACTCCGATTTACAAAGCATTAAACACACAAGGCAACCAATGGCTTGTCCTTACATCAAAAATATCATTAAGCACTAGATAATTCAAGCCCTTGCCGTCAATTAGATATATTATCGGTTTACAGGGAATACGTTCAATTTGTTTTTCCCTCATAAGCTCCCTAAGAATTTCAAAAGCCTGCTTATTCCAACCGCACCAAAAGACAACATAAGAATTGCTATTGCTGACCGTTTCAATATTGCCGATATAATCATAGCTATGCTGCTCAAAGAGCCATTCAAGTTCGGCATAGCTCGTTCCGTTGTTCTTCCGAATATATTCAAGGACTATATTTTTCATTTCTGTATTGCTCAAATTAATGTTCCTTTCGATTAATGGCTAAAATGGCACAAACTATGGCAGATATTTTTTATTTGTGCCATACCAAAAACGCTGTATTTACGCTGTTATTTAATGATTATGGCTGAAATGGCACGTTTTTTTAAGTTATTATATATATTTATTATATATGTGATATCATATATTTTGTATTTTTGTGTCTTAGGAGTTTAATATTTGTGCCATTCGTGCCATTATTGCTTGCAAATGCCCTATTATAGGGATTTTAGCTATGGCACAAACTATGGCACAAAATTTTCACTTGTGCCATTCGTGCCATTAATCAATACTAAATTTATAAAAACCGTAAACATGTTGATATTTGATTTTAGTTTCAAGGTTAATAGTCAAAGGGTAAAATCTATACTGAGCCGTCTTGTAAACAATATCAGAAATATTATTCACTTCAAATGTTTCTGCAAGCTCTTTTCTAAAATTACGGTCAGAGGGCGGAGCTATACGGCTATTCACATTATCTGAATACCACGCTTTGAAAACATCATATACTTTTCCTGTTGTGCATTCATCATCTTTTGCTTTCAATGCACTGCAACGCTCGCAACACTCTTTTAAAAATAGTCTTACTGGGCTGTTTTGCTCTGCGTACTGCTCATTATTTAATCGGCAAGCCTCAGGGATATAAAATCTATAGCCATTGTCTTTTACTCTCTTAACAGCAGGAATAAGCAGATTAATTATAGCTTCACGTTCTGCGTACATCTTATCAAGCAAGAGCTTGTCCTGTTTTTCAGGCGGAATAACATTGTTACAGTCAAGAGTTATAATTCGCTCATAAACCCATTTGCCCCTATCACCGCCGAAATTAGGCAGTTCATTCATACAATACCACAACAAACCATTGTATTTAAAACTGAACCCGTCCTTGCCTTTAAATTCAATGAATATATCATCTCCGCCTGTGGCACATTTAAAAATCTTCAATTCCTTTATACTAACAAAAGACATATCACTACTTCCCGAAAGCCTTTTCATATATAATTGACTTGTTCCGAAACGTTCTTCAAGAGTTGATAAATCACAGTTAGAATAATTATCTCTGCCTAACAGCTTTTCAGTAAGGCTCTTTAATTGAGATTTTCCAGTGTTGCCCTTGCCATACATGAATAAAGCCTGTTTCATTCTGAATCCTTTTATGTTTGAGATACACACCCCCATAAATTCAAGGAGCAATTCACGCTTTTCAACGTCATTGCTTGTAAGCTCATCAATAAAGCTGTTGAAAACAGGTGTGGTATGATTATTGGGATTATATCTGCATGGAATCTGAATTGTAGAAAGCACATCAGGTGAGTGAGGATATAATTTCATCTCATTTAAATAAAGCAATCCATTTTGAAAATTAATAATATTCTCATCAGCATTTAGCAAACTTTCATCAACAAAAGTTAAATCAGTTTTCAAGTTTCTCATAACTTCCAAAACGTCACGCATTCTCAGCAATGTTTCATCAACTATTGTTATATGCTTTTTTATAAAGCCCTGTAGCATATCGTCATTAATAGGTTTATAAACACCTTTGTCATACCAAAACATACGGTTTGATTTCGATAGTCTGTCATTGATTGATATATAGTGGCAATGTTCACGGATATATTTTGCAAGAAGCGGACAGCTTATACTGTATTTAACTTGTCCTGTTTTTTCATTTATCTTTTCAATTATGTAGCTTGGAAGTTCTCCGTCCTGAAATTCAATTCCTGCTTTGTCTGCATTTTTTGCCATGGAATCTTTTCTGTATACAGCCTTTTCTTGTAGTCTTGATAAACCGCAAAGCTCATATTTAAACATATCAATAGCTTCTGTCTTATCAATATTTTTAGTATACATAAGAAAATCAATAACAGAACCGCCTTTGTTGCCATTTGCTCCAAAGCACATAAATGTATTAGTTCCAGGATAAAAGATAAAATCGTCATTGTGACCGCACACAGGGCAGGGATTAATGCAAATATAATGTCCTGCTTTTCGTTCTGTCCCGTTGTAATTTTGGCGGACATATCCTAAAAAATCAAAGGTTCTTTTAAGCTCGTCAAGCCTGAAATCAGAAGTTTTTCTGTTTTGCCTGTCAAACTTCTCAAAAGTTTGCTTACTTTTTTCTGCCTTAATTAAAGTATTCAGAACAGCAGGGTCAAAACAGGACTTCTCGTCAATGTAAAGCGTACTCTTGCCCCCGAAGAAAAGCCTGTCACGGTTTTTACAGCTTGTGTCACATTCAGGGAATATTTCCATTAATGCAATCTGTATATTATCACGCTCTGAACCGTCTGTAATTAGCTTGTCAGATATAAATACGATACGGAATTTAAGCCACTGTTCAGAACTTGAAAATGTTTCATAAATCAAAGCAGGCTTTATGTTCCAATCATTACAGCGTTTAAATACTTCAACAACTGTAAGAGGGTTGGGGCTTTGCCTTTTTTCTCCCTTTGGAGCTGTTTTGTCCTCGTTATCAATATCAATACAGAATACTTGCTGACTGTGCCAATTATCTGCTTTAGCTCCGCCCCGCAAAACAGCAGGGGAGAAACTCCTGCCGTTTGTTACCGATTCTGCGAGCTGTCGTATATTTATATTTTCAGGCTTCATTCCTGCAAGTCGTGGCTTTATTTTAGAAACGTCAGCACCTTTTGGTTTTCCATGAAATGAAACGCTGTCAATCTGTATAGGAAATTCAATCAATGACTTCACCGTCCCAGTCTTTCAGTAGCGTTCTTGCTGATTTTAGAGTTGTAAGAACGGACAGTGCTCTTGAATTCTCTTTATGTATAAATTGCTTAAGCTCTGTTATATTGGCAGGCTTATAATATCCGCCGTCAACTGCCGATATAATCACACAGCCCGACCGCCTGAGCCGTTCGATAGTTTTTCTTAAATCACGTTCGCAAAGCCCTGAAAGCTGTTGCAGCTGCTTTGAGCTTGTAGCGTTCTCCTTGCCTGTTCCTATATTGTCATATATAAGCTGTGAGTTTATATTCGTCATAGTCAAGCCCCCTCGCCGTTTAGAAAGCTGAAAAGGCTGTCAATATTAATTAGAGTTTTTCTGCCTATATGAACACAGGCTATAAGGTTTTCTCTTGCAAGTGAACGCAAGTACCGTTCTGATAGCTGCAATTCGGGAAATTCTTTCTTAAACTGTGGAATAGTCCTCATGCGTGGGACATTGCTTTTACATGTAATATTATTCATAAATTCCTTTCTCCCATATTCGGGCTTGCGTTTCCGCTCCAAACATGGTAAAATAGGAACGGAAACAATTTGAGTGTTGTTTTCTAATAGCAGGTATTAAAGCCTGCTCGCCGTCTGAATGTTGGTAGCGTTCAGGCGGTTTTCTTATTTTCTGTCATGATTTCAGATATTGCTTTTAGAAATTCCTTTTTGTCAGCTTCTGAAAGCTCATGACGCATACGGCGGATTACGGTGTTTTCATGCACACCTAATTTATCGCCAATTCTCCAATATGGGATTTTTTCAGCTTTGAGCATTGCCCTAATTTCAGTGTTTGCCATAAAATCTCGCTCCTTTCAAAAAATTTTTGTTGTGGTGGTTGACAACCTAACGAATATATGTTATATTTGTGTTAGTGGTTGCTATAGTTTAGTATAACATATAACTGAGTTGTATGCAAGTATTTTTGATAATTTTTGATAACAAAGTATAGGTTGCTGAATTTCATAGTAACATATAACACAGTAAGGAGCGTTTTATTTGAGTTTTCAGTTTGATAATTATTTTGGATTTAGGACAAAAAGTGTTTCACTTCCAATAAGTGATGGAACGTTTATTTCAAAAGTGCTGAATAATGACTTTATTCCCTTTTTTTGCAGCAACGGATTTGTAGGTTTTGAAGATTATTACCAACAACGTTATAACTCCTTATCAGAAAAAACTAACGAAAAATCTATTAGTGATGAAGAAATAACAAACAAATTAGAGTTGCTATATCAACAAGACCTTCAATATTTCCAAGATGAATGTACAAACATTAGGGAGCGTGTAAGCAGAATAAACTATAAAAAATATATGAACTTTATTGATTTTGTTTTGCTGGATGATGAAAGTGGCTTAACAACAAAAGAAAAGTTTTTTATTTACAGGGAATTTTATTCAGGCAATTTCCATCAAATCACCTTGAAAGTAAGTCCTCAAGAAATAAAATTTTCTTGTGAGCCAGCAAATTTAGAAGATAAATTAAAATATGATAACTGGCGAAAAGAATTTTTTAAATCAGGCTTATCCCCAAAAGAATTTTATAAAAAAAATAAGTTAAATCTTAAAATAGAAAATTCGTATAGCTTTAATAGTTTTGAAGAGTTATTTAAACACGTTTTAATAACTATGATAAAAAATAATAAGCGCTTAAAAAAATGTGCTAATTGTAATAAATATTTTTATCCTGAAAAACGTTCAGACACCATTTACTGTGATAATATTAGCCCACAGGATAAGAGTCTAACTTGTAAGGAATATGGTAGTAAAAAATTGTGGTACGAAAAAACTAAAAAAAATGAGTCAATGACTCTTTACAGAAACATCTATTCAACTAAGCAAATGCGTGTTAGGCGCAATCCAGAAATACCGAGTTATGAAAAAGACTTTACAAACTTTAAAGAACGATCTAAACAATGGAAGACAGATGTAAAAAACGGAATAAAAACAGAAAATGAATTTATAGATTGGCTGAAATCTGTTAAATAATAAAAACCGCCCTGTACTGGCATACAGAACGGTTTAAATAGACCTCACCAAAAGGCAAAGTCTGCTATAGAAAGCATTAAAATTATAGCATGAAAAGCCCTTTGGTGTCAAGCTAATACATCATATAGAAAGGGCTGATTTTATGGCACGTATAAGACCACGAAAAAATAAAGACGGTATTATAACATCATATCAGATAAGAGTATTCAAGGGCTATGCTCCTGACGGTAAAGAACTTAAACCATACACAGCAACATATAAAGTTGACCCCAATAAAACAGAACGTCAAAACGAAAAGGCATTAAACAAATTTGCTGTTGAATTTGAGGAACAATGTAAAACAGGACTTGCTTGCGATACAAGGCAAACATTTTCAGAGTATGCGGAATATGTTCTTACACTGAAAGAACGTCAGGGAGCAAAACACCGAACGCTTGTAAGATACAGGGAGCTTCTGAAAGTAATCAATGAGCATATAGGATTCTTGAAAATATCTGAGATACGGCCTCAACATCTTAACACCCTGTATGAAAAGCTATTAAAAAAAGGCTCACGCAGAACGCAAGCGAAAGCCTGCTGCAAGGCTGACTTCAAGGAGTATCTAAAGAAACACGGAATAACACAAAAAGCACTTACTGACGGTTCAGGAGTGCCGGCAACAACGGTGAGAGCAGTAATAAACAAGAGTAATATAACGCTCACGTCAGCAGAAAAGATTAGTGATTATCTTAATGTACCTGTTGAAAAGCTTTTCACGGTTATAACGGACAGCAGACCACTTTCAAACAAAACTGTTACAGAGTATCACAGACTTATTTCAACCGTACTTGCTCAGGCTGACAAGGAAATGCTCATACCGTTCAATCCTGCTCGAAAAGCAACACCGCCTAAAATCAAACATGAGAAAGTCAATTATTTTCAGGTCGAGGACATCGAACGCATAAGGAATTGCTTAGAAAAAGAGCCGATAAAATGGAAAACACTTGTACACTTACTGCTTATATCAGGTGCAAGACGTGGCGAAATTCTCGGCTTAAAGTGGGACGTTATCGACTGGAAAAACAACCGCATACACATTTGCAGGAGTATTCTTTACTCTGCTGATATTGGAACTTATGAAGATACACCGAAAACAGTAGATAGCGACCGTTATATAACGCTTCCTAACGAAACTATGAATTTGCTAAAAGAATATCGTGCATGGTATCTTATGCAGGCTCGTATGTATGGCGATCAGTGGCATAACACAAATTATCTATTCTTTCAGGAGAAAGCTGAAAATGCAGGAAAGCCATTACACCCTGACGGCTTAAATACATGGCTTGACGGATTTTCAAAGCGTTACAACTTGCCACACATAAACCCTCACGCATTCAGGCACACAATGGCAAGTATCTTATATTTCAACAACATTGACAGTATCAGTATAAGCAAACGTTTAGGACATAGCAAGGTAAGCACTACAACTGATATATACAGCCACATAATGAAAGAAGCTGATAGACAATCATCTGAATGTATTGCTAATGTTATTTTAAGACCTAAAACAGAGGAACGGCAGAAGAAAGCTGAATAAATAAACAAAGCAGGACTGAAATTAATCAGTCCTGCTTTTATGTTAATGTGTCCATAATTCGCACGAGAATGCCCCTTAAATCAATTCTAATGCTTTCGTAGTATAATTCATATCTAAAACAAAAAGCGATTACAGAGCGTTTCTGTTTGCTTTATGGATATTTAGAATAAAAGAGAATCCCCATATTAACAATTTAAACCTCTAAAGCGAGTGCCCCCCCTTATTATCAAATATATTTTTAGTCTTAGGAAATCGGTGAGGCAAAACTCTTTCCAACTCCACAATAAATTTTATAAAAGGGGGTAGTAACAACTTGACACAAATTAAAGGTGTTTTTTTGTCCCACAAATGTCCCACTTTTTTATGAAATTCAACACAATTTCATGAAACAATATGCAATGATACAATTCAGAAAGTGCCGTAAAATCAAACTTTGTGCAACATTATGAAATTACGTGAAGTCCGTTAGAGGCAACTCATAACCCGAAGGTCGTAGGTTCAAATCCTGCCTCCGCAACCATATCAAAAACCACTTTTGTCTACCAAGACAAAGGTGGTTTTTAATGAAATTTGCCCTTGGCAGTCGGAAACAATTTCGCTGTCGAGGTTTTTTTGTATTTAAAAATGCGCAAATTTGTGCTATAAAAAGAATGATAAATTGTAGTTTATCGGTGAGAATCAGAGCTAAAAAGTGTACTTTTGTTCTTTCTTACCCAACTTTACGCCCCGTTTGGTCATTCTTTAACAAATTGCACTTATTCACCTTAACAATGGTTAAGGTGAATTTTTATTTTCTGAAATACATAAAAGCAGACACATTTATTTAAATGTGTCTGCTTTACTCCAATATTCCTCAGGACTTATTATAACAAATTCGACTTATATCGTCAAATCAAAAAGAATTTGTTACTATTATCTGATTTTAGTATTAAGAAAATATTAATTCTTTAATCTTCTATTGACTTCGAGTAAACTCTAAGTTTTATAATCAGTATAATAAAATAAATATTTAACGGAGGATTACCATGAAAAAACTATATCTTTTCTGCCTGTTTACTATAATCTCTTTTAGCCTTTCCTGCTGCGGAACAGCCAATGGCAATTCAAATAACAGTTCCGATATCTCTTCAGCATCTTCAAGCCTGCAAATATCTGAAAATACTGATCAAGAAAGCATATCATCAATAAATTCTGAAAAGAATGATACAACTATCCTTGTTGCATATTTTTCTGCTACAGGAACAACCAAACCAATTGCCGAAACTATTGCGAATATCACAGGTGCAGATTTATATGAAATCATTCCCACTCAGCCATATACTAATGAGGACTTAAATTATAAAAATGATAACTGCCGAGCAAATCAGGAGCAGAACAACAGCAGCTTCCGTACCGAAATTGAAGGAAGCATTGCTAATATGAACGATTATGACATTGTTTTCATAGGACATCCTATATGGTGGGGTGAGGAGCCTCGCATTATTGATACTTTTGTTGAAAGCTATGATTTGTCCGGAAAAACAATAATAGACTTTTGTACATCAGGAGGAAGCGATATCAGTATAAGTGAAAAAAATCTTAAAGAATTGTGCCCGTCGGATGTAACATGGCTTAAAGGCAAGCGTTTTAAAAGCAATACAAACAGCGATGAAATTTCCGAATGGATAAATAGTTTGAATATTGAAACAAAATAAGGAGGACTTAATTATGAACAAAAAATTAGTAGCATATTTTAGTGCAAGCGGAGTAACAGCCAAGCTTGCCGGGAAAATGGCAGCTGCCGTTAATGCAGACTTGTTTGAAATCCGACCGGAACAGCCATACACAAAGGCTGACCTAAACTGGATGGATAAAAAAAGCCGTTCAAGTATTGAAATGAACGACAAAGCATTTCGTCCTGCTGTTGCAGACAAGGTTGAAAATATGGAAGCATATGATACGATTTATGTTGGATTCCCAATTTGGTGGTATGTTGCACCTACTATTATAAATACATTTCTTGAGCAATATGATCTTTCTGGTAAAACAATAATACCTTTTGCAACCTCAGGAGGCAGCGGAATGGGAAATACCAATAAAGAACTTGCTCCGTCATGTAAAGGCGCAGTTCTTAAAAACGGTAAAAGATTTTCAGCCAATGCAAGCGAAAAAGAGCTTATTGCATGGACCAAAGAAACAGGAATATAGAAAGCTTGATTAAGCGTTTAAACAACCCTTTGCATCAGTTCCTTATCTGACCATAAGAAATCAACCAATTGAAAACATAATAAAAATATGATATTATATTTTTATTATCAACACTGAAAGGGTTTATTTATGATCATTCAAATAAAACAAATAGCCTCCAATATTAAGCAAATGTATCTTATAAGCGGTGATTATTCCTGTCAGGGCAAAATCGGCAATGCGTCTAAATATCAAAAGATAGAATTATTTAATAAAAATGGCGAATTGCTATATTGTAAATACCATTTGTCTCACTGGACAAATTATATTCCAATCAGATATTTATTTG
Source organism: uncultured Ruminococcus sp. (assembly GCA_900539835.1). Classification (GTDB taxonomy): domain Bacteria; phylum Bacillota; class Clostridia; order Oscillospirales; family Ruminococcaceae; genus FB2012. The sequence goes on along the minus strand of UQDR01000006.1, from coordinate 23,823 downwards.
GTTTTTTAAATTTAACCCGTGAATTTCAAATTTTCAAAAACGGCTCATACTTTGGTAATTTTGTTTTCTCCCGTCACGGATATTATAAAAGCTGCTATATTATCACATTGAATGACGGATCCGTATTATATTGTTATACAAGGCTAAAAGGATCATTCAATTATATTTCAATATATAAAGATGATATACAAATAGCTTTGGTTGAAACTTATTTGACTGTTACAGATTTAAATTATAAGCATAAGCTGTATCTATCGGATGACTATAGTGAATACAAAGAAGTTTTATCTTTGTTTGTTCTCTATTTCGCCAATTATAATTTTACAAAAAGATTTCATATGACTGCCGGTACATCTTTTACTAAACGCTGGTCCTATTCAAAGTATAACGATAAATATGACCCAAGCTGGAGGAAAAAATATTTTCCAAAGGAAAATTTCTTCGGAAAACTTAATTTTTTTGATGAAAAATTATAAACCACTGTAAATAAAAATATGTCAGTTTGCTTATTAAAATAGAATTCATTGCCTTATCGGCTTGACAAATTCCCGGAATTTTGCTATCTTATTATTATAATAAAAATCTGGGGCATTAGCGCAGTTGGGAGCGCATCACACTGGCAGTGTGGGGGTCAGGGGTTCGAATCCCCTATGCTCCACCACTCCTGTTTCAGACAACTCACTACCTGTCATCACTTTGTGGTGTCGGGTAATTTTATGCCGCTGTGCAAATATCTAATAATTAAAACGCCGACCTTACGCATTTGCGCAAAGCCGGCTTTTTCTTTTGTTGACAACATTCAGCCTACTGCGTATGCAGTGCTACATACCGCAGTAACAGTAAAAACACCTGTCTTAACAGTTATTGTTTTTTCTGCCCCATCATATCCATAATCATCTTTTGAACATTATCCGTTTTCAGCTTGTTATCATAAATTGAATACTTGCCGCAGGGACATCCATATACCCTGCATCCTTTTCTTTCACCTATTGCTATTGCCCTGTTTAAATTGTTTGATGCTCCGACCCACTTCCTGCCGTGCACTTGCGGCTGGAAGACATCATATCTTCTTTGACCCTTCGTTATAAATCATTCCTTTTTTGTCGAAATTCGCAGATTGAGTATAAATATTATGATAGTTTTTAATGGCTCAGTGTGTAAATAAATTCAAAAAATAGCATAACAGCTATAAATAGTTAAAATATCATGTTTATAATGTTTAAATTGCAACCGTAAGAATATCTAAAAAATAAAAAGCACTTATTAAACTGAACTGCCCACATTGTTCAGTAATATAAGTGCTTTCTTTTTTATGAGAAAATCTTTAATAATTTTTTATCCTGTCACTTTTTCTTGCCGATATAAAAACAAATAAAACCGAAAGTATTGTTGATACAAGCCAGCCCACCGGCCATGAAAGCCATATGCCGGTTGAACCATAAGGTACAGATAATATGAATGCAAGTATTACCCTCAATATAAGATCAGAAAAGGTTGTGATCATAAAACCAAGCATGTTTCCTTTTCCCCTGAGCGTTCCGTCAGACATTATCTTTATACCAACAAATATATAAAACGGCGAGACAATATGTAAAAATTCTATACCTGTTTGCGCAGCCCTCGCTCCGCCATCATCAAGAAAGAATCCTAACATTGTTTCCGGCAAGAAGAAATAGCATATTATAAAAGGAATCGCAACAATACAAGACATTATAATTCCTGCTTTATATCCCTGCTTAATTCTTTCAAGCTTCCCCGCACCATAATTTTGTGCTACATAGCTCGACAATCCGTTGGATAACGTAGAAAAACCGGTTATTGCAAATGTGTTCAGCTTTATTGCCGCTGAATATCCTGCAATGCATGGTGAACCGAAACCGTTTACAAGATATTGCACAAATATATTTCCAATCGATACAAAGCTCTGCTGTAATATACTCGGAACTGCATACAGCGTTACCCTCCTGAGCATCTTTGCAGAAAATAACGCAGGTTTTTTGTCCGTTTTTATCTGACCGATTTTTCGCTTCAGGTTAATCAGTGCCAATATGCAAGCCACACCCTGTGCAATAAAAGTCGCCCAAGCAACACCAGCCACACCCCATTTAAAAGCCGCCACAAAAATATAGTCCAGAATTATATTCCCGACTGAAGAACCTATAAGAAAATAAAGGGGCGTTTTGGTATCTCCCAATGATGTGTAAATTCCCGTGCAGACATTATATAAAAATAAAAATACCAAGCCTGCAATATAAATTTTTAAATATAAAGTACCTTCTTCAAATACATTAGACGGCGTATTGATAAGCTCCATTAGCCTGCCTGAAAATAAAATTCCAAGCAAAGTCAATATAACAGACAGCACAGTCGATGAAATAATAGTTGTAAATGCTGCCGTTTTAACACGTCCATAATCCTTTGCACCAAAATATTGTGAAATAACTACACAGCAGCCAACATTACACCCCATAGCAACCGCCATAAAAATCATAGTGATAGGATATGATGCCCCTACTGCCGCAAGTGCGTCCTCTCCAGCAAATTTCCCTGCGATAGCACTGTCAAAAATGCTGTACATCTGCTGAAAAATAACGCTTATAAACATCGGAAGCGTAAATTTCCAAAGAACAGCCGACGGCTTTCCAACCGTTAAATCATTCATAAATATGTCCGCCCATGCGGACTTCACCTCTTTTGATTAATTAACTTAATTCAATTATATCACAATTGTTTTTGTTATTCAACCTTGAATCAGTGCAAATAAAAAACAGCGCCGGGGATTATGACGCTGCTTTTATGGGAAAATCTCAGGGGATTGAGATTATTTAATCTTATTAAATTTATTAAGTTTTGTTATATTGCTATATACTTTTATCATTTAAATTCTATTTTTCTACAATTCGTAAGTTTACTTCTTCTACTAATATAAATAATTGCAATTGATTTTTTGTGCAATAAAATTAATTGTTTTTTCGGTTTTGTTATTTTGCACAAAAAAACTATTGATTTTTTATTGAAAACTACCGTTTTTTTCAGCTGTTGACTTGTGAGAAAAAATATGATATAATTCTTACATAAAATTGAATATTGTGAATTAATATATGAAAAAACGGTTTGAAAGGTTGTTTGCCGAGTAGATTAATAGGGAATCCGGTTTGAATCCGGAACAACCGCCATTACTGTATTTGACAATGAGGGAGTATGTTAAAACCATTGGACTATTCCGAGAAGGATACTCTCATTTTGGCACTTGATGCCATTACATCATAAGTCAGGAGACCTGCCGTGTTTTCATAGGTTTAACACAGACTTTGGCGATGAAGCGTGCAACCGATTTTATTGATTTATTACGGTGAAACTGTCACTGTTTTTTTCAGCGGCTGTATGCTTTTTTATTTAAGCCGTTTGATTGCTGTGCCATGCCGTAAACTTGAATATAAATCTGTTGTACACTTTTGAGATATCTCAAAGGTGTATTTTTTATTTTATAAAAAAGGAATAAATATTATGAACAAAAAAGAAAATGCGATTTTAATGCTTAAACAAAAAGCAGATATGTTAGGAAGATTACCTAAAAAAGATGACTTTGACGAAATATCAGTATCAAAAATTAAAGGCGTCCTCGGTCCATGGCCAAGAGCCTTGGAAGCCGCAGGCTTAAAAGAGCCGAAAAATAAATCAATCTCCAAAATTAAACCTGAAAAATAAATTCACCCATTTTTTAATGCCCCACGGCTTGACATAAAAATAAATTAATGGAGGAAAACAAATGAAAAAACTTAACAGATTTGTTGCAGGCTTTTTATCAATTTTAATGATTACTGCAATCTTACCTATCAGCGTTTTTGCAGAGGTAAACACATCAAACAAACATTCAGTAACCGTATATCTGACTTTAAGCGAAGACGGTTATTATGTAACCGGAAACGATGATAATTCCACCACTATGGCAAGAGTCCCCATTACCGTTGACTATTTTGACCTTGCCGATTATGGACTTCAGAACTATTATCGCTATGAGGCTGACAGCTTTGAAAACGGCGGTCAATATATAAATAATGAAATTGTTGAACATCCAACCCTTCTTCACCTGTACATAACTGCATTGGAAAAATATTATCTCGGCGGAGAAACCCTTATTACCGGCACTGACGCACTGACTATATCAGGAGCCGCAACAACAATGTTTATGACTAAGTTCTGGGGACATGATTCAAATATCATGTGCTTCGTTGATCATAAATACCCATTAATGACAACAGGCTTGGGTGCAACTGCCGATTACATACTTCTTGAAGACGGTATGGAAATCGACTTGACAATGAATTCAAACTATGATTTCTGGATGGACGGCTATTTTGCATACCTCACTCCGTCTGAAGAAACGATTGATGTGGGTACAACTGTTGATTTTACTACCATGCTTTCACCTGCAATGTCCTGCTTCGGTTATCCCCTTCCCGATGAACAAGCTTCCGGTATGTATACCGCAGTTTTGGATGAAAACTGGAATGAAATTGCCGACTTAAGCGATATTGCCGCCGAGGACGGTACATTCTCCTATACATTTGATAAAGAGGGTAAATATTATGTGATAGCCCTCGATCCCTATGCCGGCGATCCCGATAATTCAACCATAACTCCTGCAACCGCAGTAATTCAGGTAGGAGAAAACGGCCTGTCTTCCGTAAAGGTCGAAGCCAACGGAAATAAAGTCGACTTAAATGAAGATTTCAATAAAGATACTCTGGACTATACCGCTAAAATATCACCGTCAGCAACAGAAATTACCCTTTCGGCTGAAACCTTTAATTCAGGAAGTATTGTTTCAGTAAACGGCAGTACCCAAGCTAATGAAGACGGCTCGTTTACAGTGCCTATAACATCAGCTGTCACAAAAATTGAAATCAGCGTTACAGGAAAATCAGGCAACGTTAAAACTTATATTATTACAATAAAAAGACCTGTTGAAATTGACGTAAGCATTAAAGCAAATCCCGAAGATGCAACAATATTTGTTACTGACAGCAGTTCTAACCGTATACTTCCCTCGTCAAACGGCCTTTATCGCCTTGTGGAAGATGATGAATACAGCTATATTATTTCAAAAAACGGATATAAAACTGTCAGCGGCAGCTTCTCCGCTTCTTCTGACGACTTGAATATAACTTTGAAAAAAGCAGAAGAAAACAGCGCCATTGATAAAGATATCCCCTCAAATTGGCCTGCATCCAGAGGGGGAACCAATAATAACTGTGTTGTTGACACGAAAACCCCTAAAAATGCCGACGAAGCAACTCTTTATTGGGCAGTAAAAGCAGGAAGCGGATATGGCTTCAGCGCAACAGGATCTCCTATTTTCGTTGATGATAATCTTGTTTTCTGTTCAAATACAACCCTATATAAAATGAATAAATATACCGGTGAAATAGTTGATAAGGGAGAAATGGTGACAACATCAAACTTTAATATCGTTTCTCCCCTCTATGCAGACGGCATGATATTCGTAGCCCTTAAAAACGGTACGATTCAGGCATTCAACGCTGATACCATGGAGTCTCTGTGGGTTTATTCCGATTCACTTAAAGGACAGCCCAACAGCCCTCTTGTTTATAAGGACGGATATATTTATACAGGCTTCTGGAACAGTGAAACAAAGGATGCAAACTTCGTCTGTGTTTCAGCAACAGATGAAGATATAAACAATAAAACAGAATCTAAGCTTCCCACATGGACATATAAGCAAAAAGGCGGCTTCTATTGGGCAGGAGCCTATGTAAGCGACAAGTTCCTTATTGTAGGAACTGATGACGGTCAAAGCGGCTACCTTTCCGATACATCATCCCTGCTCTCCCTTAACCCAAAAACAGGTGAGCTGATAGATAAAATCGAAGATCTTAACGGCGATATCCGCTCATCAGTTGCCTATGATAAAGATACCAACAAATATTATTTCTCATCAAAGGGCGGAAGCTTCTATGGAGTTTCAGTAGATGAAAACGGTAAATTCAATAATCTTAAAGAAATCATCCTCACTAATGGTTTTGAAACTGAATCAAAACCTGCTATGTGTACATCAACTCCCGTGGTCCATAACGGAAGAGCATATGTGGGCGTTTCTGGAACAGCTGGATTCTCTCAATACAGCGGACATAACATCACAGTTATTGATCTTGAAAGCTGGAAAATAGCCTACACAGCACCAACTAAAGGATACCCTCAGGTCAGCGGACTGCTTACTACTGCATATGAAGACAGCGACGGATATGCCTATGTTTATTTCATTGATAACTACACTCCGGGGCAAATCAGAGTTCTTAAAGACAAGCCGGGGGTTACCTCAGTAGTTGACGGAGTAACCGAAACATATGTCAACAGAGGCACTACCTATACTTATGAAAATTGTGCTCCGGTTTTGTTTACTCCTACAGGTGCTCAAGCTCAGTATGCAATATGCAGCCCTATATCTGATGAAGAGGGCACTCTCTATTTTAAAAATGACTCTGCCTATATCATGGCATTGGGAAGTAAAATCAAAAGCATTGAAATAACCTCTCAGCCTGACAAAACCGTATATATTGAGGGAGAAAGCTTTAATGCTGACGGAATAAAAGCTGTCGCTCACCTCTCAAACGGCATAGACCGAGATATCACAAAATATATTTCTTTCTCAGATTCACCATTGACTAAGGATTATACCGATATAACAATTTACTATAATCATGTTATGTATGGCGATAAGCTTGACACCCAAAACGGTAACCAAGTAGGAATAACTGTTGACCTTCTTGAAACATATGTTGATATTGCCGTTATCTCAGAAACGGAATATAAAACCCTGTCTGATACAATAAATTTAATTGACAATATCGGTGATGTAACTATAAACAGTGAAAGTGCAGTTTACGAAGCAAGAATAGCTTATGATAAATTAAGTGATAACCTGAAAGAGCTTGTTGATAACTATAGCATCCTTTTGAACGCAGAAGCTGAACTTGCAGGAATTAAAGGCGAAGTCGAAACTATAGAAAAGCTTATTGAAGATATCGGCGAAGTAACCTTTGACAGTAAAAATACAGTTGAAGCAGCCCGTGCAGGATATGAAGCCCTTGATGATGAGCTAAAAAAAGCAGTTTCAAATTACGATAAGCTGATTTCCGCAGAAAACGCTGTTTCAGCCATTGAAGCAGATATTGAAAAAGCAGAAGAGAAGATAACCGCAATCGGCAATGTTACTCTTGAAAAAGAAGATGCAATAAATTCAGCGAGAGAAGCCTTTAATGCCCTTCCGGAACAATCACAGGGCGGAGTAAAAAATGCAAAGGTGCTTACAAAAGCTGAGGAATCTCTCAAACAGTTAAAGAATGAAATTGAAAACGTTATCTCCATGATTGATAATATCGGAGATGTGACTTTATCAAAAGAAACTGAAATCGACGATGCAAGAACAGCTTACAATGCTCTTAATGATGAGCAAAAAGAGAGAATTTCAAACTATGAAGCTCTTGTTAAAGCAGAAGAAAAACTTGCCGAGCTTAAATTATCAAAGCCTGATGATAATAATTCATCAAAAAACGCCTCTGACAGTAATGTAAGTTCAAATAACAACTCATCATCAGCTTCCAATAACATTACATCAGGCGGAGACTCCCCTGCTACCGGCATTTTTAATGAAAACAATCTGCTTCTTGTAATAATATTACTGTCCTCGGGTATAATACCCTTGGTCCATATTTCCAATAAGCAAAAAAGAAACAGTAAATAAATTTAAATAAAGCGTATAGCGACAGTACCTTTTTGACAAAAATGAGGCTGTCGCTTTAGCCGTTTATTAAGAATATAAAAAAATCGTAAAATTTTATTAGGAGGCGATATTTTGAAGGGTAAAAAACGAATCATGAAAACAGCGGCATGCCTTCTGATTCCTGTTGTTATTGCAATTTCAGTTATCGCCGCAGGCTTTTTCAAAACATCTCCCCCTGATAATCCCCTACTGAATCAAGCCGATACCGTTGATATAGATGAAAACAACGGCAGTATATTCGGTCTGCCTCAGGACTTCTTATCCAATATAAAACAGCCTGAAATAAATACTGACAGCTCAAAAAGCTCAGAAGATTCGTCAAGCAGTGAACAAAGCTCCTCTGAAAGTGAAACGGAGCCGGATAATAATAACGTCGAAACTAACAAAAACAAAACCCCAAACATCTATGTAACAGAAAATATCTATGTTCCAAACTTTCCCCATTCTTCTGATATAAACAGTCAGAAATCCCAGGGAAACAACTTGAATTCTCCCGTAAAATCAGGTGATTCAGGAAAAACAAACAGTGATATTTCAGGGAATAACCCCACCCCGTCAGGGAATAAAACCAATACAGAATATTTTACCACAACAATTAAAAACGGTGAAACTTTGTCCTCTCGCAGTTATTCCTTTAAAATCATCCATAATCAGAAAAACCTTAAAGTAAAAAGCTCTGCGATCACAATAAACGGAGAAAAACAAGCTGATTTTAACGGACGTGTATTTCTTTCTGAGGGAGAAAATCATATCCGTGTTGAAGTAACCTATACCGATAAGAATTCAAAGGTAATCTCCGCTTATCGTGAATATAAAGTTTTTGTGGATCTCGGCGATATTATTCTTACCACAGACCTGAAGAACCAAACTGTAGATAACAATACAGTTTCATTTAATGCTGAAGCTGTTTTAGACGGAGAAAATGTGCCGGTAACAGTTCACTGCAATAAAAATGTATGTACCGGTAATAACGGACATTATACCGCTCAGCTTTCAGAAAATGAAAATATTATTACTTTGTCAGCTCAGTGGAATAACAAAAAAAGTTCAAAAACATATGAAATAATATATTCACCAATAAAAAGCTTTGAAATTAAAACAAGCCTTAATAACTGTACAGTCAACGACAGCAGCTTTTCATTTTACGCCGTTACTCAAAACGGCAGCGATAAATCAAGGCTAAGCATTACTTTCAATGGCTCTGCATTATCAATTAATAACAGCGGCAATTATTCCGTGAAACTGACAAACGGCAGTAATAAAATCAAACTGAAAGCAACAGATTTTATAAAAGGTGAAGCGGTGACAATAACACAAGTCTATACCATAAAATATGTCCCCATCGCCGATGAACATACAGCACCTTATATTGAATATATAAACGTCGAAAACGGCATGACAACAAAGGGCAATAGTTTTACTCTTAATATCCTGCCCTTTGATTATCACGGCAATCCCATTTATTATGACGGAATAACCGTCCGCCTGAATGGTAAAGTTATTCCTTATAAATGGGTCAGCAGCTATATAGGCTACGATTTATATTTTGCCGGCGGTGCAAATGATCTGGATATACGAATCACAGATAAAGACGGAAGATATTCCGACTATTATTATAAAATAAATTGTATAACCGTTGCCGACGGTGAACCGTTGGGAGAAATAACTATCAGTGTTGACGCCAACGTTATCGGACTTGACTATCTTGTCAAACCCACGAAAATTACCATTCGGCAAGGTGAAACAGCCTCATATACTATCACAAAATTTCTTGAAGAGCAAGGCTTTGCCTGCGAATACCGAGGTTCACTGGACGATGGCTTTTATCTTGCAAGAATAAGTAAACGTGGAATAGGCGTTGGTGCAGAAATACCACAGGATTTGTTTGATGAAATTGATAAGCGTGGCTATGAGTGGAAACAACAGAGCTATGACGATAGTATCGGCGAGTTTGACTATTGCCAAGGCTCAGGGTGGGCATGCAGCATTAATGATAATTTCATTGGTTCAAGTTTAGCAAGCGCCAACTTAAAGGACGGAGACACCGTTAAAATTCGTTTCACACTTGCAAACCTGACGGACATTAACGGAACCTTCGGGAAAACATGGTGGTAACAGGAGGATCAAATGTCAGACAATAAAATTTATAAAAAAACTGCCTCAGTCATGCTGATTCTTATTATGCTTTTTTCATTGCCCTGCAATGCATATGCAGAACATAACGATTACCGGAAGCAGGATATACAAGCAATAATTCAGGAAATAACAGCCTGGAAAAAAAGCAGTCTCGGAAATAATAAAAGCGAATTTCTGCTTGATTCTGATTTAATATCTTCAGCAGGAACTCCATCAGCCGATTGGTATGCCATTGCAGCGGGAAGAATGGGTATTCAGGATAATTATTCTTCATACCTCGCCATGCTGAAAAACAATATCGAAGAAAAATATAAATCAGACCAAAAGCTTGACCCGCAAAAAGCTACGGAATGGCATAGAATCTCTCTTGTTATTCTTTCATTGGGAGGAGATCCGACAGAAGTCGGCGAAAGCAAAATTAACCTTATTGCCGACGGTACATATAACCGAAGCTCTGAATCACCTCTTGATTCACAAGGCATAAACGGGCTGATTTGGGGATTGATAACACTTGATTCTATGTGCTTCAAGGTGCCTGAAAATGCTGCTGATATACGCCAAAGCATCATAACAAAGATACTCGAAAAACAAAATCCCGACGGAAGCTTTTCTCTTTTAGCCAACTCTTCCGACATGGACCTGACCGCAATGGCACTGATCGCACTTTCACCCTATTATTGCACAGAAGAAACAGTTACGGTCAAAGGGAATCCGATAAAAATAAGAGCTTCCATTGAAAAAGCAATAACCTGTCTTTCAAAAAATCAGAAAAATAACGGAGGATTTTCCGATAACAGCGGTTCTGAAGCGATATCTCAAACAATAATTGCCCTCTGCTCACTCGGAATCGACCCCTTAAACGATTCAAGATTTATAAAAGATAACTGCAATCTGCTTGACGGACTGATGAGTTATAAAAATAACAACGGCGGCTTTTGCCATAGCCATGACGACAAAAAAAGCAATTCTATCTCAAGTGAACAAGCTTTGCTTTCAATGATCAGCATATACAGATATCAGAATGATCTGCGGAATCTTTATGACTTCCGTGCTGAAATGACAGCTGAACAAAAAGCTGAAATCTTTGAAGTTGAAAATATGATTTACAATATCTCAGATAACAAACAGTCTGTAATTGAAACACTTGAACGCTATCTGAAAATCACACCTGAAGAAAGACGCTATGTAAAAAACTATTATCTTCTTTCTGAAAAAGCCGATAGACTTAATATTGAAATTGATAGTGAAAGTCTAATAAAGGCTATGAATAAAAACACAAACGGTAATGGCACGGTTATAAATATTTTTAATCAGAAAAATACAGAAAACCTCACTGTTTTCAACGAAAATGATATTAAGCAGTTCAATTCCCTTCCGGATGATCTGACAACAGAAAACTATAATGATGTAATATATCTTTTTAATAAGTTAAACAGCGCAAAAAATAAAGCTGACCATATTAATATCCTCAGTTCTTTAGAAAAGAAAAAAGCTCAGGTTGAAGATCTTCGTCTTAAAATTGAAAGCATAAACGAAAGAATACTCAAAAGTCTTTATCCCTTTGACTCTGTGTCTTTAGATGATAAAACTGAAGTTGAAAGCATATACAGCGATTTAGAGATGCTGAGCGATTATGATAAAAAACAAATTCTCGGTTATGACGATTTAATGAAAGCAAGAACAAAAATTAAAACAATGCAAAGAAATATCATAATTAAAGCCGCCGCTTTAATTGTCTTGCTTATACTTGTTACATTGCTTTTATTAAGAATCAGAAAGCATCATATGTCCAAAAAGAACATGTTATCAAATGAAAATGACGACTGGTAAAGGAGCAGCATTTATGGAAAATAAAACAGCACAAATTTTGACCGAATTAAGAAAAGCAATTATAGGTAAGGATGATATACTCATAAAAGTTTATATGTCTATTCTTGCAGGGGGGCATGTCCTAATCGAAGACGTTCCCGGCGTGGGAAAAACAACTCTTGCACTTGCTTTTTCAAAAGCACTGGGACTTGATTTTAAAAGAATACAGTTCACTTCCGACAGCGTTCCTTCGGATATAACAGGCTTTTCGGTCTTTGATAAGTCACAGAATAAGTTTGTTTATCAGAAGGGTGCCGCAATGACAAATCTTCTTTTAGCAGATGAAATTAACCGAACATCAAGCAAAACCCAGTCCGCACTTCTTGAAACTATGGAAGAAAATCAGGTAACTGTAGACGGCGTTTCTCATCCTCTTCCCTCTCCTTTTATTGTTCTGGCAACACAAAACCCCGTAGGTTCTGCGGGAACTCAAACGCTTCCGCCCTCACAAATGGACAGATTTATGATAAAGCTTGAAATGGGATATCCGGACTTTAAAAGTCAGGTGAATATACTTAAAGACAGACATAATGAAAACCCTCTTGACTTGATTCAGACTGTCTCATCTTCACAGGATATTCTTGATATTCAAAATAATGTACAAAATATACATACAGATGATGAAATATATGAATATGTCACAAGACTTGCAGAATACAGCCGAAGCCTCGAAAGCGTCGAACTGGGAATAAGCCCGAGAGGAGCCCTCAGCGTCTGCCGAATGGCAAAAGCACAAGCCTATGTTAATGGACGTGACTATGTAGTTCCTGAGGATATCCGATCAGTTTTCTGCGATGTCTGTGCCCACAGAATAGTAATAACACAACGTGCTAAGTTATCAGGGAAAAACCCTCTTTCCGCCGCTTTAGAAACACTCGATAACACCCCTGTTCCCCAAATCGGATTAAAAGGCAGAAAGCTATGATTAAAAGCTGGATTTTTTATGCCCTTTGGCTTGTCACTGTTTTTATGACGGCTTTGTTTTCGGCTTCGTCGGGAACATTCATGCTTATGTGTATATCGCTTTTATTGCCTGTAATAATCATCGTTATCCATAGATTCAGCCGATATAATTTAGATATTCTTATTGATCTTCCTGACTCAGTGGAAAAAGACATAACTGTCCAAGGATCATTAAAAATAAAAAATAAAACATGTTTTTTTTGTCCTTTAATTAAAATAACCATAAAGGGTCAGAATGTTTTAACAGGTGAATGGCGAATCTTTGAACACAAATGCTCTTTGCTACCTAAAAGAAATATATCCGCTGAATTTAAAATGAAGGAAAGCTTCTGCGGCAAAATATCCTTTGAAGTAATTCAAATCAAAGCTTATGATATTTTCGGGCTTACATATAAAAAATCATATGCAGATATAAAAAGCTCAGTCATTGTCCTGCCCGATATATTGCCATTGGACATTATACCATTAAGCATGAGCGGTGACAGTCTTGATGCTTCAGATTATTCATCAGACAAGCCCGGCTTTGATTTAAGCGAGCCTTTTGAATATCGTGAATATAACCAAGGTGACAGCCCCAGAAGCATCCATTGGAAGCTTTCTCAGAAGCTTGACAAGCTGATCATCAGACAAGGCGGAATGCCGTCACCCACTTCTGCGGTGCTGATTTTAGATACTTGTTTAAATAAAGCTTCTTCCCTGCCTGATTTTTCAAGACTTTCAAAAACAGCAGAAATTTTTATTTCCCTGAGCAAAAGGCTTTGCGATTGCCAAACTGTGCATACATTATGCTTCTATGACCATCAAAAGGAAGAAATGTTTCAATGCATGATTTCATCTGACGATGACTGGTTCAGCGTTATTCCCAAAGCACTTTCAGCAAGCTTTATTGCTGATGATAAAAGCACGCTTCAACACTATGACGAAAATATCACTCAGCAGTTCAAAAACGCATTTTTCATAACCCCTTCTGAAAATGTAAGATCGGATTATGAAAATATTGATTTCAATGTGCTTAAAGCAGATGATTATCAAATGACAGACTAACCGTATGAAAGGAAAAAATATGTCTAAAGCAGATATTGCTACATTAAAATTTCATATCAGCAAATACCCCAATGCAAGACAGGATAATCTCATTAACCTGATGTTCAATCTGTTGCTGTCTGTATGTGCTTTTTTAGGCTTCGGCGGTATTTTCTGCAAGGTGTTCGGCATCAGCATAAATGCTCCTGCTGTTATTATCTGCGTCTGTGCTTCATCGGCGGTTCAGCTTTTTTTCAGAAAAAAACTGCGCCTGACAGGTCTGATTTTACCTGCTCTTTCGTCATTTATACTTACCGTTTTTTGTTGGGATTATTTAATAAACGGATTTATTTATACGGCTAACAGCATATTGAACACAACAGGCTGTAGATTTTCAAAAATCATGCCTCAGCTTGAAAGGATTTCAAACACAAATGAAAAAGCTTCTCAGACCTTATTTTTGATTGCAATCTCAATTATCCTTTCATATGCTGTTATTTTTTCATTAAAAAACAACGATATAATAATTCCCCTGATTTTATCTGTTTTATCAGCAGCAGTATGCGTTATCTTTGAAACCAAGCTGTCTTTTATAGTCATATGTCCCGCTGCACTTTTTGTTATAGGTGTGATATTTAAAAAGCTGTCCGGTAACCTTGTCAGCATTTTGAGCTTTATTAGTTGTTTGGCTATCTGCATAATTTGCACACTGATATTATCATTATTCGGAATAGAGGACAACAGTGAAATTAACATTTTAAATCAATTTAAAAACCATATAATAAATGAAATAAACGATTTAAGATACGGCGAAAGCTATATCATGCCGGAGGGTGATTTTAAAAATCTCAGTGCTTTTAACCCAAGCGGAAAGCAACAGCTTGAAGTTATTATGTCAAAGCCCGATTCATTATATTTAAGGGGTTTTATCGGCGAAAGCTACTGCAAAAACGGATGGCAAAAGCTTGATTCAACAGAGCTTTATAAAAGCTCTGACCTTTTTTATTGGCTTCATAAGGAGGGCTTTTATGGACAAACTCAGCTTTCTGAAGCCGCAAGCCTTTTTTCAGACACCTCTTCTGATGTGAATAACATTACGATAAATAATATTGGAACAAGCAGAAAATATATCTATGCGCCTTATGAGGTAATTAACACAGATAATGAGCTTTTAAATGAAAACACAATAGGTGACAGCGCTCTCTTAGCTTCAGGCTTTAAAGGGCGGAAGCTTTATTCTTTTAAGGCTTCAGAGAATCTGGTCAAGGATTATCCCTCTTTGATTCAAGGAATCAAGCAGTCGGATTCTCCTGAAAAAGCTGATTATCTCAACAACGAAAGCCACTACAGGGAATTTGTATATAATTCATATTTAAGCATTCCTGAAAGCACAAAAAACATCCTTGAAACACAGCTTGGCGAATATGATTCAAATAAAAACGGCAGGCTTGATTATTCAACGGCACAGCAGAATATTTTGTCCTTTTTATCATCAAAAATCACTTATAATCCTGACTCAGCTTTTTCAGGCAGCAATGATTTTCTGCAATATTTTTTAGAACAGAGCTGTGAGGGATATTCCGTTCACTATGCGACTGCTGCGGCATTAATGTTCCGTTATTACGGTATTCCGGCAAGATATACTGAAGGTTATCTTATAACACCGCAGGATTCAGAAAACGCTTTTTCAAATTCTCCTGTCAGCATAGACGACACTCATTTTCATGCTTGGGCAGAATTTTACCGTGACGGTGTAGGTTGGATTCCATTTGAAACCACGCCTCCGTATCTGGATGTCATGGAAAAAGCAGAAGAAATTGCTCCTCTTAGTGACAGAGAAAATCACTCTGACAATGAGGACAGTGCCGAAAACAACAGAGAAAACACCCAGCAGGGTGAAATTCCATCAACCAAAATCGCTGATAATAATATCATTAAACATATTATAATTATTATTGTCATATTAACATTAACAGCTTTATCAGCTTTTATTGTGATTTGCATAACCAAAAGGCAAAAGCTTAATAAAAAGCTGAAATCCTTTGAGCTTTTTGATAATAAAACATGTGTGAAAACAGCTTTTGCATATGTTATTGACCTGCTGAAGGTAACAAAATTTTTAGAAAATGAAAATCAGCTTTACATATCTGACTCAACATTGTATAATAAAATAGATACTTTGTCAGAACAAATAAAATCATCACTTTTTATTTATGAAAAAGCAAATTTCAGCAGTCATGAAATATCAGAATATGAAAAAGAAACTGTTCTGTCGTTAGTATCAGATGTAACTGATAAAATCAAAAAGGAAAACACAATTATCAAAAACACCGTTAACCGTTTTATCAGGTGCATTTATAAATAATGCTGAATGAGGTGTTAAAATGAAAAAGAACATTCTTCTTATTTTCTCTGCGCTGATAGTTATAACATTACTGATCGTGGGCACAGATTTTCAAACTGTGGATGAATATTATCTTAATCACATCGACGATATAACTTCAGATTCTCAGACTGTGTTTGTTTCCATAAACTGCGGCACTATTCTTAACAACTATGATAAGCTGGAGGACAGCCTTAAAAACGAAAAGTATGTTCCCAGCAACGGAATAATACTTGATAAAACCGAATATGTTCTCAGAAACGGCGACACTGCTTTTGATATTCTTGACCGTGCAGTTCGTCATAACAAAATCCAAATGGAATATAAGGGCGCTGAAGAGACCGGATATGGAAGTGCATATGTCCAGGGCATAAACTATATTTATGAGCTTTCCTGCGGCGAAGGCTCAGGCTGGACATTTCTCATAAACGGCGAAACACCTCAATATGGCTGTTCTCAGTTAAAGCTTGAGGACGGCGACTATGTCGAATGGCTTTATACCTGCAACTACGGAGAAGATTTATAACTTAGGCAAGCCCCTTATTGAAATCCTGCCGTGCATACGGGTTGACGTAAAGCCGCCCCCTACATAGATTTTGCAAACTTGCCATAGCGGGGACGAAATCTGTTTGCTCCACAAATAAATATTGTGACATGGGGCGTGCGGCAGGAATTTTGTTTTACGGGCTGTCGAGGACAAACTCAGCTGCGCTGAGTTGCGCCCCTACTGCGCTGAGTTGCATTCTTACACTGACGGGCTGTCGAGGACGCCAGCCCCTACACAAGTTTTACAAACCTACCACAGCGAGGTCAAAGTATTGTATCTCACAAACTGATATCGTAACATGGCCCGTGCGGCCGAGCATATTGACGGGAGACCGCAGGTCTCCACTACGTCAGTTTTACAAACCCACCACAGCGAGGTCAAAGTATTGTATCTCACAAACTGATATCGTAACATGGCCCGTGCGGCCGAGCACCCCCTTCACTTATAGCCTCATTTGAGGCTTTTTTGCACGCAAACGTGCAACTATGAACGAAATATGAAATCAAGTTTGTAGGACTGCACAAATCAGCAGTTCGGAAATTATATAATATAAACAAAAGACATTCAATTTTCGACTGATACAAGTGTAATCAGATTTTAATATGTTTTTAAGGAGATGATCGTTATTGAAAGGTTTTTCATGCCTTAATCCAAGAGTTTTAACAGCATACTTTTTATCTGTTTTGTTAATATCAATGTTTATATGGAATCCTGTCATTCAGATCATTTCACTTTTAGGCGGATTGTTATTTTTATCAACTTTAACAAACGTCAAAGAATTTGTTTCTGACATTGGTTTTTATACAATACTTTTTATGCTTATAACCGTGACTAATCCTCTGTTCTCTCATAACGGGGAAACGCCTTTATTTTTTTTGAACGGAAAACCTATTACCTTGGAATCAATAGTATACGGCGGTGAAATGGCAGTAATGATTATCTCGGTAATAATTTGGTGCAAATGTCTTAATCGTATTATGACAACTGATAAAATCCTCTATATTTTAGGCGGAGCTGTTCCAAAGCTGTCTTTGCTATTATCTATGTCTCTTCGCTTTATACCTTTGTTTAAAAAACAGACTAAGAAAGTAAGCAATGCTCAGAAAACCATGGGGCTTTTTTCAAATATAAGCATAAGTGACAAAGCCATAAATGCATCAGCAGTTCTTTCATCAATGACAGACTGGTCTCTTGAAAACGCATTGGAAACTTCCAATTCCATGAAGTCAAGAGGATATGGACTTAAAGCAAGGACTAATTATTTCTTATTTAAATTCACAATGAAAGACATAGCGGTGGTTTCATTAACGACTATTCTTATGATAACCACATTGGTTTTCACCGGAATGGGGACACTTGATTTTAATTTTTACCCGACAATAAGCAAAATAAATTTAACTTATAAAGCTTTAACGGCATATATAGCATATGGAATTCTGGCATTTTTCCCATTTTTATTTGAAACGGAGGAAAATATAAAATGGAAATATTACATATCCAAAATTTAAGCTTTTCTTATCCTAAAGCTGAAAAAAGAGCACTCTCTGACATTTCAATGTCAATAAACGAGGGGGAATTTGCTGTCATATGCGGAGCATCAGGAAGCGGTAAGACCACACTTTTAAAGCTAATAAAAAAAGAACTTTCGCCTGTTGGCGAAAAAAGCGGTGAAATATATTTTGACGGAACTCCCATTGAAAGCATTGACCCTCGCAAAAGCGCTTCAGAAATTGGTTTTGTCCTGCAAAATCCCGACAGTCAAATCGTGACAGATAAGGTTTGGCATGAGCTTGCTTTCGGATTGGAAAACCTGGGGCTGCCTGTTCAGACCATACGGCGACTTACGGCGGAGACTGCAAGCTATTTCGGGATAAACGGCTGGTACAGGCAGGATACAGCCAGTCTTTCCGGCGGTCAAAAACAGCTTCTGAACCTTGCTTCAGTAATGGTTATGCAGCCACGTTTAATAATATTGGACGAGCCCACAAGCCAGCTTGATCCAATCGCCGCAGAAGAATTTATTGCCACTCTGAAAAAACTGAACAATGAGCTTGGCATAACAATTATTATCACAGAGCACAGGCTTGAAAATGTTTTTCCTATTGCCGACAAGGTTGCTGTTATGGAAGACGGAAAGATAATCTCCTGTGACACGCCGAGAAAAACAGGCATAGCTATGAAAGATCATAATATCAGCATAGGCTTTCCTTCTGCTGTTCGTATTTATCAAGCACTTAACAGACAGGATGAATGCCCTCTTACAATAAAAGAGGGACGTGATTTTCTCTTAAAAAGCTTTTCTTCGAGTCAAGAAAAAATTATTGATAAGGAGGTCAATGCTTCCGGTAGCTTTGCTATTGAAACCAAAGATTTATGGTTCAGATATGAAAAGAATTCTGCTGATATTTTAAGAGGTATCTGCTTAAAAATACATGAAAACGAGATTTTCAGCATTCTGGGAGCAACAGGTGCAGGAAAAACCACTTTGCTTAACGTAATTTCAGGATTAAACAGACCATACAAGGGCGGTGTGAAAATATTCGGCAAAAGACTCAGGGAATATAAAAACAACACGCTTTATAAAAACAATCTTGCATATCTTCCTCAAAATCCTGCTTCGGTATTTATCAAAGATACGATCAGAGGTGACTTTGAACACCTTCTCAAGGCTTATGGTATTCCTAAGGACTGCATTGAAACAGAAATAAACAAAACTTCTGAAAAGCTTGGGTTAACTCATTTGCTTAACAAGCATCCTTATGATCTGAGCGGAGGAGAACAGCAAAAATGCGCTATTGGAAAAATTCTTTTATCTCAGCCGAAGATTCTTCTTCTTGACGAGCCGACAAAGGGTATTGACGCATTTTCTAAGCTGGAGCTTATTAAGCTTTTAAAAGAACTGAAAATCTCAGGCACGACAATTATTATTGTGACCCATGACATTGAATTTGCTGCGGAAATTTCAGACAGATGTGCACTGTTTTTTGACGGTGAAATAATCTCATCGGATACACCTCATGAATTTTTTTCAGGAAACAGCTATTACACCACAGCGGCGTTCAGGATATCAAGACATTTATTTAAAAATGCAATATCATGCGACGATGTAATAAGACTTTGCAAGGAGCAGATATAATGCCTAAAAAGATCATAACCTATTCAATTTTTCTTATAGTTATTCCCGCATTAATCATTTCAGGCTGTATTATTTTTCGTGAAAAACAATATGCTTTTATCACTGCATCAGTGGCAATTCTTGCATGCTGCGCTTTTTTTCTATCCTTTGAAAAAAATGAGCATAGTGTTCAGACGCTGACCATAATTGCTTCACTTACGGCTATTTCTATAATCAGCCGAATTATTTTTGCTCCCCTTCAGAGTTTTAAGCCTGTTACTGCAATAATCATAATTGCAGCGATATATTTCGGCGGAGAAGCGGGATTTATGGTTGGTGCGATGACGGCACTAATATCAAATTTTTACTTTTCACAAGGTCCTTGGACTCCGTTTCAGATGCTGGCATGGGGGCTTATCGGATTATTTGCAGGCATTTTTTCTAACACACTGAAAAAAAATAAAGCATGGCTGATAATATACGGTGCTTTTGCAGGCATATTATATTCCATACTTATGGATATATATTCGGTTTTATGGTTTGACGGGGGCTTTAATTTATCAAGATATATTGTTACAGCCGCTTCATCTTTGAGATTCACGGTGATATATGCGGTTTCAAATATAATTTTTCTTTTTATTCTTGCAAAACCAATAGGAAAGAAGCTGGAGAGGATAAAGAATAAATACATAGGAAATTAGCATGAATTTTATATAACGCACTCTGATTTTTTACTTATTTTTATGCTTGGATTTATAGCATAGCCAATAAATAAATCCGCCGAACAAACCTCCGAGAGTATTATAAAACAAGTCACTTAATTGGAAGGTTCCTAAACGAAAAAGCAGCTGTAAAAATTCAATAATCAACGAAAACAAAAATGTATTTTTTGATGATTGCCATAATACATTTGCAAGGGTAACTGTTTTTCCAACGATTTTCTCTCTAAAGCTCCATAGGAGCAATATGGCAAATGGTATGAACAGCGCCAAATTTTCAAGAACTTCAGTAGTCATCTGACCATTATCATCATGCAACCCCCAAACGCCAACTACGTTAGACACCGGATTAGCGCACATGGTTCTGTTTAACAATGTACGGAATAAAATCATTGATGTATAAAAAGCCAATAAAAAAATCTTACGAAAATTTGTGCTTGATTTAAACGTATTCCACCATTTTCTGAATACGGTTTTCCAACCATGCTCTTGAGCAAAAAGATAAAGAAACATAAACAAAACCGTAAGGATAACAGCAAAGCTAAACGGCTGATATAGTGCAGTAAGCACATTTGCAATTATCTTTTTTATAATCTCCAGCAATGATAATTACCTGCCTTTCTTTACATTTTAATTATTATCCATTGTTCGACCAAATCATTTTTTAACCTGTGCGTATCTTGATACAAGGATTTATTTGTCACTCTTTTTTATTTTTAATATTCAAGACTATCCAATATAAAATTCCTCCAATTATTCCGCCGAGGGTATTAAAGAACAAATCTGAAATCTGCCAAACTCCTGTACGCAAAAATAATTGCAAAAATTCTATAGCTAACGAGAAAAGAAATGTTATCTTCAAGGACTGCAAGATTATTGTTGTAAATTTAAGATTTTTCAATAATTTTGATGCAAAATTCCAAAAAAGCAAAATGGTAAAAGGAATAAATAACACCAGATTCACTAAAACAATTTGCTTATAATTTTCATCAAAGTTATTGATTTTCCAAATACCGATTACATTATCTACAGTATTAATTGCCATGCCTCTGTTAGTAAGTGTTCTGTACAAGATTATGACTAAATAAGCTATAAATATAAACATTTTACGAAAAGAGGCATCTGTTCTAAACCAATTTATCCACCTTTTTATTGCTGTTTTCCAGCTGTCACACTGTTTATAGACATACATAAAAAGGGCTGACAAAATTAGAGCAAACCCAAATGGATGATATATTTCAATTAATACATTTTTGATTACCGCTTTTAGATTTTCTAACATTATTTTCTATTACCTTCTGAATGATATTGTACCAGCAGACCATAATTGCTATTCTTAAGTATATGGCAATTATCCCCTCCCCTAAAGATTTTTGCCAAAGCTTTCTTTGTCTTTTTCTTGAGTGGAAATTCCAAATATTTTCTTTTCAGTTTTTTTAAACTCATATTATTCATATCCGCAAAAAAACCTTCTCGTTGCGGAGGTTTTGCAACGGATTTATATTCAGCAGAATTTCTTTTAACAGCAGCTTCATATTCACAAAGATCATATTTAACTGAGCTTTTAATTGCTTTGAACAATTCAGCTCCTTTTTCGGTTCTAATCAGCACTAAAGATGTGCCTTTATCATCACTCAAATCAGGGAGTACATTTTCAACGCCCCAAAAATCTCCGATCGTAATATCCGCCAGCTTATACTGTTTTGCATCACAAGCATAGCAAGATGGTCTTAAACAATAATTTTTTAAGAACATCTGCATAAAAGGATCTTCTGATTTTGGTGTAAAAATCGCACTTTGATTCAAGAACTCTTTCATACCGAAATCATTCCCGCTAACATCCTTACATCTGAAATTTACACCGGTAACTTTACCTTTATGCTTTTCTTCAAAATCAGTTATATACTTCTTCCACAGCTTTGGTGAAGGCACACCGTGACAAATGATATCCATGCAAAAAAGGTTTTCATAATCTTTATTTAGAAATAGTTTTAATCCGTTGATCTGACATGGGGTACCGGTAAAAAGCACAATTCTTCCTTGTTCCAATTCTCTTTTGGCTTGCTGAAAAGAGCTGCCAACTTCGCTTTGAAAATATTTAGAACCGCTTAATCTGCCTATTTCATCCTCTGTCTGGATTTTCAGCAAAAATGCAGATTTACAATCATCTGTCATAGCTGTTCCGAAAACAACGCCGCCTTGTGAAATGATATATTCAGCAAGCAATGAAAAAACACCGCCGGAGGAACTTCTTTTTCTAATGTCATCTGAAATGGCATTACATCCGTAAGCCTCCAATACGCTATTTTTTTCATCTTTCTTTTTAAATGAACAGACTTTTTCACACAGGCCGCAATTTATACATTGATCATAATCAACTGTGGGATACAAAAATCCCTCTTCATCTTCATTCATTTTAATGCATTGCTTGGGGCATACATTTGCGCACGCAGAACAGCCACAGCATTGCTCTTTTTTTTCATATATACTCATTGAAATCATCGCCTTAAGTTTTCTTTTTCTTCACCATTAATATTATTGATTTCAAACTAGCTCTATTATCTATCAGAAAGAATAGACATCCAGCCAAAATTAAACCAAAATCCACAATATTATTTGTCCACACTGTTGCTGTTGCTATTGCAATTCCTACTGCAAGGTATGGAATAAAAACCTTTAGATCAATTTTAACAGGAAAGACATATCTTATATCTCTCATTCTGAAAACCCACATTACGAAGAATCCAAGGAATGTGGAAAGTGCTGCTGCAAAAAGTCCGATAAACTTTATAAATATTAAATTTATAATTAAGTTAACTATTGCACCGTACACACTTGTTTTTGCAGCTCCATTTGTTTTCTTTCCCTGCAGATAACCAATACTGCTGAAAGAAGAAAAGCCCTGAAATACTGTTCCCAAATACAGAAAACCAACATACACCGCAGCTTCTTTATATGCAGAACTGAGAATAAGCTTCATCACTAATTTAGTTAAAGGAATCAATACAAATGCCATGCCAAAGGAAAGTTTATAAAACTGCTGAAATACCTTTTTAGTATATTCTTCTGATTTCTCTCCTTTTTCAAGCTCAGCTAATGCCATATCAGTCCATGCATTATTAAACATCAAAAAAACTGTTTGAAGAATGGACGGAAATTTATGTGCTACAGAATAGATTCCGTTTGCAGCGCCTCCCAAAACCCAACGAATGATATATCGGTCTGATGCGCTCATTACCCACCAGCTTAATGTTGACGGAACCA